>NZ_JAVDSZ010000007.1:0-276195 GCF_031455575.1 Xanthomonas sp. 1678 | reverse complement strand
CGGGTGCACTGTGGGAGGGACTTCAGTCCCGACAGCATTTGCAGCCTGGAAATCCACTTCTTCGCTCGTCGCGACTGAAGTCGCTCCCACAGGGAGCTCCGGATGCTCGGCTCGTGGACTGTCGGAGGGGCTTCGGCCCCACACCCGCCGAAGCCGGTGCAGGGTCCGGACTCCGTTCGTCGCGGCTGAAGCCGCTCCTACAAGGGGCTTGCGGCGGGCTTGCGTGGGCACTGTGAGAGGGCTTCGACAACGCCTGGACCGAAGCTGCCGTCGTCGAAGATTCCATTCCTCGCAGCGGCATCTAGAACGGGTCGCTTAGAACGGGTCGCTGCCCGGGCGCAGGTCGATGCCCAGGATCGCGGCCAGGCGCTGCATGTCCTCGTCGTCGCGGCTGAGCGCCATCCAGCCGGCGCGGTCGTCGCCGCCGGTGTCCCAGCACCAGACGCTGTAGCCGTACTCGCGCAGGCGGTCGTAGGCCACCCCCAGCAGCGAGGCGGTGTCGTGGGCGCCGAGGAAGTCCTCGTCGTCGATGTCGCCGCCCCAGTCGATGCGCAGGTTCCAGCGCGCGGCCAGTTCGTCGATGGCGCCGATCAGCGCTTCGGCGTCGCGGCCGTCCACGTAGAAGCCGGAGGTCCAGTCGATGGCGTCCTTCAGCGTCCACAGCCAGCCGTCGCCGTCGCTCTCCGCCTCGCCCGCCGCCTCGCGGTAGGCGTTAAACTGGCGCAGCGCGGTCTCGTCGTCGCCGGGATTGATCAGCAGCAGCAGGTTCCAGATCAGGCCCTGCTGGGTGTCCGGATCGTCGTCGTCCGCGTCGCCGCTGAGGTCGTCGGGTTCGTCGTAGTCGGCGCTGTTGTCGGGCATGGCGGCGGATCGGGAAGGACGGGACGCGCAGTGTGACGCGCCGGGCGCGGCGACGGAAGCGCGGCGAAATTCGGCAACGGCGCCGCAGGCGTTTATCCTTCGCCCCCCGGAAGACGGCGCCACCCGCCGCCAAGCGAACCCACGACGATGAGCGATACCCCTCCCGATCACCTGGCGATCAGCCCGCAGAGCCCGTTCCACGACGCCGAGGCGCTGGCGCGCGGCGTCGGCATCCGCTTCAACGGCGTGGAGCGCGACAACGTGGAGGAGTATTCGGTCAGCGAAGGCTGGATCCGCGTGCAGGTGGGCAAGGCGCGCGACCGCCGCGGCAATCCGATGACGATGAAGATCAACGGCCAGGTCGAGGCGTACTTTCTCGAGAAGGAGTAATCGCGCAGGCGCGGCGATCGCGCGGCAGCGTGCGCTGGCCGCTGTCCGCGTTGGCGATCGATGTGCCCATGCTGGTCATGGCCTGAGCACCTGTCGTGCGCCGCGGCTCGTGCGGATGCGGTCGGCGGGCGCATCGCGTCCGCCTGCGCGGCAGGCCGGGGACGTAGTCACCGACCTTTTCTGTCGCGGCTGAAGCCGCTCCTACACAGGGCGGCGGCTGGCTTGCTGGTGCAGTGTCGCGAGGGGCTTCGGCCTCAACAGCGACGAGATCCGCTCGCGCGTTGCCGCTCCACCGCGCCGGATCGCGGCGGCGGCTGCTCGCGCACAGGCGTCGCCGCGCAACGCGCGATCCTGCGCCGGCTCAGGACTTGAGCCGGTAGCCGCTGCGGAAGATCGCCCAGACCACGGTCAGGCACACCGCCAGGAACACCCCGGTCATGCTCGCGCTGACCGCGATATGCACGTCGGCCTTGCCGAAGAACGCCCAGCGGAAGCCGCTGACCAGGTACACCACCGGGTTGAACAGGCTGATCTTCTGCCACAGCGGCGGCAGCATGCTGATCGAGTAGAAGCTGCCGCCGAGGAAGGTCAGCGGGGTCACCACCATCAGCGGGATCACCTGCAGCTTCTCGAAGCCGTCGGCCCAGATGCCGATGATGAAGCCGAACAGGCTGAAGGTCAGCGCGGTCAGCACCAGGAAGCCGAACATCCACAGCGGATGCGCGATCTCGTACGGCACGAACGCGCGCGCGGTGAGCAGGATCAGCAGGCCGAGCAGCACCGACTTGCTCGCCGCCGCGCCGACGTAGCCGATCACCACCTCCCACCACGCCACCGGTGCCGACAGCACCTCGTAGATGGTGCCGGCCCAGCGCGGCATGTAGATGCCGAACGAGGCGTTGGAGATGCTCTCGTTGAGCAGCGACAGCATCACCAACCCGGGAATGATGTAGGCGCCATAGCTGATGCCGTCGATGGCGCCCATGCGCGAGCCGATTGCCGCGCCGAACACCACGAAGTAGAGCGAGGTCGACAGCACCGGCGAGGCGATCGACTGGGTCAGGGTGCGGAAGGTGCGCGCCATCTCGAACCGGTAGATCGCGGCGATCGCGTGCAGGTTCATGCGCGCGCCTCCGCGCCGGCGGCGGCCGGGCGCACCAGGTTGACGAAGATCTCCTCCAGCGAGCTTTCGCTGGAATGCAGGTCCTTGATCTCCACGCCGTGTTCCTCCAGTTGCCGCAGCAGGGTGCCGATGCCGGTCTGCTCGGCCTGTACGTCGTAGGTGTAGGTCAGCGTGGCGCCGTCGGCGGACAGCTCCAACGGCTGCGCCGCCAGCGCCGCGGGCAGCGCCGGCAGCGGCGCCTGCAGGGTCAGCGCCAGCTGCTTCTTGCCGAGCTTGCGCATCAGCGTGCGCTTGTCCTCCACCAGCACCAGTTCGCCGCGGTTGATCACGCCGACGCGGTCGGCCATGTCCTCGGCTTCCTCGATGTAGTGGGTGGTCAGGATGATGGTGGTGCCCTGCTCGCGCAGGCGCCGCACCATCTGCCACATGTCGTGGCGCAGCTCCACGTCCACGCCGGCGGTGGGTTCGTCCAGGAACAGGATGCTCGGCTCGTGCGCCAGCGCCTTGGCGATCAGCACGCGCCGCTTCATGCCGCCGGACAGGGTGGAGATCTTGCTGTCGCGCTTGTCCCACAGCGACAGTTCGCGCAGCACCTGCTCCAGGTAGGCGGGATTCTTCGGCTTGCCGAACAAGCCGCGGCTGAAGCGCACCGTCGCCCACACCGTCTCGAACGCATCGGTGGCCAGTTCCTGCGGCACCAACCCGATCTTGGCGCGCGCGGCGCGGTAGTCGCGGACGATGTCGTGGCCGTCAGCCAGCACGGTGCCGGAGCTGGGATTGACCAGGCCGCAGACCACGCTGATCAGCGTGGTCTTGCCGGCGCCGTTGGGCCCGAGCAGGGCGAAGATCTCGCCGCGCTGGATGTCCAGGTCGATGCCCTTCAGCGCCTGGAAGCCGCCTTTGTAGGTCTTGGTGAGCTGCTGGATGGAAATGATCGGCGACACACGAACTCCTTGCGCGGCGGAACGGATCGCCACCGCGACGAACGCCCGACAGGGTAGAGGCCCGCCCCGCTCCGATAAACCCCGATGGACGGAAGCAGTCTCCCGCATGCGGGATAGTGGCGGAACTCCGGGACTCGGGACTCGGGACTCGGGACTCGGGACTCGAAGAGCCTAGCAGCAACGCCGTCGCGGGCATGATGACAAGCGCAGCGTCCGCCAGCCGGGCTGCCCTCAGCGGCGCGCACCTCCGAGTCCCGAGTCCCCAGTCCCGGCTCCTCACTCAACCCTTGCGCCGCGCCTCCAGCAGATCCAGATTGCGGATCAGCCGGCGCGCGATCTCGTCGGAGATCTTGCGCTGGCGGGTCAGCCGGAACAGCTCCTGGCGTTCGGCCTGCAGGCCGGCGTGGCGCAGCTGGCGCAGCACGTCGTCCAGCCGCCGCGCCTCTTCCGGGTCGCTCTCCATCGCCTCGCCGTGGTCGAGGTGGCGCTGGTACAGGGCGCTGACCCGGATCGCCGCCTCGTTGTAGAGATCGGCATGCTCGCTGTCCTGCACCAGCCGCTGGCGCAGCTTCTCCACCGCGACCAGCGCCGCGCGCGAGGATTCGCGCCGCGCCAGGTCCTCCTCGAGGCGGTCGCTGGGTTCCTCCGGCAGTTCCAGGCCGCGCAGCAACCGCGGCAGCGCCACGCTGGCAACCAGCAGCGAGGTGACGATCACCGCGCTGGCCAGGAAGATCACCAGGTCGCGCGCCGGGAACGCGGCGCCGTTGGGCAGCGCCAGCGGCAGGGTCAGCACGCCGGCCAGGGTGATCGCGCCACGCACGCCGGCCAGTGAGGCCGCCACCACGATCCGCCACGGCGGACTGAGATGCGCCTCGCCGCGGCGCCGCGCCTTGAGCAGGTTCCAGCGCAGCGACAGCCACACCCACACGAAGCGCAGCAGCAACAGGCCGACGTAGATCGCCAGCGCATAGCCCAGCAGCCACCACGGATTGAGGTGACCGGCCTCGTCGATGTTGTGCACCGCGCCCTGCACGATCCCCGGCAACTGCTCGCCGAGCAGCACGAACATGATGCCGTTGAGGGTGAACTGGACCATGTCCCACACCGCCGAGCGCTGCACGCGCATGCTGCCGGGCGCGCGGCCGCTCAGTTCCACGTAGCTCATGCTGATCCCGGCGGCGACCGCGGCGAGGATGCCGGAGGCATTGATTGCCTCGGCCAGCAGGTAGGCGGCGAACGGCAGCAACAGGTTGACCAGGATCGCCGCGCCGGGCTCCTCGCCGACCTGGCGCCAGATCCAGCGCTGCGCCAGGCTCGCGCCCAGGGTCACGCCGACGCCGGCAGCGACGCCGACCAGCGCCACCCACAGGAAGGTCAGCGAGGCGTCGGCCAGCGAGAACGTGCCGGTGACCGCCGCGGCCACCGCGAACTGGAAGCAGACCAGGCCGGAGGCGTCGTTGAGCAGCGATTCGCCCTCCAGGATGTGCATCAGCCGTTTCGGGATCGGCGCGCGCGAGGCGATCGAGGACACCGCGATCGGATCGGTCGGCGACACCACCGCGGCCAGCGCGAACGCCACCGCCAGCGGCATCGCCGGAATCATCCAGTGGATCAGGAAGCCGGCGCCGACCACGGTGAACACCACCAGGCCCAGCGCCAGTTCCAGGATCGCGCCCTTGTCGCGGAACAGGCCCTGCTTGGGGATGCGCCAGCCGTCCAGGAACAGCAGCGGCGGCAGGAACAGCAGGAAGAACAGCTCCGGCTCCAGCGCGTAGCCCTTCTTGAACACTCCGGCGATGACCGCGCCCAGGCCGATCTGCACCAGCGGCAACGGCAGCGAGAACGGCAGCACGCGCACCAGATAGCCGCTGGCGACCACCGCCAGCAACATCGCCAACACCACTTCGATCGAATGCATGCTCGTCCGGACGGCGGCGCCGCGCCGACGGCACCGCACCATGAATGGGGGAAGCGGCAAGCAAAGCGCACCGCAGGCACGATGTCCAGTGGCGGCGGCGCGCGGCATTTAGGCGGCGGCGCGCCTGCCGCGGCCGGAAAACGCCCACGCCGTCGCCGTGCCACGGCGACGGCGGGGACGCCGGTCGCAACGTGCTGCTGGATTTCCTGCTGTACGGGTCCAGCGTGGTGAGCGGCGGGTTCGTGGTGTTCGACGACTACGGCGACCACCAGCACTCCCCGGAAGTCGGCCCTGCGGTCGACCCGCTCCGGGCCACCGGCTACTCCAACGGCTTCCACGTGTTGGGCTGCGCGCACGGGTTCGAGAACAGCTACGTGCTGCAGCACCACTGAGCCAACGGCGCTGCGTCCGTCGCCGCCCGCGACGCCCATTCATCATTATCTGGTTCGCGTGATGCAACCGCGCCAGCGCAATCGCCGTAGAAGCGTGTGCACGGTCGACTGGCCGGGCATTCCCTCAAGGAGCAACCCATGAAGATCCATTTGCTGGCCCTCGCCCTCGCTGGCCTCGTCGCGATGCCCGCCATGGCCGCGACCGGCCAAACCGCGATGCATGACCACGCCGCGATGACCGAGGCCAAGCCCAATCCGATGGTCGGCGGCGCCCCGATGTACGCGACCAAGGACATCGTCGACAACGCGGTCAACTCCAAGGATCACACGACGCTGGTCGCCGCGGTCAAAGCCGCCGGCCTGGTGGACACGCTGAAGGGCGCAGGCCCGTTCACCGTGTTCGCACCGACCAACGCCGCCTTCGCCGCACTGCCGGCGGGCACCGTGGACACGCTGCTCAAACCCGAAAACAAGGACAAGCTGACTCAGGTACTGACCTATCACGTGGTCGCCGGCAAGCTCGATGCGACGACGTTGCTGGCGCAGATCAAGGCCGGCGGTGGCAGCGCCAAGCTGACCACTGTGCAGGGCGAAACCCTGATCGCCAAGACCCGCGGCGGCAAGGTCACCCTCACCGACAGCAAGGGCAATACCGCCCACGTCACCACCGCCGACGTGATGCAGAGCAATGGCGTGATCCATGTCGTGGACAAGGTTTTGATGCCGTAAGCACCCCTCGGGGAGTGCATTGGCGTCGCGGGGACGGCTAGGGCCGTCCCCGTTTTGCGCCGTACCTTCGGCCGACAGCGGACGGCGCTGCCTGCACACTTCAACGACGGACGAACTCGCACAGGCGGTCAGTCGCCGGCACTGGCTGCGCGCGGTGCCTGCATCTGCTCTGCCAGAACGCGCAAGTCGTGCACGAAGCCTCGATAGGCGGCATCGGCCGTATCGCCGCCACGCTGGCGCAGCACCCATGACGGATGCACGGTGGCCAGGGCGCGGGTGCCGTCGGCCAGCGCCTGCCACTGCCCGCGCTGCGCCATCAGCGCGAACCCGTTGCCCAGCACCGCGCGCGCCGCGGTCGCGCCCAGGCACAGCACGATGCGCGGCCGCACCCACGCCAGTTCGCCGGCCAGCCAGAACCGGCACGCCTCGACCTGCGCGCGTTCGGGATTGCGGTGCAACCGCGCCTTGCCACGCTGCTCGAAGCGGAAATGCTTGACCGCATTGGTCACGTACAGCCCGCCGCGGGCGATGCCCAGTTCGCCCAGCGCGCGATCGAACAGGCGCCCTGCCGGCCCCACGAACGGCCGCCCGCTCAGATCCTCCTCGTCGCCGGGCTGCTCGCCCACCACCATCACCGCCGCATCGTGCGGTCCCTCGCCGAACACGGTCTGCGTGGCCGGCTGCCAGAGCTCGCAACGCCGGCACTCGCGCGCCGCGGCGCGCAGCGCATCCAGACTGCCATCGGCATCGGCATCGGCATCGACCGCGGCCGGCGGCGGCGTGGGAATGCGTCGCCGCACCGGCTCCGGCGCACGTTCGGCCATCTCGCGCACGCGCTGCCCGGCTTCGCGGATCAGGCCCGGCAGCAACTGCGTCTCCGGCAGGTTCTTCCAGTACTTCTGCGGCATTTCCTGGCGCATCATGGTCGGATTGAGCCGCGCCGGATTGAAGATGTTGGCGTAGTAGGTCCGCCACAACGCATCCTGCGCATCGTCGGCCGGTGCATCGTCGCGCTGCGCACCGGCGCCGAACTGCAACGCGTCCCCATCCCAGCGCACGCTGCGATACGGGGTCAGGATCGCCCAGCGCATCCCGGCGAAACGGCGCGCGAAGAACGGCGCGATGCGATCGACGATGTGGTGCTCCGGCTCGAACCAGGCGACGAACGCCTCCTCCTCGCCCGGCACCTCGCGGAAGCGCACGAACGCCTTCATCTTGTGGCTATCGCGGCGCACCGCCTGCGCCCACTGCTGCGCCCGATGCACATCGGCATCGGTGACCCGCTGCAACAGCGCCCGCTCGCCCGACGCGACGCGCCACAGCAACCGATACAACACCGCATGCCGCTGCGGATCGCGATGGCACAACACCGCCCCCGCCAACGCCAGGAATTCCGCGGACACCCGCGGCGCCGCCACCACCGCCGGCAACCCGCCCACCTCCGCCCCCGCCAACAACCCACCCTGCGCATCCCCCTCCCAGAGCAGCGACTCTGGCGCCACCTGCGCACACCACGCCGCCCGCGCCGCCACCCGCCACGCCTCCAGACTCCACCCCGGCACCACCTCAGCCCGAAACACAGCCCAGCCCCCGCATCACCCAACCAACACCAAAGCAAAAGGCAAAAACGCCAGCACCTTTGCCACCACAGCAACTACTGCTCTTGCTCTTGCTCTTGCTCTTGCTCTTGCTACTGCTCTTGCTCTTGCTCTTGCCGTTGCCGTTGCCGTTGCCGTTGCCAGTGATTTTGATCTTGACCTTTCCCGCCTTAAAGCGAGCCGAGCACCGCAGTGACGAGCGGCCGAAGAGGCGCCCCTGTTTGAGCGAAGCGAGTTTGGGCGCCGTGCCGCTCGTCGCGAGGAGCGCAGGGGACCGGTGCGGCTGTATCGCACCGGCTCGTGTCGGGCGGGAGCGGTTTTGGTTACTTTTGCCAAGACAAAAGTGACTCGCGCCGACCGGCGCGAAAGCTCTTGATCTTGCTCCAGCTTTTGCAGTTGCTGTTGCTTCTGCAGATGCAGATGCAGATGCAGATGCAACCACCATCGCAACAGACCCCCACCCCACCAAGTCAATCAAACAACCCACCCTGCCGCGGCGCCGGCGCCAACTGCGCCCGCAACCGCTGCGGATCGTCCAACCGCCGCCGCGGATGATGATCGACCACACTGACGAACGGCAGCACCTTCTTCATCGGCATCCGCAACCGCGCCAAATCCCCCACCCGCAACCGCGCATGCCGCCGCGACACCAACAACCGCTCCACATTGCGCGTCCCCAATCCCGGCACCCGCAACAACATCTCCCGCGCCGCCGTATTCAGATCGACCGGAAACCGCTCCGGATGCCGCAGCGCCCAGGCCAGCTTCGGATCCACGTCCAGATCGAGCATGCCGCTGGCCGCCTCCGGCGCGATCTCCTCCACCGAGAAATCGTAGAAACGCAGCAGCCAATCGGCCTGGTACAGGCGATGCTCGCGCTGCAACGGCGGCGCCTGCAGCGGCAGCTTCGACGACGCATCGGGAATCGGACTGAACGCCGAGTAGTAGACCCGCCGCAACCGGTAGTTGCCGTACAGATTGTGGCTGGTGCGCAGGATCGCGCGGTCGTCGGCACCATCGGCGCCGACGATCATCTGCGTGCTCTGCCCGGCCGGGGCGAACCGCGGCGGCTTGGCGCTGAGCTTGCGCTCGGCCTTGCGCGCCTCCTTGTTTTCCTCGATGCGCCAGCGCAACTCGCCCATCGCCGCGCGGATGCCGCCGACGTTCTTTTCCGGCGCCAACTGCGCCAGGCCCTGTTCGGTCGGCAACTCGACGTTGATGCTGAGCCGGTCGGCGTAGCGGCCGGCCGCGGCCAACAGCTCCGGCGCCGCATCGGGAATGGTCTTGAGATGGATGTAGCCGGCGAAGCGGTGCTCCTCGCGCAGCTGCCGCGCCACTTCCACCAGCTGCTCCATCGTGTAGTCGCTGTTGCGGATGATGCCGCTGGACAGGAACAGGCCCTCGATGTAGTTGCGCTTGTAGAAATCCAGGGTCAGCTTCACCACCTCGGCCGGGGCGAAGCGCGCGCGGCGCACGTTGCTGGACACGCGGTTGACGCAGTACGCGCAATCGAACACGCAGAAGTTGGTCAACAGGATCTTCAGCAGCGACACGCAGCGGCCGTCGGGCGTGTACGAATGGCAGATGCCCATGCCCTCGGTGCTGCCGATGCCGCCGCTGCGCAGCGAATGGCGCTTGTCCGCACCGCTGGAGGCGCAGGAGGCGTCGTATTTGGCCGCGTCGGCGAGCACGGCGAGCTTTTCCAGGGTGTTCACCCGCGGACGATGCGCGCTTGCCGTCTCAACCTGTGAGACGGCGATGCGCCATCGCCTTCACCGCGATGAATCGCTCAGCCCGCGGCGCACCGCCGCGGCGGCCACCGGTCAGGCGGCGAGGCGCTGCGCGCCGCCGTCGAAGCGATACAGGTCCATCGCAATCATCCCGGCGTCGATGCCGGCATCGATGCGCTGCGCGCCCAACCCGCCCTCGCCGGCCGCACCCATCGCGAAGTAGATCGGCAGCCAGTGTTCGTCGGTGGGATGCGCGCGTTCGGCGAATGGCGCTTGCCGGCGGTAGTCGAGCAACGCCGGCAGGTCCTCGCGCGCCAGCGCCTGCTCCACCCAGCCGATGAAGGGGCGCACGTAGGGCGCGTCCTTGCCGTCGGCGTAGCGGCCGAAGTCGTGCAGGTTGTGGGTGATGCTGCCCGAGCCGACCAGCAGCACGCCATCCTCGCGCAGCGGCGCCAGCGCCCGGCCCAGCGCCAGCTGATGGGCCGGGCCCAGCTCGGGCTGGATCGACAGCGGCACCACCGGGATGTCGGCCAGCGGATACAGCAGCGACAGCGGCACCCACACCCCATGGTCCAGGCCGCGGCGTTCGTCCAGGTGGGGCTGCAGGCCCGCCCGATCGAGCCGCTCGGCGACCTCGCGCGCCAGCGCCGGCGCGCCCGGCGCCGGGTACTGCATCTCGTGCAGTTCACGCGGGAAGCCGCCGAAGTCGTGGATGGTCGGCGGCTGCGCGGCGCCGCCGACCAGCGGCCGCCGTCCCAGCCAGTGCGCCGAGGCCACCACGATCGCGCGCGGGCGCGGCAACGCCGCCGCCAGTTCGGCCAGCCGCGCGCCGACCAGGCCCGGATGCAGCGCGGTCATCGGCGAACCGTGCGAGATGTACAGCGAAGGCAAGCGGGACATGGTGGGTCTCCAGGGGAATGAGGCGGCGGATGCCGGGCGACGCGGCCGCCGGCGATCGGCACAGCCATGCATCGCGTCGCCGACGCCGGCGGTCGCGATCGTCGGTCACGGCGCCAGGAACCCAGGGTATTCCCGACCCGAGGGGAGATAAATTACCCTCCGACCGGATATCTATTTCAGGAACGGCAACAATGGATACGCTGGACGCGATGCGCGTGTTCGTCACCGTGGTCGATCGCAACGGCTTCAACGCCGCCGCCGACGCGCTGGGCATGTCCACCGCCAGCGTCACCCGGCAGGTGGCCTGGCTGGAGAAGCGGCTGGGCCTGCGCCTGCTCAACCGCACCACCCGCCGGGTCAGCCCGAGCAGCGTCGGCACCGGCTACTACCAGCGCTGCCAGGTGCTGCTGGCCGAGTTCGACGACATGGAGGCGGCGGTCGGCGAGCAGGCATTGACCCCCTCCGGCACGCTGCGGATCAACGCGCCCTTCAGCTTCGGCATCGCCCGGCTGGGGCCGCGCCTGGCCGGCTACCGGGCGCGCTATCCGCAGGTCGCCCTGGACCTGTCGCTGTCGGACCGGCTGGTGGACATCGTCGAGGAAGGCTACGACATGGCGATCCGCATCACCCGGCAGGTGACGCCGACCCTGATCGCGCGCAAGCTCGGCGAGGTGCAGGCCTTCCTGTGCGCCGCGCCGGCCTACCTGGAGCGCGCCGGCACGCCGCGCCTGGCCGCCGACATCGCCGGCCACGAGTTCCTCAACTACAGCTACGTGCCGCTCGACGAGTTGCCCCTGCGCGGCCCCGACGGCGAGACCCGGGTGCGGGTACACGGCGGGCTGCGCGCCAACAGCGGCGACGTGCTGCGCGAAGCCGCCATCGCCGGGATGGGCATCGTCGTGCAGCCGGACTTCATCGCCCAGGAGGCGCTGGAGGACGGGCGCCTGGTGCGGGTGCTGCCCGACCACCAGCTCGAGCCCATTGGCGTGTACGCGGTCTATGCCAGCCGCAGCCACCTGGCGCCGAAGGTGCGCAGCTTCATCGACTACCTGGTTGAGGTCGGCATCGAACGCGAGATGCACGCCGACGCGACGCCCTGACGCCGACGCGCGGACGCCGGTCGGACACAACATCCCGCGCGTGGCGATGATCCAAGCGGCGGCGCATGCGCACAATGCCCGCGCTTCCCCCGCCACTTCAGGAGCTCCCCCATGAGCAAGATCGCAATCGTCTATTTCAGCGGCTACGGCCATACCGCCAAACAGGCCGAAGCCGTGCACGCCGGCGCGGCCAGCGTCGGCGAGGCCACGCTGTACCGCATCGACCAGGACGGCAACCTTCCGGATGCTGACTGGGAAGCGCTCGGCCAGGCCGACGCCATCGTCTACGGCAGCCCGACCTACATGGGCGGCCCGGCTTGGCAGTTCAAGAAGTTCGCCGACGCCAGCTCCAAGCCCTGGTTCTCGCAGGCGTGGAAGAACAAGATCGCGGCCGGCTTCACCAATTCGGCCTCGGTCAACGGCGACAAGTTCGCCACCATCGCCTACTTCTGGACCCTGTCGCAGCAGCACGGGCAGATCTGGGTCGGCACCGGCCTGCTGCCGTCCAACACCAAGGCGCACGGCCCGGCCGACACCAACTGGACCGCCGGCTCGGCCGGCGCGCTGGCGATCTCGCCGTCGGACGCCTCGCCGGAGGAAGCGCCGCGTGCTGGCGACCTGGAAACCGCGCGCCTGCTCGGCCAGCGCGTGGCCGAATACGCGGCCAAGCTCAAGGGCTGAGCCGCGCTCCTGCGTCGCCACCGCCACGGTGGCGACGGAAGGCCGCCGTTGCGCGCGCGGCGCCGGCCGGACGGTGCCGCCGCTACCCTGCCGGCGCGTTCGCCGCGCGCAGGTGGTCGATGAACACGCGCAACTTCGGCGCCAGGTGTTCGCGCGCCGGGTAATAGAGATAGAAGCCGGCGAACGGCTGCTGCCAGTCGTCGAGCACGCGCACCAGGCGGCCGGCGGCGACGTCGGCGGCGACCACCGATTCGAAGCCCTGCGCCAGGCCCAGGCCGGCCAGCGCGGCGGCCTGGGTCAGGCCGCTGTCGTTGAACACCAGGGTGCCGCTCACCTCCACTTCGAAATCGCGGCCGTCGCGGGTGAATTCCCAGGCCATGCGCCGGCCATTGCTCATGCGGTGCACGATGCAGTCGTGGTCGACCAGGTCGGCGGGCGTCTGCGGCAGCGGATGGCGCTGGAAATAGGCCGGCGCGGCGACGATCACCTGGCGCTGCATCGGCCCCAGCGGCACCGCGATCATGTCGCGCGCCAGGCATTCGCCGAGGCGGATGCCGGCATCGAAGCCCTCGGCCACCACGTCGACCAGCGCCGCGTCCACGCACAGTTCCACTTCGATCTGCGGATAGCGCGCCAGGAACGCCGGCAGCCACGGCATCACCAACTGATCGGCCACCGCCCGCGGCAAGGTGATGCGCAGGCGCCCGGCCGGGCGCTCGCGCACCGTGTCCAGGTCCAGGAACGCCGCCTCGATCTGCGCCAGGCCGGGCTTCACCCGTTCCAGGAAGCGCGCGCCGTGTTCGCTCAGCGCCACCCGGCGCGTGGTCCGGTGCAGCAGGCGCACGCCCAGTTGCGCTTCCAGCGCGCGCACCGTCTGCGACAGGGCCGAGGCCGAGACGCCGAGTTCGTCGGCGGCGCGGGTGAAGCTGGCGTGGTGGGCGACGCGGGCGAAAGCGACCACGGCAGGCAGGGGACTGGCAGCCATTGTGAAGCTCAACTTCAAGGAAGATGCAGACTATGCCAGTTTATCCGCGTGGTCGCGCGGCGCATCCTGCCCATCCCGCGGTACCGACCGCTTGCCAGGAACCTCCCCATGACGCTCGACCACTACCGCCTGCTCGGCCGCTCCGGCCTGCGCGTCAGCCCCATCTCGCTGGGCACGATGACCTTCGGCAACGACTGGGGCTGGGGCGCCGACGAAGCCGAAGCCGAGCGCCTGTTCGCGCGCTACGTCGAACGCGGCGGCAACTTCATCGACACCGCCAACACCTACACCAACGGCAGTTCCGAGACCCTGCTCGGCAAGTTCGCCGAAGGCCGCCGCGACCGCCTGGTCATCGCCAGCAAGTACACCCTCAACCCCTTCCCCGGCGACCCCAACGGCGGCGGCAACCACCGCAAGAACCTGCTGCAGTCGGTGGAGGCCAGCCTGAAGCGGCTGCGCACCGACTACCTGGACCTGCTGTACCTGCACATCTGGGACGACACCACGCCGGTGGAGGAAGTGATGCGCGGCTTCGACGACCTGGTGCGCGCCGGCAAGATCGTCTACGCCGGCATCTCCGACACGCCGGCCTGGCAGGTGGCGCGGATGCAGACCCTGGCCGACCTGCGCGGCTGGTCGCCGCTGGTCGCGCTGCAGATCGAATACAGCCTGGCGCAGCGCACGGTCGAGGCCGAGCTGGTGCCGATGGCCGAGGCGCTCGGGCTGGCGGTGCTGGCCTGGTCGCCGCTGACCATGGGCATCCTGACCGGCAAGTACAGCCGCCAGGACCTGGCCGCGGTGCAGCGCCGTGCCGCGGACGGCCAGGCCGGCGCCGAGCGCGGCGATGCCGCGCATGCGCACGAGATGCTGACCGAGCGCGCGCTGGACATCGCCGACGTGGTCAAGCAGGTCGCCTCGGAACTGGGCCGTTCGCCGGCGCAGGTGGCGCTGGCCTGGCTGCTGCAGCGGCCGGGCGCCGGCGCGATCCCGATCGTCGGCGCGCGCACCCTGGCGCAGCTGGACGACAACCTCGGCGCGCTGGACCTGCAGCTGGACGCGCAGCAGTTGCAGCAGTTGGATGCGGTCAGCGCGGTGGCGCTGCCGTTCCCGCACGCGTTCGTGCGCCTGCCGGTGCCGCGGCAGCTGGTGTCTGGCGGCACCCGCCTGCGGCCGCGCACGCCGGCGATCTGAACCGCGCCGGCAACGCGTGGCCGAACGCGGCACTGACTCTGCGCAAACGCCGGCCATGGCATGGTCGGCGCCTGCGCAGATCGCGGCGCGGCGGCGCGTTTGCAGGATCGGACAAGGATCCTGCGCGATCGCGATAACGCACCGCCGCGCCGCGCCCGCATCCTCCCTGCCCCGCGACGACAGCGTCCGCGCTGCGTCTTTTTTCTCCCCCGTCTCCCCCGACTTCCCGACAGGAGCTTCCCGATGCAAACCCGCACCCTCGGCCGCAACGGCCCCCGCGTGTCCGCCCTCGGCCTCGGCTGCATGGGCATGAGCGCGTTCTACGGCGGCCGCAGCGACGACGCCGCCTCGATCGCGGTGATCCACGCCGCGCTGGACCACGGCGTCACCCTGATCGACACCGCCGACATGTACGGCCCGCACACCAACGAAGTGCTGGTCGGCAAGGCCCTGGCCGGACGCCGCGACCAGGCGTTCCTGGCCACCAAGTTCGGCATCAAGCTCGATCCCAACGACCCCAGCGTGCGCGGCGTCGACGGGCGTCCCGAGTACGTGCAGGCCGCCTGCGAGGGCAGCCTGCAGCGCCTGGGCGTGGACCACATCGACCTGTACTACCAGCACCGGGTCGACCCGAACGTGCCGATCGAGGACACCGTCGGCGCGATGGCGCGGTTGGTGGAACAGGGCAAGGTGCGCTTCCTGGGTCTGTCCGAGGCCGCCGCCGGCACCATTCGCCGCGCCCATGCGGTGCATCCGATCACCGCGCTGCAGAGCGAGTACTCGCTGTGGTCGCGAGATCCGGAGGGCGACGGCGTGCTCGAAACGGTGCGCGAGCTGGGCATCGGCTTCGTGCCGTACTCGCCGCTGGGCCGCGGCTTCCTGACCGGCGCGATCCGCTCGCCGGAGGACTTCGATGCCGACGACTACCGCCGCCATTCGCCGCGCTTCCAGGGCGAGAACTTCGCGCGCAACCTGCAGCTGGTGGAACAGGTGCGCACGCTGGCCCAGGCCAAGGGCGTCACGCCGGGCCAGCTGGCGCTGGCCTGGGTGCTGGCGCAGGGCGAGGACCTGGTGCCGATCCCGGGCACCAAGCGCCTGGCCTACCTGGAAGAGAACCTGGGCGCGCTGCAAGTGACGCTGAGCGCCGAGGACCTCGCGCAGATCGAGGCGATCTTCCCGGCCGACGCCGCCGCCGGCACCCGTTATCCGCCGGCGATGATGGCGACCCTGCAGCGCTGACCCGCTGCCTGGATCCGGCCGCGCCGCGCCTGCGGCCGGCCGGCACGCGGCGCGGGCCGATTTGCCCGCGCCGCGCCGGCGTCGCATGATGCCGGACGTGATCTCGTTCATCGTTCCCGCCCACGACGAAGCCGCCCTGATCGGCGACACCCTGGCGTCGCTGCATATCGCCGCCGAAGCCTTGCGGCTGGACTACGAGACCCTGGTGGTCGCCGACGCCTGCAGCGACGACACCGCGCAGGTCGCGCGCCGCCATGGCGCGCAGGTGCTGGACGTGCAGTTGCGGCACATCGCTGCCACGCGCAATGCCGGCGCCGCCGCCAGCCGCGGCCGCTATCTGCTGTTCGTCGATGCCGACACCCGCGTCAACACGCCATTGCTGGCCGCGGCGCTGCGCGCGTTGCACACCGGCGCGGTGGGCGGCGGCGCGCAGGTGCAGTTGCTCGGCGCCGTCGCCTGGCACGAACGCGTGGCGCAAGCCGTGTTCGGCTGGCTGTTCCGCCGCACCGGCATCGCCCCGGGCTGCTTCCTGTTCTGCACGCGCAGCGCCTTTGTGGCCGCCGGCGGCTTCGACGAGCGCTACTACGCCGGCGAGGACGTGGCGCTGAGCCGAGCGCTGGCCCGCCACGGCCGCTTCGTGATCCTGCGCGAGCCGGTGCACACCTCCGACCGCAAGCTGCGCAGTTTCAGCAAGCGCGAGCACCTGGGCCTGCTGCTGCAGTTGCTGCGCCGCGGCCGCGGCATGCTGCGCTCGCGCGAGGCGCTCGGCTTCTGGTACGGGCAGCGCCGCGGCCGCTAGGCGCGTCGCCCATTGCCGCATAGGCCGCATTGGGTCTGTAAAGCGGTTGCGCCCGACTTGGGCGACTTTCTACTATCGGCAAATGGGCGAGAACGGCAACCTGACGATCAGGAATGCGGCGATGGCGGACCGGCAGGCCATCGTGGCGTTGCTGGCGGCGCTGGACTATGCCGGAACCGAGGACTTCATCCAGGCGCGCCTGGCACAGCTGCTGGCGCATCCGGACCAGGCCTTGCTGGTGGCCGCCGCCGGGGACGACGTCGTAGGCGTGTTGTCGCTGCATTTCCTGCCGCAGTTGGCCTTGGCCGGCGACATCTGCCGCATCAGCTATTTCTGCGTGGACGATCGCGCGCGCGGCGCCGGCGTGGGGCAGCGTTTGCTGGCGGAGGGCGAAGCGTTGGCGCGGCAGCGCGGCTGCGACCGCCTGGAGGTGCACTGCCATCGCCGGCGCGAACGGGCGCACGCCTTCTACCGGCGGGAAGGCTTCGTCGAAGCACCCAAATACTTCGCCAAGTCGCTGCATGATTGAGTCGGCTGTCTGAGGCCGCCAGCGACAGACAGCGCCGCGAGTTCCCCAAGAGCGGTTGCCGGCGCCGATCCGCTGGCAGTACGCTGCGCCCCCTTTGCCCGAGCTTTGGCGATGACCGTCGAACCCAGCAGGCCCATCGCGGTGCGCATCCTCGGCACGGGCGACTATCTGCCGGCGCGGCAGGTGGCCTCGGACAGCTTCGACCGGCGCTGGGGCAAGCCCGCCGGCTGGACCCTGCGCCATGCCGGGGTCGGCGTGCGCCACTACGCCGGCGCCGAGGAACCGGCCTCGCTGATGGGCGAACGCGCTGCGCGCGCGGCGCTGGCGGCGGCGCAGCTGGAACCGGGCCAGGTCGATTGCGTGATCTCCGCCTGCAGCCTGATGGAGCAGGCGATCCCGTGCAGCGCCGCGTTGCTGCATGCGCGGCTCGGCCTGCAGGGCAGCGGACTGGCCGCGTTCGACGTCAACGCCACCTGCCTGAGCTTCATCGCCGCGCTGGACCTGGCCGCCTGCGCGATCGCCGCCGGCCGCTACCGGCGCGTGCTGATCGTGTCCAGCGAGATCGCCAGCGTCGGCCTCAACGGCGAGGACATGGACACCGCGCCGCTGTTCGGCGACGGCGCCGCGGCGGTGGTGCTGGGCGCGGACAGCGGCGACAGCGGTTCGCAGTTGCTGGCCGCGCACCTGGAAACCTATTCCGAAGGCATCGAGCATTGCCGGGTCCGCGCCGGCGGCACCCGCCTGCGCCTGGAACACGGCGTGGAGGCGTTGCGCGCCGGCTCGCTGTTCGAAATGAACGGCCGCGCCACCTACCGGCTCGCCGCTGCGAAGTTGCCCGGGTTCCTGCAGCGGCTGCTGGACAAGGCCGGCGTCGACCTGGAGCAGTTGCAGCGGATCGTGCCGCACCAGGCCAGCGCCAAGGCGCTGCGGCACCTGCAGGTCGCGCTGCGGCTGGCGCCGGACACGCTGGTCAACGTGATCGGCACGCGCGGCAACCAGATGGCCGCGTCGATCCCGAGTGCGCTGCACCAGGCCATCGCCGACGGCCGCATCGTGCGCGGCGACCTGATCGGCCTGGTCGGTTCCGGCGCCGGGCTGGCGTTCGGCGGCGCGGTGCTGCGGTACTGACATGGCGCGCATCCTGGTCACCGGCGCGTCCGGCTTCATCGGCGCGCACATCGTCCGCGCCCTCGCCGCCGAAGGCGCGCAGGTCCGCGCCAGCGGCCGCAACGCCGCCGCGCTGGCCGCCTTCGCCGGTGATCCGCGCATCGACGTGGTCCGCGCCGAACTGTGCCGCGACGACCTGGCGCCGCTGCTGCACGGCTGCGACGCGGTGATCCACTGCGCCGCGCTGTCCGCGCCGTGGGCCAGCGCCGAGGTGTTCCGCCAGGCCAACGTGGTCGCCACCGAGCGCATGCTCGCCGCCGCGCAGCGCGCGCAGGTGCGCCGCTTCGTGCACTTCAGTTCGCCCAGCATCTATTTCCGCTTCGCCGACCAGTACCAGGTGACGGAAGAGTTCACCCCGCCGGCGCGCTGGATCGGCGGCTATCCGCAGACCAAGTGGGAAGCCGAGGAAAAGGTGCGCTCCGCCGCCGCGGCCGGGCTGCCGGCGCTGGTGCTGCGCCCGCGCGCGGTGTTCGGCCACGGCGACAACGCGATCGTGCCGCGGCTGCTGGCGGTGGCGCAGCGCGGCTGGTTCCCGCTGGTGCACGGCGGGCGCGCGATGATCGACGTGTGCTGCGTGGAGAACGCAGTCGCCGCGGCGCTGGCCGCGCTGCGCGCCGAGCATGTCGGCGACGGCCGCGCCTACAACATCAGCAACGGCGCGCCGATCGCGGTGCGCGACCTGCTCATCGAACTGTTCGCGGTGCTGCAGCTGCGGGTGCGCCTGCTGCCGGTGCCGCGCGGCCTGGCGCTGGCGCTGGCCACGGTCGGCGAGCAGATCGCGCTGCGCCGGCGCGGGCAACCGGAGCCGCGGCTGAGCCGCTACGGCATCGGCGTGCTCGGCTATTCGCAGACGCTGGACATCGGCCGCGCCCGGCGCGAACTCGGCTACGCGCCGGTGCTGTCCACCGAGGCCGGGCTGGCGGCCCTGGCGCGCAGGTGAGGCGGTCCTGGCAAGTCCGTGGCCCGGCCTGTCCGGCATCGCCTGCCGACGCAGGCGTGCGCGTTTTCGCATGTGTAGGAGGGACTTCAGTCCCGACGCGACTTGCCCGCCCAAGCGCCGTGGCCGCAACATCGCCCACGCACCACGCCGCCGGGCGAGAACGCACATGAGCGCACCGACGCTGCGCTGGCGGCTGTACGAAGCCGGGCACTGCACCCATCCCGAGCGCGCCACGCGCCGCGGCGCGACGCTGGCACCGTGCCAGTTCCCGGCACTGGCGGCGCTGCTGCAGCACCCGGTACACGGCAACCTGCTGTTCGACACCGGCTACTCGCAGCACTTCCTCGATGCCACCGCGCAGTTTCCCGAACGCCTGTACCGCGTGCTGACGCCGGTGCACCTGGCGCCGGGCCAGTCGTTGCGCGAACAACTGGCTCGCGACGGCATCGACGCGGCGGCGATCGGCTGGGTCGTGCTGTCGCATTTCCACGGCGACCACGTCGGCGGCGTGGCCGACTTCGCGCAGGCGCGCATCGCCTGCGCGCAACAGGCCTGGGACGACCTGCAACGGCGCGGGCGGCTGGCGGCGTTGCGCGAAGGCTTCCTGCCGGCGCTGCTGCACGGCGCGCGCGAACGCATGCAGTGGTTCGAAGCATTGCCGACCTGTCCGGCACCGGCGGCACTGCGCGGCTTCGGCACGCTGCGCGACCTGTTCGGCGACGGCAGCGTGCTGCTGGTGCCACTGCCCGGGCACGCACCCGGCCACTACGGCCTGTGGTTCGAGGATGCGCACGGACCGGTGTTCCTGGTCGCCGACGCGGCCTGGTCCAGCGCGGCGATCGCCGACGGCACGCCGCCGCCGGCCCTGGTCACGCATCTGCTCGGCGAGCACCGCGTCTATCGCGACACGCTGGCGCGGCTGCATGCGCTGCGCCTGGCCGAACCGGCGCTGCGCATGGTGCCCTCGCATTGCCGGCAATGGCGGCCGGCCGCGCGCACTGCGGCCGATGGCTAGCGCGCCGGCGGTGCTGATCACCGGCGCGCGCGCGCCGGTGGCGCTGGACCTGGCGCGGCGCTTCGCCGCGCAGGGCTGGCGCGTGCATCTGGCCGACAGCGTGGCCTGCCGTATTTCCGCCTGGTCGCGCGCGGTGACCGCCAGCCATCGCATCGCCCCCGCACGCGACGCGCCGGCCACCTACGTCGCCGACCTCAACGCGCTGGTCGCGCGCCATCGCATCGCGCTGCTGCTGCCGACCTGCGAGGAAGTGTTCTATCTCGCGCGTTACCGCCAGGCGCTGCCGGCGCAACTCGACGTGCTGGTGGACGCGTTCGACACGCTGCGTACGCTGCACAGCAAGTGGCAGTTCCTGCAGCTTGCGCGCACGCTCGATGCCGACGTGGACGTACCGGACAGCATGCGGGTGCGCAGCCTGGCGCAGGCGCGCGACTGGGCCGGCAGCGCGCCGCTGGTGCTGAAGCCGGAATACTCGCGCTTCGGCGTGCACGTGCGGGTGCATCCGCATGGCCTGCCCGCCGCCGCGCCGCCGCTGCCCGACCAGGGCGACTGGGTCGCGCAGCGCTATTGCGAAGGCGAGGAACGCTGTTCGTACGCGGTGGCGCGCGACGGCGTGTTGCTGGCGCATGCGGTGTACCGGCCGCGCTACCGGCTGCAGCGCAGCTCCAGCTATTACTTCGAGGCCGCGCCGTCGCCGCAGATCGAGCGCTTCACCGCGCAGCTGGTCGGCAAGCTCGGTTTCAGCGGGCAGCTCTCCTTCGACTGGATCGTCTCGGCGCAGGGCCGCTGCAGCGTGATCGAATGCAATCCGCGCGCGACCAGCGGCCTGCACCTGTTCGCTGCCGCCGACCCGCTGGTCGCGGCGCTGGACGGCAGCCGCCGCGATCCGGCGGCGGTGGTGCGCCCGGCAGCCACGCGCGCGGCGATGCTCGGCCCGCTGATGCTTGGTGTCGCCCTGCCGGCGGCGCTGCGCCACGGCCAGCTGCGCCGCTGGCGCGATGACTATGCGCGCGCCGACGACGTGCTGGCGCCGCGCGGCGACCGGCGCCCGCTGGCCGGCGCGCTGCGCGACCTGGGCAGCCATGCGCGGCTGGCGCTGGCCCGGCGCTGCACGCTGCGCGAGGCCTCCACCCGCGACATCGAATGGGACGGCGAGGCCCTGCCGCCGCCATGAACGGCGACGCCGAGCCCGGCACCGACTACGCCGTGCAAGCGCAACGCTTCGCCGCGCTGCACGCCGGCCGCGACGCGCAAAGCGTGGGCACCAACCTGTACGCGCGCATCGAAATGCTGCAGGCCGGCGCGCTGGCGATGCCGGCGACGGTCAGCGAGGAGCGTGCGGGCAACGCCTGGGTGTGTTCGCCGCGCACCACCTATGCCGACTACGCCGCCGAGGAAGCCGCGCGCCTGCTGCCGCCGGCATTGGCCGCGCCGCTGCGCGGGCTGTGCGGCGGCATCGGCGCCTGGCTGGACTGGGCGCGGATCGACCGCGCGGTCACCCTCAACAACTGGCTGCTGTCCACCAACCTGTATCCGCCGCTGCCGCCCGAGGGACTGGGTGGCCTGCTGGACGCCGCGCGCGCACGCTGGCCGGACCACGCGTTGTGGTTCCGCTCGTTGAACCGGGTGGACACGCCGCACTGGCTGGACGCGCTGCAGGCGCAGGGCTTCACCCTGATCGGCAGCCGCCAGGTGTACCTGTACGAGGACTGGCCGGCGCTGCTGCAGCACCGCGACCTGGCCCGCGACCTCAAGCTGACCGCACGCACCGACCTGCAGCGCTGCGGCAACGACGCCATCGGCGAAGCCGACTACCCGCGCATCGCCGCGCTGTACGCGCAGCTGTACCTGGACAAGTATTCGCGCTGCAATCCGGACTACCACCCCGAGTTCCTGCGCGCCTGGCACCGCGCCGGACTGCTGCGCTTCGATGGCTTTCGCGACGCGAGCGGCGAACTGGTCTGCATCACCGGGCTGTTCGGTATCGGGCGCACGCTGACCGCGCCGATCGTCGGCTACGACCTGCGCCAGCCGCAGCGGCTGGCGCTGTACCGCACGCTCACCGCGTGCGGCTTCGAACACGCGCTGCGCCATGGCCGCCGACTCAACCAGAGCGCCGGCGCGGCCAGCTTCAAGCGCCAGCGCGGCGGCACACCGGTGATCGAGTACAGCGCGGTGGACGCGCGCCACCTGCCGCTGCGCCGGCGCCAGCCGATCGCCGCGCTCGGCGCGCTGACCGAACGCGTCGGCGTGCCGCTCATGCGCCGCTATCGGCTGTGAACGGCGTGCCCGGGCAAGTGCGGCGGGCGCAGATCGTCGCGGTGCGAACCGCCTGCGTTGCGTGCGTTAGCGCACGCGCAGTGCAGGCCGCGCACGGTCTGCGTGGATCGGCCGCCGCTGCAAGCGCGCGCGGCATACCGATGTCCTGCACAACATGACGATCGCTTGCGGCGACGCCAAAACGCAGCGCCCGCCGGCGCGCACGCGCTACATCGGGAAAGCGCCTCCAGACATCGGCATGCCGCGCATGCGACGCTAGCGGCCATGAACGATTGGCATCCCTCGCTGTACCGACACTGGTTCGCCGTCGCCCGGGCCGACGCGCTGCGCACTCGGCCGCTGGCGGTGACGGTGATGGACCGGCACGCGGCGATCGCGCGCTGCGCCGACGGCAGCCTGCTCGCGCTGGAGGACCGCTGCCCGCACCGGCATGCGCCGCTGTCGGCCGGCTGCGCCACCGGCGACGGCCTGGCCTGCCCGTACCACGGCTGGCGCTTCGACCGCGACGGCGCGCTGCGCGAGATCCCCGGCATGCCGCCCGGGCAGGCGCCGCCGGCGGTGCGGGTGCGCGCCTTCGCCGCGCGCGAACACGACGGATTGATCTGGCTGCGCCCGGATCCCGACGGCGACGCGCACCCGGCGCAATTGGTGCAGGCCTTGCAGCCGCCGTCGCGGCGCTTCCTGTGGCGCACGCGCTGGGAGGCGCACGTGGTCGATGCGCTGGAGAACTTCCTCGACCCGCTGCACACCCACCTGCTGCATCCGGGACTGGTGCGCCGCGGCGGCGCGCGCACCGCGATGCGCGCCTGCCTGCAGACCACCACCGAAGGCTTCCACGTCGACTACGCCGGCGCCGCCGCGCAGAGCGGCTGGCTGTACCGCTTGTTCGAATCGCCGCGCACGCTGGAACGCGCGCACTTCGCCGCGCCGGGCACCGCGCAGATCGAATACCGCTACGCGCGCGGCGGCCGCGTGCGGATCAGCCTGCACTTCACCCCGGTCGGCCCGCGCAGCACCGAGGTGTTCGCCAGCCTGCACGTGGACGGGCGCTGGGCGCCGGCATGGGCGGTGCGCTGGCTGGTGTGGCCGCTGCTGCGCAAGGTCGGCGAGCAGGACCGGCGCATGCTCGCATTGCAAGCGCACAACCTGCAGCGCTTTCCCGGCGCGCGCGGCGCCTCGACCGCGCTGGACCTGGTGCGCGAGCCGCTGCGCCGCTACTGGGACGGCGCGCCGCTGCCGGCACCCGGCGCGCAGCAGTCCGTCGACATCATGCTGTGACCGCGTCGAACGCGCCGAGCGCGTCGATCGCCTGCGCCAACGGCACCGGCCGCCCGATCAGGTAACCCTGCACGTGGTCGCAGCCGTGCGTTCGCAACCACTGCAACTGCTCGGCGCTTTCCACTCCCTCGGCCACCACTTCCAGGCCCAGGCTGCGGCCGAGCGTCAGCAGGGCCTCGCAGATCGACGCATTGCGCGCGTCGCGATGCACGTCGGCGACGAAGCTGCGATCGATCTTCAGCGTATCCAGCGGCAGGTCGCGCAGGTAGGCCATGCTGGAAAAGCCGGTACCGAAATCGTCCAGTGCCACGCACACGCCGAGCGCGCGCAGCTGCCGCAGCACCTCCAGCGCCTGCTGCGGATGCCGCATCAGGCTGCTCTCGGTCAGCTCCAGGTGCAGGCCGTCGGCGGCCAGGCCGGCCTCGGCGCAGGCCTGGGCCAGGTCCGCGACCAGGTCGCCATCGAAGAACTGCAGCGCCGAGACGTTCACCGCCACCGGCAACGCCGGCCAGCCATGCGCCGCCAGCTGCCGCCGTGCCTGCGCCGCGGCGCGCATCACCCAGCGGCCCAGCGGCAGGATCAGCCCGGTGTCCTCGCACAGCTGGATGAACTGATCCGGGGCGATGTAGCTGCCGTCGGCCTGCGGCCAGCGGATCAGCGCCTCCAGCAGGCGCGGCGCGCCGCTGTCGGCACGCACCACCGGCTGGAAGTACAGCTCGAATTCCTGCCGCTCGATCGCCTGGTGGATGCGCCCGGCCAGGCGCAGGCGTTCGCCGATGCGCGCGGACATGTTGCGCTCGAAGCGGGCGACGCTGCGCCCGTCGGCCTGCGCCGCGTGCGCCGCCTGCGCGGCGCTGCCGATGGCCTCCTCGGCGCCGGCGGCATCGTCCGGACACAGCGCCACGCCGACATGCGCCTGCAGTTGCTGGGCGAAGTCGCCGCCCTGCACCGGCGTGGAAACCGCCTCGAGCAGCGCCTGCAACGCCTGCGGCAGCTGCTGCGGATCCAGCACCGCCAGCACGAAGTCCTGCGATGGCTGGTACGCGGTCAGGCCGAAGCGCTCGCCGAGCCCGCGCACGCGCGCCGCCACCGCGCAGCGCACCGCGTCGCCGGCGGCGCGGCCCAGGGTGTCGCCGATCAGCGCCAGGCCGCGCAGCTGCACGTAGGCCACCGCGTAGGCGGCGTGCGGCCGTGCGTTCAGCGCCTCGGCCAGCGCGCGCGGATTGAGCAGGCCGGTGGCGACGTCGTGGCTGGCGCGGAACGCGAGTTCGCGCTCGTAGGCCAGGCGCTGGCTGACGTCCTCGGCCAGGATCAGCCGCGCCGGCGCGCCGCCGAACTCCAGGTCGGCGCTGTGGATGCGCACCGACAGCAGGCTGCCGTCCTTGCGCCGGTGGGTCCAGATGCTCGGCTCGTCGAAGCCTTCGCGCGGCTTGCGCACGTCCGCCAGCAGCCGCTCGGCGTCGCTGGCCGGTCGCAGGTCGAGCAGGGTCATCGCCAGGAACTCGTCGCGGCTGTAGCCGTACTGGCGGATCGCGGCCTGATTCACTTCCAGGAAGCGCAGGCTGTCCACCGCGAACAGCCAGAACGGCAGCGGGTTGCGTTCGAACATCAGCCGGAACTGGCGCTCGGCATCGATCAGCCGCGCCGCCACCTCCAGCCGCTCGCTCACGTCCTGCACCGCACCGGTCATGCACATCCCGTCGCGCCCATGCACCAGCGCGCCGCGCGCGGCCAGCCAGCGCAGGCGCCCGTCCGGCATGTGCATGCGGTACACCGCGTTGTACTCGCCAAGCCCTTGCAGCGCGTCCTCATAGCTGCGCGCCACCCGCGCGCGGTCGTCGTCGTGCACGCGGGCCAGGAACGCGTCGACCGTCATGCTCATCCGCGGCAGCCCCAGCATCGCCCCGGTCGGCTCGGACAGCAGCAGCTGGCGCTGGTCGGTGTCGATCTGCCAGGTGCCGATGCCGCCCATCTCGTGGGCCAGGCGCAGGTCCTCGTCGCCGCGGCGCAGCCGTTGCAGCAGGTGCCGCTGGCGGTGCTCGGCGCGGCGCAGGCTGCCGAGCAGGTAGGTGAACCCGGCCAGGTACAACAGGTACACCGCACTCGCGCCGCCGGCGAACCACCACCAGCCCGCCAGCGCCTCGCGCACCGACAGCCCCGCCACCGCCAGCAGCGGATAGTCGCGCCCGCCGCTGATCGCCACCATCCGCGCCTGCTGCCCGAACACCGCTTCGCGCATGCCCAGCGCCAGGCCCTGCGGTTGCGACCGGGCCAGGCCCGGCGGCAGCTGCACGCGGCCGCCGGCGGCCGGACCGCTGGCGGCCAGCAGCAGGCCGTGGGCGTCGATCAGGCCGACCACGCCGTCGTGCCCGGTATCGAAGCCTGCGACGATCTGCTGCAGCGCCGCGACCCGCCAGCGCGCCAGCACCCAGCCGCCGGAGGCCAGCGGCAACGCCAGGCGCACCACCGGCTCGCCGTCGGCGGTGCGCTGCAGCGGCCCGACGAACACGCCCGCGCTGCCGCGCTGCGCCTGCTGCGTCCACTGGCGCACGCTGGGATCGCTCGCGCCGCCGAGCCAGCGCGCGCCTTGCGCATCCAGCAGCGCCACGCTGTGCAATTCCGGGTGCCGCGCCAGCAACCCCTGCAGCGAGGCCTCGACCAGCGCCGGCGCACGCGCCGGGGTTTCCGTGCGCAGCGCCCACGCGTTCGCCGCCTCGCCGCGCAGCGCTTGGCCCAAGGTGTCCAGCTTCACCTGCAGCAGGCGGTCGGCGCCGGTCGCCAGCGCCAGGCTCTGCCGCTGCGCGGCCGCCAGCCGGTTGTCGCGGTCCTGCACCAGCACGTATGCCAGCGCACCGGCCAGCACCACCGCCAGCAACAGGCCCCACACCAGGATCGCATGCAGCGGCGCGCGCAACGCCCGCCGCAGGCGGTGCCTGAAGCGCAGGTTGCGCGTCTTATCGGTGGCGGAGAAACGGTGCGGCATAGGTCGTCTTTAGAGCGGCACGGCGGCCGCGATCTTGACCGGCCAGGAGCCGTGCATCCGGGTTGCACACGCGCATTCCCGTTCATCTTCCGCAACGGCCGGACCGTACCTAGCCGGGCCAGTGCGCCAGTTGCTGCGGCGCGATCCCCACCCGCCGGCAGGCGCGTTGCGCGATGCCGTCGCTGAGCGCCACCCGGAACAGCGGCGCCAGCCCTTGCAGCATCCGCGCCGAAGCCGCCGCGTGCAGGCCTTGCAGGCGTCCGCGTCCAAGCATCGCCGTGGCCCACGGCGGCAGCGGCGCCGCGCCTGCGCCCAGGAACAGGTCGCGCGACAACCCAGCGGCGGGCACCGGCAGGCGCAGCGAGGACAGCACCGCCAGCACCTCGCGCGAGCGCGCGTCCACCCGCAGCTGCGGGCGCACCTGGGCGAAGTACGCCAGCACTTCGCGCTCGGACGACGGCACCGCCTGCGCGCCCAGCGCCTCGGCCACGCGCCGCACCTCATCGTAGTAACGATCGGCGATGGCCGGCGGCACCGCGCGGCAGTAGCGGCGATAGCCCTGCAGGAAGCCGTAGGCCTCGGTGACGTGCACCCAGGTGAGCAGCGCCGGATCGTCGGCGGCATAGGCGCGGCCGTCCGGCGTGTGGCCGCGGATCCGCGCGTGGATCGCGCGTACCCGCTGGATCAGGCGTTGCGCCTCGGCCAGCGGCGCATAGCTGGTGGCGGCGACGAACTGGGTGGTGCGGCGCAGGCGCCCGACCAGGTCCTCGCGGAAATTGGAATGGTCGTAGACGCCGGCCAGCGCCAGCGGATGCAGGGTCTGCAGCAACAAGGCGCACAGGCCGCCGGAGAGCATGCCGGGGAACTCGGCATGGATGCGCCAGGTGACGCTGTCCGGGCCGAACAGGCCGGCGTCGCCGTGCGGTTGATCGTAGTCGATGCCGCTATGGCCACGCGGGAACGCGCCCAGCACCCAGCGGCGGATCTGGGCGGAAGCCGGGGCGGTGAGCGTACGCAGCATGGCGGTCATCGGCACATGGTAGCGAGCGGCGTGCATGCGCCGCGCAAACCGCATGCCCGCGTTGGCGACGCCGCACGCAATGCAGCGGCCGCCGGGGGCTGCGCGTGCCGCGCCGCAGCCTGCGCGGCGGCGCGGCGCTGCGACGGCCGCATGTGCGATCGCAGCATGGCAATTGCGGCCACTGTGCTAGAAAGAACCTGCCTCAAGATCGCCAGCGGCATCGTCGTTCGTCACCGTATCTGCAAGGAGCCTGTCATGATCGCTTTGTTCAAGGGGTTGGGGTTGTTGCTGGAGGACAACGCGCTGCACCAGCGTTCGTTCCCCGAACAGGTCGCGCATTGGCAGCACAAGAGCGAAGCGCAGCTGCGCTCGGAAGTGGACGTGCTGGCCAAGGCCAAGCAGCAGTGGCTGGTGGCCTCGATCGTCGGCTGGCAGGCGATCTCGCTGGTGATCCTGGGAGTCATCACCAACCAGCTGTGGCAGCACGACTACCACGTGACCTTCTCGCGCATCGTCATCGTGTTCAGTTCGTGGGTCGCGATCCTGTTCGTGATCTGGTTCATCGCCAACATGTTCGACCGCACCGCCGGCTTCGAGCGCTGGCTCACCGCGTTCAACAGCCGCGAGCCGCTGACCGTCGATGCCGACACGGTGGAGTGTGTGGCCGATGCGCTGAACATGGCGCGCAAGTATCCGGAGATCCTCGAGTACAAGCGCGAAGTGGTCGCCAACCGCGAGTTGCGCCACGAGGACATCCGCATCATGCGCGAGATGGGCCGCATCCGCCTGCACGCCGAACTGGTCGCCGCGCTGATCCAGTTCGAAGGGCTGCCGCCGGGCGGCCAGACCGGCGTGTTCCGCGTCGCCGGCTGAGCCGGCTGCGTCGCGCCGTTACTGCACGACGCGTCTCAACTAGGCGCATCGCCCTCCGCAACGGAGGGCGGGCGCAAATCATCGTAGTGGGCATATCGGCGCGCCGCGCGCGGCGACAGCGCTACACCGATGTCCGTCATCCGCACCCATCCAGGTTCTTGCCGCCGCGGCCGTTGGCGGCCGGCATGCGCACCGGTGGCGTGCGCATCCATGCAAGGCATGCCAACGCACCGCAAGTCGGTCGTGCGCCGCCTCGCCCGTGGCCGCCATTGCCCGCAGCGATACTCCTGCGTCTCCCTGACGCAGCGCTCGCGTCGCGACGATGGCGCCCGCCTGCGCGGCGCCTGCACCGGAGGCCGCCCGCCGCGCCGAGCGCCGGCGCTTCGCAAATGCCTCTTCGCGAAATATAATCATTCTCGATTGGCCCTCCCCGCCTCCACCCCACGGTTCCGATGAAACTGCATCCCCTTCCGCTCGCCTGCCTGCTCGGCATGGCGGCTTCCCCGGCTGCGCGCGCGGCCGACGCGACCGACGCCGTGCAGGCCACCGCACTGCCCGCGGTGCAGGTCCGCGCCGAGGTCGACACCGGCTTCCGCAGCACCGCGCCGGCGCAGTCCGACAAGTCGGACGCGCCGCTGGCGCAGACCCCGTTCTCGATCACCGTGGTGCCGCGCGCGCTGCTGGACAGCCAGCAGGCGCAGACCCTGGCCGATGCGCTGCACAACGTGTCCGGCGTGGTCGCCAACACCTTCGGCCGGCGCGGCTGGGACGACCTGATCATCCGCGGCCAGACCGCCTCGGACTCGCTGTTCGTCGATGGCCTGCGCACCGCCGCCAACAACCGCGTCGCCGAGCAGCTGTTCGGCATGCAACAGGTGGAAGTGCTGAAGGGCCCGGCCTCGCTGCTGTACGGCCAGGTGCTGCCCGGCGGGCTGGTCAACCTGGTCAGCAAGCGCCCCGCGCGCACGCCGCTGCGCCGCGCCGAGCTGGGCGTCGGCAGCGACGGCCTGCAGCAGGGCAGCGTCGACCTGAACCAGCCGCTGTCGGCCAACGGCAAGGTCGCGCTGCGCCTCAACGGCCTGGCGATGAATGCGGACGACCCCACCGACCACGTGTATTTCCGCAGCCGCTGGATCGCACCGTCGCTGTCGCTGGACCTGGGCGAACGCACCGACTTCGTGCTGTTGACCAGCTACCAGGAACGCGACTACATCCGCCAGCAGGGACTGCCCTGGGAAGGCAGCGTCGACGCCAATCCGAACGGCAGGATCGACCGTTCGCTGTTCACCGGCGAGCCGACGCAACCGCCGTACCACAGCCACCAGAGCCGCGTCGGCTACGTGCTGGACCACCGCTTCGACAACGGTTGGACCCTGCACCACGCGGCGCGCTGGCAGGCATTCGGGCTGGACGGTTTCTTCATCGCCAACAACGGCCTGGCCGCCGACCTGCGCACGCTGCGCCGCACCGCCACCGACCAGCACTACGACGGCCGCACCTGGGTGCAGGACACCTACCTGCAGCGCGGCGTCGCCACCGGCGCCTGGCAGCACACGCTGACCGTCGGCGTGGACGCGTTCAAGACCTGGGAATGGAACGTGCAATCCACCTGCCGGGTCGGCACGCTGAACGTGTACGCGCCGGTCTACGGCGGCGCCATCGCCTGCCCGGCCACGCCCAGCCGCGACAATCTCAGCGTGGTCGCTTCCGGCGGCCTCTACCTGCGCGACCGCATCCAGTTCGCGCGCGACTGGCAGCTGCTGCTGGGCCTGCGTCACGACCGCAGCCGCAACCGCAGCGAGGACCATCTCACCGGCGTGGACGCGCGCAACGACGCCAGCGCCACCACCGGCTCGGCCGCGCTGATGTTCGATGCCGGCGGCGGACTGCATCCCTACGCCAGCGTCGCCACCTCGTTCTTTCCCAACGTCGGCACCGACGCGCAGGGCGCGCAGTTCGACCCCGAGCGCGGCCGCCAGGTGGAGCTTGGAGTGAAGATGGAACTGGACGCTGGCACCAGCCTGAGCATGGCGCTGTACGACCTGCGCCGGCGCAACGTGCTGCAGGCCGACCCGCTCAACGACGGCTACAGCATCGCGGTCGGCGAGCAGCGCAGCCGCGGCGTGGAGCTCAACGCCGCCGCCGACCTGGGCAGCGGGGTCAGCCTGTTCGCCGGCTATGCCTACACCGACGCGGTGGTGACCGACGACGGCGCGCAACGCGTCACCACCGTCGGCGACCGCCTGTACAACGTGCCCAAGCACAGCGGCTCGCTGTGGCTGCAGTACGCGCCGCATGGCGTGGACGACGGCTGGACCTTCAGCGGCGGCGGCCGCGCCGAAGGCGAGAAGACCGCCTACGGCCACCGCATCCCCGGCTACGTGGTGTTCGACGCCGGCCTGGCCTACCGCCAGGGCCGCTGGCGCTACGCGCTGAACCTGAAGAACGCATTCGACCACGACTACTACAGCGGCGGCCTGCAACGCGCGGTGGCGCTGGGCGACCCGCGCACGCTGCTGTTCTCGGTGGGCGTGGATTACTAGCGCCTGTTTCGCTTGGCAGGAAACTCGGCAGCCCCGGCGACATGTCGGGGCTGAAGCCCCTCCTACAGTGCACCCAGCTCGTCGTCGCGAGCTCCTGCATAGCCCGCGAGCTTCTGTAGGAGCGGCTTCAGCCGCGACGAACGAAGCCATCCAGCTATCCGACCTCGAAAGCAGTCGGGACTGAAGTCCCTCCCACAGTGCACCCAGCAGGCTCGCCGCAATTCATTGTGGGAGCGACTTCAGTCGCGACGAGCGGAGCGTCCGATTGCCGGGTTTCATGGAGCGATCGTGACGGATGGACCCCAAAAGAGGCATCGCAGCGACTTCGGCAACCTGTCGCGGCTGAAGCCGCTCCTACAGTGCACCTGGCGAGTCGGCCGTTTGCTTCCTGTAGGAGCGGCTTCAGCCGCGACGAACGAAGCCATCTGCTGTCCGGCTTCGGAAGCAGTCGGGACTGAAGTCCCTCCCACAGTGCACCCAGACGGCTCACCGCAGGCCACTGTGGGAGCGACTTCAGTCGCGACGAGCGGAGCCGTCCGATTGCCAGGCCTCATGAAGCGATCGCGACAGATGGACCCAAAAAAATCGATATCGCAGCGGCTTCGGCAACCTGTCGCGGCTGAAGCCGCTCCTACAGTGCACCCGGCGAGTCGGCCGTCTGCTTCCTGCAGGAGCGGCTTCAGCCGCGACGAACGAAGCCATCCAGCTATCCGGCTTCGGAAGCAGTCGGGACTGAAGTCCCTCCCACCGTGCACCAGTAGGCTTGGTGCAAGTCTTTGTGGGAGCGGCTTCAGCCGCGACGACGAAGCATCCAGCTATCCGGCTTTGGAAACAGTCGGGACTGATGAGTGGACTCTGACCCGCGACGGTATCGGCAACTGCCCCCTCGACGCCGGTCGCCGCTCAGCCCTGCGCGCACGGCTGCGCCGCCGCCGGGGTCTCGGGCGCGACGCACTGGCCGAAGTCGCGCGGCAGGCCGGGGATTTCTCGGCGCTGGCCGACCTGCAGGTCGAACTCCTGCAGCACGCGCGGTGCGCACGACGCTGTCGCCGTGCCGCTGCCGGCAGCGGCGCCCGGCGCCGCGCAGGCGGCATAGACCTGGTAGTGGCAGTGCCCGCTGCGGCTGTCGACGCAGCGGAACGTGGCCAGCCCGCCGCGGTAGGTGGTGCGGCTGAAGATCACCGCCACGCCGCGCTCGCTGGTATGCACCACGGTCTCGCGGTGGGCGTCGGTGGACAGGTCGAGGTTGGCGTGGCCCTGGCAGCCGGCGAGGCTGAGCAGGCACGACCACAGCGCGGAGAGCAGACGCATGGCGGATTCCTTGTTCCAGTGCGAAAAGGCGAAGGCGGCGCTTACATGCCGCGGAACAGACTCATGTACGGCTGGCTGACGGTCAGCACTTCGTCACGGTGGCGCAGCTTCATCCGGCCCTTGCCGGTGTCGTCGCGGACCACCGAGGCCACCGCCTTCAGGTTGACGATGGTGGAGCGGTGGATCTGCCGGAACGCGGCCGGGTCCAGCACGTCCAGCAGTTCGCGCAGCGGCGTGCGCAGCAACGCCTCGCCGTCGCGGGTCAGCACCGTGGTGTACTTGTTGTCGGCCTGGAAATAGACCACGTCGTCGAGCAGGATCAGCCGCGTCTCGCGACCGCTGTTGGCGGTGATCCAGGCCAGCGGCGGCGGCGCCGAGGGCGACGGCGGGCGCTGCCCAAGACGCTGCAGCAACGCATCCAGCACTGCCACGTCCGGCCCCTGCGCGGCGCGCGCCTGCAGCCGCTGCACGGTCGCCAGCAGGCGTTCGCGCGCGATCGGCTTGAGCAGGTAGTCCACCGCGCCCTGCTCGAACGCGTCGATCGCGTACTGGTCGTAGGCGGTGACGAACACCACCTGGGTGCGCGGGCTCAGTTCGCCCAGCGCGCGCGCCACTTCGATGCCGCTCAGGCCGGGCATGCGGATGTCCAGGAAGGCCACGTCCGGCTGGTGCTCGGCCAGGCGCTCCAGCGCGCTGGCGCCGTCCTCGCATTCGGCGACGATGCGCAGCTGCGGCCAGACCTCGCCGAGCAGCGCGACCAGCGCGGTGCGCAGCAGTTCCTCGTCTTCGGCGACGATCGCGTCAACCATGTCGCGCTCCTGCCGGCAGCGGCGGCGGGACCGGCGACGGCGACGGCGCTTGCCATTGCGGCGGACACGGCAAGGTGATCGTCGCGGCCACGCCGCTGGGGAAGTTGGACACGATCGCGAACGTGGCCGCGCCGGCATAGGTCAGGCGCAGGCGCTCGCGCAGGTTCTTCAGGCCGATGCCGGTGCCGCTGGACTGGCTGTTGAAGCCCAGGCCGTCGTCGGCGACGGTGATGGTGACGTGGTCGTCGAAGGCGCGCGCCAGGATCCAGACCGTGCCGCCGCCGGGCTTGGGTTCCAGGCCGTGCTTGATCGCGTTCTCCACCAGCGTCTGCAGCATCATCGACGGCAGCGCCAGGGTCTTCATCGCCTCCGGCACCTGCACTTCCAGCTGCAGCCGCGCACCCATGCGGATCTTGAGGATCTCCAGGTAGGCCTGGGTGCGTTCGAGTTCCTCGCCGAGCGAACTCAGCGCGTCCTCGGCGCTGGGCAGCGAGCGGCGCAGGTACTGGATCAGGTAGCCGAGCATCAGGTCGGCGCGCGGCGGATCGGTGCGCGCCAGCACCTGCGCGCTGGCCAGCGTGTTGTACAGGAAGTGCGGTTCGACCTGCGCGTGCAGCAGGTTCAGCCGCGCCACGGTCAGTTCCTGCGCGGTGGCCGCCTGCGCGGCGGCGGCCTGTTCGTCGCGGCGCAGTTCGGCGACCCGGCGCGCCACCGCGCGGCTCAGCGCCTCGGCATTCTCGTAGTTGCTGCCCTCGTCGACCGCGAACAGGTCGATCCAGGCGCTGGCGTCCGGCTCCAGCAGCAGGATCAGGCTGCTGGAGCCGGCGCCGGGGGTCAGCGTCGCCAGCACCTGGTTGCGCTTGACCGCAAAGCGCGCGGCCAGGTTCCAGCGCGACGGCTTACGGCCGTTGTACGGATCGATGCGGCGCACTTTCGCGCGCACCTGCAGGCTGTCGGCGGCGCTTTCGATCTCTTCCACCCGCGGCAGTTCGCGCACCGCCGCATCGACCAGCGCGAACGCCTCGCGGGTGTCCAGCGGGATCTCGATCTGGCGCCGCTGGCGGCTGGACAGGCTGGCGGTGTCCAGGCGCCCGGCGACCAGCCAGACCCGGCGCAGGTGGGTGATGCCGGCGACCAGCGCCGACAGCATCAGCAGCATCGCCAGCAGGCCGAAGAACCAGCCCGGCGGCTCTTCCATGCCGTAGAACAGGCCGCTCCAGACGAAGCCGGCGACGATCACGGCGGCCGCCCAGGCGCACAGCAGGCGGATGATCAGGGACACGCTGGAAAACATGGCGGCGGGGATCGGTGACATGCGGCGAGCATAGCCGCGGCGGCGCGGGCCGCCAGTCCCCTTGCGACGAAACCGCGCCGACGCGGACGAGGCAGCGGATCGGCGGAGCGAAACATGGCGCTGGCGAGGCTTCGGGGGCGTCCCGCGACCGCAGTGCACGACGGGACCGAGCCGTGCTGCACAGCGACCGCCTGCCCTGTCGCTGTGGCTGCGCCCAGCGAAGGCCTGCGCCAGCGCCAGCGCCAGCGCCGGCGCAGGACGCATACCGCAAGCAAGCGGTGTTGGCGACGCGAGCGCACGCGCTCGCTTAAACTTCGCCGTCACGATCAGGAGCCCGGCATGCACCGACGACACTTTCTGCGCAGCGGCGCACTGGCCGCCGCCACGCTCGGCGCCGGGCCCTTGTTCGCACGTACGCAGCGCGACGCCGCGCTGTCGCGGCCAGCGCCGACCCTGCCGGTCCTGCCGGCGGCGCCCGCTCCCGCCGCGTTCGCGTCGTCGTCGCCATTGGCGCCGATCCGCGCCAGCGCCGACCGCATCGTCGCGCTGCACGCGTGCACGCGACCGTTCCGCGCGCAGGGGCCGCGCATCGAGGCCGAGCGCATCGGCCGCAAGACCGTGATCCACAACTACGGCCACGGCGGCAGCGGCTGGTCGCTGTCATGGGGCTCGGCGGCGATCGCCACGCAACTGGCGCGCGCCACGGGCCATCCCGAGCTGGCGGTGATCGGCTGCGGCGCGATCGGCCTGACCACCGCGCTGGTCGCGCAGCGTGCCGGGCTGCGCGTGCGCATCTATGCAAAGGAGCGGCCGCCGGAAGTGCGCTCCTCCTTCGCCACCGGGGTGTGGTCGCCGGATTCGCGGGTGTGCACCAGCGCCTACGCCACGCCCGAATTCGGGCGACGCTGGGAACAGATGGCGCGCACTTCGTTCGGCATGTACCAGAACCTGCTCGGCCTGCCCGGCGACCCGATCGAGTGGCGCGACGGCTACGTGCTGTCGGACGTGCCGTTCGACCAACCCAGCGGCCATGGCGGCAACGGCGAACCCGACTATCCAGCGCTGGAGGCGCAGTATCTGGCCGACCTGGGCCCGCGCTCGCAGCCGCTGGCGGCGAACCAGCATCCGTTCCCGGTGGCGCACGTGCGCCGCTACACGCAACTGGTGTTCAACATCAGCGCCTATGCGCGGCTGCTGCTGGACGACTTCCTCGCCGCCGGCGGCGAGATCCAGACGCGCGAGTTCGAAAGCCCGCGCCAGTTCGCCGAGCTGCGCGAGAAGACCCTGGTCAACGCCACCGGCTACGGCGCGCGCGCCCTGCTCGGCGACGACAGCCTGGTGCCGGTGCGCGGACAGACCGCGCGGCTGGTGCCGCAGCCGGACGTGACGTACGGGCTGGTCTATCGCGGCCACAACCTCAACGTGGTGCCGCGCCGCGACGGAATCCTGGTGCAGGCGCAGGCCGACGGCGACTTCGGCAATGCCGACGCCACTCCGGATCGGGCCGCGTCGGAGGCGGCGGTGGCGCGACTGGCCGCCCTGTTCGCGTAAGCCACGCCTCATCGCGTCACTTCGCCAACCTCATCGTGGCGACCGCGGCCCCAGTGCACCGAGGCTCCAATGCATCGGTGGACGGACATACCGCCTGCGCCGCGCCCAGCGTACCGCCTCGCTTGCCACGCCGTGGCGGCCGCGCTTCGCTCACCGAAGCCCACAGCGCGTGCTCCGCACGCGCGGCACCTGCGCTTCGCTCGTGACCAGCACGCGGACGCCGTGGCACGCCTTGCTAACGCCTCCGCGACTGGCCAGCATGCGCGGTGCGCGCTACAGCCGGCTGACGCTGCGGATGCGGATGTCGTCGCTGTCCACGCCGTGCCGCTGCGCGGCCTGCGCGCGCAACCGCTGCAGCAGCCGTGCCGGATCCAGCGGCTCGCCGCTGTCCCAGCTGTGCGCCAGCGTGCCCCAGGCGATGCGCTGGCCGTAGCTGTAGGCGTCGTAGTCGGCCAGGTAGTGCCGCGCAGGCTCAGGTGCCGACGTGCACATCGCCTTCGTAGCCGTTGCAGCCCAGGTGTTCCAGCGCGATCGACAAGGCCAGCGCGTAGCTCTGCGCGCAGTAGCCGCCGACCTGCCCCACGCGCTGCCGCGAGACCACGCACAGGCAGGGTTCGCGCTGGTCGCAGGCATCGTCGTGCACTTCCACGTACGGCCGGCCGAGTTGCGCGACCGCGGCGGCGGTGGCGGCGCTGTCCGAGCACGCGCCCGGATCCAGCAGCAGCATCTCCACCCGCGCCGCATCGGCCTGGGCCAGCGCCTGCAGCAGTTCGGCCTCGCTGGCGCAGCCGCGCACCGCCAGGGTCTTGCCGGCACGCCCGGCATGCGCAAGCAATTGCCGCAGCACCGGCGGCGCGATGCGCGCCGGGCGGCCGCGATGGCCGGCCACGCAGTCCGGGCCGCGCAACAACAGGATCGACATGGCGGCGCCCTCAGTTGGCCAGCGCGGCGCGCGCGCCAAGCCGGCGCGCGGCCATGCCCAGCGCGATCGCGTAGCTGTCGGCGAGCGCGCCGTTGGCGATCACCGTCAGCAGCGGCGCGTGCCGCGGATGCAACAGCGGCTCCAGCGCCTGCGCGCTGGCATCGTGCATCTCGATGTACGGATGGCCGAGCGCATCGAGCGCCTCGCGCAGGTGCGCGCCGTGTTCGGCCAGGTCCGCGGCCGGCAACTCGCCGGAATCCAGCAGCACCAGCTCGGTCTCGTCGTGCGCGCCCTGCCGCAGCCGCGCCACGATCTGCGCCGCATCGGCGCAGGCGACCGGCACCACATGCGCACCGGACGCGCCAGCCAGGCGTCGCGCAACGGCAATGGCCGGCGCATCGCGATGCGGGCCCTGGATCAGCAGAATCGACATGGAAGACATCCAACGGAAAGGACGCTGCAGACTCTAGGCGCGTGCCGCGTAAGCGTGCCATTGCGGCATGACGTTGCGGCGTAAAGCTTGCGTAAGAATGAAGCCGGGACCAGGGACCGGGGACCAGGGACCCGAAGAACGGAAGTCGGTAATGCCCCAGATGCGGCGACGCGCTCTTCCGGGTCCCTGGTCCCCGGTCCCTGGTCCCGACTCCAAGCCCCCTGCAGCCGTGCGACAGCCGGCCGCATCTGCGATCATCCGCGGTTTCCCGCAGCACGCGCCGCCTGGAACATCTCATGAACCAACCCGCCCTGCGCCGCGATGTCGGCCCATTCGCCCTGATGCTGACCGGCCTGGGTTCGATCATCGGCTCCGGCTGGCTGTTCGGCGCCTGGCGCGCGGCCGGGCTGGCCGGCCCCGGCGCGGTCTGGGCCTGGCTGCTGGGCGCGGCGATCGTCACCACCATCGCCCTGGCCTATGCCGAACTGGGCGCGATGTTCCCCGAGTCCGGCGGCATGGTCCGCTACAGCCACTATTCGCACGGCTCGCTGGTCGGTTTCATCGCCGGCTGGGCCAACTGGATCGCGATCGTTTCGGTGATCCCGGTGGAGGCCGAGGCCTCGGTGCAGTACATGGCCTCGTGGCCGTGGCAGTGGGCGCAGGACCTGTACATGCAGCAGCCCGGCGGCGCCGGCGAATTGTCGGTGCCCGGCCTGTACATCGCCGCGGCGCTGGTGCTGGTGTATTTCCTGCTGAACTTCTGGAGCGTGAAGCTGTTCGCGCGCTCCAACAGCCTGATCACCGTGTTCAAGCTGGTGGTGCCGGCGCTGACCGGCATCGCGCTGATCGCCAGCGGTTTCCACCGCGAGAACTTCAGCGTCGGCCTGCACGGCGGCGCGCATGTGATCGATCTCGCCGCGGTGCTGACCGCGGTGGCCACCGCCGGCATCGTGTTCAGCTTCAACGGCTTCCAGAGCCCGGTGAACCTGGCCGGCGAAGCGCGCAATCCGGGGCGCAGCATCCCGTTCGCGGTGCTGGGGTCGATCGCGCTGGCGACGGTGATCTACCTGATCCTGCAGGTGGCCTACATCGGCGCGGTGCCGCCGGAGCTGCTGGCCAAGGCCGGCTGGCACGGCATCGATTTCCGCTCGCCGTTCGCGCAGCTGGCGATCATCGTCAACCTGCACTGGCTGGCGATGCTGCTGTACGTGGATGCCTTCGTCAGCCCCAGCGGCACCGGCATCACCTACACCGCGACCACCGCGCGGATGATCTACGGCATGGAGCGCAACGGCACGCTGCCGGCGGTGCTGGGCAAGCTGCATCCGCATTGGGGCGTGCCGCGCCCGGCGATGTTCTTCAACCTGGCGGTGTCCTACCTGTTCCTGTTCTTCTTCCGCGGCTGGGGCACGCTGGCGGCGGTGATCTCGGTGGCCACGATCATCTCCTACCTCACCGGCCCGATCAGCGCGATGGCGCTGCGCCGCCACGCGCCGGAGATGCGCCGTCCGCTGCGCATCTTCGGCCTGCCGGTGCTGGCCGCCACCGCCTTCGTGCTGGCCACCGAACTGCTGTACTGGGCGCGCTGGCCGCTGACCGGCGAGATCATCGTGCTGATGCTGGTGGCGCTGCCGGTGTACGCCTACTACCAGCACCGCCAGGGCTGGAAGGATTTCGGCAAGCACCTGCGCGGCGCCAGCTGGCTGATCGCCTACCTGCCGACCATCGCGCTGCTGTCGTGGGCCGGCAGCACCACCTTCGGCGGGCATGGCTACCTGTCCTACGGGCCGGATCTGGCCGTCGTCGCGGTGGTCGCGCTGGGCTTCTATTTCTGGGGCGTGCGCGCCGGCTGGCGCACCCCGTCGCTGCAGCAGGCCAGCGCCGGCTGAGGCCGGCGTCGGCGCGGGTCAGCGCAGCGCCTGCAGCAGGCGCGAGACCAGCGTGGCGCCGACGAATCCTGGCAGGCTGCACAGCAACGCCATGCTGAAGGTCTCGATGGCATCGCGCTGCATGTCCAGCACCGCGAACGCGATGCCGAGGCAGAGCAGGGACGACAGAAACCCCACCAGGCCGATCCGCGCATGCGCGCGCCAGCCGCGTAACCGTGGCCAATACCACGCGGCGGTCGCGCCGGTCAGCAAGGCCGGCAACGCACCGAACAGGTAGGACACCAGCGCGATCGCCAATGCGACCAGCAGCGCATTGCCGGGCGGCAGGCTGCTCCCCGCCGATCCGATCAGCAGCAACGGCGCCGCCACCAGGAACGTGCCCAGCGGCGGCCCGGCGATCAGGAACGCCAGCACCACGCCGGTGCGCACCAGGCCCGGATGCAATGGATCGATGGCATCGGGGGTGGCGGTGGCATCGGCCCGATCGTCGCCTTGCGGCACGCCGGTGGCGGGCGCATGCGCCGGTGCCGTGGGCGCGGCAGAGACGGTATCGGTATCGGGTGGATCGTCGGTCGTCATGGATCAGTGCCGTTACGGTGTGGTTGGCTCGTCGTTGCGATGGCGCCCGCTCTGCGGCGACTGCGACATCTGGGAAATACCGATCGCCATCGGCAGGCTGCGCAGCGGCAGGAGACGGTCGCGGCGCCACGTCCAGCAACGCGCACGCGATACCGGGTGGACACGGACCGCAGCAGTACGGCTATGCCGATTCGGGCGCACGCGCGCGTGTCCCGCCACGCAGCGCCTGCAGCAAGCGTGAGATCAGCGTGGCGCCAACGAACCCCGCCAGCGCGCACAAGGCCAACGCGATGGCGACCTCGTTGATGGGCGGCAGCGGGCGGCGCAGCAGGACGATCGCCGCGCCGACGCAGATCGCCGACAGCAGCGCGGCGGCCAGGCCCAGGCGCAGATGCGCGCGCCAGCCGCGCAGGCGTGGCCAGCAACGTGCCGCCAACAGGCCGGTCAGCAGCGCCGGCAGCGCGCCGAACGCATAGGAAAACAGCGCCATCATCAGGGCCAGCAACAGCGTGCTGACGGAGGGGCCTTGCCCCGACCACACCATGGCCACCGGAAAGCCGACCACGACCGTGCCCAGCGGCGGGCCGGCGATCAGGAACGCCAGCACCACGCCGGTGTGGACCAGCCAGCGCGGCAATGGAGCGGCGCCTTCGCCTGGCGCAGGCCGGGCGAGGCGCCGCCGAGCTCCGGCCGGGACCGCCCGCGGATCGGCCGCAGGGTCCGGTCCCTCGGCCGTCACCGCGCCGCGGGGCCGGCTTGCCGCTGCGTCGCGCTGGCGTCGCGGGTGGCGCGGAACTCCGAATCGCTGCTCCAGTTCGGCCATTGCGACGAATTGGCCAGCTCCGCGCCCAGCGTGTACAGCACCTGCAGGTCGCGCGCGGCGCCGGCGAAGGTCCAGCTCGGCAGCCATTCGTCGCCGGGCTGGTGGTAGCGCTTGGCGGTGTAGTCGTCGGAGGCCGCCTTGCCGGCCTTGATCCCGCCGTCCACCCAGTCCTGCCCGGCGGCGAACGACAGCGCCGGCACGCCGCGCTTGGCGAAGGAGAAGTGGTCGGAGCGGAAGAAATAACCGGCTTCCGGCTTCGGGTCCGGCGTGTAGCGCAGGCCCCAGCGCTTGGCGACCGTCTTCAGGTCATCCAGCAACTCCAGCTTGGCGCTGCCGTAGATGCCGAAATCGCGCGACGGGCCGAACGGGCTCATGCCGTCCATGTTGATCACCGCCACCGTGCGCGCCAGCGGATACAGCGGCTTGGACGCGTAGTACTCCGAGCCGAGCAGGCCCTTCTCCTCGGCGGTGACCGCCAGGAACACCACCGAGCGCTGCGGCGCCGGCTGTTTCGCGAACACCCGGCCCAGTTCCAGCAATGCGGCGGTGCCGCTGGCGTTGTCCAGCGCGCCGTTGAAGATGCCATCGCCGTTGGCGTCGGCCGTGCCCACGCCGATGTGGTCCCAGTGCGCGGTGTAGATCACGCTGTCGTCCGGGTGCGTGCTGCCGGGCAGCCGCGCGACCACGTTGTGCGAGGTGATGACCTCCGACTTCACCGCGTAGTTTGCGTGCAACCGCTCACCCTTCAGTTCCACCGGCTTGAAGTCGCGCGATTGAGCCTGCTTCTTCAGCGCATCGAAATCCAGCCCGGCGCGCTTGAACAGGTCCGCCGCGACGTCGCGCTGGATCCAGCCTTCGAGCGCGGGGTGCGCGGACTTGGGATCGTCGCGGACCACGTCGAACATGCTGTTGGTGTTGGAACTGGCCACCGTGGCCCAGCCGTACGACGCCGGTGCGGTCTCGTGCACGATCAGCACGCCGGCCGCGCCCTGCCGCGCGCCTTCCTCGTACTTGTAGGTCCAGCGGCCGTAGTAGGTCATGCCCTTGCCGTCGAAGGCGCCCTTGCCGGTCTCGAAGTCCGGGTCGTTGATCAGCACCACCGCGATCTTGCCCTTCAGGTCCAAGCCCTTGAAGTCGTCCCAGCCGCGCTCCGGCGCCTTGACCCCGTAGCCGACGAAGACCAGCGGCGCGCCGTCGATGGCGACCTGGCTGCTGCCGTCGAGCGCGGCGCGCACGGCGATCTGCTGGCCCTGGGTCAGTGCCTGGCGCTGGCCGCCGGCTTCGACCGCCACCTGCGGGGCACCGACGATGTCGGCGCGACGCAGCGGCACCGCCTGCGTCCACAGGCGCTTGCCGTCGCGCAGATCGCCGCCCGGCTGCAGGCCGGCGGCCTGGAATTGCGCGCTCAGGTAGGCCACGGTCTTGTCCTCGCCCGGCGTGGCCGGCGCGCGGCCTTCGTAGGCGTCGGACGCCAGCGTCTTGACGTCGGCGGAAATGCGCTGCGTATCGAAGTTCGGCGCGGACGGCGGCGCCGCCATCAGCGCGCCTGAAATCGCCAGCGCCAGCATGCCCAGGATCGGTCGCTTCACTCTTGCCCCTTGGTTGGTGTGCGCGTCCGAGTGTAGCGACGGATGCCGCAGCCGGCACGCCGCATGCGCACGCAGCGGCGGCGCCTTAGGCGGCGCACATGCCGCGCTGCCCGGGAATGGGAGCGGCCTCTGTGCAGACAGACGGTGCGCGGCCTGCGCGCCGCGCACCGCCTGCGGTGTGGCCGCCTCGTCGCACGCTGCACGGCGGCCGCGCAACCGGGGGCGTCCAGCGGCGCTGCCGTGTTCCGATGCGGTCCGCTTCGGGCCGGCGCCGTGCACGCCCGGCCACCATGCCGTGCCATCAGTCACGTTTCGAGCCCGTCACGCGCCCACTATGCTGGGCCATTCTCCTTGTCAGGCCAGGCCCATGCTCCGACCCTTGTCGCTGTTGATCTCCAGCATCCTCACCCTCGGCGCGGGCGCCGTGATCGCGCCGGCCAGCGCCGCGCCGCCGGCGCTGGCCGCCAAGGCCACCGTGCCGGAGATCGGCTACACCCGCTTCACCCTGCCCAACGGGCTGACCGTGGTGGTGCACGAGGACCACAAGGCGCCGGTGGTGGCGGTGAGCATCTGGTACCACATCGGCTCCGGCGACGAACCGGCCGGCAAGACCGGCTTCGCCCACCTGTTCGAGCACCTGATGTTCTCCGGCTCGGAAAACCACAAGGGCACCTATTTCCAGCCGTTCGAGAAGGTCGGCGCCACCGACATGAACGGTACCACCTGGTTCGACCGCACCAACTACTTCGAGACCGTGCCGACCACCGCGCTGGACATGGCGCTGTGGATGGAATCGGACCGCATGGGCCACCTGCTCGGCGCGATCGGGCAGAAAGAACTGGATACCCAGCGCGGCGTGGTGCAGAACGAGAAGCGCCAGGGCGAGAACCGCCCCTACGGGCGCGTGGACGAGAACATCCTGGCCAACATCTTCCCGGCCAACCATCCGTACCAGCACGACACCATCGGCTCGATGGCCGACCTCGACGCGGCCTCGCTGGACGACGTCAAGCAGTGGTTCCACGACAACTACGGCGCCGCCAACACCACCCTGGTGCTGGCCGGCGACATCACCGTGGCCCAGGCCAAGGCCAAGGCCGAGCAGTACTTCGGCGACATCCCCGCCGGCAAGCCGGTGCCGCGCCAGCAGCCGTGGATCACCCCGCTGGCCAAGCAGACCCGCGGCGTGCAGCACGACCAGGTCGCGCAGCCGCGCATCTACCGCACCTGGGTGGCGCCGCAGCTGGGCACCGACGACGCGGTGCAGCTGGACCTGGCCACCACCGTGCTCGGCGGCGGCAAGACCAGCCGCCTGTACCAGCGCCTGGTGTACCGCGACAACCTGGTGGACGACGTCTCGGCCAGCATCCAGCCGTTCGCGCTGGCCAGCCAGCTGCAGATCAGCGCCGACGTGAAGGACGGCGTGGACCCGGCCAAGGTCGAGGCCGCCATCGCCGACGAACTGAAGAAATTCCTCAGCGAAGGCCCGAGCGCCGACGAACTGCAGCGCGCGCAGGTCAACTACCGCGCCGGCTTCGTGCGCGGCCTGGAGAAGGTCGGCGGCTTCACCGGCAAGGCCGCGATCCTGGCCGAGGGCCAGGTCTATCGCAAGGATCCGGGCGCCTACAAGCACGACCTGCAGCGCGCCCAGGCCGCCACCGCGGCCAGCGTGCGCAAGGCCGCCGACACCTGGTTCGGCAAGGGCGACTACCTGCTGACCGTGCTGCCGGCGGCCGAGGGCTTCGACCCGGTGGCCGAGGACAAGGCGCTCACGCCGCTGCCCGCGGCCGACGGCAAGCCCGCGCCCAAGCTGCCGGCCAAGGCCAGCTACAGCGTCGGCAAGAACCAGGTCGACCGTGCCGCCGGCATCCCGGAAACCACCCAGTTCCCGAGCCTGAGCTTCCCGCAGCTGCAGCGCGGCAAGCTCAAGAACGGCATCGAGGTGGTGCTGGCCGAGCGCCACACCATTCCGGTGACCCAGGTCGAACTGCTGTTCGACGCCGGCTACGCCGTCGACCAGGGCGGCAAGCTCGGCACCGCCAACTTCACCGCGGCGCTGATGAACGAAAGCACCCGCAGCCTGGACTCGGTGGAAGTGGCGCAGCGCCGCCAGCGCCTGGGCGCGATCACCAGCGTGGCGTGCGAGCTGGACAGCTGCGCCGCCTCGCTCGATGCGCTCAACGACCAGCTCGCGCCGTCGCTGGCGTTGTTCGCCGACATCGTGCGCAACCCGGCGTTCAAGGCCGAGGACATCGAGCGCGTGCGCGGCCAGTGGCTGGCCTCCATCGCGCAGGAGAAGACCCAGCCGCAGGGCCTGGCGCTGCGCACCTTGCCGCCGCTGCTGTACGGCCCGCAGCATCCCTATGGCGTGCCGCTCACCGGCAGCGGCACCGAGGCGGCGATCAAGAGCCTGGGCGCCAGCGACCTGACCGCGTTCCAGAACGACTGGCTGCGCCCGGACAACCTGCGCATCCTGGTCGCCGGCGACACCACGCTGGCGCAGATCATCCCGCAGCTGGACGCGGCGTTCGGCGACTGGCAGCCGCCGGCGGCCGCGCGCCCGACCAAGACCCTGTCGCAGGTCGCCGCGCAGCCCAAGCCGCGGGTGTACCTGATCAACCGCACCGACGCGCCGCAGTCGCTGATCCTGGCCGGCCTGCTGGCACCGTCGACCAAGGCGCCGGACAACCTGGCCATCGGCGTGGCCAACGGCGCCTTCGGCGGCACCTTCACCTCGCGGTTGAACATGAACCTGCGCGAAGACAAGCGCTGGGCCTACGGCGCCAACAGCTTCATGCTGGATGCGCAGGGCCAGCGCCCGTTCCTGTTCTTCGCCCCGGTGCAGACCGACAAGACCGCCGAGTCGGCCGCCGAGATCCTGAAGGAAGCCAAGGCCGTGGTCGGCGACAAGCCGCTGACCGCCGATGAGATCGCCAAGATCAAGAACCAGCGCATCCGCGCCCTGCCGGGCAGCTTCGAGACCACCGGCGCGGTGCTGGGCGCGGTCGAGAGCATCGTCCAGTACGACCGTCCGGACGACTACGTGCAGACCCTGAAGACGCGCCTGGAAGCGATCGACCAGCGCGCCGCGCAGGCGGCGATCAAGGAGATCGTCGCGCCGCAGGCGATGACCTGGGTCATCGTCGGCGACCTCAAGCAGATCGAGGCGCCGGTGCGCGCGCTGAAGCTGGGCGAGGTGCAGGTGCTGGACAGCGACGGCCAGCCGGTCAAGGCGAAGGCCAAGGCCGCCGGCAAGCAGTAACGCCGCACACGCATGGCCGGGACTGCCCGGCCATGCGCGACGCGTCGGCATCTGCGTGATCCGCCGGCGCCATCGCCATCGCCATCGCGATGCGACATGCGACATGCGACATGCGACGGCATGTGGCCTCGCACGCTGCGCTCCGGCGCAACCTGCATGCACACAAGCGGGTACAGCACGCAGCCATCGCTGCGCGTTCCACTATCGGTCGCGCGGCATGCAAGCGCTACGGCCAATGACAAGACTGCGAGCCGGTCCTTGCGCCATCCGTAAGCTGGCCGACCAGGCATCCTCCAAGAAGTAGACTCGCCTCCTGGACGCTGCTGCCGATCGGAGATCGCGATGCTCGAAAACACCTTCTCTGATGGCGAAGCCGCCATCGTCCCGGCGGACCTGGATCACCTGGAATCCGTCATCGGCTGCAAGCTGCCGGCGTCGTTCAGGGCGCACTACCTCAAGTACAACGGCGGCATGCCGGATCGGGCGTACTGGGTCGGCGAGGATGGGGACGAGCCGATAGAAGTCGCCGCTTTCAAACCGATCGCGCATGGCGACTACACGCTGCTGTCCAGCTACCGGTCGATGCTGCAGAAACAGGTTCTGCCCGCACGCCTGCTGCCGTTCGCGAAGGACTGGGGCGGCAACTTCTTTTGCCTGGATCTGGACACGGGCGCCGTCAGCTATTTCCCCACCGACACCTTCGACAGCGACCTCAGCCCGGAACAAAACCAGGTCAATGCCGAACGGCCGGTGTGCCCGGATTTCCTCCAGTTCGTCCACGGGCTGATCGACGAGGAGGATGCGTACGACGCATGAACCGGCAGGCAAGGCGCGCATGGCCGGCAATGTCCTTCACGGCCCTTGGCCGCAGCGCTTGGTATCCCGAACGCCTGTCCTCACCTACCACCGCCGATGCCGACCGCCTCGCCCCGCCGCGCCGACGTCGCCCCACGCATCCGCGTCGGCTGCGCCGGCTGGTCGATCGCCAGCACGCAGCGCGCGCTGGTCGGCGAGGGCGCCAGCCAGCTGGCGCGCTATGCCACCCGCTTCAATGCGGTCGAGATCAACTCCTCGTTCTACCGCCCGCACCGCCCGGCCACCTACCAGCGCTGGGCCGACAGCGTGCCGGCGGATTTCCGCTTCTCGGCCAAGCTGCCGCGCACCATCACCCACGACGCGCGCCTGTACCGGGTCGCGCCACTGCTGCAGACCTTCCTCGGCGAGGTCGGCCATCTTGGCGACAAGCTCGGCTGCCTGCTGGTGCAACTGCCGCCGAGCCTGGCCTTCGACGCGCGCACCGCCACCACCTTCTTCGCGATGCTGCGGCGCCGCTGGCACGGCGGCATCGCCTGCGAACCGCGCCACGCCAGCTGGTTCAGCGCGCGCGCCGAGGCGCTGTGGCAGCGCCACGGGGTCGCGCGCGTGGCCGCCGACCCGGCCCTGAATGACGCCGCCGCGCAGCCGGCGGGCACGGCGGCGCCGGCTTACTGGCGCTGGCACGGCACGCCGCGCATCTACTACAGCGACTATCCCGACGACGTCCTGCAGCAGTTGGCCGCACGCGTCGTCGCCGCCACGCCGCCGACGGGCGAGGCCTGGGTGATCTTCGACAACACCGCGCTCGGCAACGCGCTCGACAACGCCGCCACGCTGCAGGCGCAGCTGCGCGAGGCGGGCATCGGCGTCGGCCCAGGCACCTGACGCAGCGCGTCACACGAACGCCGCCGACGGCCACGCCAGCCGCGGAGCGCGGGCCGGCAACGCCACCATTCACTCAAGCTCCAGCGATCATGCCAAGCGTGCAGCGACCTGTGGGAGCGACTTCAGTCGCGACGCACTACCGGTAAAGCCCGTCGCGACTGAAGTCGCTCCCACAAAAGCCCGCGCTTGCCGTAGACGCCGGAGTCGCCTGCTCCCGGCGCTGGGCTTCGGGCGCCTGCCCACCCCGGCAGACCCAGGCCCATGAGCCCATGGCAATCAAACCGATGGCGGCCGCCTCCGACGCGCCGCGGAATCCACGCCGCAGCGCGATTGGCCCCGCTCTTGCATCGCTTTGCGCATGTCCCAGCCGTCCACCCTCCGATTCAAGCCAGCCGGCGCATGGCCGATATCGCCAGATCGGCCGTCGGCGCCGTGCCTCGGCCCGGAGCGCGCTGCGCTTTCTTCTTTCGTCGGCACGCGGCCGCCACCGCCGCCGGTCTCCCGTCTCCTCCTTCGGTCGTTTACCATGCCGCACGCATCCTGCTCTGGACCCGAGATGAGCCATGCCGCTCCTCCCTGCTGCACCCCGCTGCTGAGCCTGTCGCTGGGCCTGCTGCTGGGCAGCTGCAACACCGCCGCCGCGCAGGCCGCACCGGCCGCGGTGCAGACCGCGCCCGCGCCCACGCCCGTGCCGCTGACTCCGGACCTAGCCTACCCCGAGCTGTTCCAGGCGGTGCAGCAGCAGGAACTGTTCGACGACCAGAAGCATTTCGTCGACGCGCTGCCGCTGCGCGACCCGGCGCTGATCAACGCCGACTACCTGGCCCAGCGCCAGCAGCCGGGCTTCGACCTGCGCCGCTTCGTCGCCGCCAACTTCGAGGAATCCGGCCCGGTGCAGACCGAGGCGATCCGCCAGGACACCGGCCTGCGCGAGCACATCGACGCGCTGTGGCCGCTGCTGGTGCGGCGCCAGGTGGACGTGCCGGCGCACAGCAGCCTGCTGTCGCTGCCGCAGCCGTACGTGGTGCCGGGCGGGCGCTTCCGCGAGGTCTACTACTGGGATTCCTACTTCACCATGCTCGGCCTGGTCGAGAGCGGCGAGACCGAGCGCAGCCGGCAGATGCTGGACAACTTCGCCTACCTGATCGACACCTACGGGCACATCCCCAACGGCAACCGCACCTACTACCTGAGTCGCTCGCAGCCGCCGTTCTTCTCGCACATGGTGCAGCTGCAGGCCAAGGTGGAAGGCGACGCCGCCTACGCGCGCTACCTGCCGCAGCTGCAGAAGGAATACGCGTACTGGATGGAAGGCGCGCAGTCGCTGGCCCCGGGCAGCGCGCATGCGCACGTGGTGCGGCTGGCCGACGGCAGCCTGCTCAACCGCTACTGGGACGCGCGCGACACCCCGCGCCCGGAAGCCTGGCTGCACGACGTGCGCACCGCCGCGCAGGCCAAGGACCGCCCGGCCGCGGAGGTCTACCGCGACCTGCGCGCCGGCGCCGAGAGCGGCTGGGACTATTCCAGCCGCTGGCTGGGCGACCGCAAGACCCTGGCCACGATCCGCACCACCGCCATCGTCCCGGTCGACCTCAACAGCCTGCTCTACCACCTCGAAACGACCCTGGCCCTGGCCTGCGCCAAGGCCCCCGGCGCGGCCGGCTGCGACACCGACTACACGGCCCTGGCCGGCGCGCGCAAGACCGCGATGGACAAGCACCTGTGGAGCGATGCCGGCTACTACGCCGACTACGACTGGCAGCAGCGCCGTCTGCGCGACCAGGTCACCGCCGCCGCGCTGTATCCGCTGTTCGTCGGCGTCGCCTCGCCGGCGCGCGCCAAGCGCAGCGCCGACACCGTGCAGGCGCAGCTGCTGCGTCCCGGCGGCCTGGCCAGCACCCGGCTGCACACCGGCCAGCAGTGGGACGAGCCCAACGGCTGGGCGCCGCTGCAGTGGATCGCGGTGAACGGCCTGCGCCGCTACGGCCAGGACGCGCTGGCGCAGCGCATCGGCAGCCGTTTCCTGGCCCGCGTGCAGGCGCTGTTCGCGCAGCAGCACAAGCTGGTGGAGAAGTACGGCGTGGACGCGCAGGCCAGCGGCGGCGGCGGCGGCGAATACGCGCTGCAGGACGGCTTCGGCTGGACCAACGGCGTGACCCTGCTGCTGCTGGACCTGTACGCCACGCCGGCGGCGCCGGCAGCGGCCGCGCCGGCGGCGCAGCGCCAGCGGCAGCCGGAGCCGGCCACGCCCTGAGGCGCCGGCCGGCGGGTATGCTGCGGTCCTTGCCCACACCAAGGACCGAAGATGAGCGTACGCACCCTGGCCGAATTCCTGTCCGCCTCGCGCGAGAAGGACGCGTCCGCCGACGCGTTCGAACTGGAAAACCCGCACCTGCTGGAAGTACGCCTGGACGGCCTGGTCTGGGCCAAGGCCGGGGCGATGGTGGCGCGCAAGGGCGCGGTCAAGTTCACCCGCCAGGGGTTGATGGAACAGGGCCTGGGCAATCTGCTCAAGAAAGCGGTCAGCGGCGAAGGCATGCAGCTGATGAAGGTCGAGGGCGAAGGCCGCGTGTACCTGGCCGACGCCGGCAAGAAGATCACCCTGCTGCGCCTGGCCGGCGAGGCGATCTTCGTCAACGGCAACGATGTGCTCGCCACCGAGGCCGGCATCGACAGCCAGATCACCATGATGCGCAAGGTCGCCGGCATGCTCTCCGGCGGCCTGTTCAACGTGCGCCTGAGCGGCCACGGCATCGTCGCCATCACCTCGCACTACGAACCGCTGACGCTGCCGGTCAACGCGCAGACCGGGCCAGTGTTCACCGACCCCAACGCGACCGTGGCCTGGTCCGGTGGGCTGACCCCGGAGATCATCACCGACGTCAGCCTGGGCACGCTGTTCGGGCGCGGCTCGGGCGAGAGCATCCAGCTGCGCTTCGCCGGCGACGGCTGGGTGGTGGTGCAGCCGTACGAGGAAGTGGCGCTGCAGGCCAAGAGCTGAGAGCTCGCCGCCGGCGCCGGCCTGGGCACGCTGCTTTGGCCGCGGCCCCGGTGAGGGCATCGAGCTGCGTTTCGCCGGCGTGAGCCCTGTAAGGTGCAGCCGTACGAGGAAGTGGCGCTGCAGGCCAGGAGCCGCGGCCTGGCGCACACGGCCAGCCTGGCTTGCCGATGGAATGGCCGGATGCCGTGCATGACCGCCGGGTCGGTACGCCATGCCCCATGCGATGCCGTGCGCTGCGCGGACGCACCATTGCGGGATGTGTGCGCATGTCAGGTTCGATCGTGCGCGCGTCGGCAGCGACGCGCGCGACCACGCGACCCGCAAGCGCCCGATCGCAACGCGCGTTACTGCGCCGGCGTCTCCGCCTTGATCCCCATCGCCTCGCGGTAGCGCTGGTACAGCGCCAGCACCTTGTCGATGTACTCGCGCGTCTCCGCATACGGCGGCACGCCGCGGTAGCGCGCCACGGTGCCGATGCCGGCGTTGTAGGCGGCCGCGGCCAGCGTGCGGTCGCCCTGGTAGCGGCGCAGCAGCGACTGCATGTAGCGCGCGCCGCCAGCGATCGACTGGTCGGCGGCGAACGGATCGGCCACGCCGTATTCCTTGGCCACCTCCGGCATCAGCTGCATCACCCCCTGCGCGCCCTTCGGTGAGACCGCGGCGGCGTCGAAGCCGCTTTCGGCATGCGCGATCGCGCGCAGCCACGGATCGTCCACGCCGGTGGCGCGCGCCGCGGCACGGAACTGCTTGGCGTGCATGTTCAACTGCGGCGCGCCGACCTTGCCCAGGCCCGGATGCGCCGCCTCGCCCGGCGGGGTCACCGCGGTGAAGCGCAGGTACGGGCGCGACCCAGGCAGGTTGCGCGTGGAATACACCAGGCGCCCGTCCTGCTCGCGCTCGTACAAGGTGCCGCTGAACACGCCCATGCTGCCCCACAGGTTGGGCGTGGCGATCGCGGCATCGTCGAGCTCCTTCGGCGTGCACTTGGAGCCCGGCTCCGGCGCGGTTGCCAGGCTGACCGTGCCGTCGCGCACGCAGCGGTACACCGTGCGCGCCTGCGCGCCGGCGGCGACGCAGCACGACAGCAACAGGATCAGCAGCGTTCGGGAACCGGGCATGGGTGGGCTGCAGGACGGGCAAAGGTGGGCGCGCATCATCGCGCAACCGGCGTCGGCGCGGGTGAGGACCGCAATGGGGCTCCTTCCGACCGAGGCTTTGACGCGCACTTTAGGTGGGGCAGCGTCCCTGACAGGTCACCGACGCTGCCGAGGTTCCCGGCTCCGTTCGTCGCGCCGAAAACCGTCGCGGATCCCGCCTCCGTTCGTCGCGACTGAAGTCGCTCCCACAGGAACTTGCGGCGAGCCGGCCGGGTGCACTGTGGGAGGGACTTCAGTCCCGACAGGCTGCCGAAAACCGTCACGGATCCCGACTCCGTCCGTCGCGACTGAAGCCGCTCCCACAGGGACTCGCGGCGAGCCGGCTGGGTGCACTGTGGGAGGGACTTCAGTCCCGACTGCATCGAAGCCGGATACCGGATGGCTTCTTCCTTTGCGGTTGAACCGCTCCTACAAGGGCAGCTCAGCGGACGAACAACTTGGGCGCGCAAGTCGCCAACCTCTGGGGCACGCACCATTGCGCACCGGCCGCCGGCACGAGCGAGGAACGCCCCGCCACGATGGTGTGTGCACTGTAGGAGCGGCTTCAGCCGCGACAGAGACCTTCGGCTGCCTGTCGCGGCTGAAGCCGCTCCTGCAAAGGCGAGCGGCCTGTGCCCCCCCCTTACGGCGCGCAGACCGCCAGCTTCTGATCCGCATACCACAGCGCGCGCCGCGCCAGGTCGTAGGCGCTGTCGGCGGCGCGCGGCAGCGTCTGCTGCGCCTGGATCGGGTCGGCGCCCTTGGCCATGGCGCTTTCCACCCGCTGCAGCGCATCCAGGTTGTCCAGCACCGATTGCAGCAGGCGGCTGCGCTGCGCCGCCGGGCAGGCCGCGCGGCGCCGCTCCAGCTCGCCGATCGCCTTGCGGATGCGGCGGCTGGCCTCGCCGTCCAGCCCGGGCGCCTTCTCGAATGCGATCGGCGCGCCCTTGTAGGCGTCGCCGGTGGCCTCGCTGCCCAGATCGCCCGGGCGCTCGTGCAAGCCGGGATTGAAGCGCACCTCCGGCGGCGGCCGCGCCACCGCCGGCTGATGGGTGCTCTTGGGCAGCATCTTCTTCATCGCATCGCCGATGCCCTGCATCGCCACGTCGCCCAGGGTGCCGTCGCTGGCCCAGTCCTTGTCGAAGCGGGTGGGCCGGTAGTCGATCGGATTGGGACGCTCGAGCAGGCGCTTGGCCTTGGCCAGATCGCGCGGGTTGGTGGTGCCCGGCGGCGTGCCCTGCGCCTCGGCGAACGGATCCACCGCCACGCCGTCCGGCAGCCGTGCGCTGCCGTCGCGGGTGTACAGCGTCGCACTCATCGGCGCGGCCTGCGTGGCCACGGGGGCCGCGGTGCGGGTCGGTGGCGGCAGCGGCGCTTGCGCCGCGCGTGCGGCGGCCGGCGCGCGCCGTGCCGCGGCATGCGGCGCGGACTGGGCGGCCGGCGATTGCGGCGGCGGTGCGGCAGCCGGCACCGGCCGCGGCACGAACACCAGCCGCAGCGCATCGTGGGCATGCGCCGGCGGCGGCGACGGCGCGATCAGCAGCAATCGGCCCAGCAGCAGCAGGATCAGCAACGTGGTGGCCGCCGCGCCCAGGCGCAGCAGGCGGTCTTCCGCAGGCGCAGACGTCACGACGATCGAGATTCCATAGCAGGGTATGCGTCCACCGGAGGATTGTCTCCGGACCCCGCTATGGTGCCGTGAGTTCCTGTGCCGAAACGTGTCGGCCGGCGTCCACAACGGCCATGTCCCGGCATGCGCCGCCGGATTGCAGGTGCAAAACCCCTGCCGCGCTTGACGCTGCGCCATGCGGCGAGGAAACCGGCTAAGGTGGCGCGCGCCGATGTCGCGACAGCCGGCGTACAGCCAGCGCACGCCGGCGCCCCGATATCCTGTTGGAGAACGCAATGATCCGATGGCTAGGCGCCTGCCTGCTGAGCGCGGCCGCGGCGCTGCCGGCAGCCGCCGCGACGTCGCACCTGGACGCCATCGCGCAACGCGGCGCGCTGCGCGTATGCACGACCGGCGACTACCTGCCGCACAGCCTGCTGCGCGCCGACGGTCGCTACGAAGGCATCGACATCGCCCTGGCGCAATCGCTCGCGGCCAGCCTGGAAGTGCCGGTGCGCTGGGTACCCACGCGCTGGGCGACGCTGCTGCCGGACCTGCTCGCCGACCGCTGCGACATCGCCGTCGGCGGCATCTCGGTGTCGCTGCCGCGGCAACGCCACGCCTGGTTCAGCGCCGTACTCGAGGTGGACGGCAAGATCCCGCTGGTGCGCTGCGCCGACCAGGACCGCTATCGCGACGTCGCCCAGATCAACCGCGCCGAGGTGCGGCTGATCGAGCCGCGCGGCGGCACCAACGAGGCCTTCGCCCGCCGCGAGCTGCCGCAGGCGCGGCTGACCCTGTCCGACGACAACACCGCGATCTTCCGCGAACTGGCCGAGGGCCGCGCCGACGTGATGATCACCGATGCCTCGGAAGCGCGTTTCCAGCAGCGCCGCGTTCCCGGGCTGTGCGCGGTGAACCCGCAGCAGCCGCTGCAATACAGCGAAAAGGCGTTCCTGCTGCCGCGCGACGACATGGCCTGGAAGGCCTACGTGGACCAGTGGCTGCACCTGAGCAAGGCCAGCGGCGAGTACCGCAAGGCGCAGGCGCCGTGGCTGGGGGATGCGGACTAGCCTCGCAACGCGAACGGCCCATCGCCGCAGCTGCTTCCGCGCGGCACCAATCGTTGGGGCAGAGACAGCGGCAGCGGCATCGACGCCGCGCTATGCTGCCGACGCCGGCGGCGATCGCCCCGGCAGAAAAGGACATCGACAAGGGGGCATCATGAAGAACGTATGGAGCGCGCTCGCATTGGCGGGCGTCATGCTGCTGGCCGGGTGCTCGACCAACAGCGTGGTACGCCAGAGCTACAAGGCCGCCGCGCCGGAAACCTACTGGTATCAGATCAAGGGCAACGCAGACACCGACGCCGAAAGCCTGGGCATGTTCCAGCGCCAGCTCGACGAGAAGCTGGACGCGGCGCATCTGCGCGGTGCCGAAGGCAAGGCGGACGCGCGCAAGATGACGATCACCATCGACCATTACTACATGCGCAGCAACGGGGCGCGTTTCTGGGCCGGCATCATGGCCGGGCGCGACAAGATCAAGAGCCGGATCGAAGTCGCCGGCGCGGACGGCAAGACCGCGGCGCGCTTCGATGTCGAGTCGACCAATACCAGCGCCTGGGGCACCTCCGAAGGATTGGTCGGCCGCCATGCCGAAGAAATCGTCGAACGGCTCAAGCAGCTGCAGTAGGCGCATGCGTTAGCGATCGCCATTGCGCGGGGACGCAACCGGTGTCCCGCGCGCGAGATCACCGTGCGCGAGCGCCTTCCGCTCGGCCGCTCGGCCGCTCGACGCCAACGCCAACGCCAACGCCGCATTGTGGGAGCGACGTCAGTCGCGACAGGCCTTCCCGATACACCCTGTCGCGACTGAAGTCGCTCCTACAAGGGATCCATGCCTGCGGACAGACAAGAAAGCGGCTCCAGCGCCGTCGCGACTGAAGCCCGCCGATGATTGCGCCCGAGCGCTTTCCACCGGGCGTTCGGCGCCAACGCAGCGTTGTGGGAGCGACTTCAGTCGCGACGGGTTTTCCCGATACACCCCCCGTCGCGACTGAAGTCGCTCCCACAAGGGATTTCATCTCTGCAGATGGACAAGAGAAGCGACTCCACAGCCGTCTCTCCAGCCGGCACGCTGCGCCTGAGCATTCCGATGCGCTGTCGCCCGCCTACTCCAGCGTCACCGGCAGATCGCGGTTAGCCGTGGCCTGGTTGCCGCTGTAGTCGCGCGCGGCGATGCGGATCAGGTAGTCGCCGGCGGGCAGCGCGCCCGGCTGCCACAGGCCTTCGGCGATGCGGCCATCGCGCACGGTGTTGGTCACCACGTAACGGAAGCGGGTCCGCGCGCTGCCGTGCACGGTGATGCCGCTGTCGGCGGCGTACGCCAGCTTCACCGCATCCGGATCGGCGGGCATCCGATCGAACTCGATGCTCGGCCGCGCCGGCGTGGCGCCGGGCAGCTGCCGGCCCTGCGCATCGAGCACTTCGTAGCCGAGCGCATACAGCCCCAGGCGCCGACGCGGCAGGTTGCGGTCGACCTGGTCCCAGGCCTCCACCACGATCTGCACGCCGCCGTTGCCGCGCGCCACCCGCACGCGCCCGCGCGTCGCCGGCAGCGCTTGGCCCGCGGCATCGCGCAGCTCGATGCGCTGGATCTGCGGCGGGTAGTGGTCGGCGTAGTCGCGGAAGCCCAGCAGCACCGCGTTGCGTTCGAAGCCGCTGGCGCCGACGCTCAAGTGCACGTGCGCCATCGCGTTGATCGTGCCCAGCGCCTCGCCAGCGGCGAAGCGGGTGCCGCGCAGCACCCGCACCCGCTCCGGTGCGCCGCTGTCGTCGACGAGCAGATGGAAGCGCTGCGGGTCCAGCACCGTGCCCTGCGCGGTGCGGCCCACGCGCATGTGGATGTAGCCGAGCTGGTCCAGCGCCATGCCTTCGCCCAGCTTGCCCAGCGCCCAGGTCGCGCTGGCGCTGGCGACCTTGCCGTCGGCGATGGCGTAGACCGTCTGCCCGACGTCGCCGCGGATATCCAGGCCGGCGTGCAGATGGTCGCGGCTCTCGCCCTGATAGTTGCCGCGCACTTCGCCGAGCGTGCCGACCAGCTCGTGCCAGCCGTCCTGCGGGCGCAGCGGCCAGCGGCCGTGGGTGAGCGGCAGCGGCTGCGTGGCGGCCGGCCCGATCACCGCTGGCGCGGCGGCGGCGGCGGCCTGCGGTGTGGTCGGCGACAACCGGTGCACGCGCGCACTGCCGGCATCGGTGACGTAGACCACGCCGTCCGCGGCGACGGTGACGCCGGCCGGACGCGCAAGACTGGTCTCGCTGCGTTCGCCGGACAACACCAGCACGTGCCCGGTCGAAGTGACCTGCAACACCCGGCCATCGTCGCTGCCGACGTAGCCGTGGCCATCGAAGGTGAGCCCCAGGCTCAGCGGCCGCGCCAGCGGCGACGCGTCGCTGGCGCCGGCCAGGGTGACCACCCGTCCGTCCGGCAGCAGCTGGCGGATCGCGTTATTGCGCAGATCGGCGATCCACAGCACGCCGGCACGATCCACCTTCAGGTCGGTCGGCGTATCGAAGCGCGCAGCGGCGCCCAGGCCATCGGCATAGCCGGGGCGCTCGCCGCCGGCGAGCGTGCGCACCTGGCCGTCGCGTTCGATCACACGGATGCGGTCGTTGTAGGTGTCGGCGACGTAGACGCGTCCCTGCGCATCCACCGCCACGCCCATCGGGCCGTTGAAGCGCGCCTGCGCCGCCGGACCGTCGCGGAAGCCGGCGGTGCCGTCGCCGGCCAATGTCGTCACCACGCCCTGCGCGGTGAGCTTGCGGATCGCGTGGTTGCCGGTATCGGCGATGTACAGCGTGCCCGCCGCATCCACGGCGATGCCCGAGGGCGTATCGAACCGCGCCGCGCCGGCGATGCCGTCGACGAAACCTTCGGCGCCGCCGGCGACAGTGGCGACCGTGCCGTCGCGGCCGATGCGGCGAATGCGGTTGTTGTCGCCGGCATCGGCCACGTACAGCACCCCGTGCGCATCGACCACGATGCCGTAGGGATCGGCGAAGCGTGCGCGCGCCGCGGCGCCGTCGGCCAGGCCGCGCACGCCGTCGCCGGCCACCCACTGCAACTGCGCCAGCCAGCCCAGCGGCGTCGGCGCCGGTGCGTTGGAGGCGCGCGCCGCGCTGTGCGGGCGCAGGTTCGGCCACCACGCGAACACCGCGAGCGACAGCAGCGCCAGCGACAGCAGCCACACCCCGGTCTTTCTCATGCCCTGCCCGCGCGACGAATGGTCAGGCACCTTAGACAAAGCGCGCGGCGCAGGGAAGCGCCTGCGGCGTGGTGCATCGCAGCGGCTTCAGCGCATGCGTCCGCAACAGGCGGCGCCAGTGCGGATCGGGAGCGCGATCAACCCGCCAGGCCGAGCTGCTCGGCCAGGTCGTTGCGCGGCGAACGGCCGTACAGGCGGCTGTATTCGCGGCTGAACTGCGAGGGGCTCTGGTAGCCGACGCGATAGCCGGCCGAGCCCACGTCCATCCGCTCCACCACCATCAGTCGCCGCGCCTCGCGCAGGCGCAACTGCTTCTGGTATTGCAGCGGGGTCATCGCGGTCACCGCGTTGAAATGGTGATGCAGCGACGAGGCGCTCATGTTGACATGGCGCGCCAGGTCCTCGATCCGCACCGGCTCGGCATAGTGCTGGCGCAGCCACGCGATCGCCTTGGCGATGCGGTTGCTGGGACTGTCCTCCTGCGCGATGCGCAGCAGGTTCGGCCCGCACGGGCCGGTCAGCAGGCGATACAGGATCTCCTGCTCGATCAGCGGCGCCATCGCGGCGATGTCCTCGGGCCGCTCGAGCAGCCTGAGCATGCGCAGCGCGGCATCCAGCAGCGCCGGGTCGGCGGTGTTGACCGACACCCCGCGCACGCACACGGCACTGGCCTGCGCCGGCAGCGGGATGCGCTCGAGCAGGTCGCGCAGCCGGTCCGGGCGGATCGCCATGGCCACGCCCAGCAGCGGCCGCTCCGGGCTGGCCTGGGTGATCCGCGACACCACCGGCAGGTCCAGCGCCACCAGCAGGTAATTGCCGACGCCGTAGCGGTATTCCTCGGTGCCCAGGCTCAGGCACTTCTCGCCCTGTACCACCAGGGCGAAGCACGGCCACTGCGCGGCATGCGTCTTGGGCGATGGCGCGGTGCGGTGCGAACAGAAGAAGCCGTCGATGGCGGTGTCGCCCTCGCCGTCGGCGGTGGTCAATCGGGCAACCAGGGTGGCCATTTCTTGGTAGCGGTCGGCAAGCGCAGTCATCGGCGTAAGGCGCAGTGGCGGTCGATCCAGGGATGTACAGCTTGCCTGATGCTGCGGCGGCGCGGACGCCGCGTCGGCACGGTTTGCAGGATCGGACAAGAATTCCGCGGGATCGCGATAACGCGCCGCGGCGCCGCGCTCGCATCCTGTGCAGGCTGGATCCCCCGCCGCGTCTACCGGAGTGCTCCCATGCCCATCCTGCTCCCCTCCCCTTCCCCCAACGCGCCGAGCGCCGCCGCGACGGCGCGCCGTTGCCCCTCCCACCACCGCGCCGCGCCGCGCAAAACGCAGGGCTGAACCGATGCAAGCGCATACCGAAGCCCTGGAAATCACCACCTTCCGCCTGCAGGACTGCACCTGGCGCACCTTCCTGCGCGCCAACGCCGAGGTCGACGCCTGGCTGCAGCGCCAGCCCGGTTTCCGCTCGCGGCGCATCGCGCGGCGCCGCGACGGCACCGTGGTCGACATGCTGCTGTGGGACAGCGTGGCGCACGGCACCGCCTCGGCGCGGCGGCTGATGCGCGAGCTGCGCGGCGCCGCGATCCACGCGCTGATCGATCCGGATACGGTGTCCTGGGACATCGCGCCGGTGCAGCACGTCAGCGGCGAGGAGCCCGGCGACAGCGAAGCCGAAGCCGAGGCCGACAGCCTCGCGGCCTAGCGCAGGCGCCGGCGGTGCCGCCCATCGAGGCGGCCGCCATCGTGCGACGCCATCACACCCAGCCGCGACGCCGGAACCACGCCAGCGGCAGCACCACGCTCAGCGCGATCACGCCCAGCGCCCAGAAATAGGCGTCGTGCCACTTGAGTTCGGGCATGTAGGCGAAGTTCATGCCCCAGATGCCGACCAGCACCGTCGGCGGGATACCCACCACCGACGCCACCGCCATCACCTTCATCACGTTGTTCTGGTCCATGTTGATCATGCCCAGCACGCTGTCGAGCAGGAACTCGACGCGGTCGTCCAGGTGCTGCTCGAACTCGCTCAGGGTGACCAGGTCCTTGTGCAACAGGCCGATGCGCTTGGCCGCATCGGCGCCGAACCAGTCCGGCGCGGCGCCGTCCAGGTAGGTGGCCAGGCGCAACAGGCCCTGGCCGGCGTTGTGCATGCCGCCCAGCCGCCGCCCCATGCCGCCGACCGCGTGCAGCATCCGCTCCAGGTCGCGCGAGGTGTGCGGTTGGTCGAAGGCCACGCGGGTGGTCTCGGTGATCTCCGCCTCCAGCGCTTCCAGCCGGTCCGCCAGTTGCCCGACCACTTGGTCGAGCAGGCGCAGCAGCAGATCGTCGCTGGTCCGGCACGGACTCTGCTCCAGTTTCGCGGCCACCGCTTCCAGCGAGCCCATGCGCTGCTCGCGCTGGGTCACCAGCACCCGCGGCGACAGCGCGAAGCCCAGCGGCGCGGTCGGGCCGTCCTCGTCCTGGAACCGCGGCACGTTGAGGAACAGCACATCGCCCTGGATGCGCACCCGGCTGCTGAACTCGATCTCGCCGATCGCCGCACGCGTGGGCAAGGCGAAGCCCACGCTCCGGTCGGCCTCGGCCAGCTCCTCGCCGCTGGGCTGGCACAGGTCCACCCAGCAGAACGGCTGCGCGGACGTTCCGGCGATGCGGTGGATCGTGATCATCGGGATCGGCTTCGTGGCGGAGAGGGCGCGAGCATCCTCCGCCGCGGGTGAAGCGTCAACGCGCCCGAGCCCGGACGATTCAGCTGCGGCGGCAGCACGCCCGCCACGCGCCGGCGTCAGCCGCGGGCCGCGCCGCGGCGCTTGACCGCATAGCCCGGCGCCAGCGCGCCGCCGCGTCACACGATCTTGGTGCGCCGCCACCACTGCGTGACCTTCTCCTCGCGCACCAGAGTGAACAGCCCGGCGCCCAGGATCAGCGCGATGCCCACCAGCATCGGCCAGTCCAGATGGTCGTGGAACAGCCAGTAGCCGAAACCGATCGCCCACAGCATCTGGCTGTACTGGGTCGGCGCCACCGCGCTGACCGGTGCGGCGCGCGAGGCGTACATCAGCAAGATCGCGGCCAAGCCGGCGGGCAGGCCGTAGCCGGCCAGCAGCAGCCACTGCTGCGGCGTCGGCCACACGAAGGTCGGCAGCATCAGCAGCGCCCCCATCAGCAACGGGCCGAGCACGCCGGCACCGTACAGGGTGAGGCGTTTCTCCCCAGGCCCGGCCATGCGCAGGCTGATCACCGACACCGCGCCGACCAACCCGCAAACGATGGCCGCGACGTGGCCCTCGCCCAGGTGCCGGAAGCCCGGCCGCAGCACGATCAGCACCCCGATAAAGCCGACGATCACCGCCAGCCAGCGCCGCCAGCGCACCTCTTCCTTGAGCAGCAGCACCGACAGCAAGGTGACGAAGATCGGCATCAGGAAGATCAGCGCGAACGCCTCGGCCATCGGCAACAGGGTGAACGCGGTGACCGCGGAAAGATTGCCGATCGCACCGGTGAACGCGCGCAGCAACCAGATGCTGGGACGCTGCGCCACCACCACCTCGCGCCAGCGGTCGCCACGCTTCTTCAGGAACGGCAGCGCGGTGAGCATCAGCAGCGCGCCGAAGAACACCACTTCGTAGGCCGGCAGCGCGCCCTCCAGGCCCTTCACGAACGCATCGCTGATCGAATAGGCGGCGTAGCAGGCGAAACCGAGCAGCACACCTTTGAGCATCATAAGCCTCTTGCGATCGGAGAGCGTCCGTATCGACATGGACGCGAGAGAGATCCGCATTATGCCGGTGGGGTACCCATTTGCGAGGCGACATGGCGATGGATATGGGACTCGCCGCCGATATGCGTTCGATGCAAACCGCTTGCCATAGCCCGTCCGATCCCGACCCTGCGTCCGGCGGAGGCGCTGCCTCGCGGCCATGCATCGATTCGGCGCGGGCCGCTTTTTGAGCCGAAACGATTTTTTAAGCATTCCCTTGCTATAACGCGGCCATCGCCACGGGCCTACGCTCGCGGCCGCGTCCATGGAACGGGATGCCGCATGAAGCACAGGGAGAGGTGCCACCTCCTTGGACATGACGGTTTCCGCTCCTCCAGCCCGTTCGCCATGTGCGCAATCGCGCCTGCAGATCCGGAGAGCCGTTCAATGACCTCACTACACAAGTGTCTACCTCTGCTGATCGCCGCGAGCCTGGCGGCCTGCAAGCCTGCCGCCACCGAATCTGCGGAAGCGGCGCCGCCCGCCAACGCTAACGCTGCCAGCCCAGCCGTCGCGAGCGCTCCGCCTCCCATTGCCACGGAAGCCGACTTCGGCGAGGCGTCGCTGCGCCCGCTGCTCAAGCCGGACGACCACATCCTCGCCTTCAAGAACCACGACCTGACCGGCGACGGCCAGGACGATGCCGTGGCCATCGTCCGTCATGCCACCGCCGCCGCCTCGGGCAATACCTGCGAACTCCTGGTGCTGCAACAGACGGGCAAGGCATGGACCGTGTCCGATCGCAGTCCGCAGGCCGTCGACTGCCTCTACAACGACGTAGCGCGGAACGCGACGCGCCTGGACGACAACCTGACCCTCAAACCCCAGGAAATCGTCTACATCAACCAGCAGGCGCGCAGCAACGTCACCTACACCCTGAAGTACGACACCACCAAACAAGCGTGGTATCTCGCCGAAGCGAGCAGCGCCGCACCGACCGAGAACCCCAAGACCGGCACGATGGACGTGCTTCGCGGAACGGTGCGCTATCCCGCGGACCTTCCCTGGACCCCTATCGCGCAGATCGATCCGGAACAACTGCAAAAGGCAATGGACAAGCACCGGGCCGTTATCCAATAGCCCATCTCAAGGAGTAGAACATGCCCCGTTTCAACGAGAGTTCGGCACTGCTGTTGAAGACCGCGGTCGATTCCGGCATCACCTCGCCCGCGGAACTGGCCAACCTGATGGGGAACGCGGCCGTCGAGACCGGCCACTTCCGCCGCATGCACGAGAACATGGGCTACACCTCGGCCGACAGCCTGATCGGCGCGGTGTCCTCTGCCGACGACCGCTTCACTCGCCAACAGGTCGAAGAGGCCGTCGCCAGTCGCGATCCGCAGCGCATCGCCACCGTGATGTACGAGAACCGCCCCGATATCGGCAACACCGAGCCAGGCGACGGCTGGCGTTTCCATGGCCGCGGCTACCTGCAGTACACCGGCCGCGACAACTACGAGCGCTATGGCGAACGCTTCGGTGTCGACCTCGCCAACAATCCCGACCTGGCCGCCGAGCCGCAGACCGCCGCCAACCTCGCGGTGGCCTACTGGGAAGACCGCGTGCCGCAGAACCTGCGCGACGATGCACGTGCCGCCGGACGCATCATCAACGGCGGCGACAATGGCGCCGACGAGCGCGTGCGAGCCGCGGACCAATGGGCGCAGACCATCACTCCGGAACTGGTCGCCGACATCCAGAGCGGCAAGGTCACGCTGGACCAATTGGCGCGCATGGGCGGAGACGAACGCAGCAACCAGACGCGCGCACTGCAGGAACAACTGTCCGAACTGGGTTACCGCGGCGCCGACGGCAAGCCGCTGAACCCGGACGGCGATTTCGGCCGCAATACCCGCCACGCCCTGCAGGATTTCCAGCGCGCGCACGGGTTGGACGACGACGCGGTCGTCGGACGCAACACGCGAGAGGCGCTGGCCGAGGCCAAGCAAACGCCGCTGGTCTCGGAAGCGACGCATCCCGAGAACCCCTACTTCGAGCATCTACGCGAACGCATGCCTGACGCCACCGACGCCCAGGTCGCGTATACCCTGCAGTCCGCGAAGGCCGAGGGCGTCAACGGCCCGCAGCAGATCCAGGAAGTGACGGTACGCGACAACGTCGCCTTCGTCGCTGGCACCACGCCGGGTTTCCGCGCGCGCGTCGATCTCGAGCAGGCGCCGTCGCTGCAGGAGAGCACGCGTCAAATCGATCTGCACAGCCAGCAGCGCGGGCAGGAACTGCAGCAACAGCACACGCTCCAGCAGGAGCCTGCGCAGGCACGGGGCGGAATGGCGGTCTGAGTACCAAACGTCGCTGTCTGCACGCCAAGGCCCTGCTTCCGCGGGGCCTTGGCGCTTCAGGCCACCGTTGCCCGAGAGCCTTGCGGCGTTTAGCCAATGAATCTTCAACTGCGTGGCGGCGACCTTGCGCGAAGCGACAACTACGCTGCCCCAGGCCGCAGATCCTCCACAGCGGCGATATCCGTGCCGCAGCGCGTCGGTTACGATGCCAGCCCCATCCCCTCCTCCGTCACGACCGCTGGATCTGGCGTTCGATGACGCAACGTGCCAACCCTGTGAATCCCTACTCCGGCCCCCTGCTGACCCGCCCGCTCGCCGCAGCGCTGCTTGCCGCACGCGATGGCGGCGCCGCCCGCTGGTCCGGGTCGCTGGATCTGCAGCGCAGCGAGGGTCAGGCGCTGCTCGCCGCGGACGGCTGGCAGTGGGGCGGGCAGACCTACCCGTATCCGCCGAAACTCAAGGACCGCACGATCTATTACTGGGACGGCGAGGACTTCGCGCCGGTGTCGCGCTTCGGCGGCGCGCTGATCAAGCTGGTGCCGACCGAATGGGGCGCGCCGACCTTCGAGATCGACGGCATCAAGATGCTGCCCAGCGCACAGCTGTCGCCGTTCGAGGACGCGCGGCGCAAGGTCGCGCTGATCGAACCGCGCGGCAAGCGAGTGCTGGATACGTGCGGCGGGCTCGGCTATTTCGCCGCCTGCGCGCTGGAGGCCGGCGTGACGCAGCTGCACTCGTTCGAGAAGAACGCCGACGTGCTGTGGCTGCGCACGCTCAATCCATGGTCGCCGGATCCGGCGGCCAGCGACGGCCGCCTGCAGCTCGCGCACGCCGATGTGGCCGAGGCCATCGGCGCGATCGCCAGCGAGTCGATGGATGCGCTGCTGCACGACCCGCCGCGCTTCGGCATCGCCGGCGAACTGTATTCGCAGGTGTTCTACGACCAGCTGGCGCGGGTGCTGCGCCGTGGCGGGCGGCTGTTCCACTACACCGGCAGCCCGAACAAGCTGACCAGCGGCCGCGACGTACCGCGCGAGGTGGCCAAGCGCCTGGACAAGGCCGGCTTCCGCGCAGAGCTCGCGTTGGACGGCGTATTGGCGACGCGCCGCTAGCCAGTTCGACCCGTGCCGCACGCCCTTTGTAGGAGCGGCTTCAGCCGCGACAGGCAGCCCGCCGCGAGCGGCCAACCCGACGCCATCCGAACCACTCCGATAGCGTGCAGCACACCCGAAGCCAAGCGTGCGCCATTCAAACCGAAGCGGCGATATGCTCGCGCAGCCAGCGATGCGCCGGATCGCGGTGCACACGCTCGTGCCACAGCATGGCCATCTCGTAACCGGCCACCTCCACCGGCGGCGCGCAGACCTTCAGACCGGGCTGATCGCGCAACAGCCGCTCCGGCAGCATCGCCACCAGATCGCTGCGCAGCAGCGCGTCGATGACGAACAGGAAGTGCGGCACCGACAGCACCACCCGGCGCTGCAACCCGCGTTCGTGCAGCGCCGCGTCGGTGACGCCGCTGAAACCGCCGCCGTCCGGCGACACGATCACGTGTTCGAGCTTGCAGAACTGCGCCAGCGTCGGCCGCCGCTGCAGGCGCGGATGCCCGGCACGGCCGGCCAGCACGTAGCGCTCGGCGAACAGGGTGCGTTGGCGCAGGTTCGGCGGCGCATCCTCGCGCGTATGCAGGGCCAGATCGATCTCGCCCTGCTCGGCCTGGCGCGCGATCTGTAACGGCGACATCTCCAACACCGCCAAGCGCGTGCCCGGCGCCGCGCGGCGCAATGCCGCCAGCGCCGGCAGCACGATGGTCGATTCGCCGTAGTCGGTCGCCGCCACGCGCCACGTGTTGCCGGCCTGCGCAGGATCGAACGGCGGGGCCGGCGCGACGGCACGCTGCAGCGTCTCCAGCGCCTGCCGCAGCGGCGCGCGCAAGGCGTCGGCGCGCGCGGTCGGGCGCATGCCGCGCGGCCCGGGCAGCAGCAGCGGATCGTCCAGCGCCTCGCGCAGCTTGGCCAGGTGCACGCTGACCGAAGGCTGCGACAGGTGCAGGCGCGCGGCCGCACGGGTCACATTGTGCTCGGCGAGCAGCGCGTCCAGGGTCAGCAGCAGGTTCAGGTCCAGGCGTCCGAAATTAATCATGGCAATAGCTGGAATTTCATTAATTCATTTCTACTATAGCGAGCCGCGGCCTACCTTGCCTGCGTCCCGTCACCGAGCCCGCCCATGAACGTGTTGCTGGTCTACGCCCACCCCGAACCGAGGTCGCTCAACGGCGCGCTCAAGGACTTCGCCGTGCAGCGCCTGCAGGCCGCCGGGCACCACGTGCAGGTGTCGGACCTGTACGCGATGCGATGGAAGCCCACGCTCGACGCGCAGGACAGCCTGAACCACGCGCACGGCGATCGCTTCGATCCGTCGCTCGCTTCCAAGCGCGCCTTCGCCGACGGCCGCCAGAGCGCGGACATCGCCACCGAGCAGGACAAGCTGCGCTGGGCGGACGCCGTGCTGCTGCAGTTCCCGCTGTGGTGGTTCTCGCTGCCGGCGATCCTGAAAGGCTGGGTGGACCGCGTGTATGCGTATGGGTTCGCCTACGGCGTCGGCGAACATTCCGATGCGCGCTGGGGCGCCCGCTATGGCGAAGGCACGCTGGCAGGCAAGCGCGCGATGCTGATCGTCAGCACCGGCGGCTGGGAGTCGCACTACGCGCCGCGCGGCATCAACGGCCCGATCGACGAGCTGCTGTTCCCGATCCAGCACGGCATCCTGCACTACCCCGGCTTCGACGTGCTGCCGCCGTTCGTGGTCCACCGCACCGGCCGCATGGATGCGGACCGGTTCGCACAGACCCGCGATGCGCTCGGCCAGCGCCTGGACACACTGTGGAGCACGCCGCCGATCGCGTTCCGCACGCAGAACGGCGGCGACTACGCCATTCCGGAACTGACGCTGCGGCCGGAGGTCGCCCCGGGCCGGAGCGGATTCGCGGCGCATGTCCGGGCGCCCGACGAGGACGAAGCGCCGCGCTAGGCCCGGCTCGTGCATGGCGCATCGCAGCCCGACGCGCCTGTAGGATGGCGCGTGCGACAACGGTGTCGCGCCTGCCACCGGATCCATGCAGCACCCGCCCTTCTCAACGCTCGCCCGCCTGCTCGTCCTGTGCGCCACCGCGCTGCTGAGCGCATGCGCCACGCAGGCGCCGCGCGCGCCTGAGCGCACCCCGGCCGAGGTCAAGGCCGACATCGCACGGCGCATTCCGGCGACGATTCCCGACCGCAGCGGCTGGGCCAACGACGTCTATGTCGCGCTGTCCTCGCAGGAGATGGCCACCAGCGCCGACAACATCTGCGCGGTGCTGGCGGTGATCGAGCAGGAGTCCACCTATCGGGCCAACCCGCCGGTGCCCGGGCTCGGCAAACTGTCGCGCGCGGAACTGGACCGGCGCGCGGCGGCGCTGCACGTGCCCGGGTTCATGCTCGATGCGGCGCTGGCGCTGAAGTCGCCCAATGGCCGCAGCTATGGCGAGCGCATCGCCGCGGCGCGCACCGAGCAGGAACTCAGCGCCATCTTCGAGGACGTCGCCGGCAGCGTGCCGCTGGGCCAGCGCCTGTTCGGCGATCTGAACCCGGTGCGCACCGGTGGCCCGATGCAGGTCAGCATTGCCTTCGCCGAGGCGCATACCGACGGGTATCCGTATCCGGTGCAGGACACGGTGCGCCACGAGGTGTTCAGCCGCCGCGGCGGGGTCTGGTTCGGCACGCGGCACCTGCTCGGCTACCCGAGCGACTACGACGCCCTGCTGTATCGCTTCGCCGACTTCAACGCCGGCTGGTACGCCAGCCGCAATGCGGCGTTCCAGGCCGCGCTGTCCAAGGTCAGCGGCACGACCCTGGCGTTGGACGGCGATCTGTTGATTCCCGGCGCGGGCATCGACCAGCCCGGCGCCACCGAGCGCGCCGCGCGCAGCCTTGGCGAACGGCTGGCGCTGCGCGACCAGGAAATCCGCCGTGCACTGGAGCGCGGCAACGCTGCCGACTTCGGCGACACCGAACTCTATCGCAAGGTCTTCGCGTTGGCCGAGCGCAGCGCAGGCAAGCCGCTGCCGCGCGCGGTGCTGCCCGGCATCACCCTGGAGAGCCCGAAGATCACCCGTACCCTCACCACCGCCTGGTTCGCACAGCGCGTCGCCGAACGCTGGCGCCGCTGCATGGGCAAGTGACGTCGGCGCGCTGGCCGGGCGCTACCGCCGCTTGTGCGGCGGCAGCAGCGTCCACACGAAGACGCCGGCCAGCAGCAGCAACGCGACAGTGAATACCCCGTCCCAGGCGATCCAGAACCAGTATTGCCCCGCGTCGGCATCCAGCCGATACACCCGGGACGGACCGCCGCGCGCTCCGCTGGTGACCAGCACGCCGCGCGACACGGCCTGCACCAGCAGGAACAGCTTCAACAACGCGGTGGTCACCAGCAGCGCCGCGGCCAGCAACAGGGCCGGCCGGCGCAGGCGGTCGCCCAGCCGCCGCCACGGTCCGGTGGGTGCCGCGTGAATAGGTCGCCGTCGTGTGTGCTTGCCCATCGTCTCGCTCCGTCGCGGTGATCGCCTATCGTCCCTTGCATCCCCGCATGCCTGACACGCCTGTACGCGCTGGCGCGACTGCGGCGAGGATCGCGACGCAGGACGCATCGCGCCCGTCCGCGAACGGTGCACGACAGTGGCGCCGCAGGCTTCGACGTGCCTGCGCGGGGGGGCATGATAGCCGCCGCAGACAGGTCCGTCGTGCGCAACGGACCTACCCGCGTGGCGTTGCCGGTATAATCGCCGCGCATCGCCAAGGCAGGCCGCGCACCGTCCGGACTGCCGCCATTGCACCCATCAAGGATGATCGCGCCGGTCTCGCCCCGGCATGCCGCATGCGTGACTTCCTTGTCCCGTCGTTACCGTGCCGGTCGCCCGGCCCGTACCTCGTTCGTCCCAAGGAAATCCTCTTGAAGAATCTCGTCACCCTCGTCCTGCTCGCCCTGTGCGCGACCGTGCTGTCCGCCTGCGACCCCACCACCGGCAACAAGAACATGTCGCCGGACGACTACCTGATGTACAACGTCTCGACCTGGAATGGCATTGGCACGGTGACCGAGCCGTGGCTCGGCGGCGAGCGCGGCGAGCAGCTGCTGGCCGATGCGAGCGCGCTGAAGTCGATGCAGCCCCACCGCAACGCGCTGAACAATCCGCGCAAGCAGATCGCCAGCAGCGGCAAGGCCTACGAAGGCTTCGGCATTCCCGAAGACGCGCAGGACATGGACGCCAAGCTGAAGGCCTACCAGAAGGGCGCCGACACGGTGCTGGCGACGCTGCAGGAGATCGCCGCACTGCCGGACGGCTACACCGAAGCGCAGGTGCAGCCGCTGCTGGAGCGGCTGAACACTGAATCGGAGACCCTCGACAAGGACGCCACCGCGCTGGACGCCGCGCAGAATGCCTACGCCAAGAAGCACCACATCAAGCTGGTGACCCAAGGCTGAGCGATAGCGCCGATGCAGCAGGAAAAGCGGCCTCCGGGCCGCTTTTTTTGTCTGGCGCCGTGGAACAGGAAGCAGTGCGCCGAATGCAAGGTTGCGCAGCGTGCGCCCGGCCTTCCGCGCCTAGCGCCCCGCGCGATGCCGCGGCAAGCCGAGCAGCCCGATGCGGCGGAACCACATTTCCAGCGGCACCGTGACCAGCGGCGGCAACGCCGCCAGCAGGCTCAACAGCCACGCCCACCACGGCCAGCGCAGCCGAACCGCGGCGATCACGCTGGCGACCAGATAGACCAGGAACGCCACCCCGTGCAGGCGGCCGAACAGCCATACGCCCAGTTCGGTGGTCTGGGTGCCGTACTTGAGCAACATGCCGAGCAGCAGCCCGGCCCAGGTCAGGCCTTCGAAGAAGGCCGCGGCGGCGAACAGACGGCCGACAGGCGAAATCGGATGGGAAGGCACGCGCAACTCCAGTGGGAAAGGAAGACGCCGCGACGCGATGGCGGCGGCGACGCCCGCTGGCGATGCCATTCTACAGAGTCGGCACTGGTGCCGGCACTTGACCGTGACGCACCGCCGCGCCTTCAATCGTCGTCGAGCAACGTATCCAGCATGCGCTGCGGCTGCTCCAGGAACGCGCGCGTCAGCCGGTAGTGCTCGGTGTCGCGATACTCGACGCGCTGCAGTCCATCCTCGCCGATCTGCAGGATGTCGGCATGCGGGTACGCCATCAGGATCGGCGAATGGGTCGCAATGACGAACTGCGAGCGCTGCTGCACCAACTGATGCAGACGCGTCAGCATCGCCATCTGCCGCGATGGCGACAGCGCCGCCTCCGGCTCGTCGAGTACGTAGAAGCCGTTGCCGCCGAAGCGATGCAGCATCAGCGCGAAGAAGGACTCGCCATGCGACTGCGCGTGCAGCGACACGCCGCCGTAACTGTCGATGACGGGAGCGCCGAACGACGGCGCCCCATCCAGGCGCTCGATCTCGCTGGCGACGTTGTAGAAACTCTCCGCACGCAGGAAGAATCCGTCGCGTGCACGGCGGCCGCTGCGACCCAGGCGCAAGGCCTGGTGCAGGTCGGAGTGCGATGCCAGCGTGCTGAAGTTGAAATTCCTGGTCCCGCCCTCGGCATTGAAGCCCCAGGCCACCGCGATGGCTTCCAACAGGGTCGACTTGCCGCTGCCGTTCTCGCCGACGATGAAGGTCACTTTCGGATGGAAGCGCAGCACGCCCAGGTTGCGCACCGCCGGCAGCGAATACGGCCAGGCCTGCATCGACGCCACGCGGTCCTGCTTCAACGTCACATCCATCAGATAGTGCTCGGCATCGATCGCGCGCACGGGCTCCCTCCCGGCCGGCAGGAAGCCGGCGTTACTGCGCCAAGTTTCGCGGCGAGACGCGTTGCGCGCAATGCGCGCGCAGCGCGGGGCATCCGCCATGGCCGTTCCTGCGCCGATCCACACGTGCTGCACGCACGGATCGGCCGCACGGCGTCAGCCGCGCATCGCAACCGCGCTCATCGGCGATCGTCCAGCACCGCCACGTCCTCCGGCGCCAGCTGCACCACGTCGCTGGCCGCGCCCGTGCTCAGCAGCGAGCGCATCGGCACCGGCAGACGCACCTGCTGCGCTTCGCTGCCATGGTTGATCAGCACCACGACGCGGCGGCGGCCATCGCTGCGCACACCCACTTCCACGTCCGCGGGCACATCCGCCAGCGGCGCGCGCACCTGCGCATCGCGCAGCCAGTCGCCGGTGAGGCGGTCGAGGGTGGCGTCGTCGAGCCAGGCGCCGACGTAGCTGATGCGGCCCTTGCCGACACGCCGGGTCAGCACCGCCGCCTCGCCGTCCAGCCAGCCGTTGGCTTGGCCATAGCGCAGCGGCACCTCGGTCTGCGGCGAACGTGCCTTTAGCTGCTCAGCCCAGATCTTGGCACTGCCCTCGCCGGCCGCACCGGCGACCGGAATCGGCTTGTCCAGCGCATAGAACTGCTCCACGCGCCCGCCCAGCAACTCGCCCAACGGGCCGGGCTGACGCTGCGGCTGCAGGCCGTTGTCGGCGTTCTTCATCGCGCTGCGCGGGCCCAGCACCAGATGCCCGCCGCGTTCGACGTAGGCCTTCAAGCGCTGCGCCTGCGCATCGCTGAGCACGTTGAGCGACGGCGCCACCACCAGCTTGTAGCCATCCAGCGGCGCCATCGCCGAGACCACGTCGACCACCTGCGCCTGCTGCCGCAGCGGGCGGTAGAACGACTTCATCTGCACGACCGCATCGAAATCGGCCGAATGCTTCTGGAACCCCAGCGCCCAGCGGCTGTCGAAATCGTTGATCAGCGCGACGTCGGCATGCGGCGTGGTGCCCGCCAGCGCCCCGCCGGCCTTGGCGAACTCCGCGCCGACCTGCTGGATCTCCGCATACACCGGCACCGGCTCGCCATCGGCGCCGACCAGGGTGCCGTGGTATTCCTCCTGCCCGTTCGGCGCCGCGCGCCACTGCCAGTACGCGACCGCGTCGGCACCGTGCGCCACCGCCTGCCAGGCCATCGCCCGCACTTGGCCCTTGCGCAGCGCCACGTTGGTCGCGCGCCAGTTGACGAAGCCCGGCTGGGTTTCCATCACCCAGTAGTTGCGGTGCTTGTAGCCGCGGGTGAGATCGTGGCGCGCCGCATTGTCCACCCAGTCGTACCGCTCCCCGGCGACATAGTCGTCCCACGCGGCGATGTCGAGCACCTCATGCAGCTTGTAGGCATCGAAGCCGGCGAACCACCCCATGGTGTTGGTGGTGATGAACTGGCGCGGGTCGGCATGCGGGCGGATCGCCTCGATCTGATTGCGCGAATAGTCGGTCCAGGTGTCGCTGACGAAGCGCTTCCACTCCAGCAACAGGGCCGGATTCTGCTCGTCCTCATGCACCGGGATCTGCGCGAAGTCGTTGTAGGTCTGGCTCCAGTACGCGGTCGCCCAGCGTTGGTTCAACGCTTCGATGCTGCCGTACTTGCGCTGCAGCCAGGCATGGAACTGCGCCTTGGCCTCCGGATCGAACGAGGCCTGCGCGTACTCGTTGTCCAGTTGCCAGCCGACCACGTGCGGATTGCGCCCATAGCGCTGCGCCATCTGCCCGGCGATGGCGCGCGCGAAGCGGCGATAGCGTGTGCTGGCGAAGGAGAACTGCTGGCGGTTGCCGTGTTCGTCGCGAACGCCATCCTGGCTGATGCGCAGCGTGTCCGGGTAGGCCTGGGTCAACCACGCCGGCGGTGCGGCGGTCGGCGTGCCGAGCACCACCACCATGTGGTGCCGCGCGGCCGCGGCGATGGCGCGGTCCATCCATCCGAAATCGTACTGGCCCTCGCGCGGCTCCATGCGGCTCCAGGCGAACTCGCCGATCCGGACCACACGCACGTGCGCGGCCTCCATCAAGGCCAGATCGCGCTCCCATTGCTGCTCGGGCCACTGCTCCGGATACCAGGCCACGCCCAACAGCACCGGCGCGGCATCGGCATAACGGGTGGCCTGGGCACGAGCGTCGGGCACCACGGCAGCCAGGGCGAACAGCGTGCCGAACAACAGCGCGATCGCACGCTGCGGGAACCAGGAAGGCGATGGCATAGGCGGACTCGTCGGGAGGGGGGAAAGGCGACCGGCAAACCCTGGCGGCCGCCAGCGTCATTGTGCACGCACGTACCATGTGCGCACTTGCGTAACTTGCCGAACCTGGATGCGCAACTGTGCACAAAGCAGGCGATGTCGCGGCCGCGCGGCTCAGGATTGCACCCGCACAACACCTGGTATCCGCAATGCACCGGCAAGGCCGCTTTCGCGCATGCACCCGCAGTTCGGCATGCGCAGCGCCGGCCCTGCACAGTAGCCGCGGCATCGCCATTCGCTATGCGCGTGTCCCGGGGCAGGCTCGCGACTGTCCTACGCCTTCGCGAATGCAATCCCTGCCTCCCTGCGCGTTGCATCCCACTTGCCGCGCTTGGTGCATGCAGCGATTGTCTATGTCATGTCGGCGGCGTAGCGTCACGCCCTGCCACAAGCCCCTGTCCCATTCCCCCGGAGACAACCATGAGAACACCACGGATCCTCGCCACTGTGCTGGCGATGGCCACAGCGATCTTGTCCACCGCACCGGCCTTGGCGCAGAACGTCGCCGTCACCCCCAGCGAAACGCACCAGACCATCCAGGGCTTCGGCGGCATGAGCGGCGCCGGCTGGATCGCCGACCTCACGCCGGCCCAGGTCGATCTGGCCTTCGGCAGCGGCGAGGGCCAGATCGGGTTGTCGATCATGCGCATGCGCATCGATCCCTCCAGTTCCGGCTGGAGCCTGCAGGTTCCGGCCGCGGTGCGCGCGCGCGCGCATGGCGCGCTGTTGCTGGCCTCGCCGTGGTCGCCGCCGGCGTACATGAAGTCGAACAACAACCTCAACAACGGCGGCAAGCTGCTGCCGCAGTACTACGGCGCCTACGCCAAGCATCTGCTGGACTTCTCCAACTACATGTCCGGAAAGGGCGCGCCGCTGTACGCGCTTTCCTTGCAGAACGAGCCGGACTGGCATCCGGACTACGAGTCGGCGGAATGGAGCGCCAGCGACTTCACCAACTTCCTCAGCGCCCAGGGCGCCGGATTCGGCAACCTGAAAGTGCTCGCCGCCGAGTCGCTGAACTTCAATCCCAACCTGACCGACACGTTGCTCAACAGCAGCGCCAGCCAGCACGTGGACATCATCGGCGGACACCTGTACGGGGTGCAGCCGAAGGACTATCCGCTGGCACGCAGCAAGGGCAAGCCGCTGTGGATGACCGAGCACTACACCGACAACACCGACGGCAATGCCTGGCCGTCCGCGCTGGGCGTGGCGAGCGAGCTGCACAAGAGCATGGCGGCCAACTACAGCGCCTACATCTGGTGGTACATCCGCCGCAGCTATGGCCTGATCACCGAGGGCGGTGCGATCAGCAAGCGCGGCTACGCGATGGCGCAGTACGCGCGCTTCGTGCGCCCCGGCGCCAAGCGGATCGGCGCCACCGCCGCGCCGTACAGCGACGTCGCCGTCACCGCCTACAAGCGGACCGACAACAAGATCGTGCTGGTTGCGGTCAACACCGGCACCCAGTACCGCGAACTGAAGGTCACCCTGCCCAGCGGCAGCGCGCCCAGCTTCACCAAGTACAGCACCTCGGCCAGCGTCAATGTCGGCTACGGCGGCACGTATCAGGTCAGCAACGGCCAGACTGCGTTCTATGTCGATCCGCAGAGCGTGGCGACGTTCATCAGCAACTGAGCGTTTGCGTTGCGGCGCCCGGACCGATGGTCCGTTCGCCACAGCGCACGACACACCGAGGATCTGCGGCCCGACAGGCCGCAGATTCGTCCGGCCATGCATGCTGCGCGTCAGGCGTGACGACCATGCCGTAACCTCGCGCGTCGCCTTTCGTGCCTTGTCGCCAGCATCAGGCTGGGACCCGCCGCGGCGAGTCCCGACCTGACGTCCGCCAAGGCAGCATCCACGCTGGACAGCGAAACGTGGCCATGCGGCGGCAGCTTGATGAAGAGCAGGGAAAAGTGCCCACGGCGGACAGACATCGCAGGCGCAATGCGCTACAACGCCCGCTCATTGGCCCCATCAAGGGGCCTGCCAAGCGAGGCGTCCAGATCCCTAGGTCCAGTTGTCGTCGCCATCCGGGCTGGTGTCGTCCGAAAAGTCCTGATCGGCGTCCTGCAGCGGCGCATCGTCGTAGTAGTTGTTGGTGACGTTCTCGACCATGGCGGGTTGCGACGCGCCGCCGCCCAGGAATCCGCCGCCGTGGTGACCGCCGAGCAGGCTCTCCACGCCCTCGAACAGGAACATGCCGCCGGCCACGCCGGCCGCCGTCGTGGCCGCGGTGCCGAGGAAGCTCGGCCCACGCGCAGCCGGTGCCGCGACCGGCGCCTGTTCGGCCGCGCCACCGCCACCGCCGAACAAGCGCTCGCGCCACCCCGGTGCGCCCTGCGGCGCGGGCGCCGGCGGCAACGGCGGCGGTCCCGCGCTGAATCCCTGGCCGAGAAAACTGGCGGCCGCTGGCGGCGGCGCGGCCTGCTGCAGCTGCGCGATCTGCGCCTTGGCGGTCTCCAGCGCATGCTCGAGCAGCAGCGCCCGCTGCACCAGCAGATAGGCCGCATCGGGCTGGCCGGCCAGGCGTTCGCGGATCAGCGCGTCCGCCTGCGGATCCTTCGCCACACCGCCGGCGCCGCGTACGCGGGCCAGGAAATCTTCGAGAAGCTGTTGTTCTTGCGGGGTCATACCAGTACCTGGAGGAGGTGACCGGCCCAATGCCGGCAGGCACAGCATGGGCGCGGACGCGCCGGCACCAAGGGAAAGGCCGCCACCTTGGTGCGGCGACATTCATCGAGACCGCGGGAACGGCGCGCGACGCAGGCCGTCAGCGACGACAGCCTGGATGCGTGACTTCCGGCATTTCCAGTCCCGGCGGCCAATAACTACAAATGTAGTCAACGACCACGCATCAGGGAAACGACGATGAAGCGGCGAAGCATGCGCTGGAACGCGGCACTGGCATTGGCATTGGCATTGGCGGCAGCGGCGCCGGCATGGGGCGGCGAGCAATGGATCGTGGCCACGGATCTATGGGGCAACCGCGTCTATCAGACGCTCGAACTGGACGCGACCGGCACGCAACTGCAAGGACGGCTGGACGCCGACCCGGTACGCGGCACCCGCCACGGCGATGCGGTGGCGTTCGTGGCCACCTCCGCCGATGGCCGCGTCTACCGCTTCGACGGCAGCGTCGATGGCGAGCGCATGCGCGGGCGCAGCGACCAACCCGATACCAATGCCGCCGACGTACGCGCCACCCACCCCTTCGAGGCTTGGCGCGTGCCTGCACGCAGCAGCGGCGCGGCACGCACGCACCGTTTCGTGCCCGCCGATTACGCCAATACCTTCAGCGCCGATCGCGCGCCGGTGCTGGTGCTCTGGCCCGGCGACACGCTGCGCACGCAGACGCTGGATTCGGGCGGCGTGGACGCAAGCGGCACCACCCGCGCGCTGTTCGGCAATCCACAGGTCGGGCCGTTCTTCGTGGCCGGCGCCGAACCCGGCGACACGCTCGCCATCCATCTGGTCTCGCTGCGGCTCAACCGCGACAGTGCAGACAGCCTCGATGGCCTGGTTGGGCGCCTGCAGACCCCGCGCGTGGCCGCGCAAGCCGCCGGACTCGGCAAGCACGTGCGCTGGCGCCTGGACCGCGACGCCTCGCTCGCGTCGCCGCTCGATGCCGAAGGGCCGATGAAGCATTTCGCGATCCCGCTGCGGCCGATGCTCGGCGGCCTTGCGCTGGCGCCGGGCTTCGGCAGCGCCGCCCTGTCCACCGGCGATACCGGCGCCAGCGGCGGCAACATGGATTTCAACGCGGTGGTCGCCGGCAATACGGTGTATCTGCCGGTGCAACAGCCCGGCGCGCTGCTCTATCTCGGCGACGGGCACGCGCTGCAGGGCGACGGCGAGACCACGCAATGGGCGCTGGAGACTTCGCTGGACGTGGAACTGCGGGTCGACCTGATCAAGCGCCGGGCGATCGCGATGCCGCGGGTCGAATCGCCCGAGCAGATCATGACGCTGGGCCAGGCCGGCTCCAGCGACGAGGCCTTGCGCGTGGCCACCTCCGGCATGCTGCACTGGCTGCAACAGGACTACGGCCTTTCGCTGGCGCAGGCCACCCAGGTGCTGGGCGTGGCGGTGCAGTACCGGGTGGCCAATCTCGCCGGGCGCAGCATCGGCGTGGCGGCCAGCATCGACAAGTCGGTGCTGCGCACGTTGCAGACGCCGGCGCGGTGAGCGCCGGAGCCAGCGCATTCGTCCAGGCACTGCAGCCAGCAAAGCGCAGCGGGAGCGGCTTCCTTGTGGGAGCGACTTCAGTCGCGACGGGCCTTACCGACAAGGCCTGCCGCGACCGATAGCCCAAGATCAAACGGCGCCGCAATTGCAGGTCGCACGCACGAACCGAACCATGGCTTGCCACGCGTGCCTACTTCACGCCTATTCCTCCCCAACGTCCTCCGCCACGCCATCGCCGCGCGGCAGCCGCACCGCCCACATGTTGTCGATCAGGTTCGGATACGGGCGTCCATTCTCTTCGGCGCGCTGCCGCGCCGCGGCCTTCTGCGCAGGCGACAGCGGCTGCGAGCGCTGGCCGCGCGGCTTGGGTTTCTTCCAGGGTGGCGTGTCTGAGGCGCGCATGGAGAGGCTGGCGAGCGAGGGAAACGACAGCGTGACGCCATCGCATGCATGGACGGGTGAACGGCGCAGATGCGACCCATGCACCCGACGTGCCCGACCCGCTTGCCCCTATTCCGAATCGATCCCCGCCAGCGCGGACACCCACGCCGGCACCAGCGGCTCGCCGGCATAAAAGTCCTTGGGCTTGTGTTCGGCCATGGCCCAGCGGTGCAGCCAGCTGATGCCGCCACCACCGGTATAGCCTTCGGCGTGCCGATAGGCCGGATCACGCAGCGCCTCGTCCAGAGTGACGAACGCATAGCCGCGGCGGCGCGTGGCCGCGATCAGCTCCGGGAAGGCGACAGCATTGAGTTCGTTGGCATGCATCAGCCACACCTGCGCGATGCGGCGGCCGAACAGCTGCTGCGATTGCGCTTCGTAGTAGTCCAGCTTGTTGAGCATGTACGGCACATAGCCCTTGCGCAGCCGCAGCAGCGTGGCCTCGCGCGCCGCGCCTTGCGGCTCGGTTTCCAGCACCCGCGCATAGGCGAAGGCCCACACCCACTCGCTGTTGTCCACGGTGACCGGTGCGATGCGGTAACCGCGTGCGGCAACGAACGCGACGACCGCTTCGCGATCGGCCGCGCTGCGGCCAGTGGCCAGGTACGGATGGCGGAACCAGCGCAGCTGTTGCCCGTACTCGGCCAGCAGCGGCCGCAGGCTGCGCTCGCCGCGCACGATCGCGTCCTCGTAGGCCGGCAAGCCGACCTCGTGCAGGTTTACATGGCCGTAGGTGTGGTTGCCCAGTTCGTAACCGGCATCCAGCCAGTCGCGCAGCATCGCCACGCGCTGCGGCTGCAGGTGGCCGTCCTGTTCGAGCTTGTCCTCGTTGACGAAACCGACGATGGGCACATCCGCCTGCCGCAACGACGCCATCAGCTGCGCATGGAACGCCGGCAACTGCGCAGCCGGGGTCTCGCCCATGCGCTGCCACGGCAGGTCGTCGATGGTCACCGCGATGCGGCGGTCCGACTCCTGCGCCTGCACCTGCGCGGCACCGAAGACAGCCAGCACGGCCAGCAGCACATAGCGACAGTAACGTTTCATCGGCGACACCAGATCCGGAGCGGGCCAGTCTAGCGGATGCCGCAGATGCGTCCGCCGCGCACGCATGCGCACACGCCCGCGCGTCCTGCACCGCAGCCTGCTGTGCAAACGCCGCTGCAACGGACCCGACCGGATGCCGTGCCATTATGCCGCCCTGTCCGCACACGCCGGATCCCATGCAGCCCGAGCGGGCAGGAGAACGAATTGAGCAAGTGGATGTCGCTGGGATGGATCGTGTTGCTGCTCGCAGGTTGCGCCAGGACACCGAAGGACGCCACGTCCACGTCCCCGACGCCGGCCACGTCCGCGCCAGCCAGCGCCTCCGTGCCGGGACGGCAGCGCGGCGAAGGAAAGCCCTACGAAATCCCGGAGAGCCAGGTCTGGACGGTGCCCGACCCGGCCTCCGGCCGCGACTACCAGGTGTTCGTCGCCTTGCCGCGCGGCTATGCAGACGATCCCGCCCGCCGCTATCCCGTCCTCTATGTCACCGACGCCGACTACGCCTTCCCGCTGGTGCGGCAGATCGCGCGGCGCCTGAACGGCGAAGGGCCGAAGATCGACGACTTCATCCTGGTGGGCCTGTCGTACGCCGTCGGCGACGAGCCCATGCCGAGCCGACGCCGCGACTACACGCCGACGCCGGAGGACGGGGCGAACGCGGCGCCGACCCCGACGCACGGCAAGGCCAACGGCTACATCGGCTACCTGCGCGACCAAGTCCTGCCGTTCGTGGCGCAGCGCTACCGCACCGACGAACGCAGGCGCCTGTACCTCGGCCACTCCTACGGCGGCCTGCTCGGCACGCAGATCCTGCTGAGCGCGCCGCAGATGTTCGCCGGCTACATCCTGGGCAGCCCGTCGTACTGGTACGGCGAGCACGCCATGCGCGACCAGGAGAAGGCGTTCGCCGCCACTCACAAGGATCTGCCGGCGCAGGTCTATCTCTACGTCGGCGAGTACGAGCAGATCCGCTACGGGCAGAACTACGACATGGTGGACGATGCGCAGGCGATGGTGCGCAGCCTGCGCGCCAGGCGCTATCCCGGGCTGCAGGTGCAACTGGACGTGCTCAACGACGAGGACCACCTGAGCGTGGCGCCGCGCGGACTCACCCACGGGCTGAAGTATCTGCTGGGCACCAAGGAGCCTCGATGACACGCCCGGCGCCCCGGCGAGCGAGCCGGCGCACATGCGCGGCATTGGCCGCGCTGGTCGCCGCATCGGCAGCGACAGGCGCGGCGGCGCAGACCGTGGCGCCGGCGCCCGGTGCGGGATTCGAAGTCGAGCGCTATGCGGTGACCCTGCACCCCGACCTGGCGACCACCGCCGTGGCGGGCACGCAGAGCATCACGTTGCGCGGCACGCAGCGGGTGTCGCAGTTGGTGTTCTCGCCCAACGCCTTGCGGCTGCGTGCCGCGTCGCTGGACGGGCGCGCGGTGACGGTGGTCAGTCGCGCCGACGGCATCGTCTTCGAACTGCCCGCGCCGCTGGAGAAGGGCGCGAGCGCCACGCTCCGCTTCGCGCTGGAGGGCGTGCCCGCGCGCGGCCTGGTGCGCGCCGGCGACGGCGTCTACAGCAGCTATTTCGCCTGCGACTGGATGGTCTGCCTGCAGGACGCGCCCGGCGACAAGGCCGCGTTCGCGCTCGACCTGCTGCTGCCGGCAGGCGCGACCTCACTCGGTGTCGGCAAGGCGTTGCCGCTGCGTCCGCGCCGCGACGGCCTGGTCCTGCACCGCTGGCGCTCCACCCGGCCCTACTCGGCCTACCTGTTCGGCTTCGCCGCGGGCACCTTCGCCAAGGCGACGGTCAACACCGACGTCGGCGAACTGATGTACCTGGACGCCACCGGGAACAGTGCCGACCTGCCGGCGGCGTTCGCGCAGGCGCCAGGCATCGCGCGCTTCCTCGCCGACAAGGCCGGCATCGCCCTGCCCGACCGGCGCTATACGCAGTTGCTGGTGCCGGGACAGGAAGCGCAGGAGGCCGCGACGTTTTCGCTGATCGGGCAGGAGGCCCTGGAAGAAGATCGCCAGGCGCCGTCCGCGGCATGGATCGTGGCCCACGAGATGGCCCACCAGTGGTGGGGAAACCTGGTGACCTGCGCGACCTGGCAGGACTTCTGGTTGAACGAAGGCATCACCACGTTCATGACCGCGGCGTGGAAGGAGCAGGCGGTCGGCGCTGCCGCCTATCGGCAGGAACTGGACCAGGCGCAGCGTCGGCTCGAGCGCGCCCGCGCCGCGGGCTTCGACAAGCCGCTCGCGTGGTCGGGCAGCTACCCCTCGCTCGGCATTCGCCGCGCCGTCCAGTACAGCAAGGGCGCACTGTTCCTGGCGCACCTGCGCGAGCGCCTGGGCGAACAGGCCTTCTGGAACGGCATCCGCGGGTTCACCCGCGGCCATGCCGGAAAGACCGTCACCAGCCGCGATTTCCAGGCCGCGATGGAGCGCGCGAGCGGCCAGGACCTGTCGGCGGTCTTCGCCGAATGGGTCTACGGCGCCGCCGAGCCGGCGGCGGCAAAACCCTGAAGTCGGTCACCGCGACACCGTCGCCGCACGGCCGCCTGCGCCGCATCGCAGCGGCCGTCGCCGGTCACTGCAACACCCGCTGCGCATCGACGCTCTCCACGCCCTGCAGTTGCCCGAGCCAACTGTCGAACCATGGCTTGTGCGACACGCCGACAATCGAGAGCACCCGAGCGCCCGGCGTCTCTCGGAACGTCTGCTGGAGGTTGGCGACCATGCGCAGGTTGCGGATTTCCCAGCCGCTCACCCAGATCTGCGGATAGTGCTGCGGCGACGCCGCGCGCATCGCCGCGCCGGCATTGACGTCTGCGTAGATCGCCAGATTCTCCGGGCGATTGATGAAGCGGTACAACGGCAGCAGATCGCTTCCCTGCTGCAGCGCCTGTTCCTGCCGCTCGATCCCGTCCAGCGCGGCCCTGCCATCCTTCCACGCCTGCTCGATCGACTGGCCGAACGCCTTCCTGTCGGCGACCCGGATGTTGTCGCCGGTGTGATCGTCCACCGGGTGCACGCGCGGCAAGCCCAGCCGTGCCGCCAGGCGCGAACCGATGCGGTAGTTCTCGTTGCTGCTCGTGGCGATCTTGGCAAGCGCCGCCACCAGCACCGCGTCCAGGCCGTCGCCCGCGTGCCGCTCGGCCGGCGCCAACTGCAGCCATTGCGCATAGGCGGAGGCACGTTCGTTGGCCGCCAGGAACACGGCCGCCAGTCGTCGCCGCTGCGCAGGCGTCGGCTGCGCCGGCCAGGCGGCGAGCGTCGTGTCGACCTCGGCGAGGGCGGCGGGCACATCCAACCCCGTCGCTGCCTGCGCCTCGCTGGTCGACAGGCAATAGTCGGCGCCATAGACGCTGGGGTGGCGCGCAGCGAGATCGCACTGCTCGCCGCCGATGGCCTCGATGGCGACGATGTCCGGCTTGAATGCCGCGAGGCGATCGAGCAGCGCGTCCAGCGCCGCAGGCGCAACGCCGCCGTCGATTTCGCTGAGATGGACCGACCCCAGCACCAGCACCTGCGTGCGCGGCCCCAGCATGTCCTTGTCCAACGTCGTCAGATCGACCTGCGCCTGCGCAACGGCGGGCAGCGCCAGCGCCACGCACCATCCGACCATCGACCGCCATCGCGCCATGTCATTCCTCCATCCGGTTGTAGCGGACAGTGTCGCCAAACGCACGCACCGCCACCCGTGCCGTTGGATGGCGTGCCGAAAGGCATGCGTCGGTGACGTGCGATGGGTTTCGCCGTCGCCGCGGCGCGTGCGTGCGTGCGTGCGAATCGTTGCGCAACAACCAAGCGGGCTCGCTTCTTTCCATTCCAAGGAGTGGACGAAAAGAAGCGAGCCCGATCGGTTGTTACGAGGAAGGCCAACGCGTACGTGCGGACCTTACGCCAGCAAGGCGTGACAGGTCGACGACCTGCCACACCATGGGATCACATCGACTTCTTGATCTCTTCCGCCTTCGCCAGATGCTGCTCGACGTGCGTCCTGGTCTCGGTCAAGTGCTTCTTGACCGGATCGGTCGACGCCGCCGCCGTCATCTGCGAGTCGATCAGCTGCAGCGCCTCCTTGTGCCCGGCGATCATCGCGTCGATGTAAGCCGCCGCGTAGTCCTTGCCGGACTTCTGGCCCAGCGTGCTCAGCTCCTGCTCGCCCTTGGTCTCCAGCTGCTTGACGTCCGGCGTTTCGGCCAGCGTACCGAGCGCCTTGGTCTTCTCCAGGTTGGCGGAGTGTTCCTTCTCCATCATCTTGGCGTAGTCCAGCACCGCACCCGTCACTTTCTTTTCCTGCGCCTGCTTTGCCGCGGCGATTTCGTTCTTGTCGACCGCACCCAGCAGGCCGAGCGCGATGTCGTCCCCGGAGCTGGCGCGCGCCGCACCTTCCGGTGCCGGACTGGCCTCGCCGACCGGCGGCGTGGTGGGCGTCGCGGCGCCGCCGACCGGCGTCGGCTCGGTGGAGGCCGCCGGCGTGTCCGCGGTGGGTGCCGGAGCGTCGTTGTCCTTGTTCTTGCAGCCCGCGATGGCCAGCGCACCGACGATGGACAGCACCAACAGTGAATGTTTCATATGCGATTCCTCCTCCAATGGGGAGGCCAGCATCGCGCTACGCGGGTGAAGACGCATCATGCAATCGCGATGAATTCTTCAGTTTTGTAGTGTGACGATGAAAGTGACGATGCATGGTCAAGCGCGACGGCCATGGGCTGTTTCGGACGAAGAGGCGCGGCAGTCGAGTGTGTCTGTCGCCATGCATCGGATCGCTGCGCCGCGATCCTACCTAGGCAATGCCTCCATCCACCGGCATATCGCGATCAGTATTTGAGCGCGTTCGCGGTCGGCGCGAGCGGAGCGAATCGCGCGCTCCTGAAATCCTGCAGCAGACGGAAGACCCGTTCGCCGTCCTGCGCGTAGTCCCGAAAACCGCTTTTCGTAAGCCGGTACAGACAGCCATCGCGGGCGAAGACCAGGTCGCCGCCATCCCAGTCGGCCCAGTCGCTGCCGGGCAGGTCCAGCAGCACCGTGCCGTCGCGGTCCAGGACACGATGGTCCAGGCCGTACCACGCCTCGTTTTCGCGGCCGACAGCCTGCAGCAGCGACTGCAGCCGGCGGCCGCTGGCGCCCGGCTTCTCCCACACGCGCGGACGGGTGAAGCGGTAGAGCACGTCCGATGTCAGGCCACCGGTTTCGCCCGCACCCGCATCGATCACCTGCCAGCCGTCGCGCTGCCGCAGCGCGCTGTCGATCGGCTCGTCCTCGCCGCCGCCCGAGCCGCGCCCGAACGGCCGCACCTGCAGGTCGTGCGGCACCTGGAAGCCGGTCGGCAACGGAAAGGGATCGCGGCCCTCCTGCGGGCGATGGTTCAACAGCAGGGTCCTTTCGTCCTCGAACATGCCGCCACCACCCCAGCAGTCGCCCTTCGGCCACAACGCCAGCGCGGTGAAGAACGGCGGACGCGACAGCGCCGTCCAGGTGACGAAATCGCCTTTTTGCTTGGATGCGAAATACACCAGCAACCTGCCCGACGGCGACAGGTCGCAACGTCGCTCGTAGATGCGGCCCTTGAACCACTGCCCGTGCTCGAAGCTGTCCTCGCGCAGGTCCCAGCGGACCAGCTGCACCTGTTTGCTGGGCCCGCGGCGGAAGATCACGCCAGTGCGCGCCTCGCGCGCCAGCAGCGCGTAGAGCCGCGTAGCCGGGGGACGCTGTTGCGCGTGATGCTGGGGCGCTTCCAATCGATTGCCTCCCTCTACCCAAGCTGCCAAGCACGTTCGCCAATAGACCGAAGCGCGCGCGCTGCCTCTCTCCAATCGTACCTCCATGTGCCGTCAAGTCCTATGACGGGGCGCTTTGCATCATCGGAAACGTCCTGGATATCGCACGACGTAGGCGCTTCCATGCCAGCTCGTGTGTGGGATCAACATGCCCCCCACGCATGACAACCGTAAAAACACCAAGGTAAGCTGCGGCCACTCAACCGCTGCCGATGCCACGCCCATGCGCCGCGTTCAGACCGATGCCCTCTCCATCGACCTGCCCGACCGCTTCACCGTCGTGCGGCAGGTAGGCCAGTTCGTCAAAGCGGCGTACCCCGTCGCCGATGATGAAGTTTCGCTGGGCGTCGTCATCGTGCGACGCGAGACCCCGCACGATGCCACCGCTGATCCCTGGGAAGGCTTTCGTGCCGAGTGCCGGACACGGCGCGGCGAAGTCGCGGTGTTGGCCGAGCAGGCACTGACGATCGACGGCCGCCCTGCATTCCAGGTGACCGCGCAGGGCGACGACTATGTGTATCTGTTCGTCATGGTGCTTTTGGACGATGCGTTATACCTGGACATCGTGGGCGACTGCCCGGCCGGCACCGAGGCCGAGCATGTTCCAGTGCTCGACGCCGCGCTGCGCAGCCTGCGCGTGACCGGCGACGCCGCCGCCGCGCTGGCGGCACACGACGCCTGGATGCAGAACATGTTCGGCGGCCAGGACGACGAGGACGGCAACGACGACGGACATCCCGCCCCCGTGACCGCACCGGCGGAACCCTTCCGCATTCCCGAGGACGGCCGCGACGTCTTTCGGATCGACGACCTGGCGTTCGACTTCCGGCGCGAGACCGGGGCGAGCATCGGCAATACGGGCAGCAGTGGCGACGAACTGGTCATCGACCTGCAAGCGCGTGCACGCAAGGCGGACGCGACCGCCCGAGCGCATCTGGTGGACGATACCAAGGTCTATTTCCGTTTCTCGGTGAAGGGCGTCCACCGCGCGGGCGTGCCGACCGGCCGTATCCGCTTCGAGGACGATCGCGAGCCGGCCCACCAGGCCTATCTCTGGTCGGGCGGCCTGCGCTTCGACCTCAAGCTCTGGGGAGAGTTGGTGCTGGAGCAGGGCTGGGTCGGCTTCAGCGGCTACCTGCAGGCGTACGGCGCCGGCCATCGCTATCCCGTGCGCATCGCGCGCAAGCTGGCGACGGAGACCCTGGACTGGTCGAATTACCGCTTCACCTCGATGGACGAGCTGTCGAGCGCACCGCCTGGCCTGCCGCGCCACGCGCATCTATCCAATCTGGCCGGCCCCACGCTACCGGAGGCGTTGTACGCCTATACGTCGCTGCGTTCGCTGAGCATCTACTACGACGACGAAGCCGCCGGCGCCAACGGATTGCAGGAATTGCCGGACGCCATCGCCCGCTTCTCCGCCCTGGAGGACCTGAGCATCGTCAGGGCCAAGGCCCTCGAGCGTCTGCCCGCCGCGCTCGGGGCGCTGCGCGCACTGCGGCGCCTGCACGTCACCCGCACCGGCATTCGCACCGTGCCGCCGGAACTGCTGTCGCTGCCACTGATGTATTGCGTGCTGGACGACAACGCCATCGAGCAGCTGCCCGACGCATCGTTCTCCGCCACGCTCAAGACCCTGTCGCTCGCAGGCAACCAGTTGCAGACCGTGCCCGCCAGCGTCGCGGCCTCGCCGGCGCTGCAACGGCTGGACCTCACCAACAACCCGTTGACCGCGCTGCCCGCCGGACTGGAGCGCATCGAACGGTTGGAACTGGAACTGCCGAAGAAGCACGCCCTGCTGGACTACCGCTACAAGGGCGCCGGCGGTCAAGGCACGGTCGCCTTCGACGATGACGCCTACTACGTGCGCAACGACCCGGGTTTGGCCCAGCAACTGGAGGAGGCGCTGGCAAGCGACGCGCAGTGGGCGCCCTACCGGACTGGGATGCAGGCGCTGGCGTGGCGCGCAATCGCGCTTGCCACGGACGAGGCGGACGACTACCGGATGCGCGGCAACACGCGCTTCGGCGGACTGCCCGACCTGCCACCGGACATGCCCTACCCCCGGGTCACTGCCTTCGACGGCACGATCCGCCCCATGCAGTTCATCGCGCAACTGGACTGCACGCAGCTGGCCCCGCTACAGACCTACCTGCCGCGGGAGGGCGTGCTGTATTTCTTAATCTCGGACCAGGAAGACCTCACACCGCAGGTCTTCCACTACGCCGGTCCGCGCGCGGCGCTGCAGACCGCTGCGGACCTGGCGAGCGATGCAGCGTTGCTCGACGACCAGGACGACGGCACCCTTCCCTACCGCGCCAGCGCCGCCCGCTGGATCAGCGTGCCGCATTTCTATTCCGACGAGGAGTACTACCAAGGCACGGCCGAGGGCCTGGATGCCCTGGAGGAAGCATATGAGCTCGTCGAATCGCTGCGCGATCGGCTTGCGGCGCAGTCCGCCGTCTCTCCGGTGCACGGCGTGAACAGCCACGTGTTCAAGCAACACGACACCCCGCTCAGCGAAGCCGCCAACCGCCTGCACGGTCGCCCGGAGGATTTCATGGTGCTGCTGCGCGTCGCATCGGATGCTAACCCCGGCTTCTGCTTCTGGGACGCGGGCGAGCTGTATTTCGTGATCCACAAGAGCGACCTCGCCAAGCAGGATTTCTCCAACGTGTACTGCGGGTTGGAGAGCAGCTAGGCGCGCAACCTGGGAACGGGTATCTGAGCAGGCGTCCTGCTGCCTGCTTCCCGCTTCCATCATCGCGCCTCCCACTTCGCGCATGGTGCTGCTCCTCTTCCCGAGAGAACGCTCGCCATGGCGGATCGGCAACGCGCACATGGGCCGCGGCGTCACTTGTGCGCACGCAAGCAATACAGCCGCTGCGCTAGCGACCTGGCGGCGACGTGTCTCGCCCGCATTCGACGCTGCTTTATGAAGTCCCTTTATCCACGCCGCGACAGCCGTTGCGCGCGTTCATGCCCCTGCAAAGGACAGACGGCTAAGCTCCACTTGACGCCACGGACGCAGAAGGACGCACGATGTCGCAGCACGCCATCGAGGACCTGATCGAGAGCACGATCCATCTGGTCGACCGCAGCGCACTGGATGGCCCACGCCAATCCTCGCTGATCCACGGGCTGTTGCATCTGCAAGCGCGCTACGACACCAGCCTGACCTGGTTCCGGTTGCCCGATGTGTTGCTGCGCCACGGGGTGCTGATGCGTACGCCAGTGGAGGCCATCGCCGATGCCGGACTGCGGGCCGAGGCGCTGGCTGCGACTGAGCCGGGCTGGCTCGGGCGCGATGACGATGCGGGCTACCTCGAATGGGAAGGCCAGGCGCGCGTGCTCTATCGGCAGGCCGATGCCGACCACGCCCTGCCGTTGCCGACGTTGCTGCGCAGCGTACTCACGCTCGCCGACCAGGCTATCGAGACCGAACTGTTCAGCGACTGGTATGCGCTGCTGGTGAACGGCTGGCTGGACGAGACATTCACCGCCGAGGATGGCATGGCGCCCACGCTCGACGGCTTGCTCGCGTCGGACGACTTCCAGGCGATCCGCGCGTTGGCAGCGCGCCGTGGGCTCAAGCGCCGGGGTGGCGTGCCGCAAGACCTAACGCTGCCCCGGCTGACGGAGAGCGAGCACGACGAGGTCGAACGCAGCTTCGGCCTGCGCTTCTTCCTGGAACCCAAACGCAAACCGTCCCTCCTGCTGGCCGCGCGCGACAAGGCGTTGATCCAGCAGGCCAGGGTGCGTGAACTGATTCCCGCGCTGGTCGAGCAGAATCTCGGCGCCGCCCTGCAGGCCGCAGGCTGGTTGCCGGTGCGCGCCGGCAGGGACCGTCAATGGTGCTGGATCCGCGAGCGCGACGGCAGCCGCCAGTTCCTCTGGGCCACCCATGAAATGGGTCGGGGCATGCTGATGATCCAGGTGGGCGTGCAGCACGCGCGACTGCTGGCATGGCAACGGCGCCAGGCCACCCCGCAATTGCACGACCTGCATTTCTACGCGATCGCCGCAGGATTCTTTGCCGAGGAGGTGCAGCAGAGCGCGGACATCGGCGATTTCGGCGGCTGGGCGCTGGATGCCTCCAAGAACGATACGCAGCTGTGCGCCGCCATCGAGCGCCTGATTGCCGCGCTGCCCGCAGTGGATGCGAACTACTTCGGCTTCATCGACCAGCAGTTCCCGGAGCGGTTTTTCGCCCGCAGCGCCGATAGCCTGCTGCACCTGCTGGAAGAAGGCGATGACGACGGCATGGTGCCACCGGACGTGCTGTTCGACAGCCCCGACAGCCTGTTGCTGGCCTTCGTCTTCCATCACCTGCAGCATGGCGACGAGGCCGGTGCCACGGCGATCGTCGAGCGCCTGCGGACACGCCAGGCCGCGCGCGAGCGCCTCAGCCCTTGGCACCGCGACCATCTGGCTCCGTTCCTGCAGCAATGGGACGAAGGCCAGCGCGACCTGCCAATGCCGCCAGTGCTGCATGCGCTGCTGATCGGCCACTTGCGAGCTCAGGAAGTGGGTTGAGCAGCGCCGTCAATCACCTCGCCTGCAGAGCTGAACCGGCTCCGATCATGGACAAGACGTCAGCGGCCAGCGCACGGCGATAGGCAGCGTGCAGCCGGTGAACAAGCGCGTTTTTTCCATTCGATGCCGCGGTCTGGCACTGGTATTGCTTCAGCCGGCGCGGCGATCCTGGCGAAGTGAAGCGCATCCATGCCGTGGCACCTGACGTAGCCAGCGGGCTATGGTGTTCCGCTACATCTGATGTTCGCGGCCGACCGGATATCGGCCTGCACCATGACCGGCTGGCCCGCCACCAACGCATATTCGCGGTAGTACGGCTTGGCCATGCTCACCTTGCCCTCGTTGATCGTGCGTATGCTGCCGGTCTCGGGCATGCCGAGCGAGGTGCCGGGAATCTCGCCGACCATCGAACGGAACGCATTGCCGAGCGAACCGGGCACCTCGATTTCCTCGTCATACTGGTCCTCGCACATCGCGTTGGTGTACAGGGTGGGGCCTACGCCATTTTGGCCGAACGTACGCAGGCGGGCAGGCGCGGCGACCAGACCATCGGCGGCGCCTCCTTCCGCAGCCGCGCAGAACGGCAGGACGAGCAGCATCAGCCAGCAAAACTCGCGAGGGAACAGGTTCAAACAGGACCTCCATGGTCGAGCGGGAAGCATCGAAGCGCGATAGCGCGATGCCGATGGACGCGTTATCGGCCAGGCGCCCGGTTCCTCGACCGCGCTCAGGGTCCGAAGCGTCCGCCGCTCGGGAAGGCCTGCAAATCCCCAATGATCCTGTACGGCACTCGCGCCGCAATGCCGGCGCGCTGGCTTGATCCGGACCGTCGGTAGCTACAGCGAAAAACGGAAGTCGTAGGAGATCCTGGTGCCGCCGCTCAGATTGTCCAGCGTGCCATGCACCATTTCCGTGCCGTAGAACATGAAGCCTTCGCCGTACTCGAGTTCGACCGGCTTAAAGTCGCTCAGGCCCGGCGCGGACTCCACGTACATCGAATTGCTGCCGTGGGTCCGGGTCACCGGCAACCAGATGTTGACCAGGTTCGGCCGCTGCCCGTACTCCTCGTCGCGATGGAAGCGCAGGATCGCCCGCGAGCCATGGAAGTTGACGCGCATCATCGCCTCCGGCTGCAGGCTGCGGATCGGACCGACGAATCCGGCGATGTGGTCGAAGACGAGCGAGTGGATGAGCGCCATCGAGCGCTCGGTCACCGCCTCACGCAAGGCCTTGCTGACATCCCAGCTGTTGCGGGTGACGAAGTGGTGCGGCAATACGAGGTCCGCATCCCGAGGGTTCCAGCGCGGATCCAGATGCAGCGTTTCGAGCGCGTCGGTGCCGAAGAAGTCGGCGACGATCGCGCGCAGGTCCCAGCGTGCGGTGTCGTAGGCGAAGACCGACGACAGCGGCAGGGCGCGCCCTGCCACCTCGACCGTCGCCGGGCTGCAAAACCGGACGGGGGATGCGATGGATGCCATGACGGGCCCTACCCTTCGTCGATCGCACCGAACCGGCGCCGCGGCGGCCTAGCCCGCAAGCGCCAGCGCCTTGGTGAGCAGGTCTTCCGCCGCCACCGTGTCGTCCTTGGGGCGCGACGCCTTCGCCGAACCCAGCGACGGATTGTCGTCTTCCTCCGCCAGCACTTCGACCACCGCGACCGCGACCTCGGTCATGACCTCGGTGGTCACTTCGGTCGTGACCTCGGTGGTCACCTCCGTGGTGACTTCCGTCGTCACTTCGGTGGTCACTTCCGTCGTCGTGTTGCTGATCATCGCGGCGATCACGGTGATGTTCGGCGGACTGGTCGTCGACTTGGTGGTCCCCGAGAGGTTCACGTAGGTAGGCTGCGCTCCGCTGTTCCACATCTCCCCGTAAAGCGTCAGCGTCGGCGCCTGCGAATTGGAGAACTGGATGATCGCGTTCTGCGGATTGCCGTTCTGGCTGAACCATGCGAGTTGGTCGATCTCGCCGTTCGGCCCCTTTTCGCCGGTATAGACCGGCTTGTTGACGACCGATCCGGCATAGGTGACCTCGGGCGCATTGATCACCAGCTTGTCGCTGAGCTCCGTGCTCTTGCCGTCGCTGGTCAGACTGAACAGGTTGTAGGTGCCGTTCCACGTCGACAGTTGCTGGGTCGCGGTGCCGGCATTGCCGAATAGATTGTTGGCCGCCGGCAGCGGATCGCTGCCCTGCGCGAACAGGCCGACGAAGCCGTTGACGCCGGCATTCTGGTAGAACGTCAGCTGCGCCGAGGTCGCGTTGTTGCTCGACGCGGACCAACTCACTCCAGTCGCGGTGAACGCCGGGGAGTTGATCGCCGCGCCATTGAGCGTGATCGACTGGCTGCTGGCATCGATCACCACCGGGCCGGGAATATAGGTTTTCCCGTCCGGTTGCAGCCAGCTGGTCATGTAGGTTCCGGACGGATCGAAGGTCGCCATTGTCGTGTCCTCTTGTCCTGCAGATGGAAGGAGCGGCGGAAGATCAGGCTTCTATCAAGCTGTCTTTGCTGGTATGGACCTCGGCCATCGCGCGCGTCACCGCGGAGGGCGTGGCGGCGTAGCCGCGCTGCCGCAGCCAGGATGCGACCAGGCCTTCGTATTCCCCGATGGCGATCTCGCGGTCGGCGACGGCCTGCGCGACCGCGGTCTGTCGGTCGCGATAGCCGCGTGCCAACGCCGGATTGAGCAGCGCGGCGCCAACGAAGCGCACCGCCTCCTTGTCCGGATCGCGCTTGAACATCATCCGGGTCACGCCGGTGTGTTGCAGCAGCAGCGAACGCCGCTCGTCGGCGGTCAGGCCAGCGCGGGCGTCGAGGTAGGCCTTGGGGTTGGTGCGGAACTCGCCCTGGGCGCGCTGGTCCAGTGCAAGCGTGAGCAGCGTCTGGTACAGCGGCTCGGAGGCGAAGCTGTACTTGTAGCCAGCAGGCACCTTGTGGTTGTGGATGTTGCGACGGGCGATCTCGGCCAAGACCGGATAATCGTCGCGGTCGCAGATCAGCGGCGTGCGCCGCGCCTCGCTGATCTTGGCCAGGCCGAGCTTGGCGAGCATGTCCGGATCGGACTGGATCGCGTCCTTGGCCGGAATGAAGAACGTGGAGATGCCGGACACCTTCGCCTTCACCTCCGGATCGCGATAGTCGCGGATCACATAGCGATCGATCTGCGGCGGGCCGGCGAACATGTTGGCGACATAATTGATCGCCGGATGATCGGGGCCGTAGATCTCTTCGAGATAATCGAGCAGCACATCGAACTTGTCGTTCTTGTAGCCGCCGAACTTGAAGCCCAGATCGCCGATGCAACCGACCTGCCACAGCACGAAGTTGGCGGTGGTATCGATCTTGCGCCGGCGCAGCAGGAAATCGGTGGCCTCGTAGATCTGCATGCCCGGCACGCTCGGGTCCACACCGAGATCGGCGTACAGGCAATCCTCGGCCGACACCGCCGGCAGCATCACCGCGTCGTAGCCTTCCTGGCGCGCGATCTCGATCGCGTTGTGGGACGGCGTCACGAACACGCCGGGATGGCCGTAGAACAGCGCGCAAACATACTTTCCCGCACGCACTTCGGCCATGATCCGCTCGATCATCTGCACGTAGGTGATGATTCGCGCCTTGTCGTCGGCGTAATACTCGTAGAGATCGAAGGCATTGGAGTTCTGCGCCTCGATCCACATATCGGTGACCGGGTCGGCGGCGGCGTACAGCACGATGTCCGCCTGCTGGATATGCGCCTGCGCCTCCAGCGTGAAATGCGACACGGCCTTGATTCCGGAACCGATGACAACCAGCCTTCCCTGTTTCTCACGCACAGCACCTTGTTCGCCGCTTGACATAAAGGCCGCCCCGGTTTCAGAGAGATGTGGATAGACGCTACGCCGATTCAAAAAATAGTTTGTAGACATCTCAAGCGCGTAAATGTGGATTTCCGATCTAGGTTTTCTTTGATTCTCTCCATATAAACCCAGTAAACCGAAGAACCACGCAATGCTTTTCGCCGTGAAGCGCATTCCGCACCCTGGCTCCTGGGGTAGACAAGTGTCGGCACCCTGGCCAGACCATCCTGTCCATCACAGAAAAACCGAAGGCGTGCTTCCTACAGTCGCCTTGGTCGCGGCGTCCCGCGGCCTTCCATCCACAGGAGAGCGACGATGAACCTCGAACGGTTGAGCGCGCGGCTGTCGGCAACAGGAACCAAGACGATAAAGATGCACGGCATGGGCTTGGCCCTGGCAGCGGCCATGGCAGTGGTGACGGCAGGTGCCGCGAACGCAGCGGCGCCGCAGGCGGCGCCGAGCGATGCGCTGACAGCGGCGCAGGCGGTAGAGCACGATCTCCCCGCCATTGCGGCCGCACTGGATGTCGATCCCGCACGTGCCCGCAGCATCATCAACGTGCAGGAGCACGCCGCCGAACTAGCGGACACGCTGCGCACGCAATACGCCGATCGGCTCGCGGGCATGTACCTCGAACACGCTCCGGCGGACAGGCTGGTCGTGCGCCTGACCGGCGACCAGGCGGTGCGCACCCAGTTCCACACCTTCGGCACCGATCCGCTCGAAGTGACCTTCGTGCCCGGTGCGACGCATACCGTCGCGCAACTGACCAGAGGACTGGAACGTGCGCTGGCGACCGGCCTGCGCGAGAAGGCATCCGGCGTCCATGCCGGCTACGTCGACGAGCGCACCGGCACGATCGTCATCGAGGTGGACCAGGACACCCGCAGCACGGCCCGGCTGACCATGCAGCTCGAGCAGCTCGCGGGCGTACCGGTGCGCATCGAAGTTTCGCCGCGCGCGGTGACGCAGGCGGTCTATGGCAGCGGCAGCATCTCGTCGCTGTGCACCACGGGCTTCGCGGTCAACCATGCAGCCAGCAACCAGCACGGCGTGCTGACGGCCGGGCATTGCGACACCGGCGCGGCGCAGACCTACTCCGGCATCGACGGCGCATCGCACACGCTGAACGAGGTGGCGCTGCTGGCCAACGCGAATGCGGACCTGCTGCGCCTGGGCAACACCGCCGTCGCGTTCGGTGGTTACTTCTACGCCGACGCCTGGCGCGCAGCGACCGGCCGTCGCACCCGCGCCGCAACCACGACGGGCGCCGTGCACTGCCACTACGGACGCAACGGCGGCTACAACTGCGGCAGCGTGCAGTCGACCGTGGCCAACCCCGGCAGCATCTGCGGCCCCAGCAACACCTCCGCCTGCAATGCGGTGTACGTGCGCGTGGCCGGCGCCTCACTGTTCTGCATCGGCGGCGACAGCGGCGGCCCCTGGTTCACCGGCACCACGCTCGCCGCGGGCATCCACTTCGCCGGGCCCACCGCAGGCGGCAGCCCCTGCTACTACACCAGCACCGACTGGGCCTACGACAGCATGGGGCTCAACCTGCTCTATCCGTAGAGCGAAGCGCGGCATGATGCTGCGCAGCGTGTACTGGAGATCGGCCGGTGTATATATGGCCGATCTTCTGGCCAAGTGGGAAGCGCCATGCGAGTTCCGGGAATTGCATTGATGATGTGCTTGGGCGCAACAAGTTGCGGCAAGGCAGACGACACCACGCCAAGGCCGGCAAGCGCACCGGCCGACGCGGCCGCGACGGCGCCGGCGGCAGCCGCGCCGGACGAACGAATGGAGGCGGCCACCGGCGTGATCGTGGAGCGTATCCGCAAGCAATACGCCGAACGCCTGGCCGGGCTCTACTACGAGCACGAGCAGAAGCGGATCGTGGTCCGGCTCACCGGCATGGAGCCCGTGGCACCGGAAACGCACACCTTGGCAGGCGGCTCGTTGCAGGTGATGTTCGAACCCGGCGCTGCCCACTCGTTCGCGGAGTTGAACCGGATCATGGCCGACAGCACGGCCAAGATCGCGGCGGCGCTGCCGACGGCGCACGCCCGCTATGTGGACGAACGCAGCGGCGCGATCGTCATCGCGATCGCGCCAGACAGTGCTGCCGGCAAGGCGAAGGAAGCGGAGCTGACGCAAGCGCTTGGCGTGCCGGTGCGGATCGAGGTGGAGGCACCTGCGGTACCGCAGCGGTAGCGGCGCAGCGTTCTCAAGCGCTGTCGCCGAACACCACTAACATCAGCAACACCGCCGCCACGGCCAAGCCGATTCCGACCAAACGTACTCTCTGGCGGCGCGCGTTGCGCCGTTCGATGTCCGGCAAATCGAACCAGTAGCCACTGTCTTCGTGCGGCGGGGAAGACTGGTTTCGCTTCGAAGATCCAGGAAACATGCATCGCTCCATCTGCAACTGTGGTGGAAGGCATCGCACGCGTGCTGCCGATGCATGGCAACGTCGCGTGCGCCGCCGGTGCGGTGTCGTGTCAGAAGCGGAACAGATAGCCGGCCGAGATCCGGGTCTGTCGCGATTGCTCGAGCAACGGGCTGTCCTTGATCCCGTCGCCGAACTGGGTGCCGGCCACGTCCACGAAGAACGTGTGTCGTTCTGCAGGGCTGTAGTCCAGACGCAGACCCAGCTCGACATTGACCGTGCCCTCGCCGTCGTAGGCCGGGCGGGCCAGCGTGGCTTCCTCGGGACGCACGCCGTAGTAATAGGCCACGTACTTGTCGTCGACCCATTCCGCCGCCACACGCGGCGTCAGGCCGAAGCGGCCCATGCCGAAGCGGCGCTCGGCCTGCACGCGTCCGCGCGCGCCTTCGCTCTTGTCCATCACGTCCACCAGGTATTCGGCGGAGATCTCGGCAAACGGGCTGTTCCAGGTCACCGCAGCGCCGGCCCAGATGCTGTCGTCGCGCTCCTGCATGCCTTGCAGGTAATCGGAGTCCTCCGGGTCGTAGCCGTCCATGGCGTAGCGTGCGCGCACGCGGAAGTTCAGCACGTCGCTGTCGTTGATCTTGAAGTCGAACCGTCCCGCATTGATCTCCGTCCAGCGGTTCTCGAAATAGACGATCGGCAGCCCCTTCGTTTCCTGGTCGTAGTCGCGGTAGGGGCGGTCGATCACTGCGGCGCCCAGCCCGATTCCCCAACGCGATGTCTTGCCCTCCGGCACCTCGGCCTCCTGGGCGCCGGCGGGCAGCGCAGCGGCCAGTCCGATGGAAAGAACACCGGCCCACCCCAGAGCCGCACGCGGCGACGATGTATTTGGCGACGAACGACGAGATTCCTCATGACGCATCTTTGAATCCTCGATAGGGCCGGCCATCGGTGGCCGGCAAGCGGTTAGGGGTTGCCCTGGCGGCAGAGCGGCCGCTCCCGCTCGATCGCCGCCGCGTCGCGCAGTGGGAACGCCGCCTTACTGACCGATCGGACAGTAGAGATCCTAGCGCTATAATGACCGAACGGTCATTACAAGTCCGGCTGCGGTAATTGGGCGTTCAGCTTGCGCGCCGCTGATCCCCGCGTCCCGATGTGCACCGCGTCAGCGCAGCGCAAGCCAGCCAGTGCTGCAGCCGGTCCAGCCGCTGCCGCCGCCGTGACGCCACCCGCTACACTGACGGGTCAAGGTCGCTTGCCGGGTTTGCAGGCTTGCCGGGCTTGGCCTGGCGGGACCGGAACGGCCCGAACGATGGAGGCACCGATGGCGACGAAGAACGCGAAAAAGACGCCTGAAACGGCGGATGGCACCAAGAAGAAAAGGACGCGGCTTTCCCCGGAGGTCCGCCGCAAGCAGATCCTGGAGGCCGCGCTGGTCGAGTTCAGCGCGCAAGGCTTCGCCGCCACCAGCATCGCCATGATTGCGCGGCGCGTCGGCATCTCCAAGGCCAACGTCTACGTGCATTTCTCCAGCAAGGACGAGATCTTCGAGACCTTGCTGCGGTCGCTGTCCGCACTGGGAAGGAGCCAAGGCAACTGGCGCCAGATCGAGGACACCCACGACGTGCCCGGCTTCATCGACAACCTGGTCGATGTCACCTATGCCTCGTTCACGCCCGAGGCCCTGGCCATCCTGCGGCTGATGATCGCCGAAGGGCATCGCATCCCGGACGTGCTGGCCAAGTGGAACGAATCCAACGTCAACGCCCGCGCCGAACGCCAAGCCATCGTCGACGAACAGGTGGCGGCGGGCCGGATGAAGCGCAGCCCGCTCAGCGAACACTTCCACTTCGCCATGACCCCGTTCGTGTACGCCGGCATCGCCAAGCTGGTATTCGGCGACGCCGCCACGGAAGAGGTGGAACGCATGAAGGAAACGCACCGCAAGCTGCTGCATCAGTTGCTGGAGCCGTAGGCGCGGCGGTCGAGGTTCTCGCAAGCATCAACCCACACAGCAATCACACCGGCGCAGTAGCGCGTGCGCGCCGCGAGTTCCAACATCGGCTTGTGTCGCAAAGGGTCGACGAAGAACTAGCAACAAGAGCGGATCGTAAGCGCCACTTGCCGGCGCCCTTACCTACCGGCGCATGAAATCCAACCAGCCAGTTTGGATGCGGCACCACCTACGCCGAAGACTGCCCCAGGCTTCAACGAAACACGTTCCGGCAAAACCGCCTCATGGCCGAACCATTGATTGAGTTACCGGTCACCGCGCCACCCTGCGTGAACTGCTCGAGCTTCTTTTTCACAGCGATGCCCGCCACATTGGAAGCTGCCACGCTATCCGAAACTCCCTCGGCACCGCGAGGGATAGCGATGGAGGGAAGATCCACTTCCCTTACCCACCCCAGGGCATCCAGCTGGGCGCACGCGCCAATCGTGTAGGCGAGCTCCTCATCGCCCTGAACGTTTACAGGAGCACCACGCAGTCCCTGCAGAACATGAAACGTTTCGTGCGCCGTTGTCGACACGACATTGGCACTCAACAGGTCACCATCCCGATCGACTGCGAACGCGTAGCGCGCACTTGCGCGTCTAGCTGTTGCCAGTGATGAGGATCTGGCCACGAGGGACCTGTCGGCCCCCACCAGATCCACGGTCAAGGTCAACTGGATGGTATGCATTGCAGATCCGTCGATGACGTACTGGATCCCTCGCAGAACCACGGCGCAGGGAGGCACGAGGTCGCCATAAGCCTCCTGGCCGCTTTCCAGCCGAACAACTACGCGCACCTTGCCCTCGTGACACTCGTCCAGAACAGAAAACTTGCCGCCGGCGAGCTTCTCGCCAGGCAGCACTGTCGCCGTGCGCACAATGGAGAGAGGGCCAAATTTGTCGATGGCAGTGGCATGCGCTCCCTCCTTTGCGATCAAATCTGAAGGAGGGACCTGAATTGAAGCACAAGAAGTTAGTAGGGCAAGTGCCAATCCCAATAGAACGACAGACCCCAAGGAAAGACGAGCACTTGGCCTGAAGATCGAGATCGGAATCAGCGCTGATGGAATAGCAGCTTGGCTGGCGCGGGCTATGTGCAGATCCTGATCAGTGGGGCGGTTCACGGGCCGCCTTCCTCGTCGAGGCATTCCTCGACCAAAGGCACGTCTTTTCCGATAACGTCGGGATATAGAGCGACGGTACGTACATAGCTGGAACCATACTTCTTGTAGCGAACCAGCATTCCTCTATCGACTCGGAAATAATCCTCGTCCCCCGAAAATTCGGGACAGTCTGCATACCCAACCTCTTCATCGTCGCTGCAATAGCGGACATAGAGCTTTTTCCCACGCAGCTGGCCTTCAAGCTTTCCGTCACCGCCATGCACGTTGGTGCCTTCGCTCCAATTGCCACTCACGCGATCGCCGCTTTGCCGAAGATTTATGCCCAGGTAGTGGCCCGAACCACACTTATTGGCGTACGCCCACTTCCCCTCAAATGGAGGCGCCTTAGCCGCAGAAGCGACGCTAGCGGGCAACACTGTCGCTGCAAAGAGCAAGATGCCCAGCAGCCGAAATCCATATTTCCCTGAGCCGGCCATCGGCATCTCCTCAATACACCTGCATCGGCGGCTACGCATGAAGGAAGACACCAACCAGCGTGCCACGAGACACGACGCTGATCTGCAGCTTGCTGTCGCTGGCAAAGCGATTGCTCCAGCCTGGCCATTTAGACGCAGGCGCGAAAGCAACAGTCGCCGGAAGGGATGGAGACAATGCCGACACCGATTTAACGGCCTACCAGGCCCCGGCACCTAGAGCCCAAAAGACAATCATCAGCAACGGGCCTATACTCCCATCGTTCGGTGCGGTGTGGTCTGCTCCTGAGTTTGAGCCAGTGCCTGTCGTTGCTCCAGCTCTTGCAGCCGTTGCATCGACTCCTGCACCGGAGTAGCAACGGCCTGTTCGGTACTCATGTGAGCACGCAGGTGCGCCGGATCGTTCAAGGCACCTTGCACCACGAAGACATTCTCTCCGGCGGCACGTCGTTCGGTCTTCTCACTCAGAACAATGTGATCGATACGAGTCAGGCCATTTTCTCGCGCCAACCCAGCCAAGCTCGCGGTCATCCGTTCGCTGGCATCGTCCGACGCCCGGCCGAGCGAGGCATCCAAGCGATGCACAGCACTTCGTGCTTGATCCACCAGCGGATTTGCGGCGAGCGACTCTGGCTGCCGTTGATCCGCTGGAGAGACCGGGCGACTATCAACGTGACGCAGATCAGGATCAGCTATCGAAGCCCTGTCCCGATCCTGTCGGCGCGCTTCACCCAATTCGATGCCGAGGCTACCAGGTTGATAGTCTTGGACAGTCACGGTTTGACCCTGTCCGTTGCGAATCAACAAATCAGCACCTTCCAGATGGTAGGTATGTTGACCGTCCACACTTCGAAACACACCTTCTGGATCTTCTGCTTGCCGAATGCCGCCTGTGAGATGCTGGCCGCTCCAGAATATTTGCCCGCTGCGATCGGCGTCCCTGACCACATCGCCGTCACCAACGACATACGTGTCATTACCGGCGCCACCCTGCAGCACGTCACGGCCACCTCCACCGATCAGAACGTCATTTCCTTGTCCTCCGATCAGCGTGTCGTTTCCTCCCTGCCCCAACAGCAGATCGTTATTGGCGACCTCACTGCCACCACGGCTGCGGGTCGCATCGAGCGTGGCAGCATGGTTGGCGTCTACCGCCACACGCGCTGAATCCCTGCCTGGATCGACATAGATCGAACCAGCATTGAATGCATTTTCCGTCAAACGGTCCGCGATCTCCGGATGCTGCTCACGTAGGTCGGACAGCAGACGTACGCGGGCAGGCTCCAAGGACTGCGCCAGCGTTTGCACTTCACCACGACCGGCCAACAGGGTGGCGTAGTCGCGGTTCGCCTCCGCAATCAGGTTGCGCCGGCCTGGATTTCCATCCACGTCAACGCCCCATCGTGTCTCGTCCCGATTGATGCGGTCTCGGTGTTGTTGATACATGCCATAGGTCGACAACGCCTCCTCGGGCGTTACGTTGTTGGGATCGTTGTAGAGGCCAAACAGTTCTGCTTCCATCACGCGGCGCTTGCGCAAGCCGGCCTCGGCAGTCGCGTTACTGCCCCACGCGTTGTACCGCATCTCGAACCAGGCCTCGGCGCGATCCCCCGAAGTAACCGCGTCCCGAAACGGCTGCATGTTGGCGTTATAGGACCCGGCGCCGCGGTTGTAGACCAGCGACACCAGTGCGGCGCGTTCCTGCGACATCGGCATGTTCAAGCCAGCAATCGGGCGCTCATATTCAGGCATGGACGCTGATAACAGCCTATCGCCCTCAGCCGCGTTGAGCGTCCTGTCGAACTGCAAGCCCAGTCTTGTGCGGTCGCCTGGGGCGGCAGCATCAATGGCAGCAAGCTGGCGCCACTGTGCTTCGGAGAGACCGACTCCCGAATCTCGCCAGATCTCGGTATTGTTGGAACGATTGAAGGTGTACCCATAGCCGATGGTTGCCCGGCCATCCCCTACGTCCTGCGACCGGGCGTGCAAGCTTTCAGTGAGCTTGATCAAATCACCAGTCAGCGTGTTGTACTGATCTTGGGTGAGTTGGCGATAGACGATAGGCATGCATGATCTCCGTATCAAAAAGCACAACTACATGATGTTCGAGTAATCCCCAATCTCATTGCAGACTTCAAGCGGGGGATTCCCCACCCTCACCACTCGGCGCTTGCCAGCTGCCACATCGTCCTTGGGGGCAACGATGCGATAAAGGAGATAAAGGTTGTCTTGCGACTCCCATAGGCCGAACGTCGACATTTCCGGGAAATGATAGCTCGCGCCGTCAACTTGAAGCACTTTGATATCGCACTCGGCGTAGCTTCCCCAACCACAGCTGGCATCCAGTGACCGGACTCCTCCGCGGCCGCCAAGATCGAAACGATAGGTGCGCCCGCTGTCGTCCTCAGACACCTGAGGCTCAATCTGACTGGCTGCCGACGATGCGCTGCCACCCCAGCCGCGTGACTGTTCGCATAGCGATCTCTTCTCCGGCAGGGCGTCTTCGCCGCCAGCCGATACGGAGGTACACCCCGTCATGAGAACCAGTGTCAGGAGGAAGCCCCGGAAGAACTTGGTTGTCATGCACACTCCTTGCTTGGACGGCTACACGCGCCCTAGGCACGTGCCGCCACGTTGTGGGCTAGCCACGTGGAAAATAGCCCACCGCCGGTTGCGCGTCCACGTCAATCGCGATCAAAATTTGCCAGCTCCATCACCTATCTACCGCCCTGGCAGGTGCTTTGCAGCCTGCTGCCGATGGCGAAGCCCAGTTGCTCCAGCCAGAGGCCGCTCGGGCGCAGGACCGGAACGCGGTGATCACCGGTGTGGCAGTGCAACGCGGGATAGGCCGGGGCGCAATGGATGGGCTGGCTGATCGCATGACGGCCGCTTATTCCTCTGGCGCCTCGCTCCCTTTGCCCGCGCACTGACGCTCGCTGCATCCAGGGCCGGCCCCGCAACACGAGACCAGCCCTCTCCGGCGACGCATCCGTGCCTCATCCCACCCGCGATCAATGCAGCCGCCCGCCTCCCGCAGGCGGCGCGCTCCACTCCACCGCATAGACCGCCCGCTCCTCGCGTACGGCGTTGGGCGTTGGTTCGTGCAGCGGCTGGCGCTCGATCTGCTGCAGCAGCGCCCGCATCGCGTTCGCCGCGTCGCAGAGCGTGTCGCCCACCGCTGGCAATGCCTGGCCGGCACGCGCGGCAGCATCGCCGGCCGCCACCGCCCGGGCATGGGCCGAGACGGTCTCGGCCAGCAGGGTGAGTCGGTCGATCTGCGCCAGCGTGACACGGAAGGCGCCGCCGCCTACGTCCGGCGCCACCTCGACGGTGGCAGCGGGCCGGGCGCCGTGCGTCGTGTCGGTCCGCTGCGCAGGATAGGACAGCGCGTCCAGCACCAGCTCCGCCTGGTCGGCCAACAGCTCCAGACAAAGTGCCAGCTCGCCCATGCGCACTTTGGGCTCGGCGGCACGCTCCTCGTCCGGCGTGCGCGGCTGCGCCAGCCGGACCAGGAACCTCACGTGATCGCGCAGCTTCGCCAGCCGGAACTGGCTCTCCTCCGGCAGGAAATAGCCGGGCATGTCTTCATCGTCCAAACGGTCGTACGACATCGTTGCCTCCTCGGTCCATGAAGGGGCCCGTCCGCCACGCATGGCGGACGGGAAGTCGGGAGGTTCGAAACCGCTAGTAGCCGGCGGGCGTATTTCCCCGAAGGGTGTTGTATTAGCCGCCCTCCCGACGCAGGCATCGCGTCGGCTTGCGCCCGAGCATCGGGCACAAAAAACCCACCGGTTTGTCGGAGGTGGGTACCGCTACTAGAGGAGTTTCGACGCTCCTTGATGTAGAGAGTGCTACCGCGATACATAGCTGTCAATAGCAATTTGTAGAATCTTGCATTGGGAAATCGACTTGCTCTAGCGCCGTGTCAGTGGCTACGGAATACTAGCCGGAGACAGACTCAGCCTGGATGCTCAAAGAAAAAATGGCAAACTCAACGGAAGAAATGACCGCAGCGCCTGCCAAAAAGTCAGAAGACAGCACAGCACTCTACGAGCTCAGCTTTACTTCGCTGTCCGTAGTGATGAGTCGCTACTTGCAGATCACCGATCAGAGCCGCGCAGGATCAGTGGAGCGCTGGAGTTTTATCATAGGGCTCTTGGGCGCAGGTTTTGGCATGCTATTAGGCGCTGTGCTGGATGGAAAGGCAGGGTTCGCCTTTGCAGCAGCGGGACTGGCGGTTGAGATCGTTGGCTTTGCCTTGTCCGCTGCGTTGCAGCTCAAACGCGAAGTAAAGGAATTTCGACGTCCCTACGCCACCCAAGCAGAGCAGTTGGAGCAGGATTTTTATCAGTACCAAGGCATCATCACTGCACTGCGCAAGTTTCCGCTGGAGCAGCGCCGTCAGCGAGAGACCTTCGTCCGGGACAGGCGGACGAATATGCATGAGCGCTTGGGCTTGTTTACCGGCGGAATGGAGAAGCTGGGCATCATGCCGCTCCTGTTAGCACTCTATCTACAATTCAAGGATTGGCGACTGGGTGATTGGAGCGTGCTGAGCAAGATCACGGCGATCCAGGGCGTGCTCGCGTTCTTGTTGCTGTTTGCTTACGCGCTTTCCTGGCATCTGATCCGCCTACACGTTCGCTTGCAGAGATATGAGCAACTGCTCATCGAAGCAAACCGACAAAACAATGTACAAGCCGTTGAGCACGCCAGCGCACGCCCAGGTGGCGAGAGACCATCAGCACATGTGAGCACCGCGAAGCCGACGCCAACTTGACGCGCGCCGCCACAGACACTAGCGTTTGCTAGCACACCACGAGAACGAGGCGCCATGGAAAGGCCTCAATCAAGAGCGCTCTTCTTGCTGGCACTTGCAGCCATGCTGCCAAGCGCTTGCGCTCGAACTCTCGTAAAGATCGGTGAGGCACCTCACTCTATGGCTACAGCCGCCAGCACGGCCAACACCAGCGTTCAGGACCTGGAGCGCAGGCTGCTGCGCTATGCCGACGCCCTGAAAGCGCCAACGGACCTAGTCTATCCATGCATGGAGGCGGCGTTCGGCATCAAGCTCGATCCTCCTGCGGATGCGGCGCATTCCTGGCACGAAGTGAAGCAATCACCACTGGCCAATGGCTTTTTGCTCCATGCAACACACAGCCCAGCAGAAAAAGGCTTCTCGGCTTCTCGGTCGCACTATTGATTTATCAGAGTAGCGATGCGATCACTGCACGCGATTTTTTCTATGGAGCTCAGATCGACGGAGGTGATGCATGAAGCCAGTGGATTCACGCATCGAACCGTTGCCATCGGGAATTTCAAAAGAAAAAACCTGACATCTTTTTTCAGGCACGAGATGCGCCATAGGGGAACTAACTAAATTTGCATCAAGTCTCGCATGAACTCCGACTCAGGTTTCACTGCCGAAACATGCAGCTGATCGCGGGCACGGGTGCAAGCCACATATAGCAACTGGCGCTCGGTGTTATAAATTTCGGTTAGCTCGACCTCGTCAGCGGCAATATCGATGCGCGCCTGTGAAGGGATTATTTCATCATCGCAAGCCATCACCGCGACCACGCGGAATTCCATACCTTTTGCTAAATGCATGGTGGTGATGCTTACCGAACCTTCTTCCGTCGCCATCTCCTTTCCCAGTACGCGACACTGCAAGCCAGCGAACTTTATTGCCGCCTGCGCGCGGGGCAGTTCACTTTCGGATCTGACGAATACGCCGATTTCCCGCGGCAACACACCACTCGCTATACATTGCTTCAACCATCCGCCAACGGCTTGGCTCTCCACTTCGGCATCAGCATAGCTGCAGACAGTCGGCTCAGGCCCATTAAACACCGAAATAGTACCCTTGCGACTTTCGACGTTTCCGTCCACATCGGATACCTCCGGGCCGAGCAGACGATCGGCCTGTGAGCGAATCTGGTGTGATGTGCGGTAATTGATATTGAGCGTACGCGAACGACCGCGCACTTCCACCCCCAGTGATTTCCACGAGAAGGGCGTCTGGAAGATGCGTTGGCCGAGATCGCCGGCGAAGAAGAGCGCATTGGCGCGGTTGCCGGCAATCGCTGCGAGGAAGCGCAATTGTTGCACGCTGATGTCCTGCGCCTCATCCACCACGATGTAATCGAATACCGCATGCTTACGCTTGGGCATAACGTCGCCAAGCCTGGCGAACATTTCAGCGGTAGTGATCTTGCCAGATTTTTTCAACTGTGCCTTTGCTTGGGCGAATGCTTGCCAATACAAGGCGCGCTGCGCCTCCGGCAGGCGCGTCTTTCGTCCCAGCCGCTTGGCATCCCGGTAATTCTCCCAGTCATCGACCTGCCAGGTGTCTACCACGTCCTCCCATTCGGAAAGCAGGAATGCAGCGTTGGATTTCAGGCCATCGACTTGCATGGCGGCAGCCTTCAGCAGGGCGGAAATTTCATCCCTGCTAGCGAATACCGGCTTGCCAAATTCCGCTGAATACAAGCGAATGCCGACAGCCTCCATTGCGGCCACGTCGATACGCTCGCCGAGCTTTGGAGTGTTCCAGATAAGTCGGTACAGACTGCCACGCAACGCATTGGCCAGCGTATCGGAAAACGTGGAAAGCAGAACGCGTGCGTCTTCATCTTTATGTGCCAGATGCACAGCGCGGTGCAAAGCCACTACAGTTTTCCCCGTACCCGCCGAGCCGGACACGCGTGCCGCTCCGTTGTAATTCCGTTCAACGAGTTGCCGCTGTGCCGGATGTAGGAACACTGTCCATCTGTCCCATGGATACTCCAGGGCGCGAGCCAACTCGTCCATATCGGACATGACGCGGAAGCGGCGTTGCGCATCGGGGTGCTGGAATGGATCTGCTCCTTTGCTCGCCACTTCCGGCAACGCCGGCATACCGCCAGTCGCCAGTTCGAGCAGGGCCTCGGCCGCTTCGCCCGGCAGGTGGCCGGCCAGTTCCAGCAGCGTATCTTCGTCGGTAGCCTTTACATCGGCTAGCCATTCCTGCGGCACGCCATAGGCCAGCAGTTGCGCATCACCGTATTTTTCGAACAATTTCGGCTTCTGGTGCATGGCCGACGCACGATCCTGGACGCACTTCGGAACGAGGATTTCCTCGACACGTTCGCGAATCTCAACGAGTTGTGCCGCGCCGGTAGTCGGGTGCACTTCAAGCTTGCGTCGCTCGGCCCATTGATAGGCCCGGTCGTGATGATCGACATAGCACAGCAGCAGTCTGCCTGCCGTCTTGTGGACGATCACGCGAATATCGCGACTGACGCGCACCGACCAGAAATTCGGGTCTTTGGCCCTGTCGAGCTTATGAAAGCTCATACCCTTGCCGGTCGGATCGACCTGCAAATCGAATGCGGTGGTCTTGGTGGCCTTCTGCTCATCGCCGGTCAAGCGGGCGAGACTGGTAGTAAACGTATCGGCGATCCGGAATTCCATCAGTTCACCTTAAATACTTTCATCACCTCATCGCCGAGGTGATTGATGACCTTCACCGCAAACCGGCCGTTGCTCGGTTTCGGGAAAGGGCGCGAGGTGTCGGAGTTGAGCGTCGCCCAGGCGTCGGGATCGACTTCAGCTTTGAGGGTAGTCCTCAGAGCCTTGTATGGGTCGTTCGCGCCGAGGAAGTAGGCATGGCGGACGAAGAAGGACTCCTCGTTGTAGTCGGTGTCCAGGAACCAACAGGCTATGCCGTCTGCGCCGTCGCTGCGGACTTCACCTGTGCTGGGGTGGAACACGTCCACGCCGTTGATGCGCACCACCAGTTGCCCATCGGCGGGCACCTCGATAATGTCGCGCCTGCCATCGTATCTACGGATGCTGCGGCCTTGCGTGTCCAGCACACCCACATCCGGCTCGCCGAAGATCACGAATAGGTTGCCCTTACCAGTGTTCTTTAAGTCCTCGGCCATATGCAGGTCGGCGTTCATACGTGCCTTAAGTACGTTGATACGGCCCAGCTTGCTGAATTCGGTGGCCGGCGCGTCATAGTTGAAAGCGCAGGCGATGAGCACCTCAAAGTTGGCATCACCGGCTTCGCGGGCAGCATCAACCAGGTCAGCGCGGGTGACGGTGCCGAATTCTGGCCCGATCAGAATGCCGGCACGCTTCACCTGCTCGTTTTCCAGGTAGCGACCTTCGGCGCAGACCAGCTCACCAGGCCACGGCTCCAGTGAGGTGAATTCGATCTTGTCGGCCTTGTGCGCCTGTTGCACACCGGCAGTGCGCAGGTTGGCCAGGATCAGGCTGGCAAAGTCTTGGCCGTATTCGGCTTGGGTCTCGGCCACATGGTCGATCAGGTTGTCTTCCTCGTCCACGCCTAATACGCGGTGCGGGCTGAGCGATTCCACGGTGAAGGGGCCAGCTACGCGCACCTTCTTCTTGTCCTCGTAGGGCTTGTCGTAGAGGTACTCGAATTCCGCCTTGGCTGCGATGGAGGCGTCGATTTCCTTTTGGCGGGCTATGCGCCGCTGCCACCAGTCGGCGTGCAGCTTTTTAGCGGCGTCGCTCCACTTGGCATCGGCATCTCGTGGAATCTCCCATTCCTGCCACTGCTTGCCAAGCGCGTTGTTCAGCGCTTCGCGCAGCGGCTCCAGCACGGCCTGAAACTTGTCCCAGAGGACGTCGATTTCGGCGTTGTTGGCGATGGATTTGAGGGTGATGTGCGGCACGCGCTCATAGACGAAGCCGTGGGCGATGTTGCCGTAGGTGGGCTGACTGGACGGCACGCTACGGGTGATTTCGGCTTCCTTCAACTGGCCTTCGCGGGAGTCGGCCAACAGGTAGTACGGGTAGCGCGCACCCATGATGCGGGCGCGGGCCAGCGCCAGCGCGACGCGGCTGGTGTCGATGGTGATCCAACGGCGGCCCCATTGTTCGGCGACATAGGCGGTGGTGCCGGAGCCACAGGTGGGGTCAAGCACCAAATCACCGGGGTCGGATGCCATCAGCAGGCAGCGTTCGATAACCTTAGAAACTGTTTGGACGACATAGATGTTCGCGTCGCGATAGCCGCTGGACCCGGTATCGTCCCAATTATTGATGATTGGAATCACCGGAAAATCATCGACGTAGCGCAAGTAGCGTAGCTTGCTCGTGGCCTCGTAAAGACGATCAGCCCTTTGGAGCCTGCTCAGGCCCACCAAATTTGTCTTCCACCGCTGCGAATATTTTTTGCCTCGGAAACTGAAGTCGAAGGTTGGATTCGCCGACTCAAGTGCAGTAGTTTGCAAGACTTTCCAGCCTTCGGGAAGGCTGTCAGCTTGCTCGGCTTCTTGTCGTGTGAGCCTACGCACTTCGAGTTTTGGTAGGCGCACATGCTGGTAATCCGAGTCTGCGCCATATGCCTTCTCGATGTATGGCTGTCGGAATTTCGCCTTGTGCTTGTTTCGGCTGTACCAGAGTAAGTAGTCGCCAGTTGAAGGAAGGAAACCACTGATGAGTCCACCGGTCTTCTTGAAGGCAATCAGGTTGCAAAAGTTGTCGTCTCCGAACACCTCATCCATCACCGCCCGCACGCGATGTACATTTTCATCGCCAATCTGCACAAAGATGGAGCCGGATTCCGTCAACAAATCCCGTGCCACTATCAGCCGGTCGCGCAGATACGTCAGGTAGGAATGGATGCCGTCGCGCCAGGTATCGCGGAAGGCCTTGACCTGCTCAGGCTCGCGGGTGATGTGCTCGGCGTTGCCGTCCTTTACGTCGCGGCTGGTCGTTGACCACTGGAAGTTGCTGTTGAATTTGATGCCGTAGGGCGGATCGAAATAGATGCATTGCACCTTGCCCCGCAGCCCCTCGCGCTCGGCCAGGCTGGCCATCACCTGCAGGCTGTCGCCCAGGATGAAACGGTTCTGCCAGTGGCCTTCATGCTGATAGAACTCGGTGCGGTCCGCGCCTTCGGGCATACCGTTGAAGTCGCCAAACAGATCCAGCGTGTCCTGTTGCGGCGCGGCGGCTTCGCGGCGTTCTTCCGTTTGGCGGCGCAGGTCGTCGATCAGCGCCTTGGGTTTGACCTTTTCCTGAATGTAGAGCGGCGGCGCGTTGACGACCAGATCTGACCAGTCTTGCTGGTCCTTGCCGCGCCAGATGAGCTGCGGGTCGAGATCGCGATTCAGCCGCTGCTGGAATCCCGGGGAGACCTTTCCCGCGTCATGCAATGCGCACAGTTCCTCCAGCCATTGCCGATTAGCGCGGGGGTAGACCACTTGCACTGGCGCCTGCTCGTGCTGCTGCATCACCGACTGGTGCTCGACAGTCGGAATGTTCTTGCGTTTGGCCTCGGTATGCGTTATCTGCTCGATACTCTTGCCGGGCTTCTGGTTTTTCTTGGTTGCCATCTCAATATTCCTTGTTTCCCGGTGCAGCCGCTTCAATCATTTGGTTGAACTTCGCTTCGACCTCTTTGGCGAAGTCATCCTGCATTTCGTACACGTCGCCGAACTCGACGAAGGCCCAGCGACCGTGTGTGCCAAGGTGGTTCACGCCGGGAATCCAGTAGGTGTCCATGGTGGACTTCTTCTCCTTCGCGTCCTCGCGCCGGTAACCCTTGATCTCGACGATCAGGTTCAGCGGGTCGTTCTTGCCGCGACCGTCGTCCACTTGCACAATGAAGTCCGGGATGTAGATGCGGTTGGCCGAGCCGAAGCGGTAAGGAACTTCCAGGCCGAGGTTGTGGTTCTTGGTGTAGGCCAGCACCTTGGGATGCGACTCGGCGACTCGGCAGAATTCAGCTTCCCAGCCACTGTCCAGGATCACCAAGTTGACCTGATTCTTCGGCTGGTTCTCCACGCCGAGGGTTTCCCAGCGTTCGCTGCCCGGACGAGAGGTGTTGAAGCGCACGTGCGCGGTGCTGCCGGTAGGGTTGAATGGGTCAAGGATGGCCTTGACCTGCCGGCCTTTCTCCAGCTCCTTCGCGGTAATGCCCTTGGTGATGCGCTGGCAGGCCATGTCCGCCAATTCTCGATACATCAACTGCGCCGGGTGGGTGCCGCCTTTGCATTCCAGGCACTCGTCTAGCCATTGGCGCACGATGCGCTTGAGCTGACCAAACAAGGCAATAGGTGCATCCTGGCCTTGATCACGCCAATGCTGGAACAGCAGGTGTTTGGTCAGCTCCATCAGCAGGGTGGACTGGCGCACGTCTCCCAGATGCTTGATATCCAGCTCCACCGCTTCGCCAATGATGCCGGCGTTGTGGGTCTTGGTTGCGCCGACCATGTCTGGCGTCAGGGTGAGGTGGTGGTCGTCGTTGAATTCAGCTTCGAGTTGCTCTTCTGGAAGTTCGACACGATAGCCCTGCACGCGAGGGAATCGGATTTCCAGATAGTCGCGCTCTGGTCGAAGTGCCTTGACCGTGACGGTTTCGCGGGGTTTGGGCGGAGTGACAACGACCGGCTTGGCGGTGAAGTCGAAGGGAATGCCGAATACGTCGGCGTACTCCACGTCGAACAGGCCCCGCTCGTTCAACTCATAGGATTGGCGGCGCAGGGCTCGGCCAATCACCTGCTCGCACAGCAACTGGGTGCCGAACGCCCGCACACCGAGGATGTGGGTAACGGTATTGGCATCCCAACCTTCTGTGAGCATGGACACCGACACGACGCAGCGGATTTGCTCACCCAGGCGGCCCTGCTTGCCAACGGTATTCATCACTTCGCGCAGCAGTTCGCTGTCACTCAGGTTCTCAGCTTGGCGACGGTCGCCGGTGCGCTCGATGATCTCGCGCTTGAAGCGTTCGATCTCGTCGGAGGCCATGCCTCGGAAGTTGTCGTCCAGCGCCTCGCCGGATTCGAGCTGCTCGCTGTCAATCAGCAACGTGTTCGGGCGAGCCAGGGGCTCGCCATGCTCGTCGAAGTTGCGAAACAATTCCAGCCGTCCTGGCACGCGCGTGATGGAGTCATCATCGTTAGTGCGTTCGAAACCGGAGATGTAGTCGAAAACCAGTTTAGAAGTGGCGGTGTTGTTGCATACCACGATGAAGCATGGCGGCACATTGATACCGGCCTGCTTCCAGGCTTCGTAGGTTTTGAGATAGTGGCCATATAGGGCTTCCAGCGCGGTCTGCAATTCCACCGGAATGGCCAACGGATCTAGCTGGGCGTTCTTGCCGCGCCCCTTCTTCGGCATCCTCTTGCCGATGTGCTTCCAGAGTTCGCGGTAGATGGGCATTTCCGCGCCGGGGATGTTGTCGGCTACAGGAACGCGCGGCAATTTGACGATGCCGCATTCGATGGCGTCCATCAGCGAAAAGTCGCTCATCGTCCAAGGAAACAGCGTGCCCTCGACATAGCCGGAGCCGGCCAGAAAGAAAGGCGTCGCCGACAGGTCCATCACCTGCTGGAGGCCCAGCTTGCGATTCACGGCTTCCAAGCCGGAAATCCACAGTCGCGCTGCTTCGTTGTTCTCATCGGCCTCGGCTTTCTGATCTTTATCGAGATCGTCGTCGTCCCCAGCAGCGTGCGGCTTCTCTCGATAGCAATGGTGCGCCTCGTCGTTGATGGCGAGAATGTTCTTCAGCCCCATCAGCTCCGGCATGACCCGCTGGAGCATCTGGCCCTCGGTTTCCAACGTGCCCAGCTCGCTGCCGGTACGGCCTTGCAGCAAACGGCGGCCGCCCTTGGACAATTCCATTCGCTCGCGCGGCTTGAAAGCGTGGTAATTGGTGATGACAATCTTGGCCTTATCCAGATCGGCCAGCATGTCGCGCGGCACGATCTCGCGGTTGGCGTAGTAGCTGTCTGCATCATTGGGCAACAGCACACGCAAACGATCCTTGATGGTCAGGCCAGGTGCGACCAGCAGGAAACCACGGGTGAATTTCTTGCTCTGTGGATGCCGCACGGCATTGACCGTCTGCCACGCAATGAGCATGGACATGACCGTAGTCTTGCCAGCACCAGTGGCCAGCTTCAGCGCCAGACGCATCAAGCCTGGATTGGCATCGTTGCTAGCCTTTTTCAGGTGATCGAGGAAGCGCTCGCCGTTCTTGCCAAGCTGCGGGGCGACCTCGGTCAGCCAGATGGCAGTTTCGGCCGCTTCTACCTGACAGAAGAACGGGCGTATACCTGCGAACGTATGATTGCGCCAGTGCTCTAACAGACGAGCTGTTTCAGCGGTGACGCGCCACTGCGACGCTGGCAAGCGACGCCAGGTGTCAACCTCGCGCCGGACCGAATTGATCAGTTCCGAATGGCGGTAACGTTGGCCGTCATCAGCCAAGTTCTCGATTTCATCTAGTGCAAGAGCTGCCTGTTCACCGTGGTGCCAGCGTGGCTTTGGGATCGGGCTAATGAAGCTGGACGCTCGGCGAGACTCAACGATTTGCTGGGTGGGTTGCCCCTCGTCATCAAGCTCCCAGTGCAGGGATGGGTAGCCGTAAGGAGAATTGAGAATAGGCTGCTTGAAAAACTGGTCATTCACTTCTTTAATCCCTTGATCCAGCATGATGCCCCATCCCTTAGGGTGGGGCTTCCCGATTTGAAAGGAAGGCATGCCAGCAAGCCAACCCCATAATTTTCCCCGAGCCATGAAGTAGATCAGCCAGTGGGCGACGAAGCAAACTTTCGACGTTAGCATCCGCCGCCCGGCTCTAGCACGCTGCGACTTGGCACTGGTTTTTCACACCAAAGGCGTCAGCAGGCAACACTGAAAGGCGGGCGCCCTTTCTGGCTATCCACCCCAGAGACTGACACGAGCACTCTAGTACCGGCCCTAATACCATGCCACGCGGCATTGGAGGATGCTGGCATGTACTGAGTACTACTCATACAACCCGAATGCAAAGAAAAAGGCCCTACACAGCGGTGAGGGCCCCATCTTTTAAAACAAACTCCGGCATCAAGGCTTGGGCTCGAGCCAGCGCACCTCTCGGATAGTAGTCAGCTCATCAAGCCATCAAACCCCAACCGGATTAGCCTTCTCCGCATCGATCTTGTACTGCTTGATCGCCCGAGCCACATCCTTCCCGGTCATCTTCCCATCCTTCGCCAGCGCCGCAATCGCGGCATGCGCGATGTAGTACCGGTCCACTTCGAAGAACCGACGCAGGTTGGCGCGGGTGTCGGAGCGGCCGAAGCCATCGGTGCCCAGCACGGTGTAGTGCGTCGGCACGAACGCACGGATCTGGTCGGCGAAGGCACGTACGTAGTCCGTAGCGGCGATCACCGGACCCTGACGCCCTTCCAGCAGCTGGGTCACATACGGCTTGCGCTGCTCGCCTTCCGGATGCAGGCGATTCCAGCGCTCGGCGTCGAAGCCGTCGCGGCGCAGTTCGTTGAAGCTGGGGCAGGACCAGATGTCGGCGGTGACGCCGAAGTCCTTGTCCAGCAGTTCGGCGGCGGCGATGGCTTCGCGCAGGATGGTGCCCGAGCCCAGCAGCTGCACGCGCAGTTCGCCCTTCTTGGGCTTGCCGGCGTCGGTCAGCAGGTACATGCCCTTGATGATGCCGTCTTCTGCACCGGCCGGCATTTCCGGGTGGGTGTAGTTTTCGTTCATCAGGGTGATGTAGTAGTACTCGTCCACCTGCTCTTGCATCATCCGCTTCATGCCGTACTGCATGACCACGGTGACTTCGTAGCCGAAGGTGGGGTCGTAGCTGCGCACGTTCGGGATCGACCCGGCGATGACCTGGCTGAAGCCGTCTTCGTGCTGCAGGCCTTCGCCGTTCAACGTGGTGCGGCCGGCGGTGCCGCCGAGCAGGAAGCCGCGGGTGCGCATGTCCGCGGCCTGCCAGGCGATGTCGCCCACGCGCTGGAAGCCGAACATGGAGTAGTAGATGTAGAACGGCAGCATCGGCACGTTGCTGACCGAGTAGCTGGTGCCGGCGGCCAGCCACGAGGAAATCGCGCCCGGCTCGCTGATGCCCTGCTGCAGCACCTGGCCGGACTGGTCCTCGCGGTAGAACATCAGCTGGTCGGCGTCCACCGGCTTGTACTTCTGGCCGAACGGGGCATAGATGCCGATCTGGCGGAACATGCCTTCCATGCCGAAGGTGCGCGCTTCGTCGGCCACGATGGGCACGATGCGCGGGCCCAGGTCCTTGTCGCGCAGGGCGATGTTGAGGCTCTGCACGAAGGCCATGGTGGTGGAGTAGCTGCGCTCGCCGCTGGACTTGAGCAGGCGGTCGTACTTGTCCAGGCCGGGCACGGTGAACGACTGGTCGGCCTTGCGGCGGCGCTGCGGCAGGTGGCCGCCGAGCGCGGCGCGGCGCTCCTGCAGGTACTGCACTTCCGGCGAATCCGGGCCGGGGTGGTAGAACGGCACCTGCTCGGCGTCGGCCAGCTGCTTGTCGCTGAGCGGGATGTTGAAGCGGTCGCGGAACGCGCGCACGGCGTCGTCGTCCAGCTTCTTGGTCTGGTGGGTGGGGTTGAGCGATTCGCCCGAGGAACCCATGCCGTAGCCCTTGACCGTCTTGGCCAGGATCACGGTGGGCATGCCTTTGGTGTTCACCGCCTGGTGGTAGGCGGCGTAGACCTTGTGCGGATCGTGGCCGCCGCGGTTCAGGCGCCAGATGTCGTCGTCGGACAGGCCGGCAACCATGGCCGCGGTCTCCGGGTATTTGCCGAAGAAGTTGGCACGGGTGTAGGCGCCGCCGAAGGCCTTGCAGTTCTGGTATTCGCCGTCGACGGTTTCCATCATCAGCTTGCGCAGCACGCCGTCGGTGTCGCGCGCCAGCAGGGCATCCCAGTAGCCGCCCCACAGCAGCTTGATGACGTTCCAGCCGCCGCCGCGGAACACGCCTTCCAGTTCCTGGATGATCTTGCCGTTGCCGCGCACCGGGCCGTCCAGGCGCTGCAGGTTGCAGTTCACCACGAAGATGAGGTTGTCCAGGCCTTCGCGGCCGGCCAGGGCGATGGCGCCCAGGGTTTCCGGCTCGTCGGACTCGCCGTCGCCGATGAAGCACCACACCTTGCGGTCGGACTTCTCGATCAGGCCGCGGTGTTCCAGGTACTTCATGAACTGCGCCTGGTAGATGGCGCTGAGCGGGCCCAGGCCCATCGACACGGTGGGGGTCTGCCAGAAATCCGGCATCAGCCACGGGTGCGGATAGGAGGAGATGCCCTGCCCGTCCACTTCCATGCGGAAGTTGTTGAGCTGGTCTTCGCTGATGCGGCCTTCGAGGAAGGCGCGGGCGTAGATGCCCGGGGAGCTGTGGCCCTGGATGTAGAGCAGGTCGCCCGGGTGGTTGTCCGAGGGCGCGCGCCAGAAGTGGTTGAAGCCCACGTCGTACAGGGTGGCGCTGGAGGCGAAGGAGGCGATGTGGCCGCCCAGGTCGCCCGGCTTGCGGTTGGCGCGGACCACGGTGGCCATGGCGTTCCAGCGGATGATCGAGCGGATCTTCCACTCGATGGCCGCATCGCCCGGGCTCTTGGCCTCGTTGGCGGGCGCGATGGTGTTGACGTACTCGGTGGTCGGCGAGAACGGCAGGTAGGCACCGGAGCGACGGGTCAGTTCGACCATGTCCTCCAGCAGCTGATGCGCGCGCTCGGGGCCCGCCACATCGATGACGGCCTTGAGCGATTCGATCCACTCCTGGGTCTCAGTGGGGTTCGGATCGTTCTGCAGCACCTCGTTCAACCAGTTCATAGCGCTCCCGTCGGTCGCACGCACGCGCGCGATTGCATGTGTTTTTCGAAGCCTCCAAGTGTAGCGCAACCACCCCGCCGGACCTCGTACGGCAGCGTATGGAACGCACTGTCACATTGGCCCGGGACAGCGCGGGCCATGGATGCGCGGCGGGGCGCGGCTGCGCTTATGATCGTGGCCGACTCCCGCGGAGCGCCGCCATCGCCGCCCTATCCTCCGTGCAGGACGCTTCCGCGGTCGCCTGGCGGCACAGCCTGCGCACCCGGCTGATGCTGTGGGGCAGCCTGATCCAGGTGGCGTTGCTGCTGGGCCTGGCGCTGCTGTTCTACCTGGGCGCGCGCCAGGTGGTGGTGCGCAACGCGCGCGAGGAAGTGGCCGGGCTGGCCCAGCAGACCGCGCGCAGCCTGGACGCGACGCTGGGGTCGGTGCAGGTGAGCGGCCGCACCCTGGCCGCCGGCGCGTCCGGGGTCGGGCGCCAGCCGTTCAACCTGCGCAGCCTGCTGCACGCCACGCTGGAGGGCGACCCGGACATCGCCGGGGCGCTGCTGGTGATCGAGCCGGGCGCGCTGAAGGGCGACGACCGCGGCTTCGCCTGGCACCTGCGGCGCACGCGCGGCAAGATCATCGAGCAGCCGGCCGAGGCGCTGGGCTTCGACTACCGCAGCATGCCCTGGTACCGGCGCACGCTGGCGGCGTCGGCACCGTGGTGGTCCGAGCCGTACAGCGACGCCTCCACCGGCGGCGATTTCCTCACCACCTACAACCTGCCGCTGCGCCTGCCCGGCGACGATACGGGGGCGCCGGCGATCGGCATGGTTAGCGTGGACGTGCCGCTGAAGCGGTTGCAGACCATCGTCGGCGAGCTGCCGGCCAGCGCCGGGCTGCAGCCGATGCTGCTGTCGCCGGATGGGCTGTTCGTGCTGCATCCGGACCCGGCCCTGCGCTTCCGCCGCACCCTGGAGGCGCACGTGGCGCGGGCGCGGCCGGACCTGTCGCCGCTGGCCGCCGCCGTGGCCGCGCACCGGCCGGTGCGCTTTTCCCATACCGCGCCCGACGGCGAGCGCTACCTGACCCAGAGCGCGGCGGTCGGCGACACCGGCTGGACCTTCGCGCTGACCGTGTCCGAGCGCTACATCCTGGCCGGGCTCAACCGCATCGCGCTGTGGGTGGGACTGGGCGGCGGCACCGCGCTGCTGCTGTGGCTGTGGCTGCTGCGCCGCTACACGTTGCGGCTGGCGCGACCGATCGAGGACCTGACCAACTCGGCGGGACACTTCAGCCAGGGCGAGTTCGACTACCCGCTGCGGCACGTGGAGCGGCAGGACGAGGTGGGGGTGATGGCGCGCGCGTTCGACCGCGCGCGCGGCTCGATCAAGCTGCAGCTGGAAGAGATCGCCACGCTGGCGCAGGCGCGGCAGCGGATGCAGAGCGAGCTGTCGATCGCGCGCGACATCCAGCAGGCGATGCTGCCGGACGGGCGCACCTTCGACAGCGCGCACAAGCACCTGGAGACCTACGCGCTGCTGGAGCCGGCGACGATGGTCGGCGGGGATTTCTACCAGTTCTTCGAGACCGAGCCGGGGCTGCTGTGGTTCGTGGTCGGCGACGTGTCAGACAAGGGCGTGCCGGCGGCGCTGTTCATGGCGCGGGCGATGACCGTGCTGGAAGTGGCCGCGCGCCGCCACACCCGGCCGGACGCGATCCTGATCGCGGCCTCGCAGCGCATGGTGGACGGCAACGACACCTGCATGTTCGCCACCGTGCTGTGCGGGTTGATCGACGTGCACAGCGGCGACTACTGGCTGTCCAGCGCCGGCCACGATCCGCCGGTGCTGCTCGGCGCCGACGGCCAGGTGCAGCTGCTGGCGGTGGAATCGGGCCCGCCGTTGGGGATCGAGCCGCAGACGCGCTACCCGGTGGTGCGCGGGCGCCTGGCCGCCGGCGCCACGCTGCTGAGCTACACCGACGGCATCACCGAAGCGATGGACGCGCAGGACCAGGCGTACGGCGAAGCGCGGTTGCTGGCGGCGCTGCGGCCGGGCATCGACGCGCAGGCGCAATGCGCGCGGGTGCTGGCCGACGTGCACGCGTTCACCGCAGGCGCACCGCAGTCCGACGACATTACGTTGCTGGCGATCCGGTTGCGCCAGGACCCGACGCGGGAGGCAAGCACATGAAACTACGGCTGCAGATGGTGCCGGCGCTGGACACGCTGGCGCAGCTGAGCGACGCACTGGAAGCCGCGCTGCTGCGCCACGGCGTGGTCCTGGAGCACGTGCACCGGGCGCGGCTGATCGTGGAGGAACTGGCCTGCAACACGCTCGAGCACGGGCACCTGAGCGGCGAACAGCCGCCGGTGGAGGTGACCCTGCAGGTGGACAGCGGCGCGCTGGTGCTGGAATTCCACGACAGCGGCCCGGCCTTCGACCTGCGCAACGCACCAATGCCGGACCTGGACGCGGACATCGCCGAGCGCCCGATCGGCGGCCTCGGCCTGCACCTGGTGCGGCAGCTGGCCGACCACATCGACTACCGTCACGACGCCGGCCGCAACGTCGTGCGCATCACCTTGCTGCAGCCCTTCGACCCCATCCCCCAGGAGTTCCCCGCATGACCACGTTGAGCCTGCAGATCGAACCGACGCAAGATAGGCGCCAGCGCATCACCCTCAGCGGGCGCCTGGACACGCACACCTACCAGGCGCTGGACGAGGCGCTGGCCCCGCTGCTGGCCACGCAGATCACCACCTTGGTGCTGGACCTGTCGCACCTGGACTACATCAGCAGCGCCGGCATCCGCTCGATCTTCAAGGCGCGCAAGGTGCTGGCCACGCGCGAGGGCCGGGTGCTGGTGGTCAACCCGCAACCGCAGATCCGCAAGGTGTTCGACGTGGTCAAAGCGGTGCCGTTGAACGAGATCTTCACCTCGGTGCAGGAGCTGGACGAGTACCTGGACGAGATGCAGCGCAGGGTGCTTGAGGATGGGGATGGCGGCTGAGTTGGGCGCGGGTGTTCGGTTGGGTCGTGGCCTGTTGGGTGCACTGCCGGAGGGACTTCAGTCCCGACTGCTTCTGAAGCCGATCGATTCGACAGGGAGCTGAAGCCGGTCCGCCGGGCAGGACACCTTGTCGCGGCTGAAGCCGCTCCTACAGGGGTATCTGCTGGAGCGTGCATCGCTTCTGTAGAAGGGGCTTCAGCCCCGACAGGATCTGCAAGCGCGCAATATTCACACCGCGCGCGTCGCGGCTGAAGTCGCTCCCACATGTAGGCACTCGAGGTGCTGGCTCGCTGCGCTGTAGGAGGGACTTCAGTCCCGACAGCAAACGAAGCTTATTCGACTCGACAGGGGAACTGAAGCCGGTCGACCGAGTGGACACCTTGTCGCGGCTGAAGCCGCTCCTACAGAGGGCGCTTGGTGGATCCTTGCGCCCGCTTCTGTAGGAGGGGCTTCAGCCCCGACAGGATCTGCAAGCGCTAGATATGCCGCCACGCGCGTCGCGACTGAAGTCGCTCCCACAATTAGGAGTGCTGGCTCGCTGCACTGTGGGAGCTTCTGTCCCGACAGCAACCGAAGGCGATTCGACTTCGACAGGGAACTGAAACCCTTTGACCGAGTGAGACACCCTGTCGCGGCTGAAGCCGCTCCTACAAAAAGCTTGCGACCAGCTCGCCGGGTGCTCCAGCCTCGCGCTTGTTGTGGGAGCGACTTCAGTCGCGACGCGACCAACTGAATCCGTTCGACCATCCCGAACGCGCCGCATCGGTGAGCAGCCCCTGACTGAACGCGCGCCCATTCCATTCGCCCCACCCACCGCTCTTGCCTTGCCCGCAGACTAGATTCGATATATCGTTTCGCAAAACTTAGACATATCGAAACGATGCCGCGCCCGACCGATTCCAGCCACCGCCACCCGCACCGCCTGTTCGACGAGGACAGCCCCGGCCGCGGCCCGCAGGGCCGTAGCGGCGGGCGTGGCGGGCGCCCGCTCGGCCATGGCGACCTGCGCCTGCTGCTGCTGGCGATGATCGAGACCCAGCCGCGCCACGGCTACGAGTTGATCCGCGCGGTCGCCGATCTGTTCCATGGCCTGTACACGCCCAGCGCCGGCACCGTCTACCCGACCCTGGCGCAACTGGAGGCGCAGGGCCTGGTGCAGGCCGACGCCGATGCGGGGCGCAAGCGCTACGCGATCACCGCCGATGGCCGCGCCTTCGTGCAGGCGCAGCGCACGCAGCTGGATGCGGCAGTGGAACGCACCCATCACAGCGCCCGCGCGCTGGTGCGCGCCAACGTGCCGGCACCGGTGCGCGAGGCGATGCGCCGGATCAAGCACGCCTTGCTGGCGCGCCACGGCCGCTGGACCGAGGCGGAAATCGCCCGCGTCGCGCAGCTGCTGTCGGAGGCCGCCGACGGCATGGAGCGCGACGGCGATGACTGAAACCTGCCCGCGCTCTACCGCCTTTCCTTCTTCTATGCAGGCGCACCGCGCCGCCACCCTTTCCCCAAAGGATTTCGCATGACCCCCCATGAAAACCGCCTGCTGCGCCATCCACTGAAGATGCGCCAGCTGCAGGTGCTGCGCACCCAGCCGCTGACCCCGCACATGCGCCGCATCGTGGTCGGCGGCCCGGAGCTGGACGGCTTCGTCAGCGCCGGCCCCGACGATCACGTCAAGCTGTTCTTCCCCAACGCCGACAGCGCGTTCGTGCTGCCGACGATGACCGACAGCGGCCCGGTCTACCCGGCCGACGCCGCGCCCTCGCCGGCGCGCGACTACACGCCGCGCCACCACGACGCGGCGGCGCAGGAGCTGACCCTGGATTTCGTGCTGCACGGCGACGGCCCGGCCTGCCGCTGGGCGGCGCGCGCCAATCCGGGCGACCCGCTGGTGGTCGGCGGCCCGCGCGGCTCGTTCGTCGTGGCCGACGACTACGACGCCTACGTGCTGATCGGCGACGAGACCGCGCTGCCGGCGATCGGCCGCTGGCTGGAGGAACTGCCGGCCAGCGCCCGGGTGCACGCCCTGATCGAGATCGCCGGCACCGCCGATCGGCAGGCGCTGCCCTCGCGCGCGCAGGTGCGCGTCAGTTGGCTGGAACGCAACGGCGTGCCTGTGCTCGGCAGCCAACTGCTGGAAGACGCACTGCGTGATTTCGAGGCGCCGGACGGCGACGCGTTCTACTGGATCGCCTGCGAATCGGCACGCGCCCGGATGATGCGCAAGTTCGTCGAAGGCCGCCTCAACGTGCCCAGGGACTGGATCCGCGCGACAGGGTACTGGAAGTCGGGGCGCGAGGAGCAGGGCTAATGGCGCCAGCAGTAGAGAGCTTCGAGCCTGCATGCATGCGCTGAACCAGCAGCAGATGCTTTCCGACTCCTAAAGCTGTATCAGCACGCCAGCATCATTGCCCAGTCCAAGTAGCGAGCAAAGATCACAGCAGCAAATGTAGACAACACTTCTTAAAGTGAGACTCGTCACAAAACAGCATGTGAGGCTTCCTTAGATTTTTTAGTCGCTGGCGACTTGGATGCAGCGAACGATTACGGACAGCGCACATGGACAAAGCGTTCCACACTATAGATCCGCGCGGCATTACGTTGAATCCGGACGGATCCCTCCATTTCGACAACCACCGGCTGCGTGCCGCTGCCATTGCGTCCGCGACACGCGGGACGATTCGCCCAATGGGTGAGAACGCCGGAAACTGTACGAATTCCGGCACGTGTTCCGGCACCAACTACACCTGCACGAATACCGGCGACTGTTCCAAGGCCTCCAATGTTGGCGTCTGCCTCGTCCGCCAACCCACCCCTGGCGGTTGAGGGACGCGATGTTAAGCGACGCGACCGTGGCGGAGGCGCTATCTCCGCGCATTCTTTCCTTGATTCTTCTTCCGACGGAAAAGTGCAATTTCCGCTGCACCTATTGCTATGAGGATTTCGCGATCGGGCGCATGCAGCCTGCCGTCGTGGGCGGGATCAAGCAACTGATTTCCAGGCGCGCCTCGACATTGGACAGGTTGAACATCTCCTGGTTCGGCGGCGAACCGCTGCTGGCGCTGGGGACCGTGCTCGACATCGGCCACCATGCGCACCAGGAATGCGAGCGTCACGATGTCCAGTTCAGCGCAGGCTTCACCACCAACGGCTACCTGCTCACCCCGGATCTGCTGAGCCAGCTCATCGAGCTGCGTCACCGAGAATTCCAGATCACCCTGGACGGCGACGCCGACTGGCACGACAAAACCCGGATCACGGCCAACAAGGGCGCCACGTTCGAGAAGATCTGGTCCAACCTCATCGCGTATCGCGCACTGTCCGGAAACTTTTCCGTTTCGCTCAGGCTGCATGTTCACCAGGACAACATCGCGTCCGTCAAACGCCTCTACGGCAAGTTGCAGCGCGAACTGCTGGATGACGGCCGGTTCTCGGTCTATTTCCACAAGGTGTCCAACCTCAGCGCGACCAGCACGATCAAGGAGACGGTCTTGCCGCGCGATCGGTATCTGGAGGCGATTGCCTTCATTACCGACCAGGGCAACGGCTGTACCGGATCAGGCAAGGCGATCTCCGAAGAACACCTGGACGGCTACATCTGCTACGCCGCAAAGCCCAACTCGCTCATGATCCGCGCCAACGGCCGCATCGGCAAATGCACGGTGGCACTGAACGACGACCGCAACGATCTAGGGCGACTCCATTCCGATGGAACGGTCGAGGTAGCAAACGACAAGCTGCGCCGATGGATGAGCGGCTTTTCCGACCTTTCCGAACAGACGCTGGGCTGCCCGCTCGCCAGCCTGCCGCGCGCCTGAGGAGGACCCATGCCGCTCCGCATCAGCCCAGACAGGATTTCATTGGACAAGGATGCAGCGATCCAGTTCGGGGATCCCGATACAGCGTCGGCAATCGAAGCGCTGGCAACGCAGCGCTTCGGGCCGATGGCCACCAACGAGGTCTGCAATGGCACCAATCCATCCTGCACGAACACGAAGGATTGTTCATTGGGCAGCAACACCAATTGCAACAACCAAGGCAAGTGTTTTTTCACACCGACCCCAGGCCCTGGCCAGGGCTGACCCTCACTGACAGGTGGATAGCATGACGACGCGCACGAACGACAGCCGCCGCAACTTCCTGATTGGCACTGCCGCCAGTGCAGTCGCCGCGATCGTGCCTGTGGCAGGAAACGCATCGGACCTCGCCCACGCTGGCACGTCGGCCCGCTCCGCACACCTGGCGCTGCCGGAAACTCAGGTATTTGCGGTGAAGCTGTTCGGCGACCTACGTGAACTGCCGGCGGAGCTGCAACTGATCCCGGGCCAGCTTTCAGACCCGATCGCCCTCAAGGGCAACGACACCTATCGTGTGCGCATCACACCCACCGACATGGCCTCTCGGTTCGGGCCGATCTATTCGCTCGTGCTTGCCGATGCCAATGGCACGCCACTGGAACAGATGAACATCGGCAGCGACACCACCGCGATCTTTACCCGGTATGGCGTCCAGGTCTATGCGCTGTCGATAGAACAGGCCGTGTGAGTCTTCCCAGACGGCGGTGACAACGTTTCACTTTTCTTGGCTCGATCGATCCGACCGCTTCATTCTCCGGTCGCGGCTGAAGCCGCTCCTACATAAGCGCTTGGCGATGCGGAAGCCATAGGGTCATGCGTCGGGACTGAAGTCCCTCCCACAAAACGCATCGCTCCTTGTGGGAGGGACTTCAGTCCCGACTGCAGGCAGCCGAAACACCTGCGGCTGCGCGCGGGCACCGCGCACTCCCGCCAGCGGGGCCAACATGTCGCGCCGCGAGGGCACACACGAAAACGCCCGCCGGATGGCGGGCGTTTTCCTCGAAAGCGACGGCCAGTTCAGGCCACTGCCTTCACCTCAGAGCGCAGGCTTACTTCGCGTCCTGCAGCGCCTCGGTGGTGATGCGGATCTTGACCTCGTCGCTGACGTTGGGCACGTACGCGCCCAGGCCGAAATCGCTGCGCTTGATCGTGGTGGAGGCGTCGAAGCCCAGCGCCGGCACCTTCTTCATCGGGTGCGGGCCGGCACCGTTGAGCGTCACCGCCAGCACCACCGGCTTGGTGACGCCCTTGATGGTCAGGTCGCCGGCCACGCTCAGCTTGTTGGTGCCGGCGGCGCTCACCTTGGTGCTCTTGAAGGTGGCGGTCGGGAACTTGGCGGCGTCGAAGAAGTCGCCGCTCTTCAGGTGCTCGTCGAACTTGGCGGTGAAGCTGTTGAGGCCCGACAGCGGCAGGGTCACCTGGACGCTGGACTTGCCCACGTTCTCGGCGTTGTAGACCAGGGTGCCGTCGACGTCGCCGAAGTGCGCGGTGGGGTTGGAGAAGCCGAGGTGGTTCCACTGCACCAGCACGTCGGTGTGGGTCGGGTCCAGCTTGTAGGTGCCGGTGGCGCCCTTGATCGCGGTGGCGGCTGCTGCGGCCGGCGCGGCGAAGGCGGTGGTGGCCGGCTGGGCGACGACGACGGCCAGCGCCAGGGCGAGCGGAAGCAGCAGTTTGCGGGTCTTGTTCATGGGCGAGGAGCTCCTGGGAAATCGGTGGTTGGGAAACTGCGGCAAGCGCAGGTACAGCGGTGTGAGGATGAAGCGGATCTGTTGCGGCTTACTCGATGCGCGCGGCCTCGTCGAAACTCAGCCGCGGCAGGCGCGGGAACAGGCCGGTGGGATCGCCATAGCCGAGGTTGACCAGGAAGTTGGACTTGATCGCGGTGCCGGCGAAGAATGCCGCATCGACCTTGGCGTTGTCGAAGCCCGACATCGGGCCGGCATCCAGGCCCAGCGAACGCGCGGCCAGGATCAGGTAGGCGCCCTGCAGCGAGCCGTTGCGGAACGCCGATTCGCTGCGGCCTTCGCGCGGGCCGTCGAACCAGCTCTTGGCATCGGCGTGCGGGAACAGGTACGGCAGCTTCTCATGGAAGTCTTCGTCGTGGGCGACGATCACCGTCACCGGCGCGGCCATGGTCTTGGCCAGGTTGCCTTCGGACAGCGTGGGCTTGAGCTTCTCCTTGCCCGCGGCCGAGGTCACGAACACGAAACGCGCCGGGCTGCCGTTGGCTGCGGTCGGGCCCCACTTCAGCAGGTCGTAGAGGGCGCGCAGGGTGTCTTCGCCGACCGGCGTGTCGCGGAAGGCGTTCTGGGTGCGGGCGGTACGGAACAGCTGATCCAGGGCGGCGTCGTGCAGGGCGTCGGACATGCGGGCATTCCTTTTGTCTTCAGTGGGACGCCGGCGCCCCAGGGGGCGGTCTCGGCGCAAGACGGCCAGTGTAGAGTGGCACGATAGCCGCAACACCCAGCCGCAATGCAACGGATTACTACCAAACGTGAAACGATCGGGCGCGCTCTGGGCGATTAGCGATGGTCGCGCCGGCAATGCGCGCCAGGCCGAGGCACTGGCCGCCGCGCTGGCCCGGGACGCGGCGACGCCCGCCGCGTCGCTGGTATTGCACCCGCACATGCCCTGGCGCTGGCTGGCGCCGCGGCGGCTGCCCGGCGCGGCGCACGCCTACGGCCCCGGCCTTGCCGACCTGTTGCGGCAACCGCCGGCGCTGGCGATCGGCTGCGGCCGCCAGGCGGCATTGGCGACGCGGTTGCTGCGCGCGCGCGGCAGCCGCGTGGTGCAGGTACTGGATCCGCGCCTGCCGCCGCGGCACTGGGATGTGGTGGTGGTGCCCGACCACGATCGCCTGCGTGGCGACAACGTGCTCACCCTGCTCGGCAGCCTGCATCCGGTCGACGATGCCTGGCTGGCCACTGCGCGCGCGGCGTTCCCGGCGTTCGGCGCGCTGCCGTCGCCGCGCACTGCACTGCTGGTCGGCGGTCCCGCCGCGCTGGCGCCGTGGACCGCCGACGCGGCGGCGGCGCTGTTCAGGCAACTGGCCGCGGAGTTGCGCGACAGCGGCGGCAGCGTGCTCGCCAGCACCTCGCGACGCACGCCGCCCGCGGTGGCCGCCGCGCTGCGCAGTGCGTTCGCCGGCGTGCCGGGGCTGGTCTGGTGCGGTGAGCAGGATGGCCCGAACCCGTATGCCGGCATGCTGGGCTGGGCCGAACGCGTCGTCTGCACGCCCGATTCGGTGAACCTGCTGTCGGAGGCGTGCGCGACGCGGGTGCCGGTGCGCGTAGCGATGCCGACGCTGGCACGCGGCCGGGCGCGCGACTTCCATGCGGCGCTGCGCGCGCGCGGCCGCCTGGACGAAACGGTGCCCGGCGACATCGGCGCTGCCTGTACGCCACTGCGCGAGACGGCGCGCATCGCCACGCAGCTGCGCGCGATGTTGGGCCTGGACGAGGCGTAACGCCCGCTCCGTTCGTCCGCTGCGGCGAGGTGCTGTGTATGCGCTCGTCTGATGGGGTGCCGATCGACTTGTTCCAGAGCCGTCGGGTACACCGCTTCGTTCGTCGCGACTGAAGTCGCTCCCACAAGGAATCGCGGCCGGCGTCCTGAATGCACTGTGGGAGGGACTTCAGTCCTGACGAGCAGCATCTTGGCTCCCGCATCGCCAAGTGCCTGTGTAGGAGCGGCTTCAGCCGCGACCGGAAAATGAAACGGCCGGATGGATCGAGTTGAGAAAGCGTCGCGGCTGAAGCCGCTCCTACAGTGGCCTACAAGGGATCCTGCTTTTTTGTGGGAGGGACTTCAGTCCCGACGAGCGGAACCTTGGCTCCCGCATCGCCAAGTACCCGTGTAGGAGCGGCTTCAGCCGCGACCGGAGAACGAAATGGTCGGATCGATCGAGCCGAGAAAAGCGTCGCGGCTGAAGCCGCTCCTACAGTGGCCTACAAGGGATCCTGCTTTTTTGTGGGAGGGACTTCAGTCCTGACGAGTGGCACCTTGGTTGCCGCATCGCCAAGTACCCGTGTAGGAGCGGCTTCAGCCGCGACCGGAAAATGAAACGGCCGGATGGATCGAGTTGAGAAAGCGTCGCGGCTGAAGCCGCTCCCACAGTGGCTTCTCGTGGGAGCACGCTTTTTTGTGGGAGGGACTTCAGTCCCGACGAGCAGCACTTGGCTCCCATTGGCCACGATAGCGGCGCAACAGAATCTGCGCCGCTCGCTAGCACTCCAGCACCCGCCTCCAACGCCACCAAGACAAAGGCACGCACATGCGGCGCACACGGCAAACGCCGTCGCATTCGCCGCCACTGTCACCGCAGTGTCAGCAGCGTTGCATCTGCCGTTAACAGTTCGGCAACACCCTGGCTTCTGGAATCTGCGCCGCCCCACCATCGCTGCCGCTCGCACGAACGCGTCCTGCGCCGGGCCGATTCCTCTCCTCCCCCGTTGCCATGGAATCGCCCGATGCCCCGTCCCTACCCGCTCGCCGCCGCGCTGGCGCTCGTCCTGTCGTCCTTCGCCGCTCAGGCCGCCGATGCCGATCCGGCCGCGGCCGATGCCGCCTCGGCCGACGCCGACACAGGCACTGGTAGCGTGCAGCAACTCGACGCGGTGTCGGTGATCGGCCAGGGCGAGACCCGCCAGGTGCAGCGCATCACCCGTCAGGACGTGCCGGTGCTGCCGCCGGGCACCAGCATCCAGAAGCTGCTCAACCGCATCCCCGGCGTCAACGTGCAGTCCAACGACGCGTTCGGCGCCAACGAGGAATCGCAGACGGTGAGCCTGCGCGGCTTCAACGGCACGCGCCTGGGCTATACGCTCGACGGCCTGCCGTTGGGCGACAACGCCTACGGCAACTACAACGGCCTGAACATCAGTCGCGCGCTGATCGCCGAGAACTTCGGCGGGGTGGAACTGGCCTCGGGCATCGGCAGCCTGGGCACCGCCTCCACCAGCAACCTCGGCGGCACCGTGCAGTATTTCTCGGACGATCCGGCCACCGAAACCGGCGTGCGCCTGTCGCAGACCGTGGGCTCGGACGCCAACCGCCGCACCTACCTGCGCCTGGACACCGGCGAGCACAACGGCTTCTCCGCCTACCTGTCCGGCATCTACGCCAGCGCCGACATGTGGGCCAAGCCGGACTCGCCGACCAGCACCGCGCAGTTCAACGGCAAGGGCGTGTACCAGTTCGACGGCGGCAAGATCACCGCCTTCGTCGATACCTCGCGCACCTCGCAGGCCGACTACGCCTACCTGTCCAAGAGCGGCATGCGCCGCGGCCTGGGCTGGGACTGGAACCTGTACGCGCCGGACTGGCAACGCGCGCTGGCCGCGGCCTATTGCGCGCCCGCCACCCGCGACGCCAGCCGCTGCGCCTACAGCGGTGGCGTGGACAACATCGACGACGCGTACTACCAGAGCCGCGCGCTGCGCAACGACGACCTGTACTACCTCGCCGGCGACTTCCAGCCATCGGACACGGTGAGCGTGCACACCCAGGTCTACCACCACGAGAACGAAGGCCAGGGCCACTGGTGGTCGCCGGGCCAGGCGTCGAACCCGGGTACGCCGCAGGCGCTGCCGATCTCGATCCGCAGCACCAACTACACCATCAACCGCACCGGCGGCATCGCCTCGCTGGGCTGGGACCTGGGCCCGCACCACCTGGAAGCCGGCGTGTGGTACGAGCGCAACAAGCATCACGTGGAGCGCAACTTCTACTGGATCGACGGCCCGATCGACGACGACCTGTTCCTCAGCGGCCCGGACCGCCGGCTGTTTTCGCAGGACTACACGATCACCACCAAGCAGGCCTACCTGCAGGGCACCTTCAAGCTGCTCGACGAGCGCCTGACCCTGGATCTGGGCGTAAAGAGCCCGCACACCACGATGACCGCGCGCGAGACGCCGGGGATCGCGGTCGAAGCGCCGGTCGCCAACGGCACACTGAAGGCGAGCGAGGCGCTGCTGCCGCAGGTGGGCGTGAGCTACCGCCTGGCCGACGGGCAGGAACTGTTCGCCTCCTACGCCGAAAACATCGCCGCGTTCCAGGGCGGCGGCGCCGGCGGCCCGCTGCTGGTCACGCAGGCCTCGTTCGACGCCAGCGCCGGTGCGCTGGAGCCGGAGAAGTCCAAGACCTTCGAGGCAGGCTACCGGCTGGTGCGCGATACCTTCGAGGCCTCGCTGGTCGGCTACGACGTCACCTTCGACAACCGCCTGCTCTCGCTCAACCCCTGCCCGAGCATCCAGCAGGGCACCACCCCGGCGTGCACCACGCGCTTCTTCAACGTCGGCTCGGTCAGCAGCCGCGGCGGCGAGCTGACCTTCATCTGGAAGCCGACCGCGCACCTGCAGTGGTACAACTCGGCCTCGATCAACCGCTCCACCTACGACGACAACTACGTGCAGAACGGCGTGACCATTCCGACCGCCAGCAAGTACACGGTGGACACGCCCAAGCGCATGTTCACCAGCGAGATCAGCTGGAACTACAACGGCTGGAACGCGAACCTGCGAGGCAAGTACACCGGCCAGCGCTACTACACCTACACCAACGACCAGGGCTTCGGCGGCTACACCGCGTTCGACGCCGGCACCGGTTACGACTTCGGCGCGGTGTCGTTCCTGCAGGACCTGAAGCTGTCGCTCAACGTGACCAACCTCACCGACAAGCGCTACGCCTCCAACCTCACCGCCTTCAGCAACAGCGACCCGAACGGGCGTTCGCTGGCGTTCCACGCCAGCGCGCCACGGCAGGTGTTCCTGACCCTGGACGCGCGCTTCTGAACGCGCGCATCCTGTCGCCACTTCTCTCCGGAACGCATGCGATGATGAAACCGATTGTCTGGTTGCTGGGATGTTCGATGGCGCTGTCGTCGCTGACCGCCGCGGCCGAAAACGCCGCGGCTGCGGGTCCGCACAAGCCGCTGGTGATCGGTCACCGCGGCGCCAGCGCGCTGCGCCCGGAGCACACGCTGGCGGCGTATGCCAAGGCCATCGCCGACGGCGCCGATTTCATCGAGCCGGACCTGGTCTCGACCAAGGACGGTGCGCTGGTGGCGCGCCACGAGAACGAGATCGGCGCCACCACCGACGTCGCCGCGCACCCGCAGTTCGCCGCGCGCAAGACGCGCAAGACCATCGACGGGCAGCAGGTGGAAGGCTGGTTCACCGAAGACTTCACCCTGGCCGAGCTGAAGACGCTGCGCGCGCGCGAGCGCCTGCCGCAACTGCGCGGCACCGCGTTCGACGGGCAGTTCCAGTTGCTCACCTTCGACGAGATCATCGATTTCGCCGCGGCCGAATCGGCCACGCGCGGGCGTCCGATCGGGCTGATCCCGGAGATCAAGCACGGCACCTATTTCCAGGCGCTGGGCCTGGCGATGGAAGACAAGGTGCTGGCCATGCTGGACGCGCATGCGTACACGCGCAGCGCACCGGTGATCGTGCAGTCGTTCGAGATCGGCAACCTGCAGTCGCTGCACCGCAAGCTCGGCGACACCCATCCGAACGTGCGCCTGGTGCAGTTGCTGGGCGACCCGGAGGAACGCCCGGGCGACCAGCTGCGCGACGGCCCGACCTATGCGCAGATGGGCAGCGCGCAGGGCCTGCGCGCGATCGCCAAGTACGCGCAGCTGGTCAGTCCCAGCCTGCGCGCCATCGTCCCGGTCGATGCCGACGGCGCGCTGGCCGCGCCCACCGCCTTCGTCGCCGACGCGCATGCGGCCGGGCTGCAGGTGGTGCCGTACACGTTCCGTCCGGAGAACTATTTCCTGCCCGAGCACCTGCAGGACGCGCGCGGTCCGGCGGCGGTGAATGCCGATGGCAGCATCGCCGAGATGCGTGCGTTCATTGCCGCAGGGGTCGATGGCTTCTTCACCGACGACCCGGCAGTGGGTCGTGCGGCAGTGGATGGGACGGCGGTGTCGCGCGAGCGCTGAGGCGCTCTGCAGGGACACCTAGCGATCCTGTGGGAGCGACTTCAGTCGCGACGGGCTCTATCGGGAAAGCCCGTCGCGACTGAAGTCGCTCCCACAGAAGGGCCAAAGGGATTCGCAAGGATCGCTTCTCCCTGCAGGAGCAGCTTCAGCCGCGACCGGGCTTCACCAGTAAGATCCTGTCGCGGCTGAAGCCGCTCCTACAGGAGGCACCTGCGATCTCGCCGGTACACCGCGCTGGCCGCCACGCCGCCGCATCGCGATAATGCGCCGCTTCGCCTCGCCCTAGCGCCGCCGCCCGTGAACCAACCATCCTCGCCATCGCCGACCTTCGCTGCGCTGACCCCACGCGCCCTGCTGCTGGCGGTGCTGGCGATGGGTGCGGTGGTGCTGCTGTCGAACGTGCTGGTGCAATTCCCGATCAACGATTGGCTGACCTGGGGCGCCTTCAGCTATCCGGTGGCGTTCCTGGTCAGCAATCTGATCAATCGCCGCTTCGGGCCGCGCGCGGCACGGCGCGTGGCCTGGTGCGGCTTTGCGCTGGCGGTGCTGCTGTCGATCTGGATCGCCACCCCGCGCATCGCCGCCGCCTCGTGCCTGGCGTTCATCGCCGCGCAGCTGCTGGACATCACCGTGTTCGACCGCCTGCGCCGCGGCCGCTGGTGGCGCGCGCCGATCGTCGCCACCACCTGCAGCGCGACGCTGGACACCGCGATCTTCTGGTCGATCGCCTTCGCCGGTTCGGCGCTGCCGTGGGTCAGCTGGGCCGCCGGCGACCTGGCGGTGAAGCTGGGCATCGGCGTGTTCCTGCTGGCGCCGTTCCGCGCACTGCTGTGGCGGACCGCCCCGCCGGCCGCCGACGATGCATCGGCCACGCGCGCGCCGCCGCGTTAGGGCGCACCGCGATCCGCTTGGCGGCCGCCATGGAATCAGGCACCCGGCGTTTGCGCAACGTCCCGGCCTGGCAACGCGCAGCCACGCAAACGCCAATGGACGCCCCGTCGGCACTCGCCACGCCAGGCCGACGTCGGCAACATCGTCGCCGAGCCAGTACGACGGATCGAACAACGCCGCTACGTGCGGACGCGCACGTGGCTCGGACCCAATACACGCTTCGAATTCTTCCCCGCGATGCATCGACGGCGCCACGACTCGGACGCGAATCGGCCACCTCACAAACGAAAGGAGGCGAAGACAGATGACATCGAACTCTAGGCGCATGCTCCGCGATCCACTGCTTCTTCCGTTATTGCTCGCCTCGCTTCTGAATGCGCTTTCCGCAGGCGTTCTGTGGCAGAAAATTGCGGCCGCATGCGACCTCGGCCCCGGCTGGCCGGAATTACTGCAAGGACTCTGCGGCTTTCTTCTGCTTGTGCTCACGCTCATCAGGGCGCTTTGGCTCAAAAAGCGCGTCAACCCCAGATGACAGGCATGCCCCATGTCCACTTCAGGGGCGCGCCATCCACTTCCGGGCAGGCCGGGTGGGATCCGGCGCGCCGTCGGCGGGCCTGCCGCGCTATCGCCCGCTGCGCCCCGGCTCGAACGCCAACTCCTTGGCCTGCGCCGCGGCGGTGATCGCCGCGCGTGCGTGCGCGATCGCCTCGGTGCTGGCGGTCAGCCGCGGGCGCCGATCCAGCGTGCAGGCCAGGCCGGCGTCGACCAGGGTCGCGTGTGCGTCGTGCAACGTGGCGACGGTCGGCGCATCGAACCATGCGCTGGCCGCCAAGGCGTCGATCAGCGCCGGCGTATCGCGCGGCTGGGTCAGCTCGGGATGCTGCGCGGCGCCGAGCAGCACGCCGGCCTGCAGCAGGAACTCCAGGTCGACCAGGCCGCCGGCGCCCTGCTTCAGGTCGAAACGCGCCGCATCGCTGCGGTCCAGTTCGGCGCGCATGCGTGCGCGCATCTTCAGCACTTCCTCGCGCAACTGCGCGGCCTCGCGCGGGCGTGCCAGGGTCTGCGCCCGTACCTGCTCGAAGCGTTGCAGCAGGTCGGCGTCGCCGGCCACGCCGCGCGCGCGCACCAGTGCCTGGTGCTCCCAGGTCCAGGCACGCTCGCGCTGGTAGTCGGTGTAGCTGGCCAACGACGACACCAGCGCGCCCTTGCCGCCGTCCGGGCGCAGGCGCACGTCGATGTCGTACAGGCGACCGCCGCCGGTGACCGCGCCGAGCAGGGCGATCACCTTCTGCGCCAGCCGCGCGAACCAGCGTCCGCTCTCCAGCGGGCGCGCGCCGTCCGAGGCCTCCACGCCGGCGGCGTGGTCGTACAGGAACACCAGGTCCAGGTCCGAGCCGATGCCCAGTTCGATGCCGCCCAGGCTGCCGTAGCCGATGATCGCGAAGCTGCCGCCGGGTACTTCGCCATGGGCGGCGGCCAGTTCGGCGCGGGCCAGGCGCAGCACCGTCAGCACCACACCCTCGGCCAGTTCCGCGAGTTGGCGGGCGCTGCGCACCGCCGGCTGGCGCCGGTCCAGCGCGGCCAGCGCGATGCGGAAACTCAAGGCCTGGCGCGCTTCGTTGAGGCCGCGCAGCGCGGCTTCCGGATCGTCGCCGGCGGCGGCGACCGCGCTGTCGCACAGCCGCTGCATCGCCGCCCGATCCGGCATCGGCCCGGCGACGCGGCTGTCGAGCAGTTCGTCGAGCAGCAGCGGATACGCGGCCAGGCGTTCGGACAGGAACGCGCTGCGCGCCAGCACGTCGACCAGCCGCGCCAGCGCGCTGGGCTGTTCGTCGAGCAGCGCCAGGTAGCTGGCGCGGCGCAGAATCGCCTGCAGCAGGCCGAGCACGCGGTGCAGCGCGGCGTCGGCCTGCGGCGAGCGCGTGGCGGCATGCAGCAGCGCCGGCAGCACCCGATCCAGGCGCGCGCGCGCCGCGTCCGACAGCGTGCGCACGCCCAGCGACTGCACGAAACCGCGCAGCGCCTGGTCGGCGCCGTCGGCATCGGCGAATCCGGCCGCGGCCAGCACCTGGGAGCCGGCCTCGTGCGGCAGGCCGCGCCAGTAGCTGGCCAGCGCATCCGGCGCCGCGGCCTGCACCCGCGGCGCCAGCAGCTCGGCGAATTCGGCGGCGACGCGGTCGCGCTGCACCTGCAACGCGGCATACAGCTGCGCCCAGTCGGCGTAACCGAGGCCGAGCGCGATGCGCGCGCGGTCCAGCGGGTCTTCCGGCAGCGCATGGGTTTGCGCGTCGCGCAGCATCTGCAGGCGGTTCTCGACCTGGCGCAGGAAGCGGTACGCATGGGCCAGCGCGGCGCCATCCGCGGCCGCGACCTGGCCGCCGGCGACCAACGCCTGCAGCGCCGGCAGCAAGCGGCGCTCGCGCAACGCCGGCTCGCGGCCGCCGCGGATCAGCTGCAGCGACTGCACCAGGAATTCGATCTCGCGGATACCGCCGGGGCCGCGCTTGATGTCGTCCAAGCGATCGTGGCGCGCGACCTCGGCGGTGATCGCCGCCTTCATCTCGCGCAGCCCGTCGAGCGCGGTGAAGTCGAGATAGCGCCGGTACACGAACGGGCGCAGGGTCTGCAGCCAGTCCTCGCCGGCGGCGATGTCGCCGGCCACCGCGCGCGCCTTCAGCCACGCATAGCGCTCCCAGTCGCGGCCTTCGCGCTGGAAGTAGTGGTCCATGCCGGCGAACGACAGCGCCACCCGCCCTGCGGTGCCGAACGGCCGCAGGCGCAGGTCCACGCGGTGCGAGAAACCGTCGGCGGTGGTCTCGTCCAGCAGCCGCGCCAGGCGCTGGCCGAGGCGCGCGAAATATTCCTCGGCGGCGAGCGGACGCGCGCCATCGGACTCGCCGCCCTGCGGATACGCGTAGACCAGGTCCACGTCCGAGGAAAAATTCAGTTCGCCGCCGCCGAGCTTGCCCAGGCCGAACACCACCAGCCGCTGCGCGCTGCCGTCGGCGGCGCGGACCACGCCGTGGCGGGTGGCGAACTCGCCTTCCAGCGCCTGCAGCGCCAGGTCCAGGCAGGTCTCGGCCAGCTGCGTGCTGCTGGCCAGGGTCGCGTCGACATCGTCCAGACCCAGCACGTCGCGCCATACCAGCCGCGCCGACGCGGCGGCGCGATGGCGGCGCAGTTGCGCCGGCCATTGCGCCGGCTGCGCCGGGTCCAGCAGCGGCGGCGGCAACGGCGGCGGATCGGGCTGCGCCAGGTGCGCGAGCAGCGTCGGCTGCCGGCACAGCGTGTCGAGCAGGAACTCGCTGGCCAGCACGGCGCGCTGCAGGTCGGCGTCGAAGCCCGGGCGGTCGGGCCAGGGCAAGGCGCCGACGGCTTGGCGCAGGCGCGCCAGGTTGCGGTCCAGCACGGGCTGCAGGATGTCGGGAACAAGCAGGGAGGGCGCAGGCATCCGCCGATTCTGGCATCCCGCCGCGCCCGCAGACAGGGGCCGCATGTCGCCGGACGATGTTTGCGCCCAGGCCGCCGACTGGATCGCGGCTACGCCGCGCCGCATGCGTTCGGCACCATGCCCTGGTATTGCCTTAGAACGCGGCCCGGCGTCTTCGGCTCGGCCAAAATCCAGGCAAAAAAAAGCCCGCTTGCAGCGAACTGCCAGCGGGCCTTGCTCCCTCCCCCACGTCGGGATGCAGGACGATCTTGGGCGCTTTGTTTGCACATTGCACGCTGCACTGCAAAACGATACCGGGCGGTACATTCTGCTGCGCTGCGGGATGCGCCGAGGGCTGTTCCCGCCGTACGCGCGCTGCCTTGGCGAAGGCGCAATTGTCGCACCCGCATGTCGCGATCCGTGCGGGGCGTGGTCGACATCGATCGCGACACGCTTCGTCGACTACGCCTGCAGCGACCGATGACCCCAGCCGCTTCCGAGCCGACTCCACACGCTGTCATCCAGCCATGCGCAAACGCTTTGCCTGCATCGCGACGGCGGCGCGGCACGGTGCATCCGGCTGCGCGTTTGCATGACCGCAGCCACGCGCGAAGCCGATGCCGCCTTGCGACTCGATCAGGGTGCCGACGCGGGCGGCGCCGCGCTGTCCGGCAACCACGCCGGCTGCCGCTCGTACCACTCGCGCGCGTTCAGCAGATGCCATTGCCGCTGTTCGCCGCGCAGCGCCACGCCGACGCCGAGCACGCCCCAGCGCGCGTACAGGTCGCCCTGGGTACCGGCATCGCCGACCCGCAGGCGCGCGCGCAGCGACACGCGCTGGTTTTCCGCGGACAGGCGATCCAGCCACAGCGCGTCCTTGCGCCAACGCAGCTGGCCGCTCGCATCCAGCTGCCCGGCATCGGCCAGCTTGAGCAGCCACGCCGGCGCCTCGCTGCGCTGCGCGAACACCGCCAGCACCGGGCCGGCGTCGCGCATCTGGATCTGCACCTGCGCATCGGCCTGCTTGTCCCGCTCGGCGACGATGCGGCCGCGCGGCACGCGCAGCGTGGCCCACCAGTCGCGCTGTTTCGCCGCTTCGCCGTAGCGCACGCCTTGCAGGCGCAGCGTGCTGCCGCTCAGATCGAAGCGCTTGCCGTGCAGTTCCGCGCGCCGCAAGCGCGCGTCCAGGTCCAGGTCGCCCACCAGCGCCAGCCCGGCGGCCTGCAACTGCGCCTGGCGGCCGCGCAGGCGCACGTTGCCTGCGCCGACCTGCCCGGCGGCGTCCAGATGCAGGTCGCCGCTGAGCGAGCCGTTGCCGCCGAGCACGCGCACCTGCGATGCCGGCAGGTAGCGGTTGTAGGCGCGCAGGTCGGGCACGCGCGCATCGTCGAAACGCAGGCGTGCCTGCAGCGATTCCTTCAGCGTCGCCAGCGTGCCGTCGCCGTCCAGATCCAGGCGCAGGTCCTCGCCCTGCACGAAGATCGCCTTGGGCTCGGCCACCGGCGTCAACGCGAACGTGTGCATGCGCACGTTCACCTGCGTGCGCGGCTGCGCGGCGCTGCCGACGATGCGTCCGATGGCCTGCGCCTTGCCGCGAATCCGTACCTGCAGCACGTCGGCCACCGCCTGCACGTCGGGCACGTCGAGGCGGCTGCCCGGCTGCAGCGCACCCTGCGCCAGACGCAGATCGGCGGACACGTCGCCGCCGCCGTCGAGCCGGAACCACGGCTTGCGCACCAGCAGGTCGCTGATCCAGTTCAGCGATTCGAAATGCCAACGCCCCTGCAGCGTGCCGGACAACCGTGGCAGCAGCGCCGCCGGGTCGGCGAAGGGAATGCTGCGCCCGGCGATGCGCAGGTCGGCATCGATCATGCTGCGCGGGTCGACCTGGCCGGGCAGGCGCGCGCGCAGCCGGATGTCGCGATCGACGTCGAGCAGCAGCGCCAGCACGCCGCGGTCGGTGGCGCCGACGCCGGCGTGCAGCGGCACCCGCCAGTTGAGTTTGCTGCCCGGCTGCAGTTCGCCACGCAGCAGGCGCAGGTTCGCTTCCACGTGTCCGAGTCCGGGTTCGGTGCTCAGCCGGGTCTGGCCGCCGGCCGTATCGATACGCAGCGCCACGCTGCGTCCATGCACTTGCAGCGCCACGTCGGCGATGCCCAGCTTGCGCAGGCCCGGTGCCTGCGCCCGGTAGTGGCGCGGGAACGAGAAGCGCGCGTCCACGTGCGCCTGGTCGGCGATCTGGCGCTTGCCGTAGCGCACGCTGGCGTCGTCGAACACGATCTGCGACGGGAACAGTTCCGACGGCCCGCCGCGCAACTGCTTGAGGAAGCCCACGGTGCCGTGGCCCTTGCCCTCGATCGCCAGGTCGCCGAAGCGCGCGCGACGCAGCGTGCCGCTGTGGATCGCATCGAAGCGCAGCGTCCAGCCCTGGTCGCTGGGCGGCGGCGGCGGGATGGTGTCGGCGACGCGATCGATCTCGCCGATCACGTTCACCGCCTCCAGCCACGGCAGCCGCACTTCGCGGTGCAGCAGCGGCAGCAACGCGATGCGCGCGCTGGCGCGGTCGGCGCGCAGGGTCCACACGGTGCGCTGCACATGGCCGCGCATGCGCACGTTCCAGGCGGTGACGAAGCCCGGCAGCACGGTCAGCGCCGGGCCGGTCTGCATGCGGAATTTTTCCGGCTTGCGGTTGGTCGCCATGTCGAACAGCGGCGTGTTGAGGAACACGTTGCCCAGCAGCAGGTACAGCAGATAGGCGACCAGCAGCCCGCGCAGCAGCAGGCGCCACGGCCGCGGCCAGCGCCGGTAGCGTTCGAGGGCGGCGTTCAACGAGAGGCGGGCGAAGGGCGGCACTGCGGCACTATCGCTGCGCTGCGGCGTCGGGCGCGTGAAAGCCGCGCGCCGCCAGTGCCCCATCGGCGCAAACCCGGACCCGGCGCGATCCGCGATAATCGGCACTCCCTCTCTTTCCGCACGGTTGCCCATGTCCGCCGAACGCATCCTCCACCCGCGCCTGCGCGAGCGCGTCGTCACCGCCGAGGCCGCGGCCGCGCTGATCCAGCCCGGCGAGACGGTGGCGATGAGCGGCTTCACCGGCTCCGGCTACCCGAAGGCGGTGCCGATCGCGCTGGCGCAGCGGATCGAGGCCGCGCACCTGCAGGGCCAGGCGTTCAAGATCCAGTTGATGACCGGCGCCTCCACCGCGCCGGAACTGGACGGCGCGCTGGCCAAGGCCGACGGCATCGCCCTGCGCATGCCGTTCCAGACCGATCCGGACGCGCGCCAGCGCATCAACGCCGGCACCCTGGACTACATCGACATCCACCTCAGCCACGTCGCCCAGCATGTGTGGTTCGGCTTCTACGGCGAGATCGACACCGCGGTGGTCGAAGTGGCCGGCATCCGCGAGGACGGCAGCCTGATCCCGTCGACCTCGATCGGCAACAACAAGACCTGGCTGGACCTAGCCAAGAAAGTGATCGTGGAGGTCAACGATTGGCAGCCGGCCGGCATCGACGGCATGCACGACGTGTACTACGGCACCGCGCTGCCGCCGCAGCGCAAGCCGATCCCGCTGCTGCACGCCGACGATCGCATCGGCGAGCCGTCGCTGCGCTGCGATCCGGACAAGATCGTGGCGGTGGTGCGCACCCATGGCCCGGACCGCAACAGCCCGTTCGCCGCGGCCGACGCCACCAGCGAGCGCATCGCCGCGCACCTGATCGACTTCCTCCAACACGAAGTCGGCAAGGGCCGGCTGCCGGCCAACCTGCTGCCGCTGCAGTCGGGCGTGGGCAACATCCCCAATGCGGTGCTGGCCGGCCTGGCCAGCAGCGGCTTCCGCGACCTGAGCGCCTTCACCGAGGTGATCCAGGACGGCATGCTCGACCTGCTGCGCAGCGGCGTACTGAAGGTCGCGTCGTGCACCGGCTTCGCGCTGAGCCCGGAGGCGAACGAGGAGTTCAAGCGCAACATCGATTTCTACCGCGAGCGCATCATCCTGCGCACGCAGGAGATCTCCAACCATCCGGAGCTGGTGCGGCGGCTGGGCTGCATCGCGATGAACGGCATGATCGAGGCCGACCTGTACGGCAACGTCAACTCCACCCACGTGATGGGCAGCCGCATCATGAACGGCATCGGCGGCTCCGGCGACTTCGCCCGCAACAGTTTCCTGTCGATCTTCCTCAGCCCCAGCACCGCAAAGCAGGGCAGCATCTCGGCGATCGTGCCGATGGTCAGCCACGTCGACCACACCGAGCACGACGTCTCCATCGTCGTCACCGAACACGGCCTGGCCGACCTGCGCGGCCTGCCGCCGCGGCATCGCGCACGCCAGCTGATCGACCACTGCGTGGACCCGAGCTACCACGCGCAGCTGGAAGACTATTTCGATCGCGCGCTGCACGACAGCTACGGCAAGCACACCCCGCACCTGCTGCCCGAGGCGCTGTCCTGGCACCAGCGCTGGCTGGACACCGGCAGCATGCACGCCGCGGGTTGATCGAGAGCGGTGCGCACGTCGCCATCGCGGCTTCCTCGCTTCTTGCAGCTTCGGCCGCGACGAGCGAAGCGGCACTGCTGCCGGCCTAGGATGCTGTCGGGGCTGAAACCCCTCCTACAGTGCACCCAGCAAGCTTGCCGCGAGTCCCTGTAGGAGCGGCTTCAGCCGCGACGAACGAAGGAAGAGACCCGCCGACGTCGGGAGTTGCCGGGGCCGAACCTCGACAACCTCCGCTATGAATCGATGGACGAAAGAACCAACTCAGGCTCGTGCAGGAACGCCAGTTTGCGTGCGCGCGGCAATTGCTTGAGCGCCCATTCGGCGCGCGAGGCGGCGGCGCGGTCCGGATAGGCGCGGCTGGCCAGTAGTCGCAGCGGTGGGTTGGCGCGGGTGTACTTGGCGCCGGTGCCGCGCAGATGCGCCTGGAAGCGCGCCTCGAGGTCGACGGTGATGCCCGCGTAGTAGCTGCCGTTGCGGCATTCGAGCAGATACAGGAACCAGGGCGTGGAGTCGGCCATGCGCGCATTATCGGTCAGCGCGCGCTTCGCGCCACCGTCCGCAGCGTTGCATTGCCCTATGCGTTCGACCTCTGGCCATACCTCTGCCGATCCATCCCATCCCATCGATGCCGACGCCGACGCCGGCGCCGATCATCGCGATCGCCGCGCCGCGCTGAACCGCTACGAAACCGGCTTTAACACAACCCGAACACCTTGCCAGTCCCTGGCACACGCCGGCAAACCACAGCCACGGCGCAGGCGCATAAATTTCACCACCGGCCGGATGCCGTCGATGACGAGGCTCTCTCCCTTTGGATTCGACGGCACGGCCGGGTCTTTTTTAGGCGATACGCAACGGACATCTCGTGCGTCGCCTGTGACCCGCCACCGGATCAACAGCGCTTCGACGGCCCATGTCTGGCGCCGCATCGGACGCGCCCCCAGCCTTTGCTGGCGACGCCGGCATGTCGCGCTGAAGCCGCCTACAAGGACTGCGCCTCCCCTGCTACGCGCGCTGTGGAAGAGGCTTCCATCCCTGCTGTCACCGGGGTTGGAGAGATCACTCCTGCGCTCGTCGCGGCTGAAGCCGCTCCTACAGAAGAGCGGCACGCGTGAGAGCGGCACGCGTTCCGTGTGGTGTTGCCGCTTTGCTCAGGCCGCCTGCGACAAACGCGCCTGGCGCCGCGCGCGCACCGCCTGCGCCAGTCGCTCCAGCACCTGCACCGAACTGTCCCAATCGATGCAGCCATCGGTGATGCTCTGCCCGTAGACCAGCGGCTGGCCGTCGACCAGTTCCTGGCGCCCGCCGACCAAGTGGCTTTCCACCATCACTCCGACGATGCGGGTCTGTCCGGCCTCCAGCTGGGTGGCGATGTCCTCGACCACCTTCGGCTGGTTGTCTGGGTTCTTGCCGCTGTTGGCGTGGCTCGCATCGACCATCAGCCGCGCCGGCAGCCCGGCCTTCTCCAGCACCTGGCCGGCGGCGTCGACGCTGGCCGCATCGTAGTTGGGCAGCTTGCCGCCGCGCAGGATCACGTGGCAATCGGGATTGCCGGTGGTCGCGGCGACCGCGGTCTGCCCGTCCTTGGTCACCGCCAGGAAATGATGCGGATGCGAGGCCGCGCCGACCGCGTCGACCGCGATCTTGACGTCGCCGCTGGTGCCGTTCTTGAACCCGACCGGGCACGACAGCCCCGACGCCATTTCCCGGTGCACCTGGCTTTCGGTGGTGCGCGCGCCGATCGCGCCCCAGGCCACCAGGTCGGCGATGTACTGCGGCGAGATGATGTCGAGGAATTCCACGCCGGCCGGCAGGCCGAGGCGGTTGATGTCGCGCAGCAGGCCGCGCGCCAGGCGCAGGCCCTTGTTGATGTCGAAGCTGCCGTCGAGGTTGGGATCGTTGATCAGGCCCTTCCAGCCGACCGTGGTGCGCGGCTTCTCGAAATACACCCGCATCACGATCTCCAGCGCATCGCCGTAGGCGTCGCGCAGCGGGCGCAGGCGCTGCGCGTACTCCATCGCTGCGACCGGATCGTGGATCGAGCACGGGCCGATCACCACCGCCAGGCGATCGTCGCGGCCGTGCAGGATTTCATGCAGCGCCGCGCGCGAAGCGGCGACGGTCTGCGAGGCCTCTTCGTCGCAGGGCAGCAGCGACTGCAACTGGGCGGGCGGGGTCAGCGGTTCGATCTTGCGGATGCGCAGATCGTCGGTGTGGGGAGCCATTGGAATCTCTCGTCGGGGGTCTGGGTGGGGAGCCAGGTCCGGCGGCATGAAAAAAGCCGCCAGGTTCGCTGGCGGCTTTCGGGGATGCGGCTGAAGTTTCCTTCAGGGTGAACGCATTCCTTCCTCCGCCAGCGGCATCGGAAAACCGTAGTACCAAAAATAAAAGCTGCGGTTGGCGTTCATGGGATGCATTGATAGCACAGGATTTTTGCGGGTGCCACAGTTGCTGATGCAACTGTGGCTGCGGGACTCGGGACTCGGGACTCGCAGGGCAGGTTCTCGCGCGCAGGCCGGCTCTCGGCTCTTCCGAGTCCCGGGTCCCCTGTCCCGAGTCCCGGCTCAAGTCGAACACATCCCACCGCGCACAAAAAAAGAGCCCCGCATCGCTGCGGGGCTCCTTTCGACTGCGTACTGCAGGTCGGCTTGCGCCGGCGCGGATCAGAAATCCATGCCGCCCATGCCGCCCATGCCGCCGCCCATGCCGCCACCGGCGGCCGGCTCTTCCTTCTTCGGCGCATCGGCCACCATCGCTTCGGTGGTGATCATCAGGCCGGCGATCGACGCGGCGTTCTGCAGCGCCGAACGGGTCACCTTGGTCGGGTCCAGGATGCCGAACTCGACCATGTCGCCGAACTCGCCGTTGGCGGCGTTGTAACCGAAGTTACCGGTGCCTTCCTTGACGCGGTTCAGGATCACCGACGGCTCTTCGCCGGCGTTGGTGACGATCTCGCGCAGCGGCGCTTCCATCGCGCGCAGCGCGATCTGGATGCCGTGGGTCTGATCTTCGTTGGCGCCCTTCAGCTCGCCGATCGCGGTCAGCGCGCGCACCAGGGCCACACCGCCGCCCGGGACCACGCCTTCTTCCACGGCCGCACGGGTCGCGTGCAGGGCGTCTTCGACGCGCGCCTTCTTTTCCTTCATCTCGATCTCGGTCGAGGCACCGACCTTGATCACCGCCACGCCGCCGGCCAGCTTGGCCACGCGCTCCTGCAGCTTCTCGCGGTCGTAGTCCGAAGAGGTCTCTTCGATCTGCGCCTTGATCTGCTTGATGCGCGATTCGATGCCGGTGGTTTCGCCGGCGCCGTCGATGATGGTGGTGTTCTCCTTGGAGACCTGCACCTTCTTGGCGCGGCCCAGGTCCTTGATGGTCGCCTTCTCCAGCGCCAGGCCCACTTCCTCGGAGATCACGGTGCCGCCGGTCAGCACGGCCATGTCTTCCAGCATCGCCTTGCGACGGTCGCCGAAGCCCGGGGCCTTGACCGCCACGACCTTGACGATGCCGCGGATGGTGTTGACCACCAGGGTCGCCAGCGCTTCGCCTTCGACTTCCTCGGCGACGATCAGCAGCGGCTTGCCCGACTTGGCGACGCCTTCCAGCACCGGCAGCAGGTCACGGACGTTGGAGATCTTCTTGTCGTGCAGCAGGATGAACGGGTCGTCCAGGTCGGCCGACTGGCTCTGCTGGTTGTTGATGAAGTACGGCGACAGGTAGCCGCGGTCGAACTGCATGCCCTCGACCACGTCCAGCTCGTTGTCCAGGCCCGAGCCTTCTTCAACGGTGATGACGCCTTCCTTGCCGACCTTCTTCATCGCGTCGGCGATGATGTTGCCGATCGACTCGTCGGAGTTGGCCGAGATGGTGCCGACCTGGGCGATCGCCTTGTCGTCGGCGGTGGGCTTGCTGATCTTCTTCAGCTCGGCCACGGCGGCCACGACGGCCTTGTCGATGCCGCGCTTGAGGTCCATCGGGTTCATGCCGGCGGCGACCGCCTTGGAACCTTCGCGGATCAGCGCCTGCGCCAGCACGGTGGCGGTGGTGGTGCCGTCGCCGGCGTTGTCGGAGGTCTTGGAGGCGACTTCCTTCACCATCTGCGCGCCCATGTTCTCGAACTTGTCGGCAAGCTCGATTTCCTTGGCGACGGAGACGCCGTCCTTGGTGATGGTCGGGGCGCCGAAGCTCTTCTCGAGCACGACGTTGCGGCCCTTCGGACCCAGGGTGGCCTTGACGGCATTGGCGAGAATGTTGACGCCGCGCACCATGCGCGAACGAGCGTCTTCACCGAAACGGATATCTTTGGCAGCCATGTGTGTAACTCCGGGATTCGTGATTGGGGATTGGGGATTCGCTAGAAGCGGGATTCGGGCCGATCAGGGATCGCGGCGCGGCAGGCGCGCTGCGAATCCCGGATCCGATTGCCGGATCCCGCTATCAGGGGGCTCTTAGCCCACGATCGCCAGGATGTCGTCTTCGCGCAGCACCTTGTACTCGACGCCTTCGGACTTGTAGCTGGAGCCGGCGTACTGGCCGTAGATGACCTTGTCGCCGACCTTGACCGCCGGAGCGCGGACGCTGCCGTTGTCCAGCGGCTTGCCGCTGCCGATGGCCACGATCTCGCCCTTGGTGGACTTTTCCTTGGCCGAGTCCGGGATCACGATGCCACCGGCGGAAATTTCGTCGGCTTCGATCGGCTTGACTACGACGCGGTCGTGAAGCGGCTTGATGCTCATTGAGAGAGACCCTCTTAAGTGATTGATTGGTCTGGGAAAGGCTGGCGATGTTAGCACTCGCATGTGACGACTGCCAGCAACGCTCGCGAAAAAACCCGGTGTGCCGGGATGCGCTTGATGTGGTGCTGGCCGGCGCCCTTTCAAGGGCCGGCCGCAAAAAATTTCGCCCTGCCGGCCGCCCGGGCTGCGGAACTGGTACCCGGATTCCGCACGCTGTCACAGAGGCAGGCTAGTCTCGCAGACCCAGGGGGGACCATCCAAAAGGAGTTGTCGATGAAGCCATCCGCCGTTGCGCTACCCCTCGCCTGTCTGCTGGCCCTGGCCGGCCCCGCCCAGGCCGCCGTATTCATCAACGAATTGCACTACGACGATGCCACCGCCGCCGGCGATACCGGCGAGGGCGTGGAGATCGTCGCCACCGCCGGCGAGAGCCTGAGCGGCTACAAGGTCTACCTGTACAACGGCAGCAACCCGGGCGCCGCGGTGGCGTACGCCAATACCGCGGTGCCGGCCGGCAACCTGGTCAGCTGCGGCGGGCAGGTGCGCATCGCCACCGTCGGCTATGCCAGCAACGGCGTGCAGAACGGCGCCAACGACGGCCTGGCGCTGGTCGACGGCAGCGGTCAGGTGGTGCAGTTCCTCAGCTACGAGGGCGCGATCACCGGCGGCGGCGGCCCGGCCGCCGGCCTGAGCAGCCAGAACCTGCCGGTCAGCGAGAGCAACAGCACCGCGGCCGGCACCTCACTGCAGCTGCGCGGCAGCAACGGCAGCGCGGCCGCCAATTTCACCTGGGCCGGCAGCTCGGCCAGCAGCTTCGGCGCCTGCAACAGCGGCCAGACCTTCAGCGGCGGCAGCAGCAACACCGCGCCGTCGGTGGTCTCGACCACGCCCACCCAGGGCGCCAGCAACTTCCCCGCCGCCGGCGACCTGGCGGTGACCTTCAGCGAGACGGTGAGCCTGGCCAGCGGCGCGTTCGCGCTGAGCTGCAGCCAGTCCGGCACGGTGGCGCTGAGCTACCCGAGCAGCGGCAGCCAGTTCGCCATCTCCACCAACACCGCGCTGGCGGCCGGCGAAAGCTGCAGCCTGAGCATCCTCGCCGCGCGGGTCAGCGACGCCGGCGGCGCGCATCCGGCGCAGGACGGCAGCATCGCCTTCAGCGTCGCCAGCGGTGGCGGCGGCAGCACCGGCTACTACTCGCGGGTCAACACCGCCAATGCCAGCCAGTTGCGTTGCTCGCTGCACGAGACGATCAAGGGCCACACCGTCTACCCGTACAGCAGCAGCTCGGGCACCAGCACCTGGACCATCCTGGAGATCGCCGACGAGGACCCGAACAACAGCGGGCGCATCCTCGACGCCTACCGCAACCGCAGCTACGCCAAGGTCAGCGACCGCGCCGGCAGCGGCAGCGGCCTGCGCTACAACCGCGAGCACAGCTGGCCGAACTCGCTCGGCTTCGGCTCGGCCAGCGGCGACAAGGGCCTGCCCTACGCGCCGTACACCGATACGCACATGCTGTACCTGACCGACGCCACCTGGAACGCCGACCGCGGCAACAAGCCCTACGCGAACTGCGACAGCAACTGCGGCGAGCGCATCACCGAGGCCAACGCCGGTTTCGGCGGCGGCAGCGGCAGCTACCCCGGCAATTCCAACTGGGTGCGCACCCCGGACGGCAATGGCGGCAGCTTCGAGGTGTGGAACCACCGCAAGGGCGACATGGCGCGCGCTGTGATGTACATGGCGATCCGCTACGAAGGCGGCACCGACGCCGGCACCGGGCAGTCCGAGCCGGACCTGGAGCTGACCGACGACCGCAGCAAGATCGTGCAGACCTCGGCCTCGCCGGCCTACATGGGCCTGCTGTCGACGCTGATCGCGTGGAGCCAGCTGGATCCGCCGGACGATGCCGAGCGTGCCCGCAACGAAGTGATCTACAGCTTCCAGGGCAACCGCAACCCGTTCATCGACCATCCGGAGTGGGCGACCTCCGGGCTGTTCACCTCGGCCAAGCCGGCGAGCTGCCAGTTGCTCAACTGACGTATCCCCTGGCGCGCGCCGATCGCGGCGCGCCAGGGTTGGCGGCGCGGCCTGGGCATCGCCCCGGTCGCTCCTGCGCGCGGCGCGTGCATCGCCGCCATCGCCTGCATTCTGCACCCCTGGGACGACAGGCACACACACGACCGGGCTCCACGGCTGCACGAGGCGTCGCGACGCTGCGTGCCGTGCCGCAACTGCGGCAATCGCGCGGCACCAGAACACGCCGGCATCGCCGCCGGCGTCATGAAATCTGCTTGCCTGGTTAGAACCGCCGCCCGCCGACGGCATCCGCACACGTCCGCCTCTGGCGGCGGTACCGGCGCAGGCACGGCGCGGCGGCCCTCGCCGACTGCCGCGCACGCCATCGCAACCGGCCGCCGCCGTCCGCGGACCCACTGCCCATACGCGCCGGCAAAGCCCTGCCGGCGTCCCTATACTGTCGGCCGCATGTCTTCGCCCCCGCTCCGTTTGCTGTTCAGCACCTGCCCCGATCCGGCCAGCGCCGCGCGCATCGCGCTGGTCTTGGTCGAGGAACGGTTGGCCGCGTGCGTGAGCCGCTTGCCCGGCGTGCAGTCGACCTATCGATGGCAGGACGCCGTGGAGCAGGCCGAGGAAGTGCTGCTGCTGATCAAGACCGCTGCCGACCGCGTCCCCGCGTTGCAGCGGCGGCTGAGCGAACTGCATCCCTACGACGTCCCCGAACTGATCGAGCTCGAGGTCGCCGGCGGCCTGCCCGCCTACCTGCAGTGGGTGCATGCCGAAACCCGTGAGGAACCGTAAGCCGATGACCTTGCTGCACCGTCTCGCCGCCCTGTGCCTGCTGGCCGTGGCCGCCTTCCCCGCCCTGGCGATCAACGAAAAGGACCTGCTGCCGGTCGACCAGGCCTTCGTGCTGACCGCGCAGGCGCCGGAGCGCGGCCGCATCGCGCTGCACTGGAAGATCGCCGACGGCTACTACCTGTACCGGCACCGGATCGCGGTGCGGGTGGAGAGCGGCTTCAAGGCCAACCCGACCCTGCAACTGCCCGCCGGGCACAAGAAGACCGACCCCTACTTCGGCGAGGTGGAAACCTACCGCGGCCAGCTCAGCGCGGTGCAGACCGGCGCCGCCGCCAGCGGCGTGGACACGCTGCAGGTGGAAGTGCGCTACCAGGGCTGCGCCGATGCCGGGGTCTGCTATCCGCCGCAGAAGCGCCTGCTCAGCGTGGCGCTGCCGGCGGAAGAGACCGGCTTGGCCGCGGCCGCGTCCTCGCCGCTACCCGGCAGCGGTCCGGGTAACGCCGGCCCCGCCGCCAAGCCGCTGTTCGGCGCTGGCGCCAGCGCCGTGCAGGGGCTGCCGCTGCCGTCGGACCAGGCGTTCGGTTTCGAGGCCATCGTCGGCGACGGCAACACCCTGCTGCTGCGCTTCACCCCGGCGCCGGGCTACTACCTGTATCGGGACCGCACCGCGCTGGCGCTGGAAGGCGCCGCCGGCATCCGCACCGGCATGCCGCAGTGGCCGCAGGGCCGCTCGCACAAGGACGAGCATTTCGGCAACGTGGTGGTGTATTTCGACCAGGCCGAGGTCACCGTGCCGCTGCAGCGCCAGCGCGCCGATGCGGCCGAGGCGACCCTGGTCGCCACCTTCCAGGGCTGCCAGAGCGAGGGCATCTGCTATCCGCCGATGACCCGGCGGGTGAAGCTGTCGCTGCCCAAGGGCAAGGTCAGCCCCGACGGCCAGGCCGAGGTGGCGCCGTTGCTGGTGACGCCGCTCAACAGCAGCCAGGCCGACGCCAGCGCCGCGGCCGCCGACACCGCGACCCCGGTGACCGCGGCCGACGCGGCGACGCCGCCCGATGCGTCGGTGCACAACGCCGCGCGCAGCACCGCGCCGCAGGCCGAGCCGCAGAACCTGCTGTGGATGCTGCTGCTGGCGCTGGGCGGCGGGCTGGTGCTGAACCTGCTGCCGTGCGTGCTGCCGATCCTGTCGCTGAAGGTGCTGGGCGTGGCGCAGAGCGGCGAGAGCCGCAGCCGCGCGCGCAGCCATGCGCTGTGGTACACGCTGGGCGTGCTGGTGTCCTTCGCCGTGGTCGGCGGCATCGCCGTCGCCGCGCGCTTGCTGTGGGGCTTCCAGTTGCAGCGCCCGGGCTTCGTCGCGGTGCTGGTGTACCTGATGTTCGTGGTCGGCCTGAGCCTGTCGGGCGTGTTCACCCTGAGCGCCAACCTCGGCGGCCTGGGCCAATCGCTGTCCACGCGCAGCGGCCCGGTCGGCGACTTCTTCACCGGCGTGCTGGCCTGCGTGGTGTCCAGCGCCTGCATCGGCCCGTTCATGGGCCCGGCGCTGGGCTATGCGCTGACCGCGCCGCCGGCGATGGCGATGCTGGTGTTCCTGACCCTGGGCCTGGGCCTGGCGCTGCCGTTCCTGCTGATCGGCTTCGTGCCCTCGCTGGCCAGGCGCCTGCCCAAGCCCGGCGCGTGGATGGAAACGCTCAAGCAGGTGCTGGCGTTCCCGATGTACCTGACCGCGATCTGGCTGCTGTGGGTGCTGGGCAAGCAGCGCGGCGTGGATGCGGTGGCGCTGCTGCTGGTCGGCGCCACGCTGCTGGCGCTGGGCCTGTGGTGGTTCGAGCGCGCGCGCTGGCGCGGACACAAGGCGGGCATGCGCCTGGCCAGCGTGTTGCTGCTGCTGGCGCTGGTGCCGGCCTGGGGCGTGACCCGGCTGCCGGCGCCCGGCGCCACGGTGGAGCGCAACACGGTGGCCTATTCGCCGGAGATGCTGGACCGGCTGCGCACCGACAACCGCGTGGTGTTCGTCAACATGACCGCCGACTGGTGCGTGACCTGCAAGGCCAACGAGCGCAACGTGTTCAGCGGCGACGCCTTCCGCGACACGCTCAAGCGCGTCGACGCGGTGTACATGAAAGGCGACTGGACCAACGAGGACCAGCGCATCAGCGCCTTCCTCGCCGAGCACAAGGCGGTCGGCGTGCCGCTGTACGTGGTCTACGGCCCGGGCGCGCCGCCGACCGTGCTGCCGCCGGTACTGAGCCAGGCGGTGGTCGAGGACGCCCTGCTGCGCGCGGCGCGATGAAGGCCACGCCGCCGCGGCTGCTCGCGGTCGCCGCGGTGGCGGCGGTGCTGGGCGTGGCCGCCGCGCAGCTGTGGTGGCGCGTGCCGACGACCTCGTCGCCGACGCCGGCCACCGGCACCGCGACAACTGCTCCCGCCGCACCCGCACGCGTCGCCGCGGCCCGCCCCGGCGACATGGCGCCAGCGCTGCGCCTGCCCACGCTCGACGGCGGCAGCCTGACCCTGGAACGGTTCCGCGGCCGTCCGCTGCTGGTCAACGTCTGGGCCAGTTGGTGCGAGCCGTGCGTGCGCGAGATGCCCGAGCTCGACCGCCTGGCGCAGGCGCAGCCGGCCGACGGCCTGCAGGTGCTCGGTATCGCCCTGGACCGCCCCGAGGACGTGCGCGCCTTCCTGCAACGGGTGCCGATCGCCTACCCGATCGCGCTGGAAACGCCCGGCCCCGCCGATGCCAGCGTGCGCCTGGGCGATACCCAGGGCCTGCTGCCCTACAGCGTGCTGATCGGCGCCGACGGCCGCATCGTGCGGCAGAAACTGGGGCCGTTCGCGCCGGGCGAAGCGGAGCGGTGGGCGCGACTGCCGTAGGCGCGATCTTCCGGAACGATACTGCGTCCTGCGCATGTGCCGTCGCGCGTGTGCTTGCGCAGACGGCGCGGCATCCGACACCGACTGCTGAATCTTCGCGGCGGCGTGGTCAACGCGGCCGCTCCAAGCCCATCCTGCTCGCCACACCGGGCACGCGGCGCACCGCGCTGGCTTGACGGTCGCCGAACGGCTGGCCGAACCGGAGCGGGATCCCTCCCTGCGGCGCATGGCAAGCAATGGGCAAGCAACAAGCCTCTCGCCCGAGAGGGGCTGGGGTGAGGGTCGGGGGGCGAAATCCGCGGCCAAGGGCTGGAAGTCACGATGCCGCCCAGCACGTTGTGTGCGTTCAAGCACGGCCTACCATCGAATCGAACAAAGCGGCCGCCCGCGCCACCCGCGGCCGCAGCGGTTCAACCTGGCCAAGACGGCTGCTCACACTGGGGATGGGAATGCCGAAACAGGATCGTCGTTGGCTGATGCCGGTCGCGCTGGGACTTGCCCTCGCGGCGGCCGCACTGCACCTGGGCTGGGAATACACGCACGGCGGGGTCAAGAGCCACCACTTGCTCGACCGCGCCGACCTGCCCGCGATCTCCAACTGGTGGGGCTTGATCGTGCTTCCGCTGCTGGGCGCCCTGGCCGGACGGTCGGTCGGCCGCAGGGCGCACGCCAGCCCTTCGGCACTGCCGCGCGCGCTGGCCGCCTTCGTCGCGGCGCTCGCCGCGGGCGCGGCGCTGTCGGCGGCCTTCGTCGCCGGCAACGAGCCAGCGGCGTCGGCGCTGTTTCTGGCGATATTGGCCTCGGGCCTCGTGGTGCCCGCCTACCGCGCGGAGTACGGCTTCGGTTTCGTGCTCGGCATGACGTTCGTGTTCGGCTCGGTGCTTCCAGGCATCATCGCCCTGGTGGTGGCGGGGATCTCCGCTGCGGCCCATCGCATCGCATGGCCGGCGGCCATGTGGCTCGCCAGACGGGCACGGGGACGCGAATCGGGCGCCGGCGGATGAGGGCGAGCCTGGCGCCCAGGCGCGTTTCGCGCCGCGGCAGCGCCCGCCATAAGAAACATCCGTTTTAAAAACAACCGCAACCTCGCCGACGCCAGCGCGCGCCTGGGCGATACCCAGGGCCTGCTGCCGTACAGCGTGCCGATCGGCGCCGACGGCCGCATGGTCAAGCAGAAACTCGGCCCGTTCGCGCCGGGCGAAGTGCAGCACTGGGCGCGATAGCGGACTTCTTGGTTGAACGACCATCGCCACGACCGGCGCGATCGCGCTTGATCCGGCCTGGTCGCGGTCGGGGCTGAAGTCTCTTCTGCAGCGCATCCGGTCCGCTGGCCGCAATCCACCTGTAGGAGCGGCTTCAGCCGCGACAGGCACTACCAGTAAACCCGGTCGCGGCTGAAGCCGCTCCTACAGGGAATCGTCGCCTGGATCGGGATTGGGCTAGAGCGCCTGCCGCTGCGCCTCGCCGCCGACGCCGCCACCTGTAACCCGCGCCTGCCCCAGCGCCGCCAGCTCCGCGGCCAGGCGCTGCGCGCCGGCGCGCAGCTCCGGCACTGCGGTGATCTCCCACAGCACGCCGCGCAGCAGCGGCCCCAGGCAGTACAGGCCGGGGACCGGATGGCCGCTGCCGTCGCGCACCTGCAGGCGCGCGTCGACGACCAGCCCCAGGCCCAGCGGATCGGCCTGCAGCAGGCCGGCATCGCGCATCGACGCGACCAGCGGATGGCTGGTGCGGGCGACGTCGGTGTCCAGCCCGGTGGCGCGGATCAGCACGTCGAAGGTTTCGGTACGCGCGCTGCTGCTGGCGCGATCGCGGATCACCGCCTCCACCGCGTGTTCGCCCAGCCGCGCGCGCAGCAGGCGCCCGGCGCGGATGCGCAACTGGCCCTGCTGCTGCAGCTGCGCCAACGCGCTGGCCGCGGCCGGCGCCAGCCGATGCCGCGCCGCTTCCCAGTACGGACGCAGGTGGCGCAGGAAGCGCGCGCGCGCTGGCGGCGCCAGGCCCTGCCAGAACGGTTGCAGGTGCGGGCGCAACGCGTCCACCACGCTGCGCCAGTCCTCCACCACCGTGGTCAGCTGGCGCAGGCTGCGCACCAGCCCGGCCAGATCGTGGTGGCGCAGCGCCTGCGCCACGCTCGGCGGCAGCGTCACCGGCGCGCCCGGCACCGCCAGGTGCGCCTGCGGCGCCAGGCCGCGCCGCGACAACGCGGTGATCTGGCCGCGATGGCCGCGGCGGCGCAGGGTCAGCGCGACATCGGCCATGGTCAGGCCGGTGCCGACCAGCAACAGCCGCGCCTGCGGCGGCACCTCGTCCAGCACCCCGTCCTGCCACGGCCAGCCGATGTAGCGCCGGTGCACCGCCAGGCGCGGACCGATGCCCGGCAGCGCCGCCGGCGGCAGCGCGCCGATCGCCAGCACCACCACGTCGCTGACCACGTCCTCGCCGTTGGCCAGGAAGATGCGGAAGCCGTCCGGATCGCGCTCCACCGCCACCGCCTCCTCGGTCACCCGCGCCACCTCGACGGCCGACGCGGCCAGCGCCGCGTCCAGGTGCTGCTCCAGGTAGCGGCCGTAGCGCAGCCGCGGCAGGAATTCCAGGCGCTGCGCGGCATCGAGCTGCAAGGCGTCGGCGAACCCGCCCGGATCCTGCGGGTCCACGCCCAGGTCCTTGGCGCGCACGTTCAATAGATGTTCCGGGCGTGCCGCGCCGTAGGCGATGCCGCGGCCGAAGGTGTCGGCCACGCCGACGAGGGTGATGCGGCTGGCCGCTCCCCGGCTGGCCAACTCTGCGGCCAGCACGTTGCCGCAGAATCCTGCGCCGATGATCGCAATTCGCATGGCTCGCACTCTTGGCCGGTCGGGGCGTCCTTTGTGCCCGGGATGCCGGCCGCGGGTGTAAATCGCCGGTTAATGCGCGCGTTGCGGCGCATGCCGATCGGGCATCAGCACATGCGCCTGCTACATGAGCCGCGTCCGGCGGGCCTTCGCAACAGGGTCCGCGCGCTCGGCGCGTGGCCGTGGAAATGCACGATTGCCCGTACGAAGCGATCGTTTCTCGCATTGCCCAGGAAACACACCAAGGACACACACACGCCGGCGCGACGTCGACCTAATGAAGCCCTTCTTCGCCCAGCGCCTGCTGCACCGAAGGCCGCGCATGCACGCGCCGGTACCACGCTTCCAGATGCTGCAAGCCGTCGAAGTGGATGTCGGCCTTGTAGTGCGACGTCAGCCAGGGCGCCTGACCCCAGCCGGCCAGCGCGTACAGGTAGGCGTCGGCGACAGTGAAGGCGTCTCCCATCAGGAACCGGCGATCGGCGAGCTGCGCGTCGATCCAGGCGAAACGCTGCTCCAGCTTCGGCCGCGCGGTGTCCACGTACTGGCCGGCGAGCCGCGCATACAGCAGGGGAATGAAACCCTTGTGGATCTCGGTGCTCAGGAAGTTCAGCCACTCCTGGAGGCGATAGCGTTCCATGCTGCCATTGCGCGGCACCAGGCCCAGTTCCGGCTTGCGGTCGCCCAGGTACTGGACGATGGCGGGGCCTTCGCGCAGCACGCTGCCGTCGTCGAGTTCGAGCGCCGGCACGTAGCCCAGTGCATTGACCCGATGGAAATCCGCTCCGTCCTCGGCCAGGTGCGTCCTGTGGTCGACCTTCACCAGGGTCGCGGCGAGGCCGAGCTCGTGCAGCACGATATGCGCCGCGAGCGAGCAGGCGGCCGGGATGTAGTACAGCTTCATTGCGATCTCCAGAAACAGGCGGGACTGCCGGTCTCGGCGGAGCGGCCGCTGCATTCTAGGAACCGGGTATAAAAAAGGAAGAAGGCACTATAGTGTTGTATAGGTACATAATTTATACCTGGCGCCGAGTGCCGAGGAGCCCACATGAAAGACAACGTTTCCGGCTGCTCCGTGGAAGAGGCCATGCGCCTGCTGGGCGGAAGATGGCGGCTGTTGCTGGTGTCGTACCTGCTGGACGGGCCCAAGCGGTTCAACGTCCTGCGGCGCGACATTCCGGCGATCTCGCAACGGATGCTGACCCTGGATCTGAGAGCCCTGGAAGAAGCGGGCCTGGTCCAGCGCACCGTGTATCCGACCGTGCCGGTCAAGGTCGAGTACGCGCTGACCGAGGACGGTCGCCGCCTGGAGCCCGTGGTGGCGGTGATGAAGGAATTCGGGCTGTGGCTCAAGGCGCGGGCTGCCGGCTGAGCGGCGCGGGGCTGGCGGCTGGTGCGGGATCGGGGCGCCAGCGCTGGTGGCGGAAATGCGCGGTGCCATGCAGCATCGCGCTTCACCTTTCCGCGACCTGGAGCGGCACATCGTCTTCCCTCCTCGCCGGTTCGATCGCTGCGCTGGGACAGGATGAGCGACGGCAGGGACGATCCATCGCTTGCGTGCCCAAGTCGCCCCGGTGCATAGGGCGGCAGAACCAAACATCCGTTTAAAACATGCGCAACTTCGCCGAACTGGACAGTAATGCCGGCTTCGCGCAGACTGCCGCCCTTTCCGCTGCTTTGTCTTCCATGGCGCGACTGCTGCTGCTGCACGGCCCCAACCTCAACCTGCTCGGCAGCCGCGAGCCGGGGGTCTATGGGCACGCGACGCTGGCGCAGATCGATGCGGCGCTGCTGGCCCAGGCCAGCGCAGCAGGGCACCAGCTCGACAGCCTGCAGTCCAACGCCGAGCACGTGCTGGTGGAGCGGGTGCAGGCCGCGCGCGGCGACGGCACCGCCTTCATCCTGATCAACCCGGCCGCGTTCACCCACACCTCGGTGGCGCTGCGCGACGCGCTGGCGGCGGTGGCGATCCCGTTCATCGAGATCCACCTGTCCAACCCGCACAGCCGCGAGCCGTTCCGCCACCACAGCTATTTCAGCGACCACGCGGTCGGCGTGATCTGCGGCTTCGGCGCCGACAGCTACCGCTATGCGATGGACGCGGCGCTGGCCCGGCTGGGGACCAGCGCATGAGCCCTACCCCGCCTGCAGCGCGCGGCGCCCCTTCTTTTCGAGTTCGCCGGGCCGCGTGCCCGGTCTTTCCCCGATTCACCTCAAGAGGCCGTTATGGATCTCCGTAAAATCAAGAAGCTGATCGACCTGCTGGAAGAATCCAATCTCGCCGAGATCGAGATCAAGGAAGGCGAGGAAAGCGTGCGCCTGGCGCGCACGCCCACGGGCATGATGGCCAGTGCCCCGCAGTACGCCGCGCCGGCCCCCGCCGCGCCGCCGGCGGCCGCGCCGATGCCGATGAGCTCGCCCACCGAGGCCTCCACCGGCGGCACCGCCAAGCCCGGCAACGCCCTGCCCGAGGGCCACGTGCTGCGCGCGCCGATGGTCGGCACCTTCTACACCTCGCCGTCGCCGGATAAGCCCGCGTTCGTCAGCGTCGGCCAGGCGGTGAAGGCCGGCGAGACCCTGGCGATCATCGAGGCGATGAAGATGTTCAACCCGATCGAAGCCGACGTCTCCGGCACCATCGTCGCGATCCTCAGCGAGAGCGGCGTGCCGGTGGAGTTCGATCAGCCGTTGTTCGTGATTGGCTGAGCGGCCGGGATTGGGGATTCGTGATTTGGGATTCGCAACAGCGGCCGCACGAGCGCCTCACGGTGTGGCGCGACGCGATGGCGTTGGTCGAAGCCACCTACCATCTCACCCAGAACTTCCCCGATGCCGAACGCTTTGGACTGACCGCACAGATGCGGCGCGCGGCGATCAGCGTTCCCTCCAACATCGCGGAGGGCGCCGCACGGCGGTCCACTGCCGAGTACCTGCGTTATCTGTCGATGGCGCGAGGCTCGCTGGCCGAGCTGGATACGCAGATGCAGATCGCGGCACGGCTGCAGTTCGGTTCGCCGGACGCGGCAACCCTCGATCTCTTGAACCGCACCTTTTCCAGGCTCAACGCATTGATCCGCACGCTGGACGATTCGCGACATCTGCGCGAGCCCGGCGCCCTCTACGAATCCCCAATCTCGAATCCCGAATCCCATGCTCGATAAAGTCGTCATCGCCAATCGCGGCGAAATCGCGCTGCGCATCCTGCGCGCGTGCCATACGCTCGGCATCCGCACGGTCGCGGTGCACTCCACCGTCGACCGCAACCTCAAGCACGTGGCGATGGCCGACGAGTCGGTGTGCATCGGCCCGGCGTCCTCGGCCGAGAGCTACCTCAACATCCCGGCGCTGATCGCCGCGGCCGAGGTCACCGACGCGCAGGCCATCCATCCCGGCTACGGCTTCCTGTCGGAAAACGCCGACTTCGCCGAGCGCGTGGAGCAGTCCGGCTTCATCTTCATCGGGCCCAAGGCCGACACCATCCGCCTGATGGGCGACAAGGTTGAGGCGATCCGCGCGATGAAGGCCGCCGGCGTGCCGTGCGTGCCCGGCTCGGGCGGCCCACTGGGCGACGACATCGTCGCCAACACCAAGGTCGCGCGCGAGATCGGCTACCCGGTGATCATCAAGGCGGCCGGCGGCGGCGGCGGCCGCGGCATGCGCGTGGTGCATTCGGAGGCGGCGCTGAAGGCGGCGATCGAGACCACCAAGTCCGAGGCCAAGGCCGCTTTCAGCAACGACCAGGTGTACATGGAGAAGTTCCTGGAGAATCCGCGCCACGTGGAGATCCAGGTGCTGGCCGACGGCCAGGGCAACGCCATCCACCTGGGCGAGCGCGACTGCTCGATGCAGCGCCGCCACCAGAAGGTGGTGGAGGAAGCGCCGGCGCCGGGCATCAGCGAAGCGCTGCGCAACGAGATCGGCAAGGTCTGCGTGGACGCCTGCGTGCGCATCGGCTATCGCGGCGCCGGCACCTTCGAGTTCCTGTTCGAGAACGGCAGCTTCTACTTCATCGAAATGAACACGCGCATCCAGGTCGAGCACCCGGTCACCGAGCGCATCACCGGCATCGACCTGGTCTGCGAGCAGTTGCGCATCGCCGCCGGGCAGAAGCTGAGCATCAAGCAGAGCGACATCGTGCTGCGCGGCCATGCGATCGAGTGCCGCATCAATGCCGAGGACCCGGAGACGTTCATGCCCAACCCGGGCCTGATCACCGGCTTCCACCCGCCCGGCGGCCCCGGCGTGCGCGTGGACACGCACATCTACAGCGGCTACAAGGTGCCGCCGAACTACGACTCGATGATCGGCAAGCTGATCGTGCACGGCCCCGACCGTGACACCGCGATCGCGCGCATGCGCGTGGCGCTGAGCGAGATGGTGGTGGACGGGATCAAGACCAACATCCCGCTGCAGCAGCGGATCATGCGCGACAAGGGCTTCCAGGCCGGCGGGCAGAACATCCACTACCTGGAAAAGCGGCTGGCAGAGCGCAAGAACAAGTCGATCGCGTTGGTTTGAGAGCCGGGATTTGGGATTTGGGATTTCGGATTCGGGATTCGCAAATGCGGACCCGGGTCCTGATCCATTCCTGGTGATGGCAGGCGACCGGTTCTAGTCGCTGCCAGGACGCGCCTTGGGCAAGCCTTCGCCGGATGCGCGTTGCGCGGCAGATTGGCGATCGCATCCGGCCACTTCGGATTGCTCGCAGATGGCGTTGCAAAGCACTGCCATCGGCATCCCCGCCGCGTTTTGCGTCAGCGCTTGGCGTATTGGCTGGGCGCTTCGCCCACGTGGCGGCTGAAGGCGACGCTGAAGCTGCTGGTCGAGCCATAGCCGACGCGTTGCGCCACCTCGGCCACGTTCGATCCGCGCCGCAGCAGGTCCTTCGCCAGCTCCATGCGCCAGGCCAGCACGTACTCCATCGGCGGCACGCCGACGGTGCGGGCGAAGCGGTCGAAGAACGTGGAGCGCGACAATGCCGCCGCGCGTGCCAGCTCGCCCACCGTCCAGGCGTGGTCGATACGCCCGTGTATCTGCTTGAGCGCCGGCGCCAGCCGTGCGTCGCCCAGGCCGCGCAGCAGGCCCGGCGGCGCGCTGCCCGCCGTCGTCCAGCGCATGGCCTCGACCAGCAGCATCTCGACCAGCCGGGACAGCATGTAGTCGTTGCCCGGCTTCCGGTCCTGGTATTCCTCACCCACCATCTGCACCAGCTGCATCAGGCGGCCCGCGCCGCGCACGTGGACCAACGCCGGCAGCAGCGAGACCAGCAGCCCGGCATGGGCGCCGTCGAACTCGAACGCGCCGCCCAACGAGCGCATGTCCGGTGCGCCGTCCGGATCGCCATGGCGCCGTTCGCCCTGCCCGCCGGGGACGACCTTCGGATCGATGAACACCGGTGGCGCCGGCACCAGGCTGGAGAGCGTGAACGCCGGCGTGGTCGGCAGCAGCACGAAATCGCCGGCGCCGATCGTGACCGGCGCATGCCCGTCCACCGCCAGCACGGCGGTGCCTTCCAGGACGATGCAGAACCCCGGCTGCCCGTACTCGGCATAGCGCACCGCCCAGTTGCCCTTGCCGCTGATGAGGTTGGCGAACACCGCGCGGGGATGGAGCAGGCGGACGACGTCGGAAAGCGGATCGTGCATTTCGGACTTTGGCTAAAACAAAACGGATTCCGCATTATCGATCATCCGAGGCGGCCGGCCTATCGTTTCTTCCCGAGTCCACTCACTATTGGAGAACGAAATGAAGACCGTCCTGATCACTGGCTGCTCCTCCGGCTACGGCCTGGAAACCGCGCGCCACTTCCTGGCCCAAGGCTGGAACGTCGTGGCCACCATGCGCCAGCCGCACCCGGCGCTGCTGCCGGCCTCGCCCGAGCTGCGCCTGCTGGCGCTGGACGTGACCCAGCCCGACAGCATCGCGCGGGCGCTGCAGGCGGCCGGCCCCATCGACGCGCTCGTCAACAATGCCGGCATCGGGCTGTTCGGCGCGTTCGAGGCCACGCCGATGGCGACCGTGCGCGAAGTGTTCGAGACCAACACCTTCGGCGTCATGGCGATGTGCCAGGCCGCGATTCCCCAGTTCCGCGAGCGCGGCGCGGGCGTCATCGTCAACGTGACCTCCAGCGCCACGCTCGCGCCGTTCCCGCTGGTGGCCGCGTACACGGCGAGCAAGACCGCGGTGCAGGGCTTCACCGCGTCGCTGCGCCACGAACTGCAGGCGTTCGGCGTGCGAGTCAAGCTGGTGGAACCCGGCTACGGTCCGTCCACCCGGTTCACCGCCAACGGGCAGCAGCGCATGCAGGGCCTGATCCCCGACGCCTATGCGCCGTTTGCCCACGAAGTGTTCTCGCGCCTGGGCCAACCGGCGGCGGTGACCACGGCGAGCGACGTCGCCCAGGCGATCTGGCACGCGGCCAACGACGATTCCGAGCGACTGCATTTCCCGGCCGGCGCCGATGCCGTGGCGCTGTCCGAACAGCGCTAGCTGTACCGCGCGGCGCCGCGAGCGTTGGCACGTCAGGCAGCACTAACAGATCGGAACCGGAGACCCGCCTTTGCGAATCCCCAATCCCCAATCCCGGCTACTTTGCCTGGGTCCCCTGCACCGGCTCGGCGCCCAGGCTCGAGGTCGGGCTGACGATCATCACCGTCTCGGTCGAGCCGTCCGGCCAGACGATCTGGAAGGTGCTGCCGGGCGGCAGCGTGGAGAACGGCATGCCGCTGCGCGCGCGGTAGATCGCCGCGACCTGTGCGGCGCCGGCGCGGCGCAGGTCGGGCGCGGCATGCGCGGTGGTCAGCTCGACCTTGGACAGGCCGCGATAGCGCTGCTCGCTGGTGTCGATCAGCAGCAAGCCGGCCGCCGCCGCCGAGTAGGCGACCAGGGCCAGCACCCAGAACCAGAACTTGGCGCCGTGCAGCCATTGCCGGTATTTCATGAGCCTGCTCCTGTCCTGCCTACCAGACGGTTGACCATGTCGTTCATCGTGTCCGTGCCTTGCCGCGGCACCGCGGCGTCGAAAACAAAACTGCTGAAATCCTGGGTCGGGTCCTGCGCGCAGATCCCGCCGTTGGCGCAATAGCGAGTCATCAACTCGCTGTCCGGGCCGCAATCCAGCCCCAGCCGGCATGCCGCCAGTTGCCAGGCCAATTCGGTGAAGGCGGTGCCGGCGATGCGCTCGTCCAGGCTGTCGTCGCCGCTGGCGGCCAGGCCCATCGCCGGCGCCAGCGCCATGTATGCGTCCGGATCGCCGGAGGCGCGGACCCGTTCGACCAGGTCGCGCTTGTAGTCGGCCGACGGCTGCAGGGGCTGCCCCAGCGCCAGCAGCGCCGCCTCGGCGGCCAGGTTGCCGCCACGCGCGGCCTGCACGCGCTGGGCGACGATGGCCTGGCGGGTCAGGCCGTCGCCGGGCACGAAGCCGGCGCAGCGGCTGCCGACCCGCGCGCGCGCGGCGACCATGCGTGCCGAGGTCGGCAGCCGCGCCGCGTCGATCGCGCGGGTGTCGGCGGCGAAGCCGGCCGGGTCCATCGCATAGCCGGCGCAATAGTCGTAGATGCGGCTGAGCAGCCAGGACGCGTCGGCATCGCCCTGGGCCACGGCGGCGGACAGCTGCTGCGCCGAGCGGTACAGGTCGGGACTGCGCTCCAGCGCGGCGCGGCGGTCGAGCGGCAGCGCCTGCACCGACGTCGACCGCCGGCGGTCCTGGGTCGGCACCGCCACGGCGTCGGCCGTCGCCATTGCCGTGGCGGCGGCCGGCGCCGCCGGCGCGGCCACCAGCAGCGCGGCGCGATACGCGACCACGCCGAGCAGCAGCGCAGCGGGCGCCAGCAACAGCCAGGTTTTGCGAGACACGGCGAGGGACATGCGCGGAGGCGATGAGGGCGACAGGCGGCAATGGCGGCAAGCCCTTGGAACCGGCGGCCGCGCAATGTCGCAGTCTAGCGCAGCCGATGGCGGCCCACGACATACGGGAGCGGTCGCGGGGTGGGGCGGCGCCGCAGCCGAGCCGCTGCGGCGGTCGTCTAAGATGCGCGCTCATTCCTCCTCGTGCCCGACCGATGCCGTTCCTCGAACTGACTGTGCGCTGCACCGACGCCACCCAGCCCCGCTACGAGAACGCGCTGGAGGACGTCGGCGCGCTGGCGGTCACCCTGCTCGACGCCGAGGCCGACACCAGCAACGAGCGCGCGATCCTGGAACCGGGCGTCGGCGAGACCCCGCTGTGGGGCACGCTGGTGCTCAGCGCGCTGTTTCCCGCCGAGCAGGACGCGTTGCTGCTGCTGGCCGCGCTGGATGCGTTCGACCCGGGCCTGGACTGGGCCCAGGCCACGTTCCGCAAGGTCGACGACCAGGACTGGGAACGCGCCTGGCTGGACCAGTTCCAGCCGATGCGCTTCGGCGCGCGCACCTTCATCGTGCCGTGGAACCACGACCTGCCGGAGGAGGCGCGCGGCGCCGATGCCGCGGTGGTGCGGCTGGACCCGGGCCTGGCGTTCGGTTCCGGCACCCACCCGACCACCGCGCTGTGCCTGCGCTGGCTCGACGCCCTGGCCGCCGACGGCGCCCTGGCGCAGGCGCGCGTGCTGGACTTCGGCTGCGGCTCCGGGATCCTGGCGCTGGCCGCGCTGAAGCTGGGCGCGGCCGCGGCGGTGGGCGTGGACAACGACCCGCAGGCGCTGCTGGCCACGCACGACAACGCCGAGCGCAACGCGGTCGGCGCGCGCCTGGCCGTGCACCTGCCGGCCGACGAGCCGCCGGCGACCTACCCGGTGGTGGTCGCCAACATCCTCGCCTCGGCGCTGGACGCGCTGGCGCCGACCCTGGCCGAACGGGTGGCGCCGGGCGGGCGCATCGCCCTGTCCGGCATCCTGCACGGCCAGGAACAGGAGCTGCTGCAGCGCTACGCACCGTGGTTCGAGCAGCTGCGCAGCGAACAGGACGGCGACTGGATGCGCATCGACGGCGTGCGCCGCGGCTGAGGCCGGCACGCCGCCGTTGCCCTGGCCGTGCGGGCCGGTACGTTCAGCGCCGCCCTGCAGCCAGACTGCGGATCGCCACCGTCAGCAGCGCCGCCTCGGCGTGGATCGCCAGCACCCGCGCGCGCGGCCGCCAGCCCTGTGCGCGCAGGCGGCGTTCGTGCCAGCGATGGCCGCGCCACGCCTGCGGCAGCCGCCAGGCCAGCTCCAGTGCCAAGGCGAACACCGCCGACAGGCCCAGCGCCTGCACCAGGACGATCCAGGCCGCGACGTGCGGCAGCAGCCATAGCGCCACCGGCAGCCGCGCCGGCGGCGCGGGCGGATACGGCAGCGCGAACACCTGCCACGACCAGCCCTGCCTGACCGCGCGGCGGCCGTCGCCAGCGTCGGCCCAGATCCGGTAGCGGCGCACGCCGATCCCCGGCGGCGGCCGCGGGCGGCGCTGCGCGCACAGCGGCGCGCGGGCGAAACGGGGGTGGCGGGCGTCCCGCGGGTGGGCATCCTGCATGTGCATCGGCGCGTCCTGGTCCATGGCAGCGGTCGGTCTGGGCGATCCCTGGCGGACGGCGCGCATCTTCACCACGCCCACCCGTCACGGTTGACAGTATCAACAACAAAGCGGCGATTGAAAGCCGTACGAACCAACTTCTCCAGTCGACGCGGCTATATCTCGCCTCCCCTGCGGAGGTGAGCGTGAGCAGCAAGCTGTACGAACGGGTGCGCGAGGCGCGCAAGCTGACCGGTCTCACCCAGGAAGCGCTGGCGCTGGACCTGGCGGTGACCCGCAGCGCCGTGGCGCAGTGGGAAATGGCCGACGGCACCGCGCCGGCGGTGGAGCACCTGATCGCCCTGGCCCGCCGCAGCGGGCTGACCTTCGAATACCTGGCCACCGGCCGCGGCGAACGCGTGTTCGGCGAACCGCTGTCCGTGGCCGAGGAAGCCGCGCACTACCGGCAGCTGTCCGACCAGCAGGCGCGCCTGCTCGACGGCTTCGAGACCCTGAGCCCGCGCCAGCGCGCCGGCCTGCTGGACCTGATCGGCGCCGGCAGGAAGCGGCGCTGAGCGGCACAGACCCAAGCCGCCTCCGCGCGCCCTTGTAGGAGCGGCTTCAGCCGCGACACGGAGCTGACCGGAGTGCCTGTCGCGGCTGAAGCCGCTCCTACAGGACGCGGGAACGCCGCCCGGCCCTGCAGCCCGTTCCCGCGCGTGCTTGAATAGCGCTCTCGTTGCCGCCGCCGTCGTCCCCGCGCATGCCCGATCCCACTCCGCCCCACCCCAGCCTCGCGACCCTGCTGCGCCAGCCCGATCGGCCTGCGCCGGAGCAGGCCGATGCCGCCGCGCCGGCGGACGCGGACGCGGACCCGGGCGCGAGCGCCAGCGCAGGCGAGACGAGCGGTCCCGGCACCGGCACCGACGCTGCGCCCCACGCCGAACCCGCGCCGGCACCTCCGTCCGCATCTGCGCTGGTGCCCCAGGCGGAGGCTGAGGCGGACACGGACGCATCGCTCGCCGCTACGCCGTCACCGCCCGCTTCCGAGGCCAGCGATTCGAGCGCGCCGCGCGCAGGCGCATCGGCTTACGAAGCGGAGCCGGCCCTGGAGCAAGACCCCGAGCCCGAGCCGACGCCAGCGCCAGAACCGGCCCTCGCGTCCGCCACGACGCCCATCGCGCCCAGCTTCATGCAGCCCAGCGCGCCACGCCGGCCGGTGTTGCGCGCTGCGCCATGGCAATGGATCGCGCTGGCTGGGCTGGGCCTGCTGCTGGCGCTGCAGATCCTGATCGCCGACCGGCAAAGGCTGGGCGCCGACGCGCGCTGGCGGCCCTGGGTGGCCGGCGTGTGCCAGGTGCTGCGCTGCAGCCTGCCGCCGTGGCGCGAGCCGAGCGCGTTCACCATGCTCAGCCGCGAAGTGCGGCCGCTGCCCGGCCGCGCCGGCACGCTGCAGATCCAGGCCACGTTCCGCAACGACGCACGCTGGGCGCAGGCCTGGCCGCTGCTGCAACTGTCGCTGGCCGACGCCGACGGCCGCACCATCGGCAGCCGCGTGCTGCGCCCGGAGGAGTACCTGGGCCGCACCCGCCCCGACGCGGCGACGCTGGCGCCCGGGCAGAGCGCGCAGGTGGCGTTCCAGGTGCGCGAACCGGCGGCGGAGACCGCGGCATTCAGCTTCGAGTTCCACTGAAACGCTGTGGCACCACGATCCGCGATGGCAGCCGGGCAGGCCACGCGCTAGACTCGTCCCCCCGCGCCGGCCCTCCAGCCCTCCGGCGCCGCCGTCATCCGGGGACCCGTCGAACTTGAACGCTGCCACCACTCGTCCTGACTCCAGTCGCGGCGCGCCGAAGCCGCCGCTGCGCGAACACGTGGCGCAGTCCGTGCGCCGCTACCTGCGCGACCTCGATGGCTGCGACGCCGACGACGTGTACGAGATCGTGCTGCGCGAGATGGAGATCCCGCTGTTCGTGGAAGTGCTCAACCACTGCGAAGGCAACCAGAGCCGCGCCGCGGCGATGCTCGGCATCCATCGCGCGACCTTGCGCAAGAAGCTGAAGGAATATGGATTGGCGTGAGGCGGGGACCGGGGACCGGGGACCGGGGACCGGGGACCGGGGACCGGGGACCGCAGGATCATCTCCTGGCAAAAATCACTGTCAAGCGATTTGATAAAAAAAGCGCCACCTTTCCCTCGGAAAAGCGGCGCTTTTTTTATTTTCAGCCCATCGGTTTTTGTGTAGGAGGGGGCTCAGCCCCGACATCTAGCCGGCCAATCGCCGGGGGCGAAGCCCTTCCTACAGAAAGCGAAGACGCAACGCACTCGCGACCATCCCCCCGGGTCCCTGGTCCCTGGTCCCCGGTCCCGAAGCCCTCAAACCCACCCATACCGAATCAAGTGAAAGAACACCGGCGCGGCGAAGCACACCGAGTCCAGCCGGTCGAGCACGCCGCCGTGGCCTTCGATCATGTGGCCCCAGTCCTTGATGCCGCGGTCGCGCTTGATCGCCGACATCACCAGGCCGCCGAAGAAGCCCATCAGGTTGGCCACCAGCGCCAGCGCGAACGCCTGCAGCGGCGAGAACGGGGTGATCCACCACAGCGCCGCGCCGAGCAGGCTCGCCGACAGCAGGCCGCCGACGAAACCTTCCACGGTCTTGGACGGCGACAGCTTCGGCGCGATCAGGTGCTTGCCGATCAGCTTGCCCCACACGTACTGCAGCACGTCGGAGGACTGCACCACGATCACCAGGAACGCGAACAACAGCAGGTTGCGGCCTTCGTAGCCGGGGATCTCCAGGTTCAGCAGCGCCGGCACGTGCGAGATGCAGAACACGCAGATCATCAGCCCCCACTGCACCTTGGCGGTGCGTTCCAGGTAGCGCGTGGTGTCGCCGCCGATGGTGGCCAGGATCGGCAGCACCAGGAACGCGTAGACCGGGATCAGCAGCGTGTACAGGCCGTACCAGCCGCTCCACACCAGCCAGTACTGCCACGGCAGCACGATGTAGAACGCGGCCAGCAACGCGTAGTAGTCGCCGCGCCGGGTCGGCGCCAGGGTGATGAATTCGCGCAGCGCGAACAGCGACACCAGCGCGAACAGCACGATCACGCCGATGCGCCCGAACACGAACGCCAGCGCCACCACCGCCGCCATCACCCACCATGCGCGGATCCGCGCGACCAGGTTGTCCAGCACCGCGGTCGGGCGTTCGCGCGCGCGCCAGCGCAGCGTCTCGGAGATCAGCGTGGCCAGCAGCAGCACCGCGGCGATGCCGAGGAACAGCCAGATGGTCTGCTGGCGCAGCGAGGATTGCTGCAGGTGGTCGCTGAAGGCGATCGGGTTCATCGCGCGGCCTCCATCTGTTCCGGCGACAGCGCCAGCAGCGCCGCGCGCGTGCGTTCCAGGAACGCCTGCTTGTCCTCGCCAGCGTCCAGCCGCAGCGGCGCGCCGAAGGTGGTGGTGCACAGCAGCGGCAACGGCAGCCACTTGCCCTTTGGCATCACCCGCTTCAGGTTGTCGATCCACACCGGCACGAATTCCAGTTCCGGCCGGTGCCGCGCCAGGTGGTAGATGCCGCTCTTGAACGGCAGCACGCCTTCGTCGGTGTTGCGGGTACCTTCCGGGAACAGGATCAGCGAACCGCCGCCGTCAACCGCTTCGCACAGGCAATCGATCGGATCGCGGGTGCGCTGCGCGGCCTCGCGCTCGATCAGCACGCCGTTGAACACCGCGTGGATCAGGTAGCGGCGCAGCGCGTCGCGCTGCCAGTAGTCGGCCGCAGCCACCGGCCGCACCTCGCGCCGCAACGCCGCCGGCAGCGACGACCAGATCAGCACGAAGTCGCCGTGGCTGGCGTGGTTGCCGTAGTACACGCGGCGTTCGCTGGACGGCATGCAGCCGCGCCAGAACGCACGCGCGCCGGTCAGGGTACGGATCGCGGCGCTGCAGCCGCGGGCGATCAGACGCTCGATCATTTCCACTCCAGTTCGCGCACGATGGCGCGCAGGCGGATCACGATGGTCAACGCGGCACCGCCGATCAGCAGCGCCAGGGTCAGGACCAGGAAGATTTCGGCGATGGCACTACGCTGCAGCAGCAGCGCGGCGGCGGCCAGCAACGCCGCCAGCGACAGCCAATGCATGCGCTGCACGCGTGCCATCGGCCCCTGCACCGGCTCGCTGACGCCGCAGGCCAGGCCGAGCATGCGCACGTAGGCGGTGCCCACGCACAGCAAGGCCGCCGCCCAGCCCAGCTCGGCGCCCCAGCTCAGCACGTGCTGCAGGCCGTAGCCCACGCCCAGGCATACCAGCACATCGGAGAGCCGATCCGGCGCCTCGTTGTAGACCTCGCCGGCGCGGCCGATCATCTGCGCCTGCCGCGCCATCAGCCCGTCCAGGCGGTTGCACAGCAGCCGCCCCTGCAGGGCGAGCGCGGCCAGCAGCAGCAAGCCGGCCGCGTCGCGCGGCGGCTCGCGCCAGGCGCAATAGAACATCAGCGCCGCCAACGCAGCGAAGCCGGTCGCGGTCCAGGACAGGCCGTTCGGCGTGGCGCCGCGCGCGCGCAGCGCCGTCGCCAGGCGTGCGCGCCACCGCGCGCGGCGTTCGCGCATGCTCGGTCGTGCCATCAGTCGCCTCCTCCGCCGCAGCCGCCGCAACCGCTGCTGCAACTGCTGCCGCCGCCTCCACCGCCGCCGCTGCTGCCGCTGGTGCAGCTGCTGCCGCCACCGTTGCCACTGCTGGCGACGATCGGCGTGCGCAACGCGTGGTAGTCCGCCCATGGCGTCCCCAGCAGCACGCCGGTGCCGGCCAGGGCCAGGGGCGATGCCAGGTGCAACGCCTGCGGCGCGGGCGCCGATCCGGCGCCTGCGCGCCATGCCTTGTCGCGCTCGGCGAGCAAGCGCTCGCCGGCGACGCTGCGCCGCGGCGGCGTCAACAGGAAGCCGAGCGCGAGCATCGTCACCAGCACCATCGCCGCGACCAGGAAGCCGACCGGGCGCTGCAACTGCAGGCCGATGTCGATCTTCAGCGCACCGGCGATCCACAGCGCCAGCAGCGGCGCGGCGCCGAGCAGACGCGCGCACCAGGCTTGCCCGCGGCCGAGCAGCAGGCGCTTGCCGATCAACGCCTTGCGCAGCGGCGACGCATCGTCGCGCAATGCCTGCAGCGCCAGCGGCAATTTCGGGTTGGCGCGCACCAGCAGCAGGGCGCGCTGCAGCGCCGCCGGCACTGCAGCGTCCGTGACCTGCAGCTGGGCCGCGTCGCGGTGGCTGCCACGCAGGCTCGACGGCGCCAGCTGCACTGCGTCGCACGCCATCAGCAAGGCCAGTTGCATGTCCGCCACGCGCTCGCTGCCGCCGGCCAGGAACGCCAGTTCGGCATTGTCCACCTGCCGGACCGCGCGCTGCTGGCCGAGGCCGCGCACCGCGCGCCGCAGCCGTGCGGCCAATGCGCAGGCCAGCCCGATCGCCGCCAGGAACAGCAGCAGGAACGAACCGCCGCGCCAGTGCAGCGGCGAGGCGGCGGTGTTGATCGAACTCAGCCACCCGCCCAGCAGCAGCGTCGCCAGCAACCACAGCCACAGCGCTTTGCCGCCCTCGCGTGGCATCGGCCAACGCCGCGCCGGAACATCGCTGCGCAGCCACGGTTGCGGCGCTGTGGTATCGCCCGGCGCCGGCCAGCACGCCGCCGGCGGTTCGCCGAAATGGTGGCGGTAGCGCGCCAAGGTGGTCCGGTACTGCAGCGCGTGGCGGTCGGCGTCGGCGGCGTCGCCGCGCCCAGGTCGATGGTGCAGCGTGGTCTGCAGCACGTCCGGGCAGAACCGCTGCCAGTATTCGTGGGTGTCGGTGAGGTGGGTATGCCAGACCTGGTCGATCAGCGTGCTGGGCGTGACCTCGGCGTCGGCGCTGCTGCAGGCAAGGAAGCAGAAGCGCCGGTATTCCTCCACCGCCTGCGCGGCTTCGGCCAGGGAGACCTTGGCTTCCTTGGCCACGCGGCGCAAGAACACCGGCAACGCGTCGTCGTCCTCACCGAAACGGTAGGCCTGCAGGCGCTGCCACAATGCCTGTTGCGCGGCATCGGCATGGGAAAGCGGCGCCGGATCGGCGGATGCGGTCATGGTCTGCACTCCATCATGCGAACTGCGCCGCGATCGGCGCCGCCAGCAGCGCCAGCAGTTGCAGCGCCAGGCTGGCGACCTGCCGCAGCAACAAGCCACGCATGCCGCGCCAGCGCGCTTGCCAGTCGCGCGGCGGTGGCAACTGCCGCAGCAGGCCGAGCCGGTGCAGCGCGGCGTCCAGATCGGCGCCGGCCTGGTCGGGATCGGCTTCGGCCAGCACCGCGTCGAGCAGCGCCACGTCCAGGCCAACGCGCGCCGCCCAGTACCGTTGCAGCAACCCGGCCAGCACGCTGAGCAGGCACAGCGCCATTGCCAGCGCTGCGCCGGCATTGGCGTACCACGCGCCCAGCAACAAGGCGACGGCGAGCAGCGTCAGCGATAGCCGGTCCAGCGGCGCCGCCTGGCGCAGCAGCGCGGCCATCGTGCGCAGCTGCAACCGCGTGCTCATGCCGGCTGCTCCAAGGCCTGCAGCGCTGCGGCCGGCGCGGCGCATGCGGCGGCGATGGCGTCGCGCTGCGCGGGACCCAGCACGACCCGCGATGCGCGCGCGCGCAGCAGCGCGAGCGCGTCATCCAGTTCCGCGGCGCGCCCGCTGTGCAGCAGCCAGGTGGCGACCGCGGCGGCGCTGCGCGAATAGCCCAGCGCGCAGCACACCAGCACCGGGCCGTGGTGGCGTGCGGCCTCGATCGCGGCGGCGGCGGCACGCAAGGCATCGGCGGGTGGCGCGACCAGGTCCAGCATCGGCACCGTGCGATCGTGCGCACCGACATCGCGCAGCGACAGTTCGGCGCTGACGTCGACCACCGCGGCGAAGGCCGCGCGCTGGCCGCGACCGGGCACGCGTCCCAGCCAAACCCCGTCGGCGATTTCGCGCGGCGCCGGATCGCGCCGGGTCCAGGCGCGCGAGTTGAGCCAGGCCGCGGCCAGGTACGGCGCGTACAGCCAGCGCGCGGCCAGGCTGAGGCGGCCGTCGGCGCGCTTTTGCAGGCCAATCGCGCCGAGCAACGCGTAGTCGAGCGCGACCAGCGACAGCGACAATGCCGGCCACAACAGCCACCAGCCCGCGCCGCCGATCGCCCAGGCCAGCGCGACGCAGGCGGCGCTGCCGGCCAGGTAGGCGCCGGCCAGGCGCCAGCGCGCCGGATCGCGCGCCAGTGCCAGCGCGCTCCACGGCGGCGCGATGCGCTGCGGCCACAGCCACACGCACAACCAGCCCGCGGCCAGGCCGGTGGGAATGTCCAGGAAATGGTGCTGGTAGGTGGTCAGCACCGAGATGCCGATCAGCGCGAACCAGGCGTGCAGCACGCCGCGCGCCAGGCCGTGCAGATGCTGCGCATAGCGCACCCACAGCACCACCAGCAGCACGATGTGCAGCGACGGCGCCTGGTTGAACGGCTTGTCGAACCCGAGCAGCACCGCGAACAGCCAGCCGAACACGCCCTCGCTCGGCGGCCGTTCGAAGCTGAAGCGCAGCGGCCACAGCAGGAAACAGCCCACCGCCAGCAGTTGCGCGGTCAGCAACCGCTTGGCGTGGGTGTCCAGTTCGGCGCGGGTGCGGCAGACGAAGAACGAGGCCACGTAGAACAGGTCGATCGACCAGTACGGCACGATCGTCCACGGCCAGAACGGGATCTGCGTTTCCCATGCGAACGGCAGCGACGGCACGCCCGCGCGCCGCTCGGCCAGCGTGTTGGCCAGGCCGTAGCTGAGGAAGAAGAACGGCCCCAGCAGCGCCAGCCATCCCAGCGCCCGCCGCCATGGCCGCGGCGCCGGTACGCTCACGGCGCGATCCGCTGCGCCAGCGACACGGTGAAGATGCCCCATTCGTCGATGCGCTGCTCGAGCTTGCGGAAGCCGGCCGCGCGCACCAGCTCGTCCATCTCCTGCTGGGTACGGCGGCGCATCACCCAGGCCGCGCCGCCGCGGTGGCTGGTCAGCGCGCGGGCGATGAACTCCAGCTGCGGATGCCAGGGCTGGCCGGTGTAGGCGAGATAGCCGCCCGGCTCGACCGCGGCGGCCACGCCCTGCAGCGAGCGCAGCACCTGGTCGTTGTCCGGGAACAGTTCGTACAGGCCGGACACCACCGCCAGCGTCGGCCGCGGCTGCAATGCCGCCAGCGCGTCGCGGTCGAAGGCGTCGCCCTGCTCGAAGCGGGCGATGTCGGCGGCGCCGAGCTCGGCGATCAGCGCGCGGCCGCGCTCCACGTTCAACGCGCTGAAATCGCGCAGCGTGATCGCATCGGCGCGCTGCTCGGCGCCGGCCAGTGCCTCCAGCACGTAGCGGCCGTGGCCGGCGGCGACGTCCAGCACGCGCACCGGCGCGCCGGCCTCGCGCAGGCGCTGCATGGCCAGGCGCAGCAGTTCGTGCAGGTGGGTGCGGCGCACACGGATGCCGCGCCAGCCGATCGCATCGAGATAGTTGCGATCGATCAAGCGGCCCAGCGGACCCTTGCCGATGGCGCGGTCGCGATACACGTAGTCCAGCGTGCTGCCGGAATCGAAGCCGGTCTGCAGGCCCAACGCGACGCCTTCGGACAGGGTGCCGCCGAAGCGCAGGTTGGCGCGCACGAAACGCCAGCGCAGGTCCTGCAGGCTGTACTTTTCCGGCGGCCAGGACAGCCGCTCGGATTCCTCGAAGGTCGGCCCGCGCCGGTGCGCCTGCAACAGGCTGGGCAGCGCCGGCGCCTCGGCGAAGCGTTCGCGCACGAACCGGCGGATCTGCGCCAGCGCCGGTGCGCGGTCGCGCTCGCCCAGGGTGTCGTGGAAGAACCCGGGCAGCAGGTGGCGCTCCTTCACCGGCGAGGACAGCCGCTCGTAGAAGCGGTCCTGCGGGCCGCGGTGCACCACGAAATCGTCGCCGGACACCAGCAGCTGCACCGGCACGGTGATCGCCTGCGCATCGCCGACCACGCGGTCGGCTGCGGCGTACACGCCGAGCAGCACCCGCACCGAGATCGGCCGGGTGATCAGCGGATCGTCGCGGTAACTGGCCACGCGCGCCGGGTCGTGGGTCAACCACTGCGGCTTGACGTAGCTGTTGACGAAGAAATTGCCGCGCAGCTTGTGCATCAAGGCCAGCCCGGGCCGCGCGAACGGCACGTACAGCTTGACATTGAACGCCGGCGAGGCCAGCACCAGCGCGCGCAGCGGCGGCGCGTAGTCGTGCACCCAGGTGCTGGCGATCACCGCGCCCACGCTCTGCGCGATCACCACGATGTCCTGCACCGCGATGCCGTACGTGGCGCCGATGTAGGCGATGAAGCTGTCCAGGTCGCGCACCAGCGCCGGGAAGCCGGGCGCATCGCCGCGCACGCCGGGCGAGCGGCCGTTGCCGCGCGCATCCCAGGCGAACATCGCGCAGTCGTCCAGGCCCAGTTCGTCGGCCAGGTGCAGCACCCGCCCCGAATGCTCGTGGCCACGATGCAACAGCACCACCGCACGCGGCTGCGCCGCTGGCGCGGTGGCCGGCCAGTGCCGGTAGAACAACCGTGTTCCGTCGAAACTGCAAAACTCGCTTTCGCTGACCTGCCGCATCCGTTGCCGATTCCCTGTCGTGGTACCGCTGTTGCCGTGAGTGTCGCTATCGCATCCGTGTCGTGGCCGTGGTCCGCGTGCCGCGGTTCAGCGCGAGGCCGCCTCGCGCAGGCCGGCGGCCACGCGCCGCAGCACCGTCGCCGCGCACAGCAGCGCCAGCACGATCGCGAACCCGTCCACCGTCTTCGCCCCCACCCAGCCAGCGGACAGCAGCAGCCCCAGCAGGCCGATCGCAAAGGCGCGATCGCTCTTGCCCATCGGTCCGTCGTAGCGCCGTCCGGCGCCGACCATCAGCCCCAACACCCCGGCATACTCGGTCAATGCCGCCGCCAGCGCCAGCGCCCACAGCCAGCCGGCGCTCGCGCCGGGCACGCTGGCCAGGCTCAGGTACAGCGCCGCGTCGGCGATCACGTCGCTCAATTCGTTGAGGTAGGCGCCCAGCTTGGACTGCTGCCCGAACTCGCGCGCCAGCATGCCGTCGACCGCGTTCAAGGCCATGCGCAGCAGCATCCACGCCGGCAGCAGCGCGTACCACAGCGGCTGCGCCGGCGCGCGCCAGAACACCCAGGCGGCGACCAGCAACGACACCGCGGCCGCGCCCACGGTGACCTGGTTGGCGGTCACGCCGAGCCGGTACAGGCCGCGCACCCCGGGCCGCAGCAGGTCCTGGAAGCGTCCTTTCAATGCGTAGATGGAAACCATTGCGGGGTCCTGAGGGTCCATGCCGGGGCGGCGCAGCCTACAATATCCACTCCCCGCTCCGATGTGTGCCCTGCCCCCATGTCCTCCGATTTCCTGCCCGTGCGCCGGGCATTGTTGTCCGTTTCCGACAAGACCGGCCTGCTCGACCTGGCCCGCGCGCTGGCCGCGCGCAACGTGGAGCTGCTGTCCACCGGCGGCACCGCCAAGGCGATCCGCGACGCGGGGCTGCCGGTCAAGGACGTCTCCGAAGTGACCGGCTTCCCGGAAATGATGGATGGCCGGGTCAAGACCCTGCACCCGCTGGTGCACGGCGGCCTGCTCGGCCGCGCCGGCACCGACGATGCGGTGATGGCCGAACACGGCATCGCGCCGATCGACCTGCTGGTGCTGAACCTGTATCCGTTCGAGGCGGTCACCGCCAAGGCCGACTGCACGCTCGCCGAGGCGGTGGAGAACATCGACATCGGCGGCCCGGCGATGCTGCGCTCGGCGGCGAAGAATTTCGCGCGCGTGGCGGTGGCCACCGATCCGGCGCAGTACGCCGACCTACTGGCCGAACTGGAGGCGCACGACGGCCAGCTGTCGGCCGCCAAGCGCTTCGCGCTGTCGGTGGCCGCGTTCAACCGCGTGGCGCAGTACGACGCGGCGATCAGCAATTACCTGTCCACGGTGACCGACCCTGCGAGCGAGGTGCCGGTGCGTGCCGCGTTCCCGGCGCAGGCCAACGGCAGCTTCATCAAGGTCATGGACCTGCGCTATGGCGAGAACCCGCACCAGCACGCCGCGTTCTACCGCGACCTGTGCCCGGCCCCGGGTTCGCTGGCGACGTTCGAGCAGCTGCAGGGCAAGGAACTGAGCTACAACAACATCGCCGACAGCGATGCGGCCTGGGAATGCGTGCGCCAGTTCGACGCGCCGGCCTGCGTCATCGTCAAGCACGCCAACCCCTGCGGCGTGGCGGTGGGCGCCGGCTGCGGCGACGCCTACGAACTGGCCTACGCGACCGATCCGACCAGCGCCTTCGGCGGCATCCTCGCCTTCAACCGCCCGCTGGACGCGGCTACCGCCAAGGTCATCCTCGACCGCCAGTTCGTCGAAGTGCTGATCGCGCCGGACTACGAGGCCGGTGCGCTCGAGTACGCGAAGAAGAAGGCCAACGTGCGCGTGCTGCGCATCCCGCTGGCGCCGGCCTCCGGCGGCTTCATCGATACCAAGCGCATCGGCTCGGGCCTGCTGATGCAGAGCGCCGACGACCGCGTGGTGACCCGCGACGAACTCAAGGTGGTGACCCGCCTGGCACCGACCGAGGCGCAGTTCGCCGACCTGCTGTTCGCGTGGAAGGTGGTCAAGTACGTCAAGTCCAACGCCATCGTCTACGCCAAGGACCACCGCACCATCGGCGTCGGCGCCGGGCAGATGAGCCGGGTGTATTCGGCGCGCATCGCCGGGATCAAGGCCGCCGACGCGGCGCTGGTGGTGGAAGGCTCGGTGATGGCCTCCGATGCGTTCTTCCCGTTCCGCGACGGCATCGACGCGGCCGCGGCGGCCGGCATCAAGGCGGTGATCCAGCCGGGCGGCTCGATGCGCGACGGCGAGGTGATCGCCGCCGCCGACGAACACGGCATCGCCATGGTGTTCACCGGCGTGCGTCATTTCCGCCACTGAGCGGCCAAGGGATCGAAAACGATGAAACGCACTCCATTGCGCCACGGCCTGCCGCTGCTGCTCGCGCTCGGCATGGCCGCGTGCAAGCCGACCGCAGCACCCGCTCCGGCCGCAGCGCCGGCCGCACCGGCCGCACCGGCAGCGACCACGGCGCCAGTGCAGTCCGCGCACGCGCCACGCACCGAGCGCCTGCAGGCCTTCCTGCAGGCGCGCTACGGCAAGCAGGCGCGCCTGTCGGAAAGCTGGTCCGGCCAGGCCGATGGCCAGGCGGTGCAGAGCGAGGTCTGCGCCGAGCAGCCGGTGGTGGTCGGCAGCCAGATCCAGCAACTGCTGGCGGTATGCCACCGGCTCGACGACGGCGGCCATGCCAATCCCGGACTGATCGACTTCCTGATCCTGCGCGACGACGGACAGGGCCTGGCGGTGGTCGCCGAGAAGCTGGCCGACGGCTTCGGCAGCGACGGCGATCCGGGCGCGGTGGACATCCTGCGCCTGGGCAGCGATTTCTACGGCTTCGTGGTCTACAGCAGCTGGATCGGGCAAGGCCTGGTGCTGGAATCGCAGGACCTGGTGCTGCCCGGCCCCAAGGGCCTGGTCAACGCCGGCTCGGTGCGCCAGCACATCGACAACCAGGGCGCGCTGGATTGCAGCGACGAAGGCCGCGATCCGCAGCAGACCGCCGCGCAGTGCCAGGCGGAGCTGTTCGACGTGGATTTCAAGCTCGCCGTGGACGACAGCGATCCGGCCGCGCGGGTGTGGCCGGTGACCATCGAGGAAACCGGCATGTCCTGCGGCAAGAAGCTCGGCACCACCCAGGTGTTCGCGTTCGACGCGGCCCGCTGGGCCTATCCGTTCCCCGATTCGATGCAGCGCGAAGCCTGCGAATAGCCCTCCTTCGACATCACGAGACACGCCTTGAAAATCCTCGTCATCGGTTCCGGCGGCCGCGAACACGCCCTGTCCTGGAAGCTGGCCCAGTCCCCGCGCGTCAGCGACGTGCTGGTCGCCCCGGGCAATGCCGGCACCGCCACTGAACCCAAGTGCCGCAACGTGGCGATCAAGGTCGACGACCTGGACGGCCTGCTCAAACTGGCGCAGGACGAAGCGGTGGCGCTGACCGTGGTCGGCCCGGAAGTGCCGCTGGTGCTGGGCGTGGTCGACCGCTTCCGCGCCGCCGGACTGCGCATCTTCGGGCCCACGGCCAAGGCCGCGCAGTTGGAAGGCAGCAAGGCGTTCGCCAAGGAATTCCTCGCCCGCCACGGCATCCCGACCGCGTTCTACGAAGTGCATACCGAGGTGGACGCGGCGCTGGCCTACGTGCGCCGCATGTCCGTTGAAGGCGGGGGCGCGCCGATCGTGGTCAAGGCCGACGGCCTGGCCGCGGGCAAGGGCGTGATCGTGGCGATGACCCTGGACGAGGCCGAAGCGGCGGTGCGAGACATGCTGTCGGGCAATGCGTTCGGTGATGCCGGCGCGCGCGTGGTGATCGAGGAATTCCTCGACGGCGAGGAAGCCAGCTTCATCTCCATGGTCGATGGCGCCACCGCGCTGCCGATGGCCACCAGCCAGGACCACAAGCGCGTCGGCGACGGCGACACCGGCCCCAACACCGGCGGCATGGGCGCGTATTCGCCGGCGCCGGTGGTCACGCCCGAGGTGCACGCGCGGGTGATGCGCGAGGTGGTGGAACCGACCGTGCAGGGCATGATCGCCGACGGCGTGCCGTTCACCGGCTTCCTGTATGCCGGGCTGATGATCGATGCCAGCGGCGCACCCAAGGTGATCGAGTTCAACGTGCGCTTCGGCGACCCGGAGACGCAGCCGGTGATGCTGCGCCTGCAGTCGGACCTGGTGGAGCTGGTCGAGGCGGCGATCGACGGACAACTGCATGCGACCGAAGCGCAGTGGGATCCGCGTCCGTCGCTGGGCGTGGTGCTGGCGGCGGCGCCGTATCCGGAAGCGCCGATCACCGGCGAGGCGATTTCCGGCCTGGAGCAGGTGCCAGCCAGCGCCAAGGTGTTCCATGCCGGCACCGCACTGGATGCGCAGGGCCGCGTGCTCAGCGCCGGCGGCCGTGTGCTGTGCGTGGCCGCGCTCGGCGACAGCGTGTCCGATGCGCAGCGCAATGCGTACGCCGGCGTGGCGAAGATCCATTGGCCCAGCGAATTCCATCGCAGCGACATCGGCTGGCGCGCGATCGCGCGCGAACGCGGGCGCATAGGCCGCACGTAGCCCTCTGTAGGAGCGGCTTCAGCCGCGACAGACCCTATACACAGGGATCCATAGGATCTGTCGCGGCTGAAGCCGCTCCTACAGGTTGCACCATCGGTATTCGAGGACATTCCATGGCACTGGATCCCGACCTCCACGCCCAATTCCGCGAGCTGGCGGCGCAGACCGACGGCATCGATACCAAGGTCTACGCAGACTACGCCAAGGATCCGCTGGAGCCGATCATCGGCCTGGGCCGCCGCAACGCGCGGCTGTGCTTCTTCGGCCGCGACCCGGGCCGCAGCGAGGTCGAACACGGCGAGCCCTTCGTCGGCAGCGGCGGGCAGCTCGTGCGCAAGGCGCTGTACCGGCATCTGCACGACGGCCAGCCGATGCCGGATTTCGCGGCCTCGCTGAAAATCGGCCGCGCCTTCTTCTGGATCAACACCGTGCCGTACAAACCGCTCGGCAACAAGGCCTGGTCGATGCAGGTGAAGCGACGCTTCCATCCGCTGATGCGGCGCCTGCTGATCGAGCAGTGGCGCGGCCGCGACATCGTCACCCTCGGCCGCGAAGCCTTCCTGTGGTTCGGCATCGACCAGCCCAAGCAGGTGCGCGCGCAGCTGGACGCGTTCTGGGCCGACGATGCGCGCTTCAGCGCGAGCATCGAAGTCGACCTGCAGACCGAGCGCGGCACGTCGCGGCGCTTCGCCCTGCATCCGCTGCCGCATCCCTCGCCGCTCAACCAGACCTGGTTCAAGCGTTTTCCGGAACTGCTCGAGGCGCGCCTGCGACAACTGCGGATCTGAGAGGACGGGACTGCGCGACGCGATGCGCCGGGCGCCACCGTTGCGTTATCGTGTCGCCGTGCCGAAATCCTCGATCGAATCGCGCCTCAGCCGCCTGTGGGCCCACGAAAAGGCCAGCTACGGCCTGCGCGTGTTCATCGCCCTGGGCGTGGCGATGGGGGTGTGCTGGCAGCAGCAGCAACTGACCGCGCTGCCGGCGATCTTCCTCGGCGCCATCGCCAGCGCCATCGCCGAGACCGACGACAACTGGCTGGGCCGGATCAAGTCGGTGCTGCTGTCGCTGCTGTGCTTCGCCGCGGCCGCGGCCGCGGTGGTGCTGCTGTTCCCGTATCCGCTGGCGTTCGTCGCCGGCATGGCGCTGTCCACCTTCGCCCTGACCCTGCTCGGCGCGCTCGGCGAGCGCTACGCCTCCATCGCCCAGGCCACGGTGGCGCTGGCGATCTACGCGATGATCGGCATCGACCACGGCGGCCGCGCCGGCCACGTCGGCGGCAGCGCCTGGCACGGCATCGGCCTGTTGATGCTCGGCGCCGCCTGGTACGGGCTGCTGTCGATCCTGTGGACCGTGCTGTTCGCCAACCGCCCGGTGCGCGAGCGGCTGTCGCGGCTGTTCTTCGAACTCGGCCGCTACCTGCGGCTCAAGGCCGCATTGTTCGAACCGGTGCGGCAGAGCGACCTGCACGCGCGGCGGCTGGCGCTGGCCGAGCAGAACGCGCAGGTGGTGGCGGCGCTGAACGCGGCCAAGACCGCGATCATGAGCCGTTTCGGCCGCTCCGGCCGGCCCGGCGTGCAGTCCGGCCTGTACTTCCGGCTGTACTACATGGCGCAGGATTTCCACGAACGCGCCAGCTCCTCGCACTATCCCTACGAAGCGCTGACCGACGCGTTCTTCCACAGCGACGTGCTGTACCGCTGCCAGCGCCTGCTTGCCCTGCAGGGCAAGGCCTGCGCCGCGCTGGGCGAGGCGATCCGGCTGCGCCAGCCGTTCGAATACGGCGAGCAGACCCAGCTGGCCACCACCGACCTGCGCCAGTCGCTGGACTTCCTGCATGCCCGCGCCGATCCGCGCCAGGCGCGGCTGCTCGGCTCGCTGGAACTGCTGGTGACCAACCTGCAGAGCATCGAGCGGCGGCTGTCCGAATCCGCGCAGTCCGACACCACCAGCGACAACCTCGACACGCGCCTGCGCGACTCCTCGCCGCACACGCTGCGCGAGATGCTGGTGCGCGTCGGCCAGCAACTCACCCCCGGCTCGGTGCTGTTCCGGCACGGGCTGCGCATGGCGATCGCACTGGTGGTCGGCTACGCCATCATGCAGTCGATCCACGCCAGCAACGGCTACTGGATCCTGCTCACCACCGCCTTCGTATGCCGGCCCAACTACGGCGCCACCCGGCTGCGCCTGGCGCAGCGCATCGCCGGCACGCTGATCGGGCTGATCGCGACCTGGGCGCTGATGCAGCTGTTCCCCGGCACCGAACTGCAGCTGCTGTTCGCGCTGGCCGGCGCGCTGTTGTTCTTCGTCACCCGTACCGACCGCTACATGCTGGCCACCGCGGCGATCACGGTGATGGCGCTGTTCTGCTTCAACCTGCTCGGCGACGGCTTCGTGCTGATCTGGCCGCGCCTGCTCGACACCCTGATCGGCTGCGCGATCGCCGCGGCGGCCTCGTTCCTGATCCTGCCCGACTGGCAGGGCCGTCGCCTCAACCAGGTGATGGCCACCGTGCTGGCCAGCTGCGCGCGCTACCTGGCGCAGGTGCTGGAGCAGTACCGCAGCGGCATGCGCGACGACCTGCCCTACCGCATCGCCCGCCGCGACATGCACAACGCCGACGCCGCGCTGTCGGTGGCGCTGTCCAACATGCTGCGCGAACCCGGCCGCTACCGCCGCAACCTGGATGCCGGCTTCCGCTTCCTGGCGCTGTCAAATACCTTGCTCGGCTACCTGTCGGCGCTGGGCGCGCACCGCGCCGCGCTGGCCGGCGAAGCCGACCCGGCCATCGACCGCGCCGGCGGTTACCTGCAGGACACCCTGGGCGCGATCGCCGACGCGCTGGCGCAGCGCCAGGCGCTGCCGCCGGCCGACGAATCGGCCGAGGTGGCGATGGCCGATGCGCTGGAACACGAGGACGGGATCGACGAGGCCAAGCGGCGGCTGGTGCGCAACCAGCTGGCGCTGACCCTGCGCCTGCTGCCCAAGCTGCGCGCCGCCGCGCATGCGGTCACCGCTCCGGCGTCGGCGCCAACGCCGCCTTCTGCGGTACCGGCCGCACGCTGATGCCCATCCACAGCAGCGCCGCTACCGCCAGCGCCACGCCGCCGACCACCACCCCGCGCCAGCCGGCGTAGGCGTAGGCCGCGGTGCCGAGGCTGGAGCCGATCGCGCCGCCGATGAAGTAGCAGGTGACGTAGGCCGAGGTGATGCGGTTGCGCGCCTTCGGATCCAGCTGGTAGATCACGTGCTGGTTGCCGATGTGCACGCCCTGCACCGCCACGTCCAGCAACAGCACCCCGGCGATCAGCAGCCACAGCGAGTGCGGCGCGGCGGCCAGCAGCAGCCACGACAGCAGCAGCATGGCCAGCCCGCCCCAGCCCACCCAGTGCCCGGCGCCGCGGTCGGCGAGCTTGCCCGAGAGGTTGGCGGCGAACGCGCCGGCGGCGCCGATCAGGCCGAACAGGCCGATCGTGGCGGTGCCGTAGCCGTAGTCGGGGCCGGACAGCAGGAACGCCAGCGTGGTCCAGAACATGCTGAAGCCGGCGAAGAGCAGCCCGCCCAGGATCGCCCGCGAACGCAGCACCGGTTCGTCGCGCAGCAGCGCCAGCACCGAGCCGATCAGGTGCGGATAGGACAACCGCGGATTGCCCGGATGCCGCGGCAGCGCGCGCCACAGCAGCGCCGCCACCAGCAGGATCAGCGCCGCGGCCACCCAGTACACGGTATGCCAGCCGCCGGCGCCGGCCAGCAGCCCAGAGACGGTGCGCGCCAGCAGGATGCCGAGCAGCAGCCCGCTCATCACCGTGCCGACCACCCGCCCGCGCTCGTGCGGCGCGGCCAGGGTGGCGGCGAACGGCACCAGGATCTGCGCGGCCACCGAGCTCAGCCCGGTGACCAGGGTGCCGACCAGCAGCAGCGCGAAGCTGCTCGAGGCGGCGCTGATCAGCAGGCCCACCGCGCTGAGCGCGTACAGCCCCACGATCAGGCTGCGGCGCTCGAAGCGGTCGCCCAGCGGCACCAGCAACAGCAGGCCGGCCGCGTAGGCCAGCTGCGCGGTGGTGACCACCGCACCGGCGCTGCGCACGTCGATCGAGAAGGTCTGCGCCAGCACCTCCAGCAGCGGCTGTGCGTAGTAGTTGCTGGCCACCGCCAGGCCGGTGGCGGCGGCCATCAGCAGCACCAGGCCACGGTGCATCGGGGGGTGCGGGGAGGTGTCCATGAGCGGGAATCCAAGGGGGAGCGGAAGGAATGGCGCCAGTCTGGGCCGGCACGATCGATCTTTCCAATGTATTGTTTTCACTCCACCCATCTTTTTTGCAGATGCCATGCTGACCCTACGCCAGCTCGAATTCGCCGTCGCCGTCGCCGAGGAAGGCAGCTTCACCGCCGCCGCACGCCGCTGCCACACGGTGCAGTCGGCGCTGAGCCACCAGATCGCCAAGATCGAGGAAGCGCTGGGCGCGCGGCTGTTCGAGCGCGGCGCGCGACAGGTGCGCACCACCGCCGCCGGCGAGGTGTTCCTGCACAACGCCCGCGAGACCCTGCGCGCGGCCGAGCGCCTGCACGAGGAGATGGCGCAGACCCTGGGCACGGTGCGCGGGCGCCTGCACATCGGCCAGATCTCCTCGCTGACCACGGTGCAGGTGCCGGCGCTGCTGCGCCGCTTCCGCGACGCGCACAGCGCGGTCGACGTGCACCTGCGCACCGGCATGAGCGATGCGCTGCTGCTCGAACTGGGCGAGGGCCGGCTGGACGTAGCCCTGGTCGGGGTCGGCCCGCACATCGTTCTGCCCGAACAGCGCCTGCTGCTGCACGAGGAACCGCTGGCGCTGATCGCCGCGCCCGGCAACCGCTTCGCCGCGCGCACCGAGGTGGCGCTGCACGAACTGGAGGACGCGCCGATGGCCGGGCTGATCGCCGGCGCCGGCGTGCGCGGCATCATCGACCGCGCCTTCGCCGAGGCCGGCCTGCGCCAGCGCCTGCAGTACGAAGTCACCCATGCCGACCTGCAGCGCCAGCTGGTGGTCGAGGACCTGGGCCTGGCGATCGTGCCGCAGACCATGGCCGCAGCGATGCACGGCGTGGCGGTGATCGCGCTGCGCGAGCGCTTCCGCTTCCTCACCTACGCCACCTGGCGCGCGGACCCGACCCCGGCCGCGCGCGCGCTGATCGCGCTGCTGCGGCAGGGGCAGGAGGACGCCAGCGAAGCCAGCTAACCGGCTCGCACCGCACCGCCCCCCTGTAGGAGCGGCTTCAGCCACGACGAACGGAAGCAAGACACCATGGCGCCCCCTCCAAACCGCAACACGCGTGTCCCCACAGACGGCACCGCAGGCACCGGCCGCCTTGCACGGCCGCAGCCCCGCCTCTGCGCGTTCGCAAACACGCGCTCCCTGTAGGAGCGACTTCAGTCGCGACGAACGGAGCAAGACACCTTGGCACCCCTCCAAACCGCAACACGCGTGTCCCCACAGACGGCACCGCAGGCACCGGCCGCATCACAGCACGCCTGCCCCGCGCCACCCGCCTCCGCCGCGCAACGAACCTGCTAGGCTGCGCGCGTTCGCAAAGGAGCCTGCATGTCCGGCCATAGCCAGTTCGCCCTGCTGAAACAGCGCCGCTTCCTGCCGTTCTTCGTGGTCCAGGGCCTGGGCGCGTTCAACGACAACGTGTACCGGCAGGCGATCATCGGCCTGCTGTTCTATCTGGGCGTCACCCCCGAGCAGCGCACGCTGTACACCAACCTGGCGCCGGCGCTGTTCATCCTGCCGTACTTCCTGTTCTCCGCATTGGCCGGACAGATCGCCGAGAAGCTGGAGAAATCGCGGCTGGTGGTGATCACCACCACGATGGAGATCGCGATCATGTCGCTGGCCGCGGTCGGCTTCCTGACCGAGAACATGGCCGTGCTGCTGGTCGCGCTGTTCTGCACCGGCCTGCAGTCCACGCTGTTCGGCCCGGTGAAGTACTCGATCCTGCCGTCGGTGCTCAAGCCGGAGGAACTAACCGGCGGCAACGGCCTGGTCGAGATGGGCACCTCGATCTCGATCCTGTGCGGCATGATCCTGGGCGGGCTGATCTTCCAGATCGCCGGCAGCCACGGCCCGGTCGCCGCGGCCACCGCGGTGATCGCGCTGGCGGTCGCCGGCAACCTGGTCGCGCGGCTGATCCCCAAGGTCGATGCCGGCGCGCCGGAGCTGAAGATCAACTGGAACCCGGTGCCCGAGTCGCTGGCGATCATGCGCCTGACCCGGCGCCAGCTGGCGGTGCGCAACGCGGTGCTCGGCGTGTCCTGGTTCTGGTTCATCGGCACGGTGCTGACCGCGCAGCTGCCGACCTACGCCGAGCTCAACCTCGGCGGCGCGCAGGACCTGTACATCTTCGCCCTGGCGCTGTTCTCCATCGGCACCGGCACCGGCTCGCTGCTGTGCGAAAAACTGTCCGGGCGCACCGTCGAGATCGGCCTGGTGCCGCTGGGCGCGTTCGGCATCAGCGCGTTCATGCTCGACCTGTATTTCGCCCGCCCCGGCGGCGCGCTGCAGGCCGGGCTGGACATCGGCCAGTTCGTGCGCCAGGCCGGCAGCTGGCGGATCATGCTCGACCTGGTCGGCATCGGCCTGTGCACCGGCCTGTTCGTGGTGCCGCTGTTCGCGCTGATCCAGAGCCGCACGCCCAAGGCGGAACTGTCGCGGGTCATCGCCGGGCTCAACATCCAGAACTCGATGTTCATCGTCATCGCCGCGGTGGTCGGCATCGCGCTGCAGATGCAGCAGCTGAGCCTGTTCGGCGTGCGCGTGCCGATGCCGGGGCTGAGCATCCCGCAGGTGTTCCTGGCGCTGGCCATCGCCAATGCGGTGGTGGCGATCTGGATCTTCAGCATCGTCCCCGAATTCCTGATGCGCTTCCTCAGCTGGGTGATGGTGCGCGCGCTGTACCGGCTGCGCCTGCACGGCATCGAGCGGCACATCCCCGACGAGGGCGCGGCGCTGATCGTGTGCAACCACGTCAGCTACATGGACGCGCTGGTGCTGGCCGCGTCGATCCCGCGGCCGGTGCGCTTCGTCATGTACTACCGCATCTTCAACATCCCGGTGATGCGCTGGATCTTCCGTACCGCCAAGGCGATCCCGATCGCCGGCGCGCGCGAGGACCCGGCGCTGATGCAGCGCGCGTTCGACGAGATCGATGCGGCGCTGGCCGACGGCGAACTGGTGTGCATCTTCCCCGAGGGCGCGCTGACCAAGGACGGGGAAATCGCCAAGTTCAAGTCCGGCATGGAGAAGATCGTCGAGCGCCGCGCGGTGCCGGTGCTGCCGATGGCCTTGCGCAACATGTGGACCAGCATGTGGAGCAAGCGCGACTCGCGGCTGCGGCGCATGCGCGTGCCGCGCCGCTTCCGCGCGCACGTGGAGGTGATCGCCGGGCCGCCGGTGGCGGCCGCCGAGGCCAGCGCCGAGCTGCTGGAAGCGCAGGTGCGGCAGCTGCGCGGGGATGCCGCCTGAACCTTTGGGGTGCCTGGAAACGCCGCTTCAGGTAGATTAGGCGCCGGGGAGACGCCTGCATGCTGCAGCGGCGTCCATTTCAGGGGTCGAGAGTGAGTCAGGTTTTGCCACCACCACCGCCCAACGGCGCGGGCATCTACGTCCCCAACAATCTGGTGTGGGCGATTCTGTCCACGCTGTTCTGCTGTCTGCCGCTGGGCGTGGTGTCGATCGTCTACGCCTCGCAGGTGGACGGCAAACGCGCCGCCGGCGATGTCGCCGGCGCCCGCGAGGCGTCGCGCAAGGCCGGCCTGTGGGCGATGTGGTCCGCGCTCGCCGCGCCGATCCTGCTCGCGCTGTGGTTCCTGCTGTTCGGCGGACTGGCGATCTTCGGCAGCCTGCTCGGACACTGAACCTCCCCGCCTTTTCGTTTTTTTCCTCGTTCCACCACGCAACCGGAGTAACACGGATGAATACCACCGCACCGCAAGTGTCCAACAATCTCGTTTGGGCGATCCTGAGCACGCTGTTCTGCTGCCTGCCGCTGGGCATCGTCTCGATCGTGTTCGCCTCGCAGGTCAACACCAAGCTCGCCGCCGGCGACATCAATGGCGCCCGCGACTCGTCGGAGAAGGCCAAGAAGTGGGCGATCTACTCGGTCATCGCCTGGGTCGTGCTGGTCGTGCTGTACCTGATCTTCATCTTCGCCCTGGGCGGCCTGGGCATGATGCAGCAGTCGTCCATGTCCTGATCGACGAGCAGAGCCGCCGTTGCCGCGCGCAGCGGCGGCCCTTGCCGATTGCTTGCGTTCTTTTCCGAACATGCTGCTTCTGCGCGGTCGTCCCCTGCCCCGCTGGCTGCCGCTGGCCGCGCTGAGCGCTGCCGCTGCGGTGGCGACGCTGGTGCTGCGCCGGGTCGATCCCAATACGCCGGGCAATCCGTTGCCGGCCTGTCCGTTCTATACCCTCACCGGGCTGTACTGCCCCGGTTGCGGCAGCACCCGCTGCCTGCACGCGCTGGTGCACCTGGATCTGGCCCACGCGCTGGCGAGCAATCCGCTGCTGGTGGTGGCCCTGCCGCTGCTGGCGATCATGGCGCTCAACGCCGCCGGGCTGCGCATGCGCCCGCTGGCGCCGCTGCTGAAGATCCTCGCCGACCCGCGCCTGTGGCTGTGGCTGCTGCTCGGCTACGCCGTGCTGCGCAACCTGCCGTGGTTTCCGTTCGCGCTGCTGGCGCCGCACTGAGCGCAATGGCCCGGGCCAAAAGATGGAGGCCGGACGGCCACCTCGTCTAGACTCCTCCCTATGCCCAGCGCATAGCCACTCAAGGAGATCCACATGAGCACCGTCAGCCCCGTCACGCCCCCGCCCGCCCCCGCGCCCGGCGCGATCCCCAATCACCTGGCCTGGGCGATCATCGCCACGGTGCTCGGCTTCTGCCTGTGCTGCCCGTCGATCATTCCGGGCATCGTCGCGATCGTGTTCTCCAGCAAGGTCAACGGGCTGCTCAACCAGGGCGACCTGGACGGCGCGCGGCGCGCCTCCAACAACGCCAAGACCTGGTGCTGGGTGACCACCGCGCTGGCCATCATCGGCCTGCTGATCAACGTCGGCATGGTCGCCACCGGCGGCATGCAGGGCTACATGGACTACGTGAACCAGATGCAGCAGATGAGCTGACCGGCATGCGCGCCTGGCAACAACGGGCGTGCCTCGGCGCCGGCGCCGCCATCGCGGCGGCCGGCGCCACCATGCTGTACCGGTTCGATCCCAACGCCGCGGACAATCCGTTCGCGCCGTGCCTGTTCCATGCGCTCACCGGTTACTACTGCCCCGGCTGCGGCATGACCCGCGCCTTGCACGCATTGGTGCATCTGGATCCGCTCGGCGCCTTCGCGATGAATCCCGGGGCGATGCTGGGCCTGGCCGTGCTGCCGGGACTGATCGCATGGAAGGCCGGCTGGCGTGCGGCGTGGTTCGCGCCGGTGGTCGCCGTGGTATCGCGGCCGAACTTCTGGCTGCTGGCGCTGCCCGGCTACTGGATCGCGCGCAACCTGCCGTGGTTCCCGTTCACCCTGCTCGCGCCGGGCTAACTGACCCAGCCGGCGATCACCAGCAACGCCAGCAGCACCAGCCACAACAGCAGCACCCGCCAGATCTGGCTCATCGCATCGCGCAGTTCCGGCAGGCGCCGCAGCGCCGGCACCGCCATGCCGGCATCGCTGTAGTCGTGCGCCTCCTCGTCCAGCTCACCGCGCACGCTGGCGCAGGCCACCGGACCCAGGAAGCCGCTGTCCAGTTGCCAACGGTTGCCGCCGGCCGCGCGCCAGGCGCCGAACACGGTCTCGAAGTTGCCGACCAGCGCCAGCGAAAAGGTCATCAGCTGCGCCACCGGCCATTCCATCGCCGCCAGCGCGGTGCGCGCGCCGAGTGCGGTGGTCAGCGGCAGCCGCGGCGCGTACGGCCCGGCAGCGGCCAGCGCCAGCAGGCGATAGCCGAGCGCGCCGACCGGCCCCAGCAGCAGGAACCAGAACAGCACCGCGAACCAGCGCCGCAGCGCGCTGACCGCCACCGCCTCGACCAGCCCGGCCGGATCCTCGCGCAGCGGCCCGCCGTCGGCCTGCAGCTGCGCCACCGCGACGCGTCGCGCGGCGACGTCGTCGGCCTCGATCACCGCTTCCACGTCGGTATCCAGGTCGCGCGGCCCCCAGCTGAAGGCCAGCACCAGCACCCCGAACAGCAAGGCCAGCAGGCCCAGGTGCGGCGCACTGACCAACCACTGCAGCAGGCCCACCAGCAGCACGGCCGGCAGCAGCGCCAGCGCGATGCCGTAGCGGCCGCGCCAGGCGCTGCCCTCGCCGGTGTGCGCATCCAGCCACGACAGCCAGTCGCCGTAGGCATCGAAGCGCCGCAACGAGGCGACCATGCCGGGCGCGACATGGCCCAGCACCAGCGCAACGATCACAGCGACGAGGGTAGTGAACATGCAGGTCCTCCGGGACCGTTCTGAAGCGTGTGCGCAGTGGCAACCGCCGCGCCGGACCGGCGCAACGGCTAGGCGTGGTCGCCGTCGCGGCGGTACCAGTCCACGACCAGCGCGTGCGCGATGGAAATCCGCGGCGGCAGGCGCAGGCCGTGGCCGTCGTCGGCGCTGTCGCCGAGCGTGGCCGCACGCTGCAGGGCGGCGCCGATCTCGTCGCGCTCGACCCAGCGCGCGTCTTCCAGTTCGCCATCCACCTGCGGCGCATCGGGTTCGGCCAGCGCGCGGAAACCGAGCATCAACGCGCCGGGGAACGGCCATGGCTGCGCGCCGTAGTAGCGGCAACTGCCGGGCCGGACCCGCACCTGGGTTTCCTCGGCCACTTCGCGCGCCACGGTCTGTTCCAGCGACTCGCCCGGTTCGACGAACCCGGCGATCACCGAATAGCGCCGCGCCGGCCAGCTCGCCTGGCGGCCCAGCAGCAGCCGCCGGCCGTCGCTGACCGCGACGATCACCGCCGGGTCCACGCGCGGGTAGTGTTCGCTGGCGCACTGCGTGCAGGTGCCGAGGAAGCCGCCGCGGCCGAACGCGATGGCGCCGCCGCAGACCCCGCAGAAGCGGGTGCGCGACTGCCAGTGGAGCATGCCGCGCGCATAGGCGAACAGGCCCGACGCGGCGGCCGGCCACTCGGCCGCGGCGCGGCGCAGGTCGATGCGCTGCGGCGGGTCAAGCTGGGCATCGAGCGCGGCCGCGGCCAGCGCGAACCAGGCCGTGCCGTCGCGCAGGCCGAGGAAGATCGCCTGCGCGACCGCGTCGCCCAGCGCCGCGCCGGTCAGCGCCAGCGGCTGCCCCTGCGCGTCGGCGTAGGCGTTGCCGTCGGCATCGAGCAGCAGCAGGCGCGCGGTGGGCCAAGCGCGGCGCAGCGCCTCGGGATCGTTGCGCAGCGCATCGGCGCGGTCGACGGCCGCGTCGGCGAAAACGAAGGAAGCGGAGGTCAGTTCGGACATGCGGCGCAGGGTGCAGGCAAACCACGCATCCGGCAAGCCGCGGCGTGTTACACGCTGAAGCTGCTGCCGCAGCCGCAGGTGGTCTTGGCGTTGGGGTTGCGGATCACGAACTGCGCGCCGTGCAGGCCTTCGCTGTAATCCACTTCCGCGCCCATCAGGTACTGCAGGCTCAGCGGATCGACCAGCAGGGTGACTTCGTCGGTCCGCACCGACAGGTCGTCCTCGGCCCGGTTCTCGTCGAACTCGAAGCCGTACTGGAAGCCGGAACAGCCGCCGCCCTGGATGTACACGCGCAATGCCAGCGCGTCGTTGCCTTCCTCGCGGATCAGCTCGCGCACCTTGGCCGCGGCGGCCTGGGTGAAGTTCAGCGGCCGCTCCAGCGACTGGTAGTCGGGCGCGGGCGCGGCACTGGGCAGGGAAACGAGAGTACTCATGGCAGCAGGATGGGGGCGGCGACGGGCCGAATCAAGCCTCGGCCTTGGTCAGCACGCGCTGCGCCGGCTCGGCCTGCGGCTCCTCGTGCAGGTGCTCCGGCGGGGCCAGCGCGGCCATGCTGCCGGCGTGGATCAGCCGCCCGGTCAGCTGCGCGCCGGCGTTCATCTCCACCACCTGGTAGTGCACGTTGCCCTGCACCCGCGCCTTCGGCGCCAGTTCCACGCGCTCGGCAGCATGCACGTCGCCGATCAGCTGGCCGTTGATGATCACGATCGGCGCACGCACCTCGCCCTCGATGCTGCCGTGCTCGGACAGGGTCAGCGTCGCCGGCGCACCGTCCTCGGCCAGCACCTTGCCGAGGATGCGCCCTTCCACGTACAGGCCGCCGCTGAACACCAGATCGCCCCGGATCACCACCTGCGCGCCGATCAAGGTATCGACCACGGTCTGGCCGCTGCTGCGACCGTTCTTGCTTCCGAACATAAGCTGCCTATTCCCCTTTGCCGTTGCCGGCCAGTGTCCAATCGAAACTCTGGGTGACCGGCGCCCCTCCGCCGGACAGCGATACTCGCACCCGTTGCGGGGTGAAATCCTTGGGCAGGATCACGCTGCCGTCCAACTGCTGGAAATAACGGAACGAATAGTCCTGGCCGGGCACGCCGCTCTTCTGGTGCAGTTCGTCCCAGCCCACGCTGGTCAGCTTGCCGCCGCGCACGCCTTCCACCGCCAGGCGCATCTGCCCCTGGCTGATCGCGCCGCGGTTGAGGTTCTGGGTCAGCACCACGTTGTAGTGCCAGGTGCCGCCGGCCTCGGCCGAGAACTCCGCCGAATGCACGGTCAGGCCCTTGCGCTGGCTGGTCGCGCCGACCAGGCGCTCGTAGAAGGCCACGTCGGCGCGCAGCCCGGCGATCTCCTCGTCGCGTTCGGCCAGCGAGCTCTGCACCGCGTTGTTGGCGGCGCGGCTGATCTGGTCCGAGCGCGCCAGCGTGGCCTGGCGCTGGTTGAGCGTCTCGATCTGCCGCTGCTGGGCCTGCAGCTTGCGTTCGGCCTCGCGCAACTGGGTGCGCACATCGCCCAGCTCCGGCGCGGCCTGGCGGCTGGCCAGCAGCCAGGTTCCGGCCAGCGACAGCAGCCAGGCGACGGCGATCAGCAGCCACAGGCCGCGCCCGCGCACTGGCGCGGCGCCGTTGGGCACGATCTGGAAACGGGGGACGGGTCGGTTCATCGTCAAAGCCGCGCCACCGAGGCGGCAGCGGCGTCGATCCTCGCGGGGGTTCGGCCGGCCAGCTAGTGTAAGCCAGGCTCCCGACCGGCGCCGGACCAATCGCCGCAAGCGCAGCGGCGCGCCCCATGCTGGCCTTCGCCGCACGCTTGGCCGATAGTGGCCGCCACACGCGCGCACCCAGGAGCGCCTCGCCATGACCGACGCCCATCTCTTCGTAATCGGCATCCTGCTGGCCTGGCTGGCCGGCATCCGCGTCTACCTGACCGTGTTCGGGGTCGGCATGGCCGGCCTGCTCGGCTGGCTGGACCTGCCGCAGGCGCTGCAGGCGACCGAGTCGTGGTGGGTGCTCGGCACCTCCGGCGCGCTGGCCCTGGCCGAGTTCTTCGCCGACAAGATTCCCGGCGTGGACTCGGTGTGGGACCTGCTGCAGACCCTGACCCGGATCCCCGCCGGCGCGTTCCTGGCCGCGGCCACGCTGTCGCCGGATGGCCAGCTCGGCGCCGGCGCGCTGGCCACCGGCGCCGGCATCGCGCTCACCAGCCATGTGCTGAAATCCGGCTCGCGCGCATTGCTGAACACCTCGCCGGAACCGGCCAGCAACTGGATCGCCTCGCTGACCGAGGATTCGGTGGTGATCGCCACGCTGGCGCTGGCCCTGGCGCATCCGTGGCTGGCGTTGATCGTGGTGCTGGGCGCCAGCGTGCTGGGAGCGCTGCTGGTGTGGTGGGTGTGGCGCACCCTGTGGCGCGGCGTGCGCCGCCTGCTGGCGGTGCCCGCGGACGCCGCCGTGGCCAGGCCGAACCGGGACGGCTCCCTGTCTTCGTGAACTTCATCGCATAATTGCGCGTGCACCAGGATAAAGACGCGATGGCCGCCAGAGACACCGCACCGCTTCCCAGCCGCGACGACCCGCGTTCGCGCAACGTCCGTGCCGAAACCCCGCCGCCGCACTACTGGCGCCGCTGGGCCGCCGATGCCGTGCCCGAGGCGCAAGAAGCGACGGCGCCCGCTGCGGCACCGAACGCGCAGGACGCTGCAGCGCCGGCCGCCGACCACCAGGCCGCCGCCGACGTGGCGCCTTGTCCGCCAGGCGCGACGGAGACGCCGAACGCCGCCACCGCGCCGCCGCAGCCGCTGGACGCGCCGTACCGGATCCTGATCGTCGAGGACGACCGCTCGCAGGCCCTGTTCGCGCAGAGCGTGCTGCACGGCGCCGGCATGCAGGCGCAGGTGGAGATGCAGGCCGAAGGCGTGCAGCAGGCGATCGCCGAGTACCGGCCCGATCTGATCCTGATGGACCTGCACATGCCCGGCCTGGACGGCATGCGCCTGACCGCGCTGATCCGCCAGCAACCGCAGCACCAGCTGCTGCCGATCGTGTTCCTGACCGGCGATCCGGATCCGGAACTGCAGTACGAAGTGCTCGACAGCGGCGCCGACGATTTCCTGACCAAGCCGATCCGGCCGCGACACCTGATCGCCGCCGTCTCCAATCGCATCCGCCGCGCGCGCCAGCAGGCGCAGCAGAGCGCCAGCGACGGCGTGCCGCTGAACAATCCCGAGACCGGCCTGCCGACCCGCAGCCACGTGCTGCAGCTGCTCGGCGAGTCGCTGCGCACCCGCGGCGGCGGCCTGTTCTTCATCGAGATCGCCAGCGCGCTGGGCCTGCGCGAGCGCTACGGCTATGCCGCGTTCGAACGCCTGATGACCCAGGCAGGGCGCCGCCTGGCCAGCGTCACCGCGCCGCAGCCGCTGGCCCGGCTCAACGACAACAGCTTCCTGCTGCTGGCCCAGGGCGACGATCTGGACGCGCTGCGGCAGCGCGCGCAGGCCCTGCGCGAAGCCCTGGCCAACCATGCCTTCCCGCTGCGTGAGGACGAAGCGGTGCACCTGCGCTGCGCGATCGGCTACGCCGACCTGGCGCAAGGGTTCGAGGACGCCGGCAGCGCGCTGGAAGCGGTCGAGCGCACAGCGCTGCAAGCGCGCCTGCATCCGCAGGGCGTGGCCGCGTACGCGCCGCCGCGCGAGGAAGAGGACCTCGGCCGCATCGCGATGTTCGAAGGCCAACTGGAACCGGCCTACCAGCCGATCGTCGCCGTCGCCGGCGGCGACACCGCGCAGTACCAGGTGCTGCTGCGCCTGCGCCAGCGCGACGGCACCCTGCTGTCGGCCGGGCAGGTGCTGCCCGCGGCCGAGGCCGGCGGGCGCATCGCCGATCTCGACCAGCAGGTGCTGGACCACGCGCTCGGCCTGCTGCACCTGTACCAGCACGCCACGCCGCCGCTGCGCCTGTTCGTGTCGCAGTCCTCGCGCACGCTGGCGCGCGGCGCCTTCGCCGACTGGCTGGTCGAGGCGATCGGCCGCCGCGGCGTCACCGGCACCTCGCTGGTGATCGACCTGCGTCTGGACGACGCGCTGATCCACACGGTCACCCTGCAGCAGTTCTGCGCCCGGCTGATGCCGCTGGGCGTGCAGTTCTGCCTCAGCCAGTTCGAGCCCGGCGCCGAAAACGAGGCGCTGCTCGGCCAGCTGCCGCTGGGCTACCTGCGCCTGTCCGCGCGTTTCGCCAATGCGCATGCCGATGCCGGACTGCGCGACCAGTTGCGCGCCACGATCGACCTGGCGCACCGCGCCGGGCTGATGATCATCGGCCAGCAGATCGAGGAAGCGCAGGCCGCCGCGGCGATGTGGATGGGCGGGGTCGATTTCATCCAGGGCAACCTGGTGCAATCGGTCGGCGACGAACTGAACTTCGATTTCCAGAACGCGGTGCTGTAGCGATGCCCGCACGCCGGCGCCGGCCCCTGCCGTGGCTGGCCGCGTCGAGCGCGGCGCTCGCGCTCGCCGCCGCACCGCTGGCGGTGCCGGCACTGGCGCCGCCGCCGCCGTGGCAGCTGCTGGCGCCGGCCTGCATCGGCGCCGCCGCGCTGCTGGCCGCGCTCGCCGCCTGGCGCGCGCGGCAACAGGCGCGCGCACTGGACGCGGCGTCGGCGCGCGCGGCGCTGGCCGAGTCCGAACGCGACGCGCTGCAGCGCGACGTGCACCTGCGCGAGCGGCTGGAACGCGAACTGGTGCAGGCCAAGCAGGCCGCCGAGGCCGCGGTGATGGCCAAGGGCGAATTCCTGGCCACGATGAGCCACGAGATCCGCACTCCGCTCAACGGCATCATCCCGATGCTGGAACTGATCGCGCGCGGCCAGCTCGGCACCGAGCAGCGCGAGATGCTGCGCGCCGCCAACGACTCCTCGCTGCAACTGCTGCGCATCGTCGACGACATCCTCGACTACTCCAAGCTGGAAGCGAACCGGCTGGAGCTGGAGATCACCAGCTTCAACCTGCGCGAACTGCTCGACGGCATGCTGCAGCTGATGCAGCGCGCGGCCGAGGCCAAGGGCCTGCGCGTGGCGCTGCAGCTGGATCCGGCGGTGCGCCTGCCGGTCCGCGGCGATCCGCTGCGGCTGCGGCAGGTGCTGAGCAACCTGATCGGCAACGCGATCAAGTTCACCGCGCGCGGCAGCGTGGAGCTGCGCGTGCGCCGCCTCGGCGAGACCCCGGCGCAGCACCTGCTGCGCTTCGAGGTGCGCGATACCGGCATCGGCATCAGCCCCGAGCAGCAGGAGCGGCTGTTCCGCTCCTTCACCCAGGCCGATGCGTCCACCACCCGCCTGTACGGCGGCACCGGGCTCGGCCTGGCGATCTGCAAACGCATCGTCGACCTGATGGGCGGGCGCATCGGCGTGGAATCGGGCAGCGACCAGGGCGCCACGTTCTGGTTCGAGATCCCGCTGCTGAAGGTGATCGGCGACCTGCCGCAGGCCCAGGGCAGCCTGCCGCGGCTGCACGCGCTGCTGGTCGGCGCCGACCAGCGCCTGTACCAGCGGCTGAAAACGCTGTTGCCGAACTGGGGCGTGCAGCTGAGCAAGGTCGACTCGACCCAGGAAGCGCTGGAGCGGCTGCGTGCCGGCAACGCCGCCGCCCCGCCCTACGACCTGGTGATCGGCGACCTCGACGGCCTGCGCCAGAGCGCGCGGGCGCTGCAGCGCGCGGTGACGCGGTTGCCGGCGCCGCACGCGATGCGCCTGATCTGGCTGTACGGCGACACCGAGATCCCCGAGGAAATCCGCGCCCACGGCGCGCTGCTGTCGCGGCAGGCGGCGGACCTGGACCTGCGCGGCATGCTCGCGCTGGCGCCGGCGGCGGCCCTCGCCTCCGCGGCCGCGCCGGCCTTGCCCGAAGAACCCGCTTCCGATCCGCAGCGCGATGCCGCAGCGGCATCGGCATCCACCACCGCCACCGCCGCGGACCCGGCCGAGGCGATCGGGCCGGCCTCGCCGGCCGCCGACTACCGCCTGCTGCTGGTCGAGGACAACCCGGTCAACCTGCTGGTCGCGCAGAAACTGCTCGACGTGCTCGGCTACCGCAGCGACAGCGTCGCCGACGGCGCCGCCGCGCTGGCGCAACTGGCCACGCAGGCCTACGACCTGGTGTTGATGGACTGCCAGATGCCTGTGCTGGACGGCTACGCCGCCACCCGCCAATGGCGCCAGTCCGAAGCGGCGGCAGGACGGACGCGGCTGCCGATCGTGGCGATGACCGCCAATGCGATGGCCGGCGACCGCCAGCGCTGCCTGGAGGCCGGCATGGACGACTACCTGTCCAAGCCGGTCGGCCGCGAGCTGCTGGCGCAATGCCTGCAGCGCTGGCTGCCACACCGCGCCGCCAATGCCGCGCCGGCACAGGCCGCGCCGGAGAGTGCCGCGCTGCCGGCGGATGCGGAGACGGCGAGTGCGCAGACAGCGCAATCCGCGCAGACGCAGACGCAGACGCAGACGCAGACAGCGGCAATCGCAGCGTCCGCTTTCAGCAATAGCAATAGCAATAGCAATAGCGACAACAATAGCGACGGCGCCACCAGTACCAGCATCAGCACCGCCGATCTGGCACCGCTGCCGCCGACACCGCTGCCGGTGCTGGACATCGCGGTGCTCGACGAATTGCGCGAGCTTGCCGGCAGCGCGACCACCGCGCAGATCGTGGAACTGTTCCTGGGCGACGCGCCGCAGCTGATCCAGCGCCTGGAGCAGGCCGCCGTGACCCCGCAACTGGAGCCGCTGCGCGACGCGGCGCATACGCTGAAGTCCTCGGCGGCCAACGTCGGCGCACTGGCGCTGTCGGCCGCGGCCTTGCGCATCGAGGCCGGCGTGCGCGCCCACCAGCTGGAGCGCCCCGCGGTCGCGGTGGCGCTGGTCATCGCCGAATTCGCACGCGCGCGGCTGGCCTTGAACGGCTACCGCAACACCTTGCGCGACGCTGTCGAAACCCCCGCGCCCTAGCCTCGCTTACACCTGTGGGAATACCTGTGGGAGCGACTTCAGTCGCGACGGGCCTTCCCGGTAAAGCCCGTCGCGACTGAAGTCGCTCCCACAACGTTTCGCAGGCTGCGAATACCCTAACGAGGTGCCTTAGCGGCCTTGTCCACATGCGCGCCCGCACAGACGCTGGACGAGCTAAACCGATCGCGGTCTTCGCGCAGCGTCGCCAAACCTAGCGCGCCACCAACGGCGGCATGTGCCGCCGCTTGGCATGCACAGCCGCCGCTCAGTCCTCGAGCTTGGTCAGCAGGTAGTTCGGCTCGCCGATGCGGCCGATCAGATCGAGCTGGGTTTCCAGCCAATCGATGTGCTCTTCCTCCGACTCCAGGATGTCGGCCAGCAGCTGGCGGCTGACGTAGTCCTGGATCGACTCGGCGTAGGCGATGCCGTCGCGCAAGGTGGTGGTGCCGTCCTGCTCCAGGGCCAGGTCGCACTCGAGGATTTCCTTCGGGTTCTCGCCGATGCGCAGCTTGCCCAGCGCCTGGAAGTTGGGCAGCCCCTCGAGGAACAGGATGCGGTCCGCCAACTTGTCGGCGTGCTTCATCTCGTCGATCGATTCCTTGTACTCGTGTTCGGCCAGTTCCTTCAGCCCCCAGTTCTTCAGCATTTTGGCGTGCAGGAAGTACTGGTTGATCGCGGTCAACTCGTTGTAGAGGACCTTGTTGAGGAACTCGATGACCTTGCTGTCGCCCTTCATCGCAGTGCTCGCTAATGCCTGGAAAGCGCAGACTTTAGCGAATCGGCCACGGCCGTGAAGGAACGCGAATCGTGATCATCCCGCTGCGCATCCGCGCGGCGGCGGCGCGCGGCTCAGGCGGCGCGGGCCAGGCCACCCAGCACGGGCAGCGGCAGGTCGCGCAGCAGCGCGCGTTCTAGCAGATCGCCGGCCATGTCCAGGCACGAGCCGCAGGTGGCCCCGCAGCCGGTGCGCATGGTCAGTTCGGACACGGTGCGGCAGCCGGCGTCGGCGGCTTCGCGGATCTGACGATCGGTGACCCCATTGCAGATGCAGACGTACACGATGGCGTTCGGCGGCGGGCGGCGCGGACTGCGCCTGGCCGCCATTCAAACCAAAGTGAGAATGGTTGTCAATTCCGGGCGTTAATCGTTATTAATACGGGCCACCCAAGGCCCGCCACGCTTGCGTGGACGCTTGCGCGGGCGCTCGTGGCCGGCGGTGTTGCCGGGCATCCACGCCTCCTGCGCCAGGGTCGGCATGGCACGGATGCCCGGCCCGGCGATGCTCTGCGCCAGCGGCGCCAGGTGGCGCAGCGCCCGCGCGTAGACGCCGCGCTTGAACAGCACCACGTGCTCCACCGGATACCAGAAGTCGACCCAGCGCCAATGGTCGAACTCCGGCGTCTCGGTCAGCTCCAGGTTCAACTGGCTCTCGTCGCAGCGCATCTGCAGCAGGAACCAGACCTGCTTCTGGCCGATGCACACCTGGCGTTCGTTGCGGCGGATGGCGCGGCTGGGCAGCCGATAGCGCAGCCAGCCAGGCGTGGCTCCGAGCACTTCGACATGCTCGGGCAACAGCCCGGTCTCTTCACGCAACTCGCGGTACATGGCCTCGACCGGGGTCTCGTCGGTATTCATGCCACCTTGCGGGAACTGCCAGCCATCCCGGCGCACGCGACGTGCCCAGAACACCTGACCGTCCGGCCGCATCAGCACGATGCCCACGTTCGGTCGATAACCGTCCGGATCGATCACGATGCGGACTCCTGAAAAATCTACTGGCTCCGACTCTGCCATGGCTGCGGCCGGGCCACAAGCGCGGCAAAAACCCGTTGACAGCCGTCCGATTTGCTATAAGAATTGGCGGTTCACCAAGGCTATGTAGCTCAGCCGGTTAGAGCACAGCACTCATAATGCTGGGGTCGGTGGTTCGAGTCCACCCATAGCCACCATGGTGTCCACGCAGCAGGCGTGCGATAATTGCGATCTGCGACATTGCCCCGTCGCCAAGCGGTAAGGCACCTGACTCTGACTCAGGCATTCGGTGGTTCGAATCCATCCGGGGCAGCCAAACACCAAAAAAAAGGCCGATCGAAAGATCGGCCTTTTTTTTGGTGTTTGGCTGCGGGTTCGCGCAGGCGCTTGGCGCCTGCGCCCCGCACCTTGCTGCGCAAGGCGTGGGCCCCGGCCTTCCCTCTCCACATCCCCGCGCCTGTCGGCGCGCCCCCTTGGACTCCAAGGGGGCTTTTCACCAGACGCTCGGTGCGCATGTCATATGAAAAACAGCGCCGAGCTGCGAACGCTTTCCCGCGGACGGCGATTGCTATGCAGCCGACCGCGCTACTGATGCATCGCTAGATCCGCAGCAGTAAAAATCACGCGCGACTGATGGCAACACTCAAGCAGGAGACAGCACCGGCATGGAGCTGGGTACAGGCGCGCCGAACCAACGACCACGAGATCGAGGCGACGCAAGAGCACGGCCTGGCTTGCGACCGCCGCTGCCGTCGGACCCAAACGACAAAAGCCCGGCCGGGGCCGGGCTTTTGCGTACTTCCCAGGGGAATCCCGAAGGATTCCTCGCCAGGCGCGGTGGATCAGCGCTTGGAGAACTGGGTCGCGCGGCGGGCCTTGTGCAGACCGACCTTCTTACGCTCGACTTCGCGGGCGTCGCGGGTCATGAAGCCGGCCTTGCGCAGCTCGGACTTCAGGGTTTCGTCGTACTCGACCAGCGCGCGGGCGATGCCCAGGCGGATCGCACCGGCCTGGCCGGTGGTGCCGCCGCCAGCGGCGGTGACGAAGATGTCGAAGCTTTCGGTGTTCTTGGTCAGCTCCAGCGGCTGGCGCACGATCATGCGCGCGGTCTCACGGCCGAAGAACTCGTCCAGCGGACGGTCGTTGACGGTGATGTTGCCGGTACCCTTGCGCAGGAACACGCGGGCGGTGGAGGACTTGCGGCGGCCGGTGCCGTAGTTTTGCGTGATCGCCATGATTAGATATCCAGAACTTGCGGCTGCTGGGCGGTATGCGGATGCTCGGAGCCCTTGTAGACCTTGAGCTTGCGGTACATGGCGCGACCCAGCGGACCCTTCGGCAGCATGCCCTTGACCGCGATCTCGATGACGCGCTCGGGGTGACGCTCCAGCGCCTGCGCCAAGGTCTCGGTCTTCAGGTTGCCGATGTAGCCGGTGAAGCGGTGGTACTTCTTGTCGTTGAGCTTGTTGCCGGTGACCGTGATCTTCTCGGCGTTGATCACCACCAGGTAATCGCCGGTATCGACGTGCGGGGTATAGACCGGCTTGTGCTTGCCGCGCAGACGGCGGGCCAGTTCGGTGGAAAGCCGGCCCAGCGTTTTGCCGGCGGCGTCGACGAGATACCAGTCGCGCTGGACGGTCTCGGACTTAGCGGTGAAGGTGCTCATTAAGAAGACTCGGTTGGTCGGGCGGATTCCGGCAGGACGCTGCCTGAACTTTGCCACGCGTTGTGACTTGCAAAAACGCAAGAGGCGGAATTCTACGCGCCGCCAGCGGCACGCGCAAGTCCGGCCCTTGCCCGGGACCCCAGCGCCGCCGGCGCTTGGCATGGCGGCGGCCCGGGGCGAAAATCGAATGCCCCACCATCCCCAGGCCCCTCGCGATGACGGCTCCCCGCCTGCATACCCCGCTCGACCGCGTCCTGGTCGAAGCCCAGCGCGCCCTGGAAACGGTGTTCGGCGATCCGCCGGCGCAGCGCCCCTACCCGGCGGCGGCCACCGCCGACGTGGTGCTGGCGCCGGACGAACGCCGCCATGCCGCCGGGCTGATGCGCATCAACCATGTCGGCGAGGTCTGCGCGCAGGGCCTGTACTTCGGCCAGGCCGCGGTCGCCCGCGATCCGGCGACCCGCGCGCACCTGCTGGAAGCGGCGCAGGAAGAAACCGACCACCTGGCCTGGTGCGCGGCGCGGCTGCGCGAGCTGGACAGCCGCCCGAGCCTGTTCAACCCGGTCTGGTACGCCGGCAGCTACGCCATCGGCACCCTGGCCGGGCTGCGCGGCGACGGCTGGAACCTGGGCTTCGTGGTGGAGACCGAACGCCAGGTCGAGGCGCACCTGGACGAACACCTGCAGACGCTGCCGCCGGCCGACCTGCGCAGCCGCGACGTGCTGCGGGTGATGAAAGCCGACGAGGCGCGCCATGCCGAACACGCCGAACAGGCCGGCGCGCGGCGGCTGCCGGCGCCGATTCCGTCGCTGATGGCCGCCGCCTCGCGGCTGATGAAAGCGGTCGCCTACCGGCTTTGAGCGCGCCGCGGCGCGCCTGCCGCCGGCGCCGTGCTGGCATTGCCGGCGCATTCGGGTTAAAGTGAACGAAGGCTGACTGATTCCGACGTCCGCCTATCCTGTTCAGCGACCGGCGCTTCCATCCCGGCGTCGTCCGATTTCGCCGCACCACCGCGCCGCACCCTGCCGCTTGCGTCCGCTTCCACGACCGACAATGCCTGCACGCTCCACCCATCTGCCATCGCCACGGACCCGCTGGCTCTCGCGCCTGCTGTTCGCAAGCCTGTTCGCGCTCGGCGGCGGCGCCCTGCTCTACCACCTGCTCGGCGACTACCGCCATGCCAGCGCGATCCTGCGCGACCACTCGGTGGCGACGGTGCCGGTGATCGCCGACGGCGCGTTCGGCGCGCATGCCGAGCCGCTGGTGCACTACCGCTTCCACTATGTCTTCGAGAGCAAGGGCCGGCTGCACCGCGGCGCGTTCGAGGCCAGCGGCGCCGAGGCCGGGCCGCTGCTGCTCGACGGCGCGACCGTGGAGATCGCCTATGCCAACGCCGATCCGTCGCGCTTCGGCCGTCTGGACCAGTTGCAGCACGCCGGCAACCTCGGCGGCATGCTCAGCCGGGTGGCGATCGCGCTGTCGATCGCCGCACTGCTGGCCGCGGTCGCGCACCAGATGCTGATCGGCCGCGTCCTCAGTGCGCGCCGCCCCGCCGTGGCCTGACGGCTCGGCACAGTCGCCGCTCTCAGCCTCGGCGCCCATGACAGCGGAGCCAGGCGAGCACTGCGAGCGCCCGGATCGGCCCGCGCCTCAAGTTGACCCGCAGCGCCTGCCCACGAACGTTGGCAGCGCTGCCGCCTGCGACATTCTTTATAGGCTGCGAACCCGGCGGCGCTCAGGACTGGACCAGCTTCAGGCCGATCACCCCGGCCACGATCAGGCCGATGCAGGCCAGCCGCGCCGGCGACGCGCTGTCGCCGAACAGCGCGATGCCCAACGCGGCCGTGCCCAGTGCGCCGATCCCGGTCCAGATCGCGTACGCCGTGCCCAGCGGGATGTCCTTCAGCGCCTGGGTCAACAGCCACAGGCTGATGCCGGCGCCGGCCAGGGTGCCCAGCGTCGGCCAGAGGCGGGTGAAGCCTTCGCTGTACTTGAGGCCGAGCGCGAAGCCGATTTCGAACAGGCCGGCGAGCAGCAGGTAGATCCATGGCATTGTCTGTCTCCGTAGACAAATAAAAATAAAAACGGCCCGATGTCTGCACATCGGGCCGCCGTCGGCAAGGGTCGCAGCGCAAACGCTGCGGGGCGGGCCGTCCCGCCGAATGTGACGCGCTACTCGGCCAGGTTGCGACCGTGGAACAGTTCCTCGATCTCGCGCTTGAGCAGCGCCTCGATCCGCATGCGCTCCTTGAACGAGAGGTTCTTGGCCTTTTCCTCGAACAGGTACTGGTCCAGGTCGAAGTCCTTCAGGTGCATCTTGGTGTGGAAGATGTTCTCCTGGTAGACATTGACGTCGAACATCTCGTAACGCGCCTTGATGTTCTTGGCCAGGAAGTTCTGGATCGAGTTGATCTTGTGGTCGATGTAGTGCTTCTTGCCCTTCACGTCGCGGGTGAAGCCACGGATGCGGTAATCCATGATCACGATGTCCGATTCCAGCCGCTCGATCAGGTAATTGAGCGCCTTCAGCGGCGAGATCACCCCGCAGGTGGCGACGTCGATGTCGGCGCGGAAGGTCGCGATGCCGTGCTGCGGATGGGTTTCCGGGTAGGTATGGACGGTGATGTGGCTCTTGTCCATGTGCGCGACCACCGCGTCGGAGATGATCTCCTTGCCGGCCAGCTTCTTGTCGATCACCGGCTCTTCGGAGATCAGGATGGTCACCGAGGCGCCCTGCGGATCGTAGTCCTGGCGGGCGATGTTGAGGATGTTGGCGCCGATGATCTCGGCCACATCGGTGAGGATCTCGGTCAGGCGGTCGGCGTCGTACTGCTCGTCGATGTACTCGATGTAGCGCTGGCGCTCCTCTTCGGACACCGCGTAGCAGACGTCGTAGATGTTGAAGCTCAACGCCTTGGTGAGGTTGTTGAAACCTTGCAGCCTCAGGCGAGGCAACGGCTTGACCACGGGCGTGAATCCTCTAAAAGATGGACGGGGTAGAAAGGGCAGCAATTATGGGCCAAACGCGCCCGTAGCGAAACGTGGGGATTGGCGCTCGTTTGCCGCAGACAACGCGTCCCGTTAAGCTTCGGGACTCACGCAGTAGCGAAGCCGCCATGAGTCCCGGAAACACCTCCACTGCAACACCTGTGCGCATCGCTCCAAGTCCTCTGACGTTGGACACCGCCACGATCGACCGCTTCCTGGCGCATAGCCACCGCCGGCGCTATCCGGCGCGGACCGACGTGTTCAGGCCCGGCGACCCGGCCGGCACCCTGTACTACGTCGTCAGCGGCTCGGTCAGCATCATCGCCGAGGAAGATGACGATCGCGAATTGGTGCTGGGCTATTTCGGCAGCGGCGAGTTCGTCGGCGAGATGGGCCTGTTCATCGAATCGGACCAGCGCGAGGTGATCCTGCGCACCCGTACCCCGTGCGAACTGGCCGAGATCAGCTACGAGCGGCTGCACCAGCTGTTCCTGGGGTCGCTGTCGGCCGACGCGCCGCGGGTGCTGTACGCGATCGGCGTGCAGCTGTCCAAGCGCCTGCTCGACACCTCGCGCAAGGCCAGCCGGCTGGCGTTCCTGGACGTCACCGACCGCATCGTGCGCACCCTGCACGACCTGGCCCAGGAGCCGGAAGCGATGAGCCACCCGCAGGGCATGCAGTTGCGCGTGTCGCGGCAGGAGCTGGCGCGGCTGGTCGGCTGCTCGCGCGAGATGGCCGGCCGCGTGCTGAAGAAGCTGCAGGTCGACGGCATCCTGCACGCCCGCGGCAAGACCGTGGTGCTGTACGGCGCGCGTTGAGCGCAACGCGCATGGCTGCGCGCCGCGCTAGCGGCGGCAGCGGACCATCGCGATGGTCCTGAGCGAGACCTTCTATTGGTTCGTGCTGGTCGGCCTGGCGGCGCAGCTGGTCGACGGCGCGCTGGGCATGGCCTTCGGCCTGGTGTCCTCGTCGGTGTTGTTGAGCATGGGCCTGCCGCCGGCGGCGGTCAGCGCCAGCGTGCACAGCGCCGAGGTCTTCACCACCGGCGCCTCGGGCCTGTCGCACCTGGCGCTGGGCAACGTCGACAAACGCCTGTTCCTGCGCCTGGCGCTGCCGGGCATGGCCGGCGGTGTCCTCGGCGCCTATGTGCTGACCCAGTTGCCCGGCGACCTCATCCGCCCCTTCGTGCACCTGTACCTGCTCGGCCTGGCGGTGCTGATCCTGCTGCGCGCGGCCGGCCGGGCGCTGCCGCGGCAGCAGGTGCGGCGGGTGCCGCTGCTCGGTTTCGTCGCCGGCCTGCTCGACGCCAGCGGCGGCGGCGGCTGGGGCCCGGTGGCGACCTCGACCCTGCTGGCCCACGGCGGCCAGGCGCGCACCACGATCGGCACGGTCAACGCCGCCGAGTTCCTGGTGACGCTGTCGATCTCGCTGACCTTCCTGTTGAGCATGGGCGTGCAGCACCTGGAGATCGTGCTCGGCCTGCTGGTCGGCGGCATGCTGGCCGCGCCGCTGGCGGCGGTGCTGGTGAAGCGGGTGCGCGAACGCTGGGTGCTGGTGGCGGTCGGCGTGCTGGTGCTGGGCATCAGCCTGTACCAGATCGGCAGCACGCTGTACCGCTGGCAGGTCTAGTCGCGCGGCGCGGCCGGTGCCGTCACTGCGTCGCCGGCGCGATCGCGGCAACCCCAGTTCAGGATCGGCGTGGCGGACGGCAGTTCGCGGCGGAAGCGCGCCACCGCCGAGGCCTTGGGGTTGACCACCACCGGCGTTGCGGCGGCCTGCAGCAACGGCAGGTCGGCGGTGCTGTCGGAATAGGCGATGGCGATGTCGGCATAGCCCAGCTCGCGCAGCATGCGCATCTTTTCTTCGTTGTGGCAGTGGCGGGTGGCGGTGACCGCGCCCAGCCGCGGGCCGATCAGGCTGCCGACCACGGGCACGTCCTGGTGCGCGACGAAGGCCAGGATGGCGCGCGCCAGCTCCGGCGGCGCGCCGGTGGCGACCACCACCCGGTCGCCGGCGGCACGGTGCCGGGCGAACACCTCCAGCGCCTGCGGCAACAGCCGCTGGCGGATCTGCGCCTCGTGGCGCAGCACGTATTGGTCGATCACCCGGTTGAACTCGCGCGCGCGGTGCAGGCCGAAGCTGGCGATCCACACGTAGCCGGAGATGCCGGTGCGCCGGGTCGGCAGCATCGCCACCAGCGGCCCCAGCAGCGGCGTGGCCAGCAGCGCGGCGGCCAGGCGCAAGGGGTTGCGCCGGATCAGCCAGGCGAACAGGTGGCTGCCGGAGTCGCCGTCGTACAGGGTGTGGTCGAAATCGAACACCACCAGCGGCGCGTCGGCGCGCGGCGCGGAATAGGCGCCGCTCATGGCTCGAAGAACAACTGGCGCAGCGCTTCGCCGGGTTCCTCGGCGCGCATGAAGGTCTCGCCGACCAGGAACGCGTGCACGCCCGCCGCGCGCATCATCGCCACGTCGGCCTGGCCGAGGATGCCGCTCTCGGTGACCAGCAGGCGGTCGCGCGGCACCGCGTCGCGCATCGCCAGCGTGGTCTGCAGCGATACCTCGAAGGTGCGCAGATTGCGGTTGTTGATCCCGATCAGCGGCACCGGCACCTGGATCGCGCGCTCCAGTTCGTCGATGTCGTGGACCTCGACCAGCACGTCCATGCCCAGCTCCATCGCCAGCGCCGACAGCTCGGCCAGCTGCAGGTCGTCCAGCGCGGCGACGATCAGCAGGATGCAGTCGGCGCCGAGCACGCGCGCCTCGTACACCTGGTAGGGATCGATGGTGAAGTCCTTGCGCAGCACCGGCAGCGTGCACGCCTCGCGCGCCTGCTGCAGGTACGTGTCGTGGCCCTGGAAGAAGTCAACGTCGGTCAGCACCGACAGGCAGGCGGCACCGCCGAACTCGTAGCTGACCGCGATGTCGGCCGGGTGGAAGTCGGGGCGGATCACGCCCTTGGACGGGCTGGCCTTCTTGATCTCGGCGATCACCGCCGGCTCGCCGTCGGCGATGGCGCTCTGCAGCGCGCGGGCGAACCCGCGCACCGGCGGCGCGGCCCCGACGCGGGCGACCAGCTCGGCCAGCGGCACGCGCGCGCTGCGCGCGGCGATCTCTTCGGCCTTGCGGGCGAGAATGGTGCGGAGGATGTCGCTCATGCGCTCGGGGTTCCGGGGGACGCGGCATTATCGGCCAAGTTGGGCTGAACAGGCCGGGACTCTAGTTTCGGGACTCGGGACTCGGGACTCGGCAATAGCGTAGTACCGACGCCGTTCGACCAGACGGATCTTGGATTCAGTCCTTGGCCTGGTCTGCGTCGGGCTCGTCCTGGTCCGACAATTCGAAGTACAGCACCTCGGACCAGTTCGTCAGTCCCAGCGGCCGTTCGGTGGCGCCGGTCCGCGTGCTGTCGCAGTCGTCGTCGAAGCGCAGGCCGTGGAAGACATCGAGCGGCGGCGCGCCCTCTTCGACGGCCAGGCGGCGCAGCAGGGTCGCGGCCTCGTGGAGGTCGGCCGGCAGGGCCTCGAACGCGGCGCCGACCTCACGGCATCGGCCGATCTCCTGCTCGACGCAGTGGCGCAGGTCTTCTTCCCCGATCGCCGACATCATGTCGAGTTCGAGGGTCTCCAGCAGCAGGAACGCGTCGCGGTTCGCTTCCAGGAAGGCGACGGTCTCGTCCAGCCAGCCTGGCAGGTGCTCGACCGTCGCCGGCACCGGGACCGGCGCTTCGACCGGTGCGTGCGTCGGCGAGAACAGTCGCTTGAGACGACCCATCAGGGACGCTGGCGGCGCCACGACCGGCGCTGGCGCAGGCGGCAGGGGAGGCGCGGCTGCGATCACCTTGACGATCTCGGCGAAGCGCTTGACCCGCTCCAGGCCCGGGGCGAACGGGCTGCTGATCGCATGCAGGCGTGCCGGCTGGTCATCGTCTTCGTCGGCGCCCGCCTCTTCGTTCTCGTCCTCGCGTTCGGCCTGCTCTTCGCTCTCCTCCCCGCCCTCGACCTCGCCTTCCCCTTCGTCCTCATCCTCGTCATCCAGGCCTTCCGCCACCAGCGACGCGCACAACTGGGGATCGGCCGACATCAGCAGCCGATACACGAACGGCACGTCGTAGGCCCATTCGGAGAGGCTGGAAATGGTGTCGGGCCGATCGCCATACGAGGCCGGCCGGTTGCTGAGGCTGTAGAGATAGGAGCGGTTGGCCATGCAAACCCTTTGTCGTCGTGCGCCACCGACGCGGCGCAGCGGGCAGCTTACGCGCCGACCGAAGGGCCGGCCATCTCGGATGGACGCGGGAGTGTCCGCACGTCGCCACGGCTTGCGTGTCGCTTGGCTGCACGACACGGACGTCGCGCACGCCCAACACGGGCTGCCGGCGCACTGGACGGACAACGGGCGACATCGGCACCGCCCGCCGCGATGCCAATGCCGCGCGCTCAGGCGGGCAAGCGCTTCGGGTCCCGCATCCTCAGTCGCGAACGTCGGCCAAGCGCTGCGTGCACGCCACGTACGCATCGAGCTTGCCGCGCGCGCGGCCGTCGGCGATCGCCGTGCGCGCCAGCGCGATACCGGCGCCGATGTCGTCGGCCACGCCGGCCACGTACAGCGCCGCGCCGGCGTTGAAGGCGACGATGTCCAGCGCCGGACCGGGCACGTTGTCGAGCACGCCGCGCAGCATCGCCATCGACTCGTTGGCGTCGGCCACCTTGAGGTTGCGGCTGGCCGACATGGCGATGCCGAAATCCTCAGGATGCACTTCGTACTCGCGCACCTGGCCGTCGCGCAGTTCGCCGACCAGGGTGCCGGCGCCGAGCGAGAGTTCGTCCATGCCGTCGCGGCCCCACACCACCAGTGCGCGCTCGGCGCCCAGCTCGTGCAGCACGCGCGCCTGGATGCCGACCAGGTCGGGATGGAACACGCCCATCAGGATGTTGGGCGAGCCGGCCGGATTGGTCAGCGGGCCGAGGATGTTGAAGATGGTGCGCACGCCCATCTCGCGCCGCACCGGCGCTACCACCTTCATCGCCGGATGGTGCACCGGCGCATACATGAAGCCGATGCCGGTGGCGGCCAGTGCCTGCGCCACCTGCTCGGGCTGCAGTTCGATCACCGCGCCCAGCGCCTCCAGCGCGTCGGCGCTGCCGGACTTGGAGGAGACGCTGCGGTTGCCGTGCTTGGCCACCTTGGCGCCGGCCGCAGCGGCCACGAACATCGCGCAGGTGGAGATGTTGAAGGTGTGCGAGCCATCGCCGCCGGTGCCGACGATATCGACCATGTGGGTGCGGTCGGCCACCTCGACGGTGCGCGAGAACTCGCGCATCACCGCCGCCGCGCCGGCGATCTCGCCGATCGTCTCCTTCTTCACCCGCAGCCCGGTGAGGATCGCCGCGGTCATCATCGGCGACACTTCGCCGCGCATGATCTGCCGCATCAGCCCGACCATCTCGTCGTGGAAGATCTCGCGGTGCTCGATGGTGCGTTGCAGGGCTTGCTGCGGGGTCAGCGTCATTGCGGTTCCTGGACGTTCAAAGACTGGCGTGCTCGAGGATTTCCTGGCCCATCAGCACGCAGTCGCCCTCGGCCATGGGGTAGTAGAGCAGGCGCATGCGGTACTCGCCCTTGTAGATGTAGCCCCACACCTGCAGCACCTCGAAGCGCTGCTTGGCATTGGCCGGATTGACGATGGACGGCAGCCGCTCGACCTCGTCGCCGACCTCGGCGCGCTCGTCGTTGTCGGAATGGAAGGCCAGCAGCTTGGCGGCCTGGGTCCGCGCGGCCTCGGCGCATCGCGGCGCGGCCGCCTTGGCGCCGGCGGGCGCCGCCAGGCACGGCGCGCACAGCAGCAGCGCGGTCACGGCGAACGCCGCGCGTGAATGCAGACGCATGTTCATCGCTCCAGGAAGTTCTTCAGCAACGCGTGGCCGTGTTCGGTGAGGATGGACTCGGGATGGAACTGCACGCCCTCGACCGGGAACTGGCGGTGGCGCAGGCCCATGATCTCCTCGACCGTGCCGTCCTCGTTCTCGGTCCAGGCGGTGACTTCCAGGCAGTCCGGCAGCGTGGTCTTCTCCACCACCAGCGAGTGGTAGCGGGTGGCCTCGTAGCGGTCCGGCAGGCCGGCGAACACGCCGCGGCCCTCGTGGCGGATGCGCGAGGTCTTGCCGTGCATGATGGTGCCGGCACGCACCACTTCGCCGCCGTAGGCCTGGCCGATGCTCTGGTGGCCCAGGCATACGCCCAGGATCGGCGTGTGCTGGCCGAGCCGCTCGATCAGCTGCAGCGACACCCCGGCCTCGTTCGGCGTGCACGGGCCGGGCGAGATCACGATGCGCTCGGGCGCCAACTGCTCGATTTCGTCCACGCTGAGCGCGTCGTTGCGCACCACCTTGACCTCGGCGCCGAGCGCCTGCAGGTACTGCACGAGGTTGTAGGTGAAGCTGTCGTAGTTGTCGAGCATCAGCAGCATGTGCGGTCCATCCAGTTGATTAGTAAGGCGCAGAACCCTGGAACCCCGGATTCGTGCCCGCTTGGATACCCGCAATTTTAGTCGATACCCTGCGCCGCCAGTCGGGAGACTGCACGTGGGCCATAGTGGCATGGGCGCGGAAACTCGGCCAAGGCCCGTGCTTCATCCCCGGGGGACCGGCCGATGTCCGGTGTCCAGTGTCCGCTGCCGGCGCGCCGATGTTCCGATGTGCCGCGGACGAGCGGGCGCTCGCTGCGCCAGGCGCATGGGTGGAGCCGGTGCGTGGCGGCCGGGTGCGAGCGACGCGCCGCAGTGCGCCGGTCAGGGCGTGGCCACGCGCCCGTCGGCCAGGGGAACGAACAGCAGGTCCTGGTAGTCGTAGCTGAAATCGGCGAGCGGCGACACCGGCTGCATCGCGATGCGCGCGACCTTGCCTTCGGCATCCAGCGCGAAGCTGACGTAGGCCGGCTCGATGGCGCGGTCGTCCCATTCGGTGCGGAAGGTGTCGTACTGCCAATGGCGCAACGTCCCGGCCATGTTGGGGGTCTGCTTGAAGTCGATCCGCAGCTTGCCCGCGCGCTCGGCGATCTCGATCGGCCCATACCACGCATCGGCATAGCGGCCCGCATAGCCGGCGACCGGCAGCGAGGGACGCGATGCCTTGCGCGCGCTGTTGCCGGCGGCCTGCAAGGCGGCCAGGCCGCCATCCAGGCGCTGCCGGTACCAGGCGTCGAACGCCGCCACCCAGTCGCGCGGCGCGAACCCCAGATAGTGGTCGAGCAGTTCGTAGCCAAGGCCGCGCATTACGCCGACGTCCTCGGCATTGATCTGCAGCGAGATGCCCAGGTTGCGCTCGGGCACCAGCACGATGAAGGTCAGCACGCCGAACACCGCGCCGCCGTGCTGCACGACCTTGACCCCGCGATAGTCCTGCACGTTCCAGCCCAGCGCGTAGCTGGAAAAGTTCGGCGTGATGCCGGCGATCGGCGCCGGGTACGGGTTGATCGGCACCGGCACCTGCGGGGTCCACATCGCCTGCGCGGACGCTGCGCTGTACAGGCGCTTGCCGTCGCTGCCCGGCAATGCGCCCAGCGCCAGCTGGATCTGCAGCCAGCGGGCCAGGTCGTTGGCGCTGGAGGACAGGCCGCCGGCCGGCGCGGCCACCTGGCCCAGGCCCTCGCGCTCGGGCAGCAGCTGCTGCGGGCCGAGCCCGCGTACGCGCGGGTCCAGGCGCGCATGCGGCTGCGCCCGGTTCGGGTTGGCGAAGCGGTCCTTCTCGTCGCTGACCGAGCTGCCCATGCCCGCCGGCTTGAACACGCGCTCGCGCATGAAGCGTTCCCAGTCCTGGCCGCTGGCCGCGGCGATCACTTCGCCGGCGACCACGTACAGGATGTTGTCGTAGGCGTAGTTGCTGCGGAAGCTGGTGGCCGGCTTGAGGTGGCGCAGCGCGCGCACGATGTCGCCGCGGCTGCGCGAACTGCGCGGGACGAACAGCAGGTCGCCCGCGCCCAGCCCCAGGCCGCTGCGATGGACCAGCAGGTCGCGTACGGTCATCTCGCGCGTCACCCAGGGGTCGTACATGCTGAACTCGGGCAGGTGGTCGATGACCTTGTCGTCCCAGCCGAGCTTGCCCTCGTCCACCAGGATCGCCAGCGCCGCGGCGGTGAAGGCCTTGCCGGTGGAACCGGTGGGGAAGATGGTGTCCGCATCGACCGCCTCGGTCGCGCCCAGGCGGCGTACGCCATAGCCCTTGGCCTGCACGATCCGGCCCTGCTCGACGATGGCGATGGCCATGCCGGGCACGTCGTGTTCGGCGAGCATGCGCTCCACGCGCGCGTCGAAGCCCGGCGGCGGCGCGGCGGCCGCGCTGGCGGCCCAGGCAAGACCGATCGCGACGATCGCGGCCTGCAGGCATTTCGGAATGGCGGCCATCATGGACTCCCGGACGGGTTGGCTAGCGGAGCTCGGCACCGAGGCGCTGCGGACGGCGCCACAGCAGCCACACGCCCCAGGTCATCAGTGGCAGCACGTACACCGCCAGGAACAGCCAGGTCAGCGTGCCGTAGCCCTTGGCGATCAGTTCGACCAGGCCCACGGCGCTGGCGGCGTACACCGCCAGCAGCATCGAGCCGACCGCGAGCGCCGGACGCAGCGCGCGCGGCATCGGCCGCTGCCGTTCCTCGAAGGTCTTGGCCACGCGCTCGTTGATGGCGTGCAGCAACGCCACGCCGGTATCGACCAGGGTCAGCAGCACCGCGATCTGGAACGCCCACTCGAACCACGGCGCGTGCAACTTGCCCAGCAGGAACGCCGAGGGCAGCGCCTCGGCGCCGATCTCGCGGTAGTAGCCCATCATCGCGATGTAGAACACCACGCCTGGCAGCATGCCCAGCGGGCCGGCGAGCGCGCCGGCGGCCAGCGCCTCGCGGCGGCTGCGCAGATGGCGGATGCAGAACAGCACCGCGGGAATGGTGGCGACGTTGTAGCCGGCGTAGCTGAGCCCGGCGCCGAACCAGCCATCGGCGAGCGGCACGGCGGCGAAGTTGGCCTGGATGCGGTCGCCGAAGGCGACCACGCTCCAGACCAGGAATATGAAATAGACCAGGTACAGATAGCCCACCGACGCGGTGAGGAACTTCTCGATCGCCGCGCTGCTGTAGACCAGCATCGCGCCGGTGGCGGCGATCATGCCCAGCGAACCGGCCAGCTTGGGCAGGCCGAACAGGCTGTGCGCGATTTCGCCGGCGGCCGCGCCCATCACCGCCAGGATCACGATCATCAGCGCGAAGTAGCCGATCTCGAACAGGAACCAGGCGCGGCCGAGCAGCACCTTGAAGAACGAACGATAGTCGTAGGCGCGCGCGACCCGGGCCAGCTCGAAGCTGACCATCAGCACCGCGCTCCACACCAGCATGCTCACCGCCATGCCCAGCAGGCCGCCCCAGGGACCGGCCGGCAGGAAGAACTCCACCAGTTCGCGACCAGTGGCGTAGCCGCCCGCGATCACCGCCGCCTGGAACACGAAGCCCGGCAGCAGATAGCGCCGGAACCAGGTGGATGCGCCGCTCACGGCGCGCACCGCTGCAGGCGAATACGACGCAGAACAAGATCGACGGGTTTCATGCCAGGCACTCCTCCACCAAGGCGTCGAACGCCGCGCCGCCGCGCATCGGATCGGCGACCGCGCAGCCCAGGCGCCTGCTCTCCGCCGCGCACAGTGCATGCGCCGCAGCTTCGCCCAGGTGTGCCGTGTTGAGGCTCACGCCCGCGCAGCGGATCGACGGATTGGTGCGTCGCCCCAGCTGCAGCGCCAGCGCGATGGTCTCCTCGATGCTGGGCAGCGCGAACTGCGGATGGCCCAGCACGCGTTCGCGCCCCGGCTGGTGGCAGACCACCACCACATCGGGCTGGCTGCCGTGCAGCAGCGCCAGCGCGACGCCCGCATAGGCCGGATGGAACAAGGAACCCTGCCCTTCGATCACGTCCCAGTGGCCGTCGGCGGCCTCGGGCGAAAGCAACTCCGCCGCGCCGGCGGCGAAATCGGCCACCACCGCATCCATCGGCATGCCGCTGCCGGCGAGCATGATCCCGGTCTGGCCGGTGGCGCGGAAATCCGCATCGACACCGCGCTGCGCGAACGCCCTGGCCAGCGCCAGCGCGGTGTATTTCTTGCCCAACGCGCAGTCGGTGCCGACCGTCAGCAAGCGCTTGCCGCGGCGCGGCTGGCCGGTGGCGACGCGAATGCCCGGCGGCGGCTGGCGCACGTCGATGAGCTGACGCCCCAGCGCGGCGGCCGCCTCGCGCAGGCGCTCGATCTCGCTCATGCGCACGTGCATGCCGCTGACGATGTCCAGGCCGGCTTCCATCGCCTGCAGGATCGAGCCCACCCAGGCCTGCGGGATGACGCCGCCGGCATTGGCCACGCCGATGACCAGCGAGCGCGCGCCGCGCGCGGCGGCCTCGGCCGGGGTCATCCGCGGCAAGCCGGTGGTGACGGTCGCGCCAGCGCAGGCGAACTCGCCGACGCAGCGCTCCGGCGCCCAGTCGCGCAATCCGAACGCGGTCTTGGCGTAGCCGGGTTCGGTGACGTCGCCGAGGAACAGGAGATGAGGCCCTGGCAGCGCCTTCAATGCCGGTGCGGATGGCGGGCGGGTCTGTGGCATACGCGGTCGTTCACCTGGAGATCGTGGGGCGGACCGCCGTTGCGCGGCGGCGATGCGATGCGGACTGCCGCTGGCGGGCGGTGCATGGCTAGAACCGGTAGTCGAACTCGACGCCGACGGTGCGCGGCCGGATCGGCACCGCCGCCACCTGCACCGGCGTGCCGCTCACCTCGCTGTTCACCGGCGACAACGACGACCAGGCGTCTTCGTTGGTGACATTGTTGGCATAGACGCGCAGTTCCCAGTTGTTCCTGCCGATGCCCGCGTACACGTCCACGGTGCGGTAGCTGTCCAGCCGCAGCGGCGGCGTCACCACTTCATCCAGCACGGTCGACGGGTCGCCTGGTGCGGTCACGCGCTGGCGCTCGGTCGTCGCGTTGAGCTGCGAGCCCACGCCGCGCAGCGACGCGCCGACCTGGCCGTTGAAGCCGCCGCCGATGGCGAAGGCGTATTCGGTGTTCAACGCCCACGCCAGCCGCGGCGCGTACGGCATCCGGTCACCGGCGAGGCCGGTATTGAGCACGATGTCGAAGCCGTCCTGCGGGATCACCGTGGGCGCGAAGTCGTTCTTGATACTGGCCTTGGTGTAGGCGAGGTTGAAGCCGACTGTCCAGTGGTCGGTGGCCAGGAACCAGGTGGACAGTTCGGCACCCTCGCTGGTCGCTTCGCCGCCATTGACCAGGCCGCCGATGCCGTTGAACGAGGAGCTGACCTGGATGTCGTCCCACTCGATGCGGAACGCGGCCAGGTCCAGTTGCACGCGGCGGTCGGCGAACTGGGACTTCAGCCCGAGTTCGTAGCTGGTCAGCATCGAGGAATCCACCTTGGGCGGGATGCCGGGCAGCGCCACGTTCGGCCCGCCCGGCTGGTAGCCGGTCGCCACACGCGCATAGAACATGCTGTCCTCGCCCAGCTTGACCTGCGGGCTCAGGCTCCAGGTGAACACGTCCTCTTCGGATTCGCCGGGCGTATCGCCGAGCGGCACCAGGATGCCCTCGCTCACGTTCTGGCTGAACCACTGTTCGTTGCGCGCCTGGCGCACGCCGGCGTCGATCTTGAAACGCTCGCCGATGCGCCACGCGCCGTTGGCGAACACCGCGAACTCCTTGTAGGTGCTGGGCATGCCGAGGAAGGTCAGCGTTTCGTACATCTGGTCGTAGGGCGCCGGCAGCGGCGAACCGTCGCGCTGGCGCAACGCGGCGAGCTGGCTCTGCAGCGCGTCCTCCTTGGTGTAGAACACGCCCAGCAGCCACTCGAACGCGCCGCCGCTGTTCGAACTCAGCCGCAGTTCCTGGGTGATCTTGTCCAGGTCGAAGTCGTAGCGCACGAAGGAACTGCCCGGCTCCGGCAGGCCGAGCACCAGGTTGGCGACTTCGCCGAACTGGATGGTCGAATCGGTCTGGGTCATCGTGTCGGTCTGCGACCAGCCCGTGGCCGACACCAGGTCGGCCCAGCCCAGGTCCCACTCCAGGCTCAGCGCGGTCAGGGTCAGTTCCTTGGAGAACGGCTGCGGTTGCCAGGTCCGGTCCACGTGGTCGCCGAACAGGGGCTCGAGCGTGTCCGGGTCCAGCGCGGTGCCGCCGCGGCCGTCGGCATCGATGCGCTGTTGCAGCACCGACAGGTTCGCGTCGAACGCATCGCCGTCCCAGAACAGCGCCGCGCGCGCGCCCATCTGTTCGCTGTCGTTGATGTCCTTGCGGCCGTCGGTGGCGTTGTCGGTGTAGCCGGGCAGTTCGTTGCGCGCAAAGCTCATGCGCAACCCCAGGCGATCCTCCTTCAGCGGCACGCTCGCGCCGAAGCGCGTGTTCCAGCCCTGTCCGCCGCCGGCCACCGAGCGCAGGCCGACACCGAGACGGAACTCCTCGCCGCTCACCTCCGGCGCACGCGTCACGTACTTGAGCAGGCCGCCGATGGCGCCGGCGCCGTACAGCGTGCCTTGCGGCCCGCGCAGCACTTCGACCCGGGTGATGTCGTAGGGCAGCACGTCCAGCATCAAGGTGTTGGCGCCCTGGTAGATGCCGCTCGATCCGACTGGAACCTCGTCGATGTAGGTCGCCACCGTGGCGCCGGAGGACAGTGCGGAGATGCCGCGCAGCGACACCGAGGTCTGCCCGGGGCTGCCGCTGTCCTGCACCTGCATTCCCGGGATCAGGCTCGCGTAGTCGGCTAACGAACTGGCGCCGAGGTTTTCCAGTTGGCGCTCGCCGAGGACGCTGATGGACGCGGCGACGTCGCGGATGTTTTCGACGCGCTTGTTGGCGGTGACTTCCACCTTGTCGAGCGTTGCCAGGCGCTCGGCGGTGGCCGGCTGGAGTGCGGCAGGCTGCTGCGCCGCGACGGGCGCCGTGGCCACCCACGCCAGGCTGCCGGCGATGGCCAGGGACAACGGCGAGCGGTACCACGGGCGGGTGGACTGGAACGCGTTCATCTTGCTCTCCCCGGATGGCGATCCGTACGTGCGAGCCGCGCTGCATGGCGCTCGCGGCGATCGGGCATGCTCTGATAGGAGATAATCGTCCTAATCAGAGAATTGTCAATACATTTGGAAACTACCTGTGCACGCCGAAGCAGCTGACGCCGCCGCAATCGGCATCGCACTCAGTCCCGCTTGCGCTCGCGCCAGCCCGGCCCGCGCACCACGCGCCCCGGTTTCGCGCCGGTGTGCTCGCCGTCGCGCAACACCTGCACGCCGTTGACGAACACGTCGCTGACGCCGGTCGCGTACCGCTGCGGCGCCGCGTAGGTGGCGTGGTCGACGATCGTGGCCGGATCGAACACCACGATGTCGGCGAAGCAGCCCGGCTGCAGGCAACCGCGGTCGCGCAGTTTCCAGTTCGCCGCCGGCAGGCCGGTCAGCCGATGGATGCCCTCTTCCAGCGGCATCAGCTTGCGGTCGCGCACGTAGTGGCCCAGGAACCGGGCGACATTGCCGTAGGCGCGCGGATGCGTACTGGATTTGAGGAACACGCCTTCCGGCGCCGAGGATTCGGCGTCCGAGCCCAGGCTGGTCCATGGCTGCTTCAGGCCCAGCTCGACGTTCTGCTCGCTCATCAGGAAATACGCGGCGACCACGCGGGAATCGTCCTCCACGATCAGGTCGAGCACGGTCTCTTCGGTGGATGTGCCACGCACCCTGGCCACGTCGGCCAGGGTCTTGCCGAGGAACGGCTTGAGTTTCTCGTTCTTGAACTCGATGAACAGCACGCGCTCGTCGGAACCAGTGAGCAGGCGAATGTTCTCCCAGTCGACGTTGGGATCCTTCATCTCGGCGATCACCCGCTTGCGGATGGCGGGATCCTTGAGCCGGGCGACCATCGCCTCGTGGCCGCCGGCCTGCACCCAGGGCGGCAAGCCCGCGGTCAGGCCGGTGGCGCCGGCGGTGTACGCGTACATGTTGGCGCTGACTGCCAAACCTTGCGCACGCGCCGCATCGATCTTCGCGATCGCCTGGGCCATCTTCGGCCAGTTCTTCTCGCCCGCGGCCTTGAGGTGATACGCCTCGGCGCGCTGCCCGGTGGCGCGGGCGATGGCGATGGTTTCGTCCAGCGCCTCCAGGAACCGGTCCGCCTCGCTGCGCATATGCGCGACATAGCCGCCGCCGGATTCGGCCGCGGCCTGCGCGAGCGCGACCAGTTCGCCGGTGTCGGCGAACGCGGCCGGCGGATAGATCAGCGAGCCCCCCACGCCCAGCGCGCCTTCGCCCATCGCCTGCCGCACCAGTTCCTGCATGCGCGCAAGCTGCGCGGCATCGGGGTCAACGTCGCCCTCGCCCAACTCATGGATGCGCACTGTGGTAGCGCCGACGAACGAGGCCACGTTCGGCGTGATGCCGCGCTTCTGCAGGTAGTCCAGATATTGGCCCAGCGTGGTCCATTCGATCGGGTAGCGGATGTCGCCCTGCTGCTTCAGCGCATCGGCCTTCATCTTCGGGGTGAACGGACCCATCGACCAGCCCTCGCCGAACACCTCCAGGGTCACGCCCTGCTTGGTATCGCTCAAGCCGCGGCCATCGGCGATCAGCGCTTCCGGCGCCCAGCTCAGCATGTTGATGAAGCCCGGCGCCACCGCATGGCCGCGGGCATCGACAGTGTGCGTGGCCGTCGCCCCGCTCCCCGCCGGCAGCAACGCGACGATGCGGTCCGCGCGCACGGCCACGTCGACGCGCCGGCCGGCGGCGCCGCTGCCGTCGTAGACCACGCCGTTGCGGATCAGCACGTCGTACGTCTCGCCGGCGGCAGCCATCGCGCCAGGCGCCGAGCAACAGCCGGCAAGCGCCAGCATCAGAATGGAACCTCGCACTCGCAACATCGGTGTGCTCCTGGTAGGTACCGCGACGACAACAGACACCGCCGGCAGAGGAAAACCGGCGGACTTCAACGAAGACGTTCCTTCGGCAGCATGCCCGCCGCGGTCGGCGGCGGCGATGCGGCCGCCGCAGGACCGCGGTCCCGTTCCACCTGGCGGATGGGCCGGTCCAGCGTCCACAGCAGGCACGCCGCCAGCACCGCCAGCCCGGCCAGCAGCACGAAGAATCCGGCGTGGCTGATCCGCGACCACAATGCGCCCACCGCGCCGGCCAGCAGGCTGCCGGTGAAGATCGCCAGGAACCACGCGGCCACCGTGGTCGCGCCCAGCCGCGGCGGCGCCAGGCGCGCGAACAGGCCAAGCCCGGTCGGCAGGATGTACAGCTCGCCCAGGGTGAGGATCGCGAAGAACGCCAGCACCCATGGCCAACCGACGCGCCCGCCGCCGGCCGCCCCGTCCAGTGCCGCCAGCAACAGGTAGGCCAGCGCGACGATCGCCGCACCGATCGCCATCTTGCGCGCCGGCGGCGTCTCGCGGCCGGCATCGGCGCGACGCCGCCAGTGCAGCAGCAGCAGCGGGGTCATGCTGATGACCAGCAGGGGATTGAGCGACTGGAACCAGGTCATGGGAATCACCACGCCACCCCAGGTCCGGTCCACGCCGACATCGATCCACAGCGACAGCGTATTGCCGATCTGCTCGTAGGCGCCGCGGAAGATCGTCGCCGCAAGACCTACGCCCAGCAGCAGCAACCAGACCCGTTTGCCGTCGCCGCTGGATGCGCCCGCGGCGGCCGGCGCAGGCGCGCGCGTGCGGCTGTCCGGCGGAAGATAGCCGCGGCCCAGCACGTAGATGGCCAGCCCGACGAACATGCCGATGCCGGCGGCGCCGAAGCCGTAGTGCCAGCCGTAGACTTCGCCCAGGGTGCCGCAGATCATCGGCGCCATGAAGCCGCCGATGTTCAGGCCGACGTAGTAGACGTTGTAGGCCCTGCCGCGGCGCGGATCGTCGGCGGCGTACAGGTCGTTGATCTGGCTGGGCAGGCTGGGCAGGAACAGGCCGTTGCCGAGCGCGATCGTCGCCAGCGCGACGTAGAACAGCGGTTCGAACGCCATCAGGAAATGGCCCAGCGCCATCACGCTGCCGCCGATGATCACCGCGTTGCGCTTGCCCAGCCAGCGGTCGGCCACCGCACCGCCGAGGATCGGGGTGAAGTACGCCATCGCGGTGTAGCTGCCGTAGATGAAGGAGGACTTTTCCTGGGCGAACAACAGCTGCTTGGTCATGTAGTAGACCAGCAGCGTGCGCATGCCGTAGTAGGAGAACAGTTCCCACATGTTGGTCAGGAACAGGATGGTCAGCCCGCGCGGCTGGCCGAACCATGTCTTGTCCGCCATGCCGCTCATGCGTTGATCCTGGGACCCCAGACCTCATCGCCGCAGAAGATGTGGCCATCCTCGTAGCGCACCGACGGCACCCGATCGCGGGCCAGGAAGATCGGCCCGTCCAGGTCGACGACGTCGCAGAACTGCCCCAGCACGAACGCCGGTGCCGCCGCCAGGCTGGTGCCGCACATGTTGCCGACCATCACCCGCTTGCCCAGTTCGCGCGCGCGCGCGGCCATCAGCAGGCCCTCGGTGAGCCCGCCGCACTTGTCCAGCTTGATGTTGATCACATCGAAGCGGTGGTGGCGCGCTTCGAGTTCGGCCAGGTCGAGGATGCTTTCGTCCGCGGCGAAGGGCAGCGCGCGCTCGATACCGTCCAGATCGGCTTCGCGGCCGCGCGCGCATGGCTGCTCGAGCAGCGCCACCTGCGCCGCGACCAGCGCCGGCAACAGCCGCGGCAGGGAATCGGCGTCGTAGCCCTGGTTGGCATCGACCGCGATCCAGGTCTCTGGACAGCGCGCGCGCACGGCATGCACGCGCGCGCCATCGAGATCCGGATCGCCGGTCAGCTTGAGCTTCAACGCACGCGCCTGCACGTAGGCCGCCGCGCGCTCGGCCATGCGCGCCGGATCGTCGGCACCGACGGTGAAGGTGGTCAGCAGCGGGCGCACCGCCTGCAGCCCGGCCAGCGTCCACACCGGCACGCCGCGACGTTGCGATTCCAGTTCCCACAGTGCGCAGTCCAGCGCATTGCGCGCGCCGCCGGCCGGCAGCAGCGCGCGCAGCGTGTGCCGGTCGATGCCCGCCTCGATGCGCGGCCGCAACGCTTCGAGCGTGGCGATCATCGTCTCGGGACGATCCTGCGTGTAGTACACCCCCGCCGCCTCGCCGCGCCCGGCATGCCTGCCATCGCGCAGGGTGACCACGGTTGCCGGCATCGCCTCGAACACATGCCCGGCGATGCGGAACGGTGCCGACAGCGGCAGCGGCTCGTTGTGCAGATCGAGTTCGATGGGACCGGCGATGGTCATGCGCACCTCGCGAAAGACGGACGGGAAGCGGCGGGCGGGCGAGCGCCGCCCGCTGCGCTCAGTAGTACGCGCCGTAGCCGATCAGGTGGTTGGCCAATCCCACCCACAGCAGGAACAGGCACGCCAGCGCCAGCAACACCGCCCACAGCTTGGCCAGCCAGCGGCGCCGGCGGCGCACCGCCTGCCACGCACTCCAGAGGGACAGCGCCGCGCCGACCGGGAGCGCCACCAATGCGAACAGCCGCAGCGCGTTGATCATTGCGTCGGAGCCGGACCCGGTCATTTCCAGATCGCTGAGCATCGCCACCACGAAGCCGAGCGCGCCGCCGATCGACACGAGCACGGCCAAGGCCGTCAGCCGCGCCACGCGCTGGGCGCGCGCGTCGGCTGCCGACAGCCCGTAGGCGACGCCATAGTGGCGGCGCACCAGCGCCGAGATCGGCCACGCCAGCACGGTCAGCAGCAGCACCGCCAGGCTCGCGGCCAGCAATGGCAGCGTGAGCGAACGCCACAGCGACAGGCGCTCGAACACCATGATCGGCGCGTACGGCTCCATGGTGAAACGCACCACCTTGCCGTCGACCACATCGGCGGCCAGACGGTCGCTGCCGGCGACGTCCTGCCACAGGTACGGCGCGATCTCGCGCCACTTCTTCGGTGCGCCGCTGGCGTCGGTCGCCATCGGCACGCTGATCGTGCCGTCTTCGTTGGCGATCACCTTGACCTGGCCCAGCAGGTTCGCCAGCGACAGCAGGTTGCTTTGCGGGCGGCGGCTGCTGTCGTAGTGGCCGACCATCTGCTGCGCGTGCAACTTGGCCTGTTCCGGCGCGACGCCGGCCGCTGCGCGCGTCGCCGGTCCCGGCAAATAGCGATCGGCGAATCCGCGCACCAGCGCGCCGCGGATGTGCCCGGTCGCGCCATCGCGGCCGCTGCTGTTCATCGAGACGAAGATGCCGATGCCGTCGTCCAGGAACAGCTGCAGATCGCTGTGGAACCACATGGTGTCGCCGCCATGCGCGATCGCGCGGTGGCCGTTGACCGTGGATTCGTAGAAGCCGAGCATCATCCGGCTCAACGGCCCCACCGACGCCTGCGCGGTGGAATGCATCTTGCGCGCAGTGTCCGCGCCCAGGATGCGCGCATCGCCGTAGGCGCCGTCCTGCAGGTGCGCGATCATGAAACGGCCCATGTCCGTGCCGGTGGCCGCCAGGCTGCCCGCCGGCGCCAGACTGATGAATTCGTAGTCCTTGGGTTTGCCGTCGGAGGCCTTGTCGTAGCCCTTGGACATGTTGGCCAGCAAGGCCGGCGGCAGCGGTTGCGCGAAGCTCGAATGGGCCATGCCCAAGGGCTGGAAGATGTGGCGCGCGATGTAGGCGTCGAACGGCTCGCCCGACACGCGCTGCACGATATAGCCCGCCAACGCCGTCGCGTAGTTGGAATACGCCGGCGTGGCGCCTGGCACATGGATGCGCTCGGGGACCCAGCGCTTCAGCGCCGCTTCCAACGACACGATCTGGTCCGCATCGGAGCTGATCAACCCGCGGATCTGCTCTTCCAGGCCGGTGGTGTGGGTCATGATCTGGCGCAGCGTCATCGGCTTGCCGTCGCGCGGCGGAATCTTGAAGTCGATGTAGCGATTGACGTCGGCGTCCAGATCCAGCTTGCCTTGCTCGACCAGTTGCATCACCGCCGTCCAGGTGAACAGCTTGGACACCGAGCCGGGCCGGAACAGGGTGCCTGCCGGATCGACCGGGGTGCGCTTGTCGAGATCCGAATAGCCATAGCCCTTCTGCAGCAGCACCTGGCCGTCCTTGACCACCACCACCACCGCGCCGGCGATGTCGCCGCTCTCCAGCGCGTAGGGCAGGTAGCCGTCCAGCCAGGCCTCCGCGTCGGCGCGGGTCAGCGCGGGGGTGCCGGCAGGGCTGCCGGTGTCGGGCAGCGGCGAAGCGGCGGCGGTGGCCGGCGCGGTCGCTGGCGGCACGCTGGGCGGAACCGAAGGCGCCTGCCGCGCCCCCGCTGGCGCAACCGATGCCATGAACAACAGACAGCCGCACAACGCGAACGGGATGAGGCGCATCGCTTCTCTCCGGAGCTGGTGATGGGCAATCCCGCGGCCTGCGACGACCGGGCAGATGCGGGCTGTCTTTGTCCTGATTTGGTAATAATGATCCCAATCAGAGAATTGTCAACCACGAGCAAAACGCCGGCGACATCCACTGCGGCCCTTGGCCTTCGCCCTTTCCAACCTCATCCACTAAGGCGATGATGATCCTGCCCAGGACGCTTCCGTGGGTCCGGGCATTCCCCCAGGAGAGCAGGTAAGGATGAATTCGCACCACCCCACCATCGGCGGACTGCTGCGCTCGCTGCGGGCGCGCAAGGGCTGGACCCTGAAGCAGATGAGCCAGCATTCGGGCATTCCGCTCTCCACGCTGTCCAAGGTCGAGCACGACCGCCTGACCCTGACCTACGACAAGCTGCTGCAGCTGAGCCAACGCCTGCAGTTGCGCATGTCCGAACTGTTCGCCGAACAGGACGACACGCCCGAGCCGGCGGTGACCGCGCGCCGCAGCATCGGCCGGATCGAGGACGCGATCCGGGTCAACACGCCCAACTACGACTACTACTACCTGTGCCCCGAACTGCGCCGCAAGCGCATGATCCCGGTGCTGACCAAGGTGCGCGCCAAGAGCATCGAGGAGTTCGGCGAACTGGTCCACCACTCGGGCGAGGAATACATCCACGTGCTCGAGGGGCGCGTGGAAGTGCATACCGAGTTCTACGACCCGATCGTCCTGGACGCAGGCCAATCGGTCTACATCGACTCCAACATGGGCCACGCCTACCTCGCCGCCAAGGGCTGCAAGGAAGCCCTGCTGCTGGGGGTCTGCTCCAGTTCCGACGAGCAGTTGCTGGAATCGCTGATGACGCTGCATGGCGACGAAACCGCCGCCCAGAAGACGCGGCAGAAGCCAGTAGCCGTCGCGACGAAAGCCGCTGCGGCCAAGCCGAAGGTGGCCCGCCGCAGTCCGGCCGCGGCCAGGAAGAAAACCTGACGCAGGCAGCGTCAGGCGTGCGCTGCGCGGACGTCGGTCGTATCGGATGCCGCCGATGCTGGAGATCCAGCACCGGCACCATGGCGCGGGCTCATTGCGCGATCAGGAAGACCGCGTAGACGTTTTCGGAGAGGGTGAGGCTGCCGGCTTCCAAGGATTCGGCGGGGGGCGCCGGCATCGGAAGCGGCGTAGACCTGTAGTTATCGCTGAATAGATCCTTGCGACGCGACTCCGATGGCCAATGACCAGCCTGGATGCCATACGCAAAGTCAGGCGCCACCTCCGAGATGGTGTACAGCCCGCCCAGGCGCACGCCATAGGCCTTTGCCAGTGCCTGCGCCGACGTACGAGTCTGTTCGGCTGCCTGACGCTTGAGCTCTGCACGCAACGCAGCCTCGCCGCTGTAGCGCGGTGCGATGCCGGACACCTGCAGTTCCTCACTGGTACTTAGCTTGCCAAGCAGGCTGCGCACATCGTCCAGCGCGCCGAAGTCGGCGGACAAGGTGCGCTGCACGCGGGTACCCTTGAAGACTTGCTCGTCGTCTTCGTAACGCTGCTCTGGCTCGATCGACAGCGTCGTCGCCTGCACGCTGTCGGCCAGCGCGTGCTGCTGCTTGAATGCGGCCAGCACGCTCGCCGCGTTGGCCTGCACGCGCTTGCGCGCCGCACCCGGATCGGCGTCCACTGCGCTCAGCGTGATCTTGACCCCGAAGCGATCCGGCACCACCTCGCGCTGCGCCTCGCCCTTGACCAGCAGGTGCGGCTGCGACGGCAGGCTGTTGACCTGCGCGCTGGCGAACGCCGGCAGCGCCAGCAGCGCGGCCATGAGCCAGGCACCGAACATGTTCGTCTTCATCCTTCCTCTCCTTGGTGAATGTCAGCCGGCCGCGCGCTGCGCGCCGGGTTGCGCGAGCGCGTCGAAATCCTCAATCAATGTATCCACCGCATCGGCCTGCGTGGCCCACGAGGTCACGAAGCGGATCACCCAGCGGCCGTCGGCCAGCAACTGCCAGCGTTCGAAGTCGTAGCGCTGTGCCAACGCCTCGACGGCAGCGGCCGGCAACGCCACGAACAGTTGGTTAGTCGGCGAGTCCGACGCGAACTGCGCGCCGGCCGCGGCCAGGCCCTGGCGCAGGCGCGCGGCCATGCGGTTGGCATGCGCGGCCAGTTCGTAGAACAGGCCGTCCTCGAACAGTGCGGCGAACTGCGCGCCCAGCACCATGCCCTTGGCCAGCAGCGCGCCGCGCTGCTTGAGCAGGTAGCGGAAATCGGCTTGCAGCGCCGGGTTCACGATCACCAGCGCTTCGCCGAGCAGCGCGCCGTTCTTGGTGCCGCCGATGTAGAACGCGTCGCTCAGCGCGGCGATGTCGGCCAGACTCAGGTCGTTGCCTTCGGCGGTCAGCGCGCTGCCAATGCGCGCGCCGTCCAGGAACAGCCACAGCCCGTGCGCGTCGCAGAAGTCGCGCAAGGCCTGCAATTCGCGCTTGCGATAGAGGGTGCCGACTTCGGTGGTGTTGGATATATAGACCAGCCGCGGCTGCACCATGTGCTCGTTGCCGTGCTCGGCCAGCAGCGGCGCGATCCGCTCGGGACTGAGCCGGCCATCGGCCGCGTCCACGGTCAGCACCTTGTGCCCGGTGGCCTCGATCGCGCCGGTCTCGTGGGTGGCGATGTGCCCGCAGGCGGCGGCGATCACCGCCTGGTGCGGGCGCAGGAACGCGCCGATCGCGACCAGATTGGTCTGCGTACCGCCGACCAGCAGGTGCACGTCGGCATGGTCGCAGGCGCATTCGCGGCGGATCAACTGTGCGGCGCGCTCGCTGTGCCGGTCCAGGCCGTAGCCGCCGTTCTGCTCGGCGCTGGCCGCGGCCAGCGCGGCGAGCAGGCGCGGATGCGCGCCTTCGCTGTAGTCGTTGCGGAAGCCGATCCGCGCGGTCGGTGCGGACACGCTCACAGCCCCTTCGCCGCCTCGGCCACCGCGCGGAACAGCGCGCGGCCCTTGTTCATGGTCTCGTCCCATTCGGTCTGCGGATCGGAGTCGTAGACGATGCCGGCGCCGGCCTGCACGTGCAGGCGGCCGTGCTTGATCACCGCGGTGCGGATGGCGATGGCGGTATCGGCGTCGCCGTGCCAGCCGAGGTAGCCGATGCTGCCGGCGTAGACGTTGCGCTTGATCGGCTCCAGCTCGCGGATTACTTCCAGCGCGCGGATCTTCGGCGCGCCGCTGACGGTGCCGGCCGGGAACGTGGCACGCAGCACGTCGGCGTAGCTGAGTCCGGGCAGCAGCGTGCCGGTGACCTCGCTGACGATGTGCATGACGTGGCTGTAGCGCTCGATCACGAAGCGCTCGCCGACTTCGACGGTGCCGGCCTGCGACACGCGGCCTGCATCGTTGCGGCCCAGGTCGATCAGCATCAGGTGCTCGGCGCGCTCCTTCGGATCGGCCAGCAGTTCCGCTTCCAGCGCCAGGTCCTCTTCCGCGGTCTTGCCGCGCGGGCGGGTGCCGGCGATCGGGCGCACGGTGATCTGGCCCGCTTCCAGCCGCACCAGGATCTCCGGCGAGGAACCGACCACCTGGGTGTCGCCGACGTCGAGGAAATACATGTACGGCGATGGATTCAGCGCGCGCAGCGCGCGGTACACGTCCACCGGGCGCGCGCTGAACGGCACGCTCAGGCGCTGGCTCAGCACCACCTGGAAGATGTCGCCGGCGCGGATGTATTCCTTGGACTTCTCCACCGCGGCGATGAACCCCTCGCGGGTGAAGCCGGACACGAAGTCGCTTTCGTCGAGCACGTCGCGCGCCAGCGGCACCGGATAGCCGGCGCCTGGCTGGCGCAGCGTGGCGGTCAACGCATCCAGCCGTGCCTGCGCCTGTTCCCAGGCATCGACGTTGCGCGGATCGGCGTGCACGATCAGGTACAGGCGGCCCTTGAGGTTGTCGAACACGGCGACCTCCTCGGACAGCATCAGCAGGATGTCGGGGGTGTCCAGTTCGTTGCGCTTGTCGCCGCTGGCCAGGCGCGGCTCGATGTAGCCGATGCATTCGAAGCCGAACCAGCCCACCAGCCCGCCGGTGAAGCCGGGCACGCCGTCGAGCTTGGGCACCGAATGCGCCGAGCGCAGCGCCTCGACCTCGGCGAACGGATCGGCGACCTCGCGGCGCTCGACCAGCTCGCCGTGATCGCGCACTTCCAGCGTCTGCCCGCTGAAGGTGTACACGCGGCGCACCGGCAGGCCGATGATCGAGTAGCGGCCGAAGCGTTCGCCGCCTTCCACCGATTCGAACAGATAGGTATGCGGTGCGGCGGCGAGCTTGAGATAGACCGACAGCGGCGTGTCTAGGTCGGACAGCACTTCGCGGACGACGGGGATGCGGGTGTGACCTTCAGCGGCGTAGCGCTGGAACTGCTCGCGGGTGATCAAGACGGCTTTCCTTCCGGGACTCGGTGGCGGGGCGGACGACGGCTGCAGGCCACCATCGCCACGCACGGCGAGCGGAAGTGAGGGAACGCGGAGTCGTCAGCCTGGACACGGCGGTACTTTACCGCAACTGCGAGGGCTGGCAACGGTTGCAGAAGGGACCATCGGCGTTGCGGTGGTGCTGCGGCATCGGAGCCGAATCGTGCGGGGAAAGGCGTCGGGGTTGAAACCCCTCCCGCAAGGCAATGGATCGCCAAGCGCGTGGACTCGGCGCAATCGTCGGTTGGCACAACGGTGCATCGCGAGCCGGTCGACCAGCTCGGAGCAAAGCAGCAGACTTGCTGGACTGATGCAGTCGGGACTGAAGTCCCTCCCACAATGCACCCGGGATGCTCACCGCGAGCCTTTTGTGGGGTCGCTATCGCGACGGGTGAAGTGGTGGCGTTGATGGCATGCAGTCGGGACTGAAGTCCCTCCCACAATGCACTCGGGATGCTCACCGCGAGCCTTTGCAGGGTCGCTATCGCGACGGGTGAAGCGGTGGCGTCGATGGCATGCAGTCGGGACTGAAGTTCCTCCCACAATGCACTCGGGATGCTCACCGCGAGCTTTTTGCAGGGCCGCAATCGCGACGAATGAAGTGGTCGCACGGACGGCTTCGGGGCAATCGGGATTGGAGCTCTGTCACCAAGGGCCTGTACGCCAACGGCCTACCTCATGTGGCCCACCCATGTGGGAGCGACTTCAGTCGCGACGCGACATACCCTCCAGGCAAGCGACCGGCGCGGCCGCTACCCCGCGCGACCGCGCAGCAATGCCGACTCCAGCGGCAGGTGCATGCGCAAGCGACCGGCGACGCAATCGATGCGGAAGTGCCGCGAGGTTTCCGGCTCGCCGTCCAGGTTCAGGGTCAACGGCATCGCCGCGTCGATGCGCAGCCACGGCAGCCGCGCGCGCACCGCGACGCGCTCCAGCGCCGCCTGCTTGCCAGAGGTGACCAGCGTGCCCAGCGTCGCGGCGACTTCGCCGGTCATCTCCGGGACGATGGTCAGGTCGAGCAGGCCGTCGTCGATCAGCGCGTCCGGGCACAGCGCCTGGCCGCCGCCGGCCTGGCGCCCGTTGCCCAGGCCCAGCGCGATGAATTCGCCCTCCCAGGCGAACTCCGGGCCCTCGAACCGCGCCTGGATCGGCTCGATCTGGCCCAGCTTGCCCATCCCGGTGATCAGGTAGGCCAGGCCGCCGAGCATCTTCTTCAGGCCCTCGTCGGTCTCCACCGTGACCTGGGTGCCGAAGCCGCCGCTGGCGACGTTGGCGCACCAGTGCGGCCCGTGCTCGGCCTCGATGCGCAGCAGGTCGATGGCCACCGCCGGCGCCTGCGCGATCAAGTGCAGCGCTTCCAGCGGCGTGTCGGGAATGCCGGCGGCGCTGGCGAAGTCGTTGGCCGTGCCCAGCGGCACCAGGCCCAGCGCCGGCAACGCCGCGGCGCCGGCATCGTGGTGGGCCAGCGCGCTGGCCACTTCGCTCAGCGTGCCGTCGCCGCCGGCGGCGACGATGCAGTCCACGCCGTCGGTCACGGCCTCGGCCACGTAGCGTTCGGCGTCGCCCTCTTCCCAGGTGACCCGCACCTGCAGCTGGATGCCGCGCGCACGCAGATCGGCGACCGCCTCGCGCAGCGCTTCGTCGCCCGCGGACTTGCCGTTGAGGATCAGACGCCAGTGCGGTGTTGCCATACGGAGCTTCCCGGGATCAGGCCCGCAGCCTAGCCGGCAGCGGATGCGGGCATCGTGAATACGCCGTGCAGCGGCGGCACATGGGCCATGGGCGACGCGCTACGGCACCAGCGACGACGGCCACGGGTCGCCGGTGAAACCAGACGCTGTCTGCCGCCGTGTCATACGCCCGTCACCGATCGCCCGGACCATGGGAGGCCATAGCAAGGACGACGGATGGAGGCAGGATCAGCCTCCGATTTCTCCCAGGGGCCGCACTGGCGACAGTGCGGTTCTTTTCTTTTGCGCCGGTGGCGCCGCTCAGCCGGCTGCGAACCGGGCCAGCGCCTCGCCCTGCAGGCGGTACACGGTCCATTCGTCCTGCGCCCGCGCGCCGACGGCTTCGTAGAAATCGATCGCCGGCCGGTTCCAGTCCAGCACCGACTACTCGAAGCGGCCGCAGCCCTCGGCCACGGCCTGCCTGGCCAGGTGCCGCAGCAAGGCCTTGCCGGCGCCGCCGCCGCGGTGTTCCGGGGCCACGTACAGGTCTTCCAGGTACAGGCCGTTGCGGCCGAGCCAGGTCGAATAGTTGTAGAAGTACACCGCGTAGCCGATCGGCTGCGCGTCGGCTTCGCAGATCAGCGCATGCGCGGTGGCGCCGGGGCCGAACAGGCTGGCGCGCAGGCCGGCCTCGTCCGTCTGCACCGCATCCTCGGCGCGCTCGTAGCGGGCCAGCTCGCGGATCAGGCGCAGGATCAGCGCCGCGTCGTCGGCCGTGGCCGGGCGGATGCGCAACGCGGCCATGTCAGCGCGCCGCCACCGCTGCACGCATCTGCGCGATCACCGCGGCATAGTCCGGCGCATTGAAGATGGCCGAACCGGCGACGAAGGTGTCGGCGCCGGCCGCGGCGATCGCGGCGATGTTGTCCGGCTTGACCCCGCCGTCGATCTCCAGCCGGATCGGCTTGCCGCTGGCGTCGATCCGGCCGCGGATTGCGCGCAGCTTGTCCAGCGCCGAGGGGATGAAGGCCTGGCCGCCGAAGCCCGGATTGACCGACATCACCAGCACCAGGTCCAGGTCGTCGAGCACCCAGTCGAGGATGTCCACCGGGGTGGCCGGATTGAGCACCAGCCCGGCCTTGCAGCCATGCGACTTGATCAGCTGGATCGTGCGGTGCACGTGGCGGCTGGCTTCGGGGTGGAAGCTGATGAGGCTGGCCCCGGCCTCGGCGAAATCCGGGATCAGCCGGTCCACCGGCTCGACCATCAGGTGCACGTCGATCGGCGCGGTGACGCCGTGCTTGCGCAGCGCCTGGCACACCATCGGGCCGATGGTCAGGTTCGGCACGTAGTGGTTGTCCATCACGTCGAAATGGATCCAGTCGGCGCCGGCCTTGAGGACGTTGTCCACTTCCTCGCCGAGGCGGGCGAAATCGGCGGAGAGGATGGACGGGGAGATGATGCAGTCGGACATGGCGAAGGTCTCAGCGCTTGCGCAGGGTGCGGATACGGTCGTAGGCGGTGTTGAGCTGGCTGGCCTTCTTCTCGGCCCGCGCGCGCAGCTCCGGGCTGGCGCCGGCGACCTTGTCGGGGTGGTACTGGGAGATCAGCCGGCGGTAGGCCAGCTCGATCTCGGCATCGGTGGCGTCGCGGGTCACGCCCAGCTCGCGGTACGGGTCGTCGCGCTGGCCGAGCTTGAACCAGTCGGCGTCGAAGGCGTGCCCGACCAGCAGCCCGAGCGCCGCGCCGAACACCGGATTGGGCCGGAACAGCAGTGCCCCGACGATCGCGCCGAGCAGTTTTCCGTACCAGTGCATGGGCGAGGGCGGGCTCGGCGGACAAGGCCTCGTATTTTACGGCACAGCGGGCCTTTCCGGCCGTACACTACGCGGCCCGCTGTCGAGCCGCGGGCCCGCCGGGTCCCGGGACAGCCGCCATTGCGAAGTCCGTAGGAGCGCCTGTGTCCACCACGCTGTTGCAATCCGATCTGCCCGGCCTGCCGTTGCGTCACCGGGGCAAGGTCCGCGACGTATTCGATATTCCCCGCGAGCGCCTGCCGGCCGACGCCCCGCCCGGGGACTACCTGCTGATGGTCGCCACCGACCGCCTGTCCGCCTTCGACGTGGTGCTGCCCGACCCCATTCCCGGCAAGGGCGAGATGCTGTGCCAGGTCTCCAACTTCTGGTTCAAGAAGACCGAGCACCTGATGCCCAACCACCTCACCGGCATCGACGTGGCCGCGGTGCTGCCGGCCGGCGTGGACGCGGCGCTGTACGCCCGGCGCGCGGTGGTGACCAAGAAGCTCAAGCCGGTGCCGGTGGAGGCGATCGCGCGCGGCTACCTGATCGGCAGCGGCTGGAAGGATTACCAGCGCACCGGCAAGGTCAGCGGCATCGAACTGCCCGACGGCCTGCGCCAGGCCGAGAAACTGGCCGAACCGATCTTCACCCCCTCGACCAAGGCCGCGGTCGGCGACCACGACGAGAACATCGACTTCGACGCGATGGTCAAGACCGTCGGCGCCGAGCTGGCCGAGCGCGTGCGCGACGCCACGTTGCGCATCTACCGCTTCGCCGCCGATTTCGCTGCCGAACGCGGCATCCTGCTGGCCGACACCAAGTTCGAATTCGGCACCGACGCCGACGGCCGCCTGTACATCATGGACGAGATGTTGACCCCGGATTCCTCGCGCTACTGGCCGGCCGACGAGTACGACGTGGGCACCAGCCCGCCGAGCTACGACAAGCAGTTCGTGCGCGACTACCTGGAGACGCTGGACTGGGGCAAGACCGCGCCCGGCCCCAGCCTGCCGCAGGACGTGATCGACCGCACCCGCGCCAAGTACGCCGAGGCGCTGCAGCGGCTGGCGGGCATCTCGATCGACTGAGGCTCCAACGGCGCGCCGCAAGGGCTGGGCCTGGGTTTGCGCAGGCCCTCCGGGTCCGTGCTCGCCAGCACCTCCCGTCTGGTGCTGGCCTTACCTGGCGCGGCGACGGACGCCTGAGCCACGAGCACACGCCGCCAATCCAGCCGCACCGCCACGTCGGCGGATCACTGGCTCTTTACCCCGCCTCCATAAGCTGCTCACCCCACTGGGGTCATGCCATCCAACCAGATCAGGAGGATCCGTTGGTCTTAGCACGCATGCTTTCGACCGCTCTCGCGCTTAGCCTGCTCCTTGCCGCGTGTAAGCCGCAGCAGGGCGAGTCCACGGCCGTCACCTCGCTGCCCTCCGCGACGGCCGCCGCCCCCGCCCAGGCCGCGCCCCGCTGCCCGGATGCCGATTTCGGCAGTTTCCTCCAGCGGTTCAGCGCCGACATCGCGGTGCAGGAAAAGGCCACGGCCAACCCGCTGACGATGATCAGTGTCGACCCGGGCGCCCAGCCCGAGCCGGCGCCGGTGAGCCGCGAGGTCCCGCTGGCCGAGGTCGAGTGGCCGGTGATCCCGACTCTGGATGAAGCGCGTCGCGGCGGCCGCGAGGTCGTCGTCTCCGAGAACGCCGACGGCCGCCAGGTGCTGGTCCGCAAGGCCGACACCAGCGATCAGCAGGTCTACCACTTCGCCCAGCGCCCGTGTTGGACCTTGGTGAAGGTGGACGATCAATCCCTGTGAACCGAAGGACACGCAGCACCCTCGATGGATCTCCATGAGGATAAGGAAAGACCTACGGGCCAAAGCTCCACTGCACCAGTCACGCGCAGAGCACCGCAGTTCGCTGCGAATCTTCTCCCTTGCTTCCGAGTTTCTGCTTCTTATGAGCAACTTGTCTGGCTACTTTCGCCACGCTCTCTTTCTGGCGCTGTCTCTGCCGGTCATTGGATTGGTTGGATGCAATCGCCCTACCAGCATGAATGCTGCCGCTGCCACGCACCCGGACACATCGAAGGAGCAGGCGTCGGTCGCTCCACCAGCGGCATTGCCTGCCGACGCCTCGCAAGGCGACGATCTCGCCAATTTCGCGAAAGCCCTGCACGTCCAGTGCGAGGACGCTTCCAAGGGACGCGGCTGCACAGCAGGCAATATGGAAGCCGGCGACTTCTACGACATCGAGCTGTCCCCGAACTGTAGTGCGGAGGGCTTCTTCGCAGGCGTTTCCGAACCCGATGCGCCCCTGCTGGATACCCTGCCGGTGACCGGCAGCAAAGCCCAGATCAATGCACACCTCTCCGATGGACAATTCGTGTGCGTGCAGGCGACGGCGCGTGCCGGCCAGCAATCGGCCTACTACTACGTGGTGGGCCTCCCCGTCGCCAGCATCCCCGCGTGCCGAGGCAAGCCGATCTGCAACCAGTATGGTGACCGCCCGATCACCTTCGTCGCGCAGCACAAAAGCGGCAAGGCATGCGCACTGATAGACGGCGCACGCCCTGAAGGCGACTGCGCCCAGGGCTGGGTAGAGCCTCAGCAGCTGGACGTTTTCTCCAATGGAATTTGACTGTAACGACTCTGGATTCACAACCAAATAGACCAGGACTTCGATCATGGCCGCTTCGAGGGCTGGCAAGTAGGCGATACCCAGACGATAAGAGCCCCACAGCGACTCAGGCGACGCCAGCGATCCCACAGCAAGCCGCATCACATGATCATCCAGGAAGCGCGGCAATCTATGGGGGATGGCCTTCTGGACCACCCGATGGCGTCGCCCCCGGAGCGAGGGACAACGCAAAATCCGCAACAGCCCTTGCGCAAGCGCAGTCGATGCTGGGCTTCGATGTGCTTGCCTTATAGACGGGCTTCAGCCCGACGCTTTTCCAGTCGCGGATATCCAGCGCTTCGTTCGTCGCGACTGAAGTCGCTCCCACCGGATTTCGGGCGGCTCCCGACCCGCACCGCCGTCTCCGCATCGCCACGCCGATGGCGCTATGCTGGCCCGGTTCCTGGGAGGGAAGATGGATACCACCGCCTACGCGCGCCCGATCGACCGCTACTTCGCCAGCTATTCCGACGATCACCGCAATGTCGCCAACCAGCGCATCCATGTGCTGGCGGTGCCGGCGATCCTGTGGTCGGTAGTGGCGCTGCTGTGGTGCATCCCGGTCGGCGGCAGCTGGTTCCAGAGCGGGCTGTGGGCGGCGCTGGGCATGTTCGCGGCGTGGATGTTCTACAACCGGCTGTCGCGGCCGCTGGGCTACGGCATGCTGGCGGCGTTCTTCTTCTGCGGCTGCCTGTGCCGGCTGCTGGAGGCGCACCTCGGCCTGCACGGCCTGCTGTGGCTGGCACTGGGCGTGTTCGTGGTGGCCTGGATCGCGCAGTTCGTCGGGCACAAGCTGGAAGGCCACAAGCCCAGCTTCCTCACCGACCTGGTGTATCTGCTGATCGGACCGGCGTGGGTGCTGGCCAAGGTCTATCGGCGCATGGGCTGGCGCTACTGAGCCAGGCGCCGCGTCTGCGTCTGCCTCAGCGCGGCAAACCTAGCATTCCCGCATCCGGCGCGAACGCGCGCGGCGCATAGCCGAAATCGCGCTGCGCCGGCGCCAGGTCGAACACCAGGTCCTCGCCCATGCGCTGCAGCGCGGCGCGGTTCATGCCGCGCAGGCGGCCGCCGGCATGGGCGATGCGCAGGGCCAGCGCGAACACCGCATGCGGCAGCGACAGCAGCCGCGCAGGCGGCTGCAATGCGGCCAGCACCCGCCGCACCATCTCGCGATAACTGAGCACCTCGCCGCCGCCCAGCGCATAGCTGCGGCCATGCGTGGCCGGATGCGCCAGCACCGCCAGCGCCGCCTCGGCCAGGTCCTGCACGTGCACCGGCTGGCGCAGGCCTTGCGCGCTGCGCGGCAGCACGAACCAGCCGCTGCGCTGTGCCAGGGCCGCGATCGCGCTCAGCGTGCGGTCGCGGCCGGCGCCGTAGACCAGGGTCGGGCGCAGCACGGTGGCGGCGGCGGCGCGCTCGGCGGCGACGGCGAACAGCGTGGCCTCGGCCTCGCGCAGACGCCGCGCGACGTCGCGCTCGGCGGCGTCCAGCGAATCGCGCTTGACCTCCAGACTGGTGGAACCGAACGCGACCACGCGCGACGCGGACAGCGGCGTTCGCCGGTACCAGTCGGCGAACGCATCCAGCGGGCCGCAGCTGAAGATCGCATCGACCTGCAGCGGCGGCGCCTGCAGCGCGCCCAGTTCGCCCAGGTGCCAATGCAGGCCGTCGCGCGGCGGCTGTGGCTTGCGCGAGAACGCATGCACCTGCCAGCCGGCGGCCAGCAAGCCCTGCACCACGCGCTCGCCGATCTGGCCGCTGCCGCCGAACAGCAGCGCCACGCGCGCGCCCGTATCGTGTGCAAGCGTGGAGGAAGCGGCAATGGCAGGCGCGTCGGTCATCGCACAAGCATAGCGAGCGCGCGCCGCCACGCCCAATGCCTGCGGCGCGGCGCTCGCAAACGCATCACCCCGCCTGCGCTATCGTGGCGCAATGACCTCGCATGCGCCGACCACCATCGCAGGCCAGCGCCGGGATGCGCCTGTTACACTCGGGCTCCTGCTCGCGAATCTCGCATTCCCTGCATGATCCCCGTCCTGGACATCCTGCTGGCCTTGCCGTTCCTGATGGCGGCGGCCATCGTCGCCCTGCGCCATCGTTCGCGCGCCACTCTGGCCTGGGTCGCCGCGGCCGCGCCGTTGGCCGGGCTGGTGCTGCTGGGCATGCTGACGCCGACCGTGCTGGACGGCGGCATCGTGCGCGCCGACCACGCCTGGCTGCCGCAGATCGGATTGACGTTCTCGCTGCGCCTGGACGGGCTGGCGTGGATGTTCGCGGGGCTGGTGCTGGCGATCGGTGCGCTGGTGGTGATGTACGCGCACTACTACCTCGGCGCGCGCGAGAACGTGGCGCGCTTCTACGGCTATCTGCTGCTGTTCATGGGCGCGATGCTGGGCATGGTGATCGCCGGCAACCTGTTGCTGCTGATGGTGTTCTGGGAGTTGACCAGCATCAGTTCGTTCCTGCTGATCGGCTTCTGGTCGCATCGCAAGGACGCGCGCGACGGCGCGCGCATGGCCCTGGTGATCACCGGCGGCGGCGGCCTGGCGTTGCTCGGCGGCATCCTGCTGCTCGGGCGCATCGTCGGCAGCTACCAGCTCGATGCGGTGCTCGCCGCCGGCGAGGCGATCCGCGCCAGTGCGCTGTATCCGTGGGCGCTGGGGCTGATCCTGCTCGGCATCTTCACCAAGAGCGCGCAGTTCCCGTTCCATTTCTGGCTGCCGCACGCAATGGCCGCGCCCACGCCGGTGTCGGCCTATCTGCATTCGGCGACCATGGTCAAGGCCGGCGTGTTCCTGCTGGCGCGGCTGCATCCGGCGCTGGCCGGCAGCGACCTGTTCTTCTACACGGTCAGCGGCGTCGGCGCGATCACGCTGCTGGCCGGCGCCTGGTTGGCGATCTTCCAGCACGACCTGAAAGGCCTGCTCGCGTATTCGACGATCTCGCACCTGGGCCTGATCACCATGCTGTTCGGGCTGTCCACGCCGATGGCGGTGGTGGCCGGCGTGTTCCACATCCTCAACCACGCGGTGTTCAAGGCCTCGCTGTTCATGGCCGCCGGCATCATCGACCACGAGACGCATACCCGCGACATGCGCCGGCTCGGCAACCTGCGCCGCTGGATGCCGTTCACCAGCGCGCTGGCGATCATCGCCTCGCTGTCGATGGCCGGCATCCCGCTGCTCAACGGCTTCCTGTCGAAGGAAATGTTCTTCGCGCAGGCGCTGGAGGCCGGCGGCCCGGCGGCGATGCGCGTGTTCACCGCCACCGCGGCGCTGCTGGCCGGCGTGTTCGGCGTCGCCTACAGCCTGCGCTTCGTCTACGAGACCTTCTTCGGCAGCGGGCCACGGCAGTTGGACGCGATGCCGCACGAGCCGCCGCGCTGGATGAGAATCCCGGTGGACATCCTGGTGCTGCTGTGCGTGGCGGTCGGCGTGGTACCGGCGCTGACCGTGGCGCCGGTGCTGCGCACCGCCGCGCACTCCATCCTCGGCGAGGCGCTGCCCGCCTACAGCCTGGCGGTGTGGCACGGCTGGAACGCGCCGCTGGCGATGAGTTTCGCCGGCGTGGTCGGCGGGGTGGCGTTGTACTTCGGCCTGCGCAAGCTGACCGCGCTGTACACCGAGGCGCGTCGCTCGCTGGGCAAGCGGGTCTTCCACTGGCATGTGGAAGCGCTGTTCGGCGTCGCCGCGCGCTTCACCCGGCTGCTGACCAACGGCAGCCTGCAGCGCAGCCTACGCTGGCTGCTGCTGAGCGCGGTGGTGGTCGCGGCGGCGCCGTTCGTCGCCGCGCCGCCGCTGTGGAACCAGTGGCCGGCCCCGCAGCCGATGCCGTTGCTGGGCTGGGGGCTGTGGCTGCTGATCGTCAGCTGCGCGCTGGCCACGCTGTTCCTGTACCGGCAGCGGCTGCTGGCGGTGCTGGTGATCGGCGGCAGCGGCCTGGGCGTGAGCCTGGTGTTCGTGTTCCTGTCGGCGCCGGACCTGGCGCTGACCCAGTTGCTGGTGGAGATGGTGACGCTGGTGCTGATGCTGCTGGCGATGAACTACCTGCCCAAGGCCTCTCCGGTCGAGCCGCAGCGCTGGCGCAAGCTGCGCGATGCGACGCTGGCGATCGCCGCCGGCACCGGCATGGCCTTGCTGGCGTATTCGGTGATGACCCGGCCGGCATCGACGATGGCCGGCGAGCTGCTGCAGCGCGCGCTGCCGGAAGCCTATGGGCGCAACGTGGTCAACGTGATCCTGGTCGACTTCCGCGGCTTCGACACCTTCGGCGAGATCACCGTGTTCGGCATCGCCGCGCTGGTGGTGCATGCGCTGCTGCGGCGCGCGCGGATGGCGCCGGAGAAGGTGATGCCCGGCCCGCCGATCAAGCTGCCGGTGCCGGCCGATCTGGCGCAGCTGATGTTCCCGCTGACCCTCACCGTGTCGATCTTCCTGTTCCTGCGCGGCCACAACGCGCCCGGCGGCGGCTTCGTCGCCGGACTGGTGCTGGCGGTGCCGCTGCTGATCCAGTACGTGATCCAGGGCGCCGCCTCGGTGGAGTCGCGCTTCGGCTTCGACTACATCCGCTGCATCGGCCTGGGCCTGCTGCTGGCCGCACTCAGCGGCATGGCCTCGATGCTGTTCGGCGTGCCGTTCCTGACCAGCGGCCACTACGACCTGCAGTTGCCGTTGATCGGCGACATCCCGCTGGCCAGCGCGCTGGGCTTCGATACCGGCGTGTACCTGGTGGTGTTCGGCGGCACCATGCTGACCCTGTCGATGATGGGCACGGTCAAGCCTTCGCGCACCCGCGCGTCGCAGCGCGGCCAGATCGATCCGGCGCAGCGCTCGGCACGCACCGGGGAGATGCGCTGATGGAACTGGCACTGGCGAGCGCCATCGGCGTGCTGACCGCGGTCGGCGTGTACCTGCTGCTGCGCGCGCGCAGCTTCGACGTGATCCTGGGCATGACCGTGCTGTCCTACGCCACCAACCTGCTGATCTTCGCCGGCGGGCGGCTGGTACAGGGCAAGGCGCCGGTGCTGCGCGACGGTATCGCGCCGACCCTGGCCGAGCACGCCGATCCGCTGCCGCAGGCGCTGGTGCTGACCGCGATCGTGATCGCCTTCGCGATGACCGCGGTCAGCATCGTGCTGGCGATGCGCAGCCGCGGCGACAACCGCAGCGACCATGTCGATGCGCGCGTCGATCACGATGGCGGCAGCGCGCTATGAACCATCTGGTGATCCTGCCGATCCTGATCCCGCTGCTCGGCGCCGCCCTGTCGCTGTTCGTCGAGCACCGCCGCTACGGGCGCCACGCGCGCCGCGCGGTGGCATGGACGTCGATGGCGGCGCTGGCCGCGGCGGTGATCGCGCTGTTCGTGCGCGCCGGCGACGGCCAGGTGCAGGTGTACCTGCTCGGCGACTGGCCTTCGCGGCTGGGCATCGCGCTGATGGCCGACCGCCTGTCGGCGTGGATGCTGTTGACCACCACCCTGCTCGCCGCGGCCTGCCTGCTGCACGCCTGCGCCGGCTGGGACCGGCGCGCGCCGCACTTCCACGCGCTGTTCCAGTTCCAGCTGGTCGGCCTCAACGGCGCGTTCCTGACCGGCGACGTGTTCAACCTGTTCGTGTTCTTCGAGGTGATGCTGATCGCCTCCTACGGCCTGCTGCTCAGCGGCGGGCGCGGCCTGCGCCTGCGCGTGGGCTTCCACTACGTGGTGTTCAACGTCACCTCCTCCACCCTGTTCCTGATCGCGCTGGGCCTGCTGTACGCGTTGCTCGGCTCGCTGAACATGGCCGAGCTGTCGCAGCGCATCGCGCAGGCGCCGCCGGAGAACCTGCGCCTGATCAAGGCTACCTTCGGCCTGTTGCTGCTGGTGTTCTGCGCCAAGGCCGCGCTGCTGCCGCTGTACCTGTGGCTGCCGGAAACCTATGCGCGGGCGCCGGCGCCGGTGGCGGCGCTGTTCGTGATCATGACCAAGGTCGGGCTGTACGCGGTGCTGCGGGTCAGCACGCTGATCCTGGGCAACCAGGCGCAGGCGCTGGCCGGCTATGGCCGCGACTGGCTGCTGTGGCTGGGCATCGGCACGCTGCTGCTGGCCGCGCTCGGGGTGCTGGCCGCGGTGCGCCTGCGGGTGCTGGTCGGCTATCTGGTGATCGTGTCGGCGGCGACGCTGTTCATCGCCTTCGCGCTGGACGCGCCGGGCACGCTCGGCGCCGGCCTGTACTACCTGGCGCACAGCAGCTTCGTCGCCGCGGCGCTGTTCCTGATCGCCGACCTGATCCGGCGCCGCCGCGGCGACGCCAGCGACCGCAAGGAAGTGATCGCGCCGCTGCCGGGCAAGACCGTGCCCGGCGTGCTGTTCCTGATCGCGGCGGTGTCGATCGCCGGCCTGCCGCCGCTGTCCGGGTTCCTGGCCAAGGTCGCGATCCTGGGCGCCACGCCCGCGGCCAGCGTCGGCCCGGTGTGGGCGGCGGTGCTGCTCAGCAGCCTGATGGTGATCATGGGCCTGACCCGCGCCGGCGTGCGCCTGTTCTGGCGCGTGCCGGGCGACCAGCGCCTCGACGACGACAGCCTCGAACAGCGGCCGCAGCGGCAACCGCGCAAGGCGCGCGCGCGGCCGCTGGAAACCGCGGCGACGCTGCTGCTGCTCGGCTACGGCGTGGCGATGACCATCGCCGCCGGGCCGATGCTGCGCTATACCGAGGCCGCCGCGGCGCAGCTGCTGCGCCCGGCCGACTACGCCACCCAGCTGCGCGCCGTCGCGCCGGCGTTGCGGGAGCCCTGACATGCGCCGTCCCTGGTTGCGCCGCCTGTTCCCTTCGTGGCCGCTGAGCGTCACCGTCACCGTGTTCTGGCTGCTGATGAGCGACAGCTTCAGCCTGGCCCAGGTGGTGCTGGGCGCGCTGCTGGGCGTGGCGGTGCCGCTGTTCGCCGCGCGCCTGGACCGCGAGTTCGCACGCATCGGCTCGCTGCGCCCGGTGCCGAAGATGCTGTGCGTGGTCGCCTGGGACATCGTGCGCTCCAACGTGGTGGTGGCGCTGCAGGTGCTGGGCCCGGAATCGCGGATCCATCCCGGTTTCATCTGGGTGCCGCTGGACATCGCCAACATCCACGGTATCGCCGCGCTGACCAGCATGATCACGCTGACCCCGGGCACGGTGTCGGCGGCGCTGTCGGACGACCGCAAGTATCTGCTGGTGCACGTGTTGCACCTGGACGACGCCGAGACAGTGATCCGGCAGATCAAGACGCGCTACGAAGCGCCCCTGATGGAGATCTTCCCATGACCGGCCACATGTTCATCGAGGGCACCATCGCCGTGTGCATGCACGTGGTGGCGCTGGCGATGCTGCTGGCGCTGTGGCGGCTGCTGCGCGGGCCGACGGTGCCCGACCGCATCCTGGCGCTGGACACGCTGTCGGTGACCGCGATCGCCGAGCTGATGCTGTTCGGCATGTACCTGGATTCGCCGATCTATTTCGAGGCCGCGCTGGTGATCGCCATGCTCGGCTTCGGCAGCACCGTGGTGCTGAGCAAGTTCGTATTGCGCCGGGACATCGTCGAATGATCGGGCTGCTGCAGGTCGGGCTGTCGCTGCTGCTGATCGTCGGCTGCTTCTTCATCCTGCTCGGCGCGCTGGGGCTGGTGAAGCTGTCGGACTTCTTCAAGCGCCTGCACGCGCCGACCAAGGCCAGCACCCTGGGCGTGGGCTGCGTGCTGCTGGCCTCGGTCGGCTACCACCTGTTCCTGGGCCAGGACCCGCAACCGCGCGAACTGCTGATCACCGCGTTCCTGTTCATCACCGCCCCGATCAGCGCGCACATGATGGCCAAGGCCGCGCTGTCGCTGATGATGGAACAGCGCCCGCAGGTGCCGGGCAGCGACCACGCCGACAAGGAAGGGCTGCCGCCGCCGGCGCAACAGGACGAGCGCTAGAAGATTCCGACCCGCATGTGCCACGTTGACACAGCACCCTGTAGGAGCGGCTTCAGCCGCGACCGCGCATTACCGGTAACGCCCTGTCGCGCCTGAAGCCGCTCCTACAAGTGGCGTCGCTTGGCTGCAGGCTCCAGCCAACAACCAGCCTCCGCTTTCCGGGTCCCCGGTCCCCGGTCCCTGGTCCCGACACACCGCCTCACCCCACCAACGCCACTTCCAGCCCCACCCAAGCCAGGAACGCGACCAGCAGCACCGCGCCTTCGCCGCGGCTGATGCGCATGTCGCCGCGCAGCATCGGGTACAGCACCACGCTGAGCGCGACCGCCGCCGGCAGTTCCAGGCGCACGAACGACGCCGGCAACGGCAGCGGACGCAGCGCCGCCATGCCGCCGATCACCACCAGCAGGTTGAACAGGCTGGAGCCGAGCACGTGCCCGACCACCATGTCGCCCTGCCCGCGCCGCGCCGCGGCGATCGCGGCGGCGGCTTCCGGCAGCGCGGTGCCGATCGCGACCGGCAGCAGGCCGACCAGCAACGGCGACAGGCCCCAGGCGGCGCCGAGCCGCGGCGCCGCATCGACCACCAGCTTGGCGCCGAAATACAGCAGCGCGATCGCGATCAGCAGGCGCAGCAGATTCAGGCCGAGCGCGGTGCGGGTCACCGCATAGCCGGACAGGCCGAGCTGGCGCGCGGCGTCCTCGCTGCGCGCGCGGCGCAACAGGAACACCAGCACGCCGACGAAACCCAGCAACAGCAGCGCGCCTTCCCAGCGCGCGATCGCCCCATCCAGGCCGAAGCCGATCAGCGCCAGCGTCGCCACCGCCAGCACCACCAGCAACGGCGCCAGCATCCGCGTGCGTACCAGTAGCGGCGCCGCCAGCGCGGCCAACGCCAGGGTCAGGCCCAGGTTGGCCAGGTTGCTGCCGACCGCATTGCCCAGCGCCAGGTCCTGCGCGCCGACCGCGTAGGCGCGCGCATTGACCGCCAGTTCCGGCAACGAGGTGCCGAACGCCACCAGCAGCAGGCCGGCGACGAACGGCGAGGCGCCGCAGCGCTGCGCCAGGCCGGACGCCGCCTTGACGATCGAGTCGCCGCCCAAGGCCAGCAACAGCAGTCCCACCAGCACCAAGCCGATCGCGCTCGCCATCGCCCATCCCCTCGCCGTTACGATGCGCGATTCTATGCTCAGCGCGGATGATGCGGTCGTCATCGTGGTAATGGCGGGGCGATCCGTGGTCAGGCGGTCCTCCTGGCCAAGCGCGGGTCACGGTCGCAAACCGAAGACAACCAGAACCGTGCCTGTGAGGGGCCGTCAGGTTGGAAGGCACAATTGCAGCAGGGTTCCGGATGGCCTGGTGCCATCAGTTCAGACGGCTGTCCTGGAGCTTCAGGTCCACCGCTTCGCTCGTCGCGACTGAAGTCGCTCCCACAGGGACTTGCGGCGAGCCTGCCAGACTGGACTGTGAAGGAGGCTTCAGTCCCGTCAGCTGCCGAATCCTTTTGCCTCGTCGCGGTACCTGTCGCGGTTGAAACCGCTCCTGCAAAGCCGCGGTGCGCTGGTTGGGTGCACTGCGGGAGGGGCTTCAGCCTCGACTGCTACGCAGCCTGTCTGCCGAAGCCCGTCGTCTTACGCGGTATCTGTCGCGGTTGAAACCGCTCCTACAAAGTCGCGCTGATCTGATCGACCAGCTTGTCCTCGTGCACTAGGCGCCGGTCAAGCCGCTGCACTGGCTGGGTGCGCTGTGGGAGTGGCTCCTGTAGCTGGACCATCGGCCCCCAACGCGCTTTCGTTAAATCCATCGCGATATCCCTTCGCGACGGCGCCGCTCCTGCAGCGACTCGGCTAGCCGCAGCCTTCGACGTAGTCCACCTGCGGCGGCAGGCCGACGCGCCAGGCGCTGGCCTTGCCCGCGGCGTCGATCTCGAATACCAGCACGCCGGACTCTCCGGCGGCGCTGGAGATGCGCAGGATCTTGCCGCCTTCGATGTACTTGTGCGGCTGCTCCTCAAGGCGCCCGGCATACAGCGCGCGCAGCTGCGCCAAGTCCATGCCGACCTTGCCGCCGCCCGGCGCGGTCTCCTTGGGAGTGCGCACGTCATAGCGCACCAGCTTGTCGGCTTCGAACATCAGGCCGAAGTCGTTGCCGCCCTTGGCCCAGCGCGGCCTGAGGACATAGCAGCCGCCAGGCTCACCGGGCTGGCCGTCGAGCTCGCCGCCCCATGCCGTGCGCGCTTGCGCCGCGCTCATGCCCAGGCGCAGGTCGCCGTAGCCATTGGCGCGGGCCAGCTGGCGCTCGGCCGGCGCCATCTCCGGCGGTATCGCCGCCGCCGGGGCCTGCGCCGGCGGCACGTCGGTATCGGGTTGGTCCAGTGGCGGCGGCGGCAAGGCGTCGTCGTTCGCCGCGGCGGGCGCTGACGCCGACGGCGGCGATGCTGGCGGCGATGTGTCGCAAGCGCTCAGCGCGAGCAGCAGCAATGCGGCGGCGGGCAGGGTCGGCTTCATCGCAGTTCCTCGCAAGAGCAGCGCATAGGCTAGCGCGCGCGGCGGATGCATGCACTGGCTGGCGTTGCGGAATCACGACGCAGGTCCGCCATCGTCCTCGCTATCGCCACCCGGCTCAGCAGCTTTGGCTTTGGCTTTGACTTAGCCGTAGCCGTGCCCGTGGCTGCGCTGTAACTGCGCCTTGGCATTGGTCTTGGCTGCCGTTGTCGTTGTCGTTGTCGTTGTCGTTGTGGTTGTGGTTGTGGTTGTGGCGTTGATGTTGATGTTGATGGTGCCGGCGAACGCTGCTGCACATGCGGCGCATCGCATTCGTCCGGCATCCCAGGAGGGAGGCATCGCCACCCGTGCGTAGACGAAGTTTCCCTCCTCACACTGGCCTTGCCTCGTACCCGCACGCGACTCGCCGCCGCGCAGCGCGCATCGCCTGTCATCAGCGTTTCACCGCCAAAGGCGAAGCTGCGCCTCTTCCGGTACCACTGCCATGCATCCGCGCAAGACCGCCCTCGCCCTCGCGGCACCGCAATCCCACGCCGCGCCACTGGACATGCGCCAGCGGCGCGTGTTGATCCTGGCCGATGGCCAGCGCAGCGTCGAGGAATTGGCCGCGCTGGGCGGCAGCAACGCCGCGGCGATCGTGCAGGCGCTCTTGCAGCAGGGCTATCTGGACGATGGCCGCGCCGCCGCACCGGTCGCCGCTCCGGCAGCCCCGGCCGCGGCGCCAGCGGATCCGCGCCGCGCGCTGCTCAACGCGCGCATGTATCTGCTCGACCTGCTGCAACTGCAGCGCCACCCGGCCTCGCGCCCGCTGCAGCAGCAGTTGCGCGATGCGCGCGAGGACGCCACCACACTGCAGGCGATCGCGAACGCCCTGCGCGCGATGCCGGAAATGACCTCCGAGCGCTACGCGCAGCGCATCCGCGAGCGCGTATTGGAAGTGCTGCCCGCGCCGCTGCACGCGTCGCTGGAAGCCGCCTGAGCGCACCGCCCTACTGCTGACCCTCGGTCGGCGCGGACCGGTGCGCGACCTAGTCGGGGCGCGCGGAAAACGACCTCCGGCGCTACGCGCAGCGCACGCTACAAGTGCTGCCACCCCGCCGCGCGCGTCGCTGGAACTGGGAACCGCCTAAGCGCGCTGCTGCAGGCGCTGGCCCGCGGTCCGCAGTGCGGGAGGGCCGGTACGCCACACACCGCGCCGCTCAGGGCGCTTGGAAATTGCGCCGCAGGCCCTGCCAGCACTGCTGGTAGTCGCGCTGCCGGTGCGCGGCGGCCAGCGCCTGCGCGGTCGGGCGCAGCACCGCGCGGGTCTCGAACATGAAGGCCATGCTGTCGGCGATGACGTCCGGCCGCGACAGGTCCGCCTGCGAGGCCTTGTCGAAGGTGGCCGCGTCCGGGCCATGCCCGCTCATGCAGTTGTGCAGCGAGGCGCCGCCCGGCGCGAAGCCTTCGGCCTTGGCATCGTAGACGCCGTGCACCAGGCCCATGAACTCGCTGGCCACGTTGCGGTGGAACCACGGCGGGCGGAACGTGTGCTGCGCCACCAGCCAGCGCGGCGGGAAGATCGCGAAGTCCAGGTTGGCGGTGCCCGGCGTGTCGCTGGGCGCGGTGAGCACGGTGAAGATGCTCGGATCGGGATGGTCGAAACTGATCGAACCGATCGTGTTGAAACGACGCAGGTCGTACTTGTACGGCGCGTAGTTGCCGTGCCAGGCGACCACGTCCAGCGGCGAATGCCCGATCGGCGCGCGCCACAGGTGACCCTGGAACTTGGCGATCAGTTCGAACTCGCCTTCGTCGTCTTCGTAGGCGGCCACCGGGGTGAGGAAGTCGCGCGGATTGGCCAGGCCGTTGGCGCCGATCGGCCCCAGGTCGGGCAGCCGCAACAGTGCGCCGAAGTTCTCGCACACGTAGCCGCGCGCCTGTCCGTCGGGCAGCGCGACGCGGAAACGCACGCCGCGCGGGATCACCGCGATCTCCTGCGGCTCGACCTCGAGCGTGCCCAGTTCGGTGCACAGCTGCAGCCGCCCGAGTTGCGGCACGATCAGCAGCTCGGCGTCGGCGTTGTAGAAGAAACGGTCCTGCATCGAGGCGTTCGCCGCGTACAGATGCACCGCCACGCCATGCTGCGCCTCGGCCGAGCCGTTGCCGGCCACCGTGTACAGGCCGTCGACGAAATCCACCGGCGCCTGCGGCAGCGGCAATGGACTCCAGCGCAACTGGTCCGGCGACACCGGCCCGGCGTTGAAGTCGTTATGGAAGCCGCCGGCCTGCGTGTACGCGGCGAATGCGCCATGCACCGCCGCCGGGCGGATCCGGTACAGCCAGCTGCGCCGGTTGACGCCGCGCGGCGCGGTGAACGCGGTGCCGGACAGCTGCTCGGCGTACAGGCCATGGGCCACGCGCTGCGGCGAGTTCTGCCCCTGCGGCAGCGCACCGGGCACGGCTTCGGTGGCGAATTCGTTGCCGAAGCCGGATTGGTAGCCGTGATGCTGGATGTTCATGGCGTGGACTCTAGCTCTGAAAGCCCCTCTCCCACTGGGAGAGGGGTTGGGGTGAGGGTGCGGACGCTGGCAAAGCCCAGAATCGACTCCAGTACTGCGTCCGGTTGTAGCATTACATCGTTGTTCCAGAAGCGCAGTACGTGCATTCCTTGCGCCTGCAGGTAACGAGTTCGCTCGGCATCGACCTCTGTCGAATGTTGCGAGCCATCCAGTTCGACGACAAGTTTCAGCGCTTCGCAGTAGAAATCGACAACGTAAGGTGGAACCAGGTGCTGTCTGCGGAATTTCAGACCGAGCAGACGCCCGCCGCGCAGATACTGCCAGAGCTTTCGTTCCGCATCGGTCATGGCATGGCGCAACCTGCGGGCGTTTCCGAGCGTCGCTGTAGGCAATGGCGGCTTCACGGTCATGACGCCACCGTACCCTCACCCCAACCCCTCTCCCGATGGGAGAGGGGCTCATGCGCTTATCAGCGTTCTCCGCGGTGTCGCGTCAGAGCACGCCGCGCTTCATCTGGTCGCGCTCGATGCTCTCGAACAGGGCCTGGAAGTTGCCTTCGCCGAAGCCCTCGTTGCCCTTGCGCTGGATGATCTCGAAGAAGATCGGGCCGATGCAGTTCTGGGTGAAGATCTGCAGCAGCTTGCGCTGCTTGGTCTCCAGGTCGGCGTCGATCAGGATCTTGTTCCGGGCCAGCCGCGGCACATCTTCGCCGTGGTTGGGGATGCGCTGGTCGATCACCTCGAAGTACGCGTCCGGCGTATCCAGGAACTCGACCCCGGCCGCGCGCATGCGCTCCACCGTCTCGTAGATGTCGTCGGTGAAGCAGGCGATGTGCTGGATGCCTTCGCCGTGGTAAGCGTCCAGGTATTCGTTGATCTGGCTCTTCGGGTCGGACGATTCGTTGAGCGGGATGCGCACCACGCCGTCCGGCGCGGTCATCGCCTTGGAGGTCAGCCCGGTCTTGGCGCCCTTGATGTCGAAGTAGCGGATCTCGCGGAAGTTGAACAGGCGCTCGTAGTAGTCCGACCAGCGCTGCATGTTGCCGAAGTACAGGTTGTGGGTCAGGTGGTCGATGAAGGTCAGGCCGAAGCCGGCCGGATGCGGCTCGGCGCCGGGCACCGGTTCGAAATCGGCGTACACCGACCCCTTTTCGCCATAGCGGTCGACCAGGTACAGCATGCAGTCGCCGATGCCCTTGACCACCGGCGCCGGCACCGCGCGCGTGTCGGCCTTGTCGGCGATGGCTTCGCCGCCGTTGCCCAGCACCTTGGCGAACACCTCGTCGGCCGGATGCCGGAAGCGGATCGCGAAGCCGCAGGCGCAGGGGCCGTGCGCGGCGGCGAAGTCGGCGGCGAAGGAATCCGGCTCCTCGTTGACCAGGAAGTTGACCCCGCCCTGCCGGTACACGGTGATCGCGCGGCTGCGATGGCGCAGCACCGCGCTGAAGCCCATGCTGCGGAAGTAGGCGTGCAGCTGTTCGCCCTGCCCGGCCGGCGCGGCGAATTCGACGAATTCGAAGCCGTCGATGCCCATCGGGTTTTCGAAGGTGGTGACCTGCATGCCCAGGTTGGCCGGCTGGGACGGATACTGCGGTTGTGCGCTCATGGCTCGTCTCCTGGAGGACGCGGGCCGCGGCCGGCCGAAATTTCGGATGCGGACGGACGCCAGACTCGCGAGAATGGTCGGTAGTGTCCTCCGTTGTAGTTACAAATGAAACCACCAGCAAGGTGCAATGCAGCATGACGTCGATCGCTTCCTCCGCCCCACCCGCTCCCGAGCAGCCCTCGCTCGACCTGGAGCAGTTCCTGCCCTACCGCATCAGCGTGCTGTCCAACCGGATCAGCAGCAACATCGCCCGCGTCTACGGCGAGCGCTACGGCATGGCGGTGACCGAATGGCGGGTGATGGCGGTGCTGGCGCTGTACCCGGGGCTGTCGGCCGGCGAGGTGTCCGAGCGCACCGCGATGGACAAGGTGGCGGTGAGCCGCGCGGTGGCGCGCCTGCTCGAGCGCGGCTTCATCCAGCGCGAGACCCATGGCGACGACCGCCGCCGCTCGGTACTGCACCTGACGGCGGCGGGCGTGGAGGTCTACCAGGTGGTCGCGCCGATGGTGCTGGAATGCGAGCGCCGCCTGCTGGCGCCGTTCAGCGAGGAAGAGCAGCGCGTGCTGCACCGGCTGATCGACCGCTTGGCGGCCGAGGGCCTGCCGAGCATGACGGGCAAGTAGCCGCGGTGTTGCGGGAGTGGCGCGCCCGACGGCAAGGCCCGTCGCGACTGAGTCGCTCCCGCATGAGGATCTGGTGGGTCCACAGCAATCCTTATAGGAGCGGCTTGGCCGCCACCGCTGGCCTGCTGCGCCTCGAAGCGATCTGTCGCGGCTGAAAGCCGCTCCTACAGAGGTTGGATGCTGCCTCGCGCGGGCGATTTGTGTGCCCAGCTACACGGACACCGCCGAGCGGCAGCCCTGTGGGAGCGACTGCAACCGCAACGGGCCGTTCGGCAAAGCCGTCGCGACTGAAATCGCTCCACATGGAGATCCGGCGGATGCACGAACCCCTGTAGGAGCGGCTTCAGCCGCGACGGGCTCTACCGGTAAAGCCTGTCGCGGCTGAAGCCGCTCCTACAGGTTCAATGCCTTCCGGCAGCCAGCAAGACGCCCCACCGCTTCGCTCAGGTCTGCGGCGGCGCCCACTGCTTGAGGAAGTCGAAGAACTTCTTGCGGTCGTAGCCCTTGCCCTTCTCCAGCTCGCCGGTGAACTGCGATTGCAGCAGCTTGCCGTCGGCATCCAGCACCAGCAGGTGCGGGTAGGCCTCGATCTTCGGGTACTGGGCCAGGAACGCCTCGTTCTTGTTGTCGTCGCTGTAGTTGACCTTGACCCACACGTAGTTGGCGTCGCGGAAGCTGCGCAGTTCCGCATCGCCCTCGATGAACTGGTCGAGGATGTGGCACCACGAGCACCACTCGCCGCCGACATCGAGCAGGATCCGCTTGCCGCCGCGCTTGGCTTCCACCTGCGCGGTCTCCAGGTCCTTGGCCGGGTCGCGGGCCGGGTCGAACTGCGCGCTCAGCGCCGCCACCGCGGCCACGTCGGCGGCGGCGGGCGTATTGCCCGAGGCCACCGGCTGGCTGGGATCGGCCACCGGCGGCTTCTGCACCGAGGTGTCCAACGGTTTGGCCGGGGCCTGCTCGGCCTCCGGTGCGACGGCCTTCTCGCAGCCTGACAGTGCCAGCAGCAGCGCCGCGGCGCTGCCTATCGTCTTGATCGTCTTGTTCGACATTGCGATCTACCTCACGTCATTTGACACCGTGCATCAGCTTGCTGATCAACGGTGCAATCAGGAACAGCAACACGCCCGAGCCCAGCAGCGCCCAGAAGCCGAAGGTATACCCGCTCAGGGCGGACGATACCGTCATCCCGCCCTCGCCGCTGACATGGCTGGCGAAGATGCCGGACAGGTTGTTGCCGATGCCGGTGGACAGGAACCAGCCGCCCATGCCGAAGCCGACCAGGCGCAGCGGCGCCAGCTTGGTCACCATCGACAGGCCGATCGGCGACAGGCACAGCTCGCCCACCGACTGGATCACGTAGACCATGAACAGGGTCCAGAACGGGATCTTGCCGGCGTCGTCGACCAGGCTCGACAGCGCGAACATCAGCAACAGGAACGCCAGGCCATTGAAGGTCAGGCCCAGCGCGAACTTGCGCGAGATGGAGGGATTGAAGCGGCCGGCCTTGACCCAGATCCAGGCGATGAGCGGCGCCAGGGTGATGATGGCCAGCGAGTTCACCGACTGGAACCAGGCGGTGGGGAAGGTCCAGTCGCCGAACCGGCGATTGACGATTTCGTCGGCGAGGAAGGTGAAGGAACTGCCCGCCTGCTCGAAGAACATCCAGAACAGCACGTTGAAGGCGAAGATGATCAGCATCGCGATCACCTTGTCGCGCGCCACTTTGCCGTTGCGGACGCCTTCGATCAGCAGCATCACCGCCAGGATCACGAACATCGTGCTGAGGATCCACTGCAGCACCCCGGCGCCAGCGGCCAGCGCCAGGTACACCACCGGGATCGCCACCAGCATGCCGAGCAGCACGTACACCACGCGCATGCGGCTGGCGCCGTCGTGGATCGGTGCGCCGATGCCCTTGAGCTGGGCGCGGCCGAACCAGAACCACACCAGGCTGATCAGCATGCCGATGCCCGAGGCGATGAACACCATCTTGTACGACGGCATCGCCGCGGTGCCGAACACCTTCTCGGCCAGCTGCTGGGTCAGCCACGGCGCGATCATCGCGCCCAGGTTGATGCCCATGTAGAAGATGGTGAAGCCGCTGTCCCGGCGCGGGTCGGCGGCGCTGTACAGCTGGCCGACCATGGTCGAGATGTTGGGCTTGAACAAACCGTTGCCGACCACCACGGTGGCCAGGCCCAGCTCGAAGATCTGCGGGTTCGGGATCGAGATCAGGAACAGGCCGGCGGACATCACCGCCGCACCGACCAGGATCGAGCGCTGGTAGCCGAGCACCCGGTCAGCGATGTAGCCGCCGAAGATCGCCGCCGCGTACACCAGCGCCAGGTAGGCGCCGTAGGTGGCGCTGGCCGGCGCCTGGCCCGTCCCCTGGCCGTCATGAAACTGCGCCACGATGTACAGCACCAACGCCCAGCGAATCCCGTAGAACGCGAAGCGCTCCCAGAATTCGGTCATGAACAGCATCCACAATGGCCGTGGATGGCCCAGCAAGGTCTTGAATTCGGGCGGTTGCGCCGGCTGCGGTGAGGCGGGGGGGTGCGACGCGACGTCGTCAACGCTCATGCGGTGTTCCCTTGCGTATTCAGTATGGGCTGGGCGATTCCGGCCGGGCCGGGTAACGGGCGAGCATCACCGACAGTTGGCGGGGACGTCAAATTGGCGGGACCGGGGACCGGGGACCAGGGACCGGGAAAGCAGGGGCGCCCAGCCGCAACGATTCCCTGGCAAGCGCGGCGCCGGCGGTGGCCTTACGGTTCCTGCGATGCCGCTTCCGGGTCCCCGGTCCCCGGTCCCCGGTCCCGGCTTTCCAGCCCCACCGAGGTCCGCACCTCGAACAGCTCCGGAAAGAAGTTCAACGCCAGCGCCTGCTGCAGGAAGCCCACGCCGCTGGAGCCGCCGGTGCCGCGCTTGAAGCCGATCACCCGCATCACCGTGCGCATGTGGCGGAAGCGCCACAGCTGGAACTGCGTCTCCAGGTCCACCAGGTCCTCGCACAGCGCGTATTCGCGCCAGTAGCGATCGGTGTTCTCGTAGATGCGCTCCAGCACCGGCCGCAGCAGCGGGTCGCTGACGTGCGGCTGGCGCCAGTCGCGCGCCCGGTACTGCTCGGGCACGGCATGGCCGAAGCGGGTCAGGTAGCGCAGGAATTCCTCGTACAGGCTGGGCGCTTCCAGCACCGCCTGCAGCGCCGCCTGGCCCTGCGGGTCGTGGCCGAACACGCGCAGCATCTGCGCGTTCTTGTTGCCGAGCAGGAATTCGATGGTGCGGTACTGCAGCGACTGGAAGCCGGAGGCCGGGCCGAGCACGTCGCGAAAGCCCATGTATTCGGACGGGGTCAGCGTTTCCAGCACCGACCACTGCTCGGTCAGCTGGCGCAGCACCTGCTTGCTGCGCGCCAGCACCTTGCGGCACTGCCAGACCTCGTCGCGCTGCAGGTGCACGATCGCCGCGCGCAACTCGTGCGCCAGCAGCTTCAGCCACAGCTCCGAGGTCTGGTGCTGGATGATGAACAGCATCTCGTCGTGGTGTGGCGGGTCGGACAGCGGCTGCTGCGCGGACAGCAGCTGGTCCAGCCGCAGGTAGCCGCCGTAGGTCAGGCGGCCCTCCAGGTCGGTGTGGATGCCGGCTTCGAGCGGGCGCTGGTTCTGTTCGACGGGCATGGGCGGGTACGGCGGTCCGGGGCCGGCAAGGGTACCGCAGCGACGCCTGTCACATCCCGGTCAGCGGCGGGCGGCAAACTCGGGCAGAATCGAGCCGGCGCCTTGGGGGGCGCCCGATCGTCATCCGTCGTCACGTCTTCAAGGATTGGGGAGAGTCTTCGTCATGCGAACCATGCTGCTTCGTGCCGCAGTGTTGTCGTGCGCGCTTGCCTGTGCCGGAACCGGCCAGGCCCAGGTCGTCATCAGCCAGGTCTATGGCGGTGGCGGCAACAGCGGCGCCACCTACAAGAGCGATTTCGTCGAACTGCACAACAACGGCAACGAGGCGGTGAGCCTGGCCGGCTGGTCGCTGCAGTACGCCTCGGCCGCCGGCAGCAGCTGGCAGGTCACCGCGCTGGCCGGCAGCATCCCGGCGGGCGGCTACTACCTGGTCAAGCAGGCCGACGGCAGTGGCGGCAGCACTGCGCTGCCGACCCCGGACGCCACCGGCACCACCGCGATGAGCGGCACCGCCGGCAAGATCGCGCTGAGCAACGCGGCGACCGCGCTGAGCGGCGCCTGCCCCGCCGGCAACGTCGATTTCGTCGGCTACGGCAGCACCGCCAGCTGCGCCGAAGGCAGCGCGCCGACCGCCGCGCCGAGCAACGCCCTGGCGGTGCTGCGCGGCAACGGCGGCTGCAGCGACAGCGACAACAACAATGCCGACTTCGCCACCGGCGCGCCGACCCCGCGCAACGCCGCGGCGGCGCTCAACCTGTGCGGCGGCGGCAACCAGCCGGTGGCCAGCGTGGCCAACGTCAGCCGCGGCGAAGGCGACAGCGGCAGCACCGCGTTCGTGTTCACCATCGCCCTGAGCCAGCCGGCCGGCAGCGGCGGGGTGAGCTTCAGCGTCGCCACCCGCGACGGCAGCGCCAGCGCCGGCAGCGACTACCAGGCCCTGGCCGCGACCAGCGTGACCATCGCCGCCGGCGACAGCAGCGCGCAGGTCAGCGTGCCGGTCAATGGCGACACCGCCAACGAACCCGACGAGACCTTCTACCTCGACGTCAGCGGCATCAGCGGCGCCTTGCCGGCCACGCTGACCGCCAGCGGCGTGATCCTCAACGACGACTTCAACCTGGTGCCGATCCACAGCATCCAGGGCAGCGGCGCGCGTTCGCCGCTGGTCGGGCAGATCGTCGCCACCAGCGGCATCGTCACCGCGCGGCGCAGCGCCGGCTTCTTCCTGCAGGCGTCCGACGCCCAGGCCGATGCCGATCCGCAGACCTCCGAAGGCATCTACGTCTACACCGGCAGCGCGCCGCCGGCCGAGGCCGCGGTGGGCAACGCGGTGCGCGTGCAGGCCACCGTGCTGGAGTACGTGCCGAGCGCCGACCCGACCCAGCCGCCGCTGACCGAGCTGGGCACACCAACCGTACTGCTGCAGTCCACCGGCAATCCGCTGCCGGCCGCGGTGACGCTGACCACCAGCTTCCCCGACCCGAGCGGCGCCTACGACCAGCTCGAGCGCCTGGAAGGCATGCGCGTGGCCGCGCCCAGCCTGACCGTCAACGCGCCCACCGGCGGCAACGTCAACGAGACCAACGCCAGCGCCAGCAGCAACGGCGTGTTCCATGCCGTGGTCACCGGCCTGCCGCGCGCCTGGCGCACTCCCGGCGTGCAGCAGCCCGACCCGCTGCCAGCCGGCTCCCCGGCCGGCGTGCCGCGCTGGAACACCAATCCGCAGGTGATCGCGGTGGGCAGCGCCGGCCTCGGCGGCGAGCGCATCGACGTGGCCGGCGGCTGCGTGGTACTCGGCGTCAGCGGACCGCTGGACTACAGCTTCCGCCGCTACACGATCTATCCGGAAACCGCGCCCACCGTGCAATGCAACGGCGCCGACCAGCCCAAGCCGGCCCCGGCGCCGCAGGCCGACGACGTCAACGTCGCCACCTACAACATGGAGCGCTTCTTCGACGACCAGAACGACCCGGCGATCGGCGAACCGGTGCTGACCCCGGCCGCCTACCAAGCCCGGCTCAACAAGGCCTCGCTGGCGATCCGCAACTACCTCAACACGCCCGACATCCTGGGCACGGTGGAAGTGGAGAGCCTGAGCGTGCTGCAGACACTGGCCGCGCGCGTCAACAGCGATGCGGTCGCCGCCGGCCAACCCGATCCGCAGTACGTGGCCTATCTGCAGGAAGGCAATGATGTCGGCGGCATCGACGTCGGCTTCCTGGTCAAGACCGGCGCGGTCGGTGCCGGCGTCGCCCGCGTGGAGGTCGTGTCGGTCAGCCAGGAAGGCAAGACCACCACCTGGACCGAGCCGGCCGGCGGCACCAGCCTGCTCAACGACCGCCCGCCGCTGCTGCTGAAGGCAGTAGTGCATTTCGCCGACGGCCGCGCACTGCCGCTGACCGTGGTCGAGGTGCACCAGCGTTCGCTCAACGGCGCCGAGACCGACGACGCCAGCGGCCAGCGCATCCGCGCCAAGCGCCAGGCGCAGGCGGTGTTCCTGGCCAACCTGCTGCAGACACGCCAGGCCGCCGATCCCGCCGAGCAGATGCTGGTGATGGGCGACTTCAACGCCTTCGAGTTCAACGACGGCTACGTCGATGCGATGGGCACGGTGACCGGCCTGCCGTCCGCCGACGCGCAGACCGTGGTCGAGGGCGATGGTGCCGACCTGGTCGACCCGGACCTGTACAACCTGACCCTGCTGTCCACGCCGGACCAGAGCTACTCGTATGCCTACGACGGCAATGTGCAGTCGCTGGACCACGTGCTGGCCAACAGCGCGCTGATGGGGTCGGCGCAGATCGCCACGCTGAGCGAAAGCCACGCGCGGCTCAACGCCGACTTCCCGGCCACCGCGCGCAACGACGCCAACTCGCCGGCGCGGCTGTCCGACCACGACCCGGCGGTGGTGCTGCTCAAGCTCAAGCCGCTGCAGCGCGCCGACCTGGGCGTGACCGCGAGCGCGGCCAATGCCGCGGTCTACGCCGGCGACACGATCCGCTACAGCGTCGAGGTCGGCAACGCCGGTCCGGACGCGGCCCGCTTCGCCGCGGTCGCCTTCGCGCTGGACGCAGCGGTGACGCCGACCCTGACCGCCGCCCCGGGCTGGGACTGTGCGGCGCCGGACGTGGGCGCGCAGACCGTGGTCACCTGCACCACGACGCAGTTCGCCGCCGGCGCGGCGCAGCGCTTCGAGGTAGCGGTGCCGGCCACGGCCGAGCTGGTCGGCCGCACGCTGCGCCTGGCCGCCTCGGTCGCCTCGCAGACCGAGGACCCGAACGCCGGCAACAACGGCGCCAGCGCCGCGGTGGCGGTGCAGGCCGCGCCTGCCGGCAACCTGGCACTGCGCATCGACGGCCCGGCGACGCTGCCGCTGACCGCATTCGGCGCCAACTACCGCATCGCCCTGAGCAACCACGGCAATGCGCCGGTGCGCCGCGCCAGCCTGAGCGTCAGCGGCAACACGCTGTCGGTGCTGTCGGCGCTGGTACCGCCGCGCGGCTGGCAATGCGTGCGCCAGGCCCACGGCCTGCGTAGCGCGCAGTTCCAGTGCAGCACCCGCGCCGACCTGGCCCCGGGCGCCAGCACCACGTTCACCCTGGCCTTGGCCACCCGCCCGCTGCCGGCCGACCGCACCATCGTGATCCAGGCCAGCGCCAGCTCCGCCTCGCCCGATGCCGACCCGTCCGACAACACGGCGCGCTTCAGCACCCGCATCGGCCGCTGAGCGCAGCGCCTTCGGGCAGAACAAGGGCGCGGCCGCAAAGCCGCGCCCTTTTCTTTTGCACCCGCTCCGGAGTTCGCCGTGGCTCCCGAAACTGCAGTAGCCCTCGAAACCTCCGCTGTCAAAGCCCCTCTCCCCACGGGAGAGGGGTTGGGGTGAGGGTCCGGCGCGCAGCGTCTCGCGGAGTTTGGGGCACGAGGCTGCGCCCGTACCCTCATCCGGCCCTGTGGGCCACCTTCTCCCGAGGGGAGAAGGAAACAGCCAAGCCCCTCTCCCCTCGGGAGAGGGGTTGGGGTGAGGGTACGGCGCGAAGCGTCTCGCAGAGTTTGGGGGCACGAGGCTTCGCCCGTACCCTCATCCGGCCCTGCGGGCCACCTTCTCCCGAGGGGAGAAGGAAACAGCCAAGCCCCTCTCCCCTCGGGAGAGGGGTTGGGGTGAGGGTACGGGGCGAAGCGTCTCGCTGAGTTGGATGCACGAGGCTTCGCCCGTACCCTCATCCGCCCCTGCGGGGCACCTTCCCCCGAAAAGGGGGCCATGGTCCCGAGGGGAGAAGGGAACAGCCGAAGGGCCGCTCCTGAGTTGTTGCTCTTGCTGTTGCCGTTAGCTGTCGCTCCTAAAACTTCCCGCCCTAAAGCGAGCCGAGCACCGCAGCGGCGAGCGGCCGAAGAGGCGCCCCTGTTTGAGCGAAGCGAGTTTGGGCGCCGTGCCGCTCGCCGCGAGGAGCACAGGGCACCGGTGCGGCTGTATCGCACCGGCTCGTGTCGGGCGGGAGCGGTTTTGGTTACTTTTGCCAAGACAAAAGTAACTCGCGCCGGCAGGCGCGAAAGCTCTTGATCTTGATCTTGATCTTGCTCCAGCCATCGCGATGCTTTTGCGCAGTCACCCGAACACCACGGCAGCCCACCATCGCGCCCAACTCCAAACGTCCACCGCTGGACATCCGCAACCACCGCGCGTCCACCAACCGCAGCGCAACAATCTCCCAAATGAACGCCAGCAGCGCACGCAGCCAACCCATGGCGCGTTTTTGCTGCAATCCAGCAAGATGCCGTGCTGCGGTGCAGGACGGCTTTTGTGCACGCCTTCCTTAACATGCCAGCTCATATCATTTGAAACTTGTTGTCGAGAGTGCCGCCGTCATGACCATCGCCGCGCAATTCGAAATTGAATACCTGCAGTACCTCGACGCGGACGGCCAACCGGCCCGCGACGCCCTTCCGGCCGACTCGGCCAACCCACAGACCCTGCTGACACTGTTCAAGCAGATGCTCTACGTGCGCACCTTCGACAGCAAGGCAGTGGCCCTGCAGCGCACCGGCAAGCTCGGCACCTACGCCTCGTGCCTGGGCCACGAGGCCACCCACATCGGCATCGGCGCCTCGATGCGCAGCGGCGACGTGCTGGCGCCCAGCTACCGCGAATACGGCGCCATGTTCATGCGCGGCGTGCGTCCGCGCGAAGTGTTGCTGTACTGGGGCGGCGACGAGCGCGGCAGCGATTTCCTGCGCGATTCCGACGCGGCCAAGGACTTCCCGATCTGCGTGCCGATCTCCACCCAGTGCCTGCACGCCGCCGGCGCGGCGCTGGCGTTCAAGCTGCGCGGCGAAAGCCACGTGGCAGTCGCCACCTGCGGCGACGGCGGCTCGTCGAAGACAGATTTCTATGCCGCGCTCAATTCCGCCGGCGCCTACCAGCTGCCGCTGATCCTGTGCGTGATCAACAACGGCTGGGCGATCTCGGTGCCGCGCGCGGCGCAGACCGGCGCGCAGACCCTGGCGCAGAAGGGTCTGGCCGGCGGCCTGCATTGCCTGCAGGTGGACGGCAACGACCTGATCGCGGTGCTGGAGGCGATGCGCCAGGCGCGCGAGCGCGCGCTGTCCGGCCAGGGCGGCAGCGTCATCGAATTCATGACCTACCGCCTGTCCGACCACACCACCGCCGACGACGCCCGCCGCTACCGCGACGAGGCCGAGGTCAAGCAGGCCTGGGAACGCGAACCGCTGACCCGCCTACGCACCTGGTTGACCGCGCAGGGCCTGTGGAGCGAGACCGAGGAAGCGGCATGGAAGCAGGAATGCGCGCGCCTGGTCGACATCGAGGTCGACGCCTACCTGGCCACCCCGGTGCAGCCAGTGGAGGCGATGTTCGATTACCTGTACGCCGATCCGCCGCCGGAGCTGCTCGCGCAGCGCGCCGAGGCCGTCGCCCTGGAGCGGCGCCATGGATGAACTCGCTCCCCGCCTTGCCGACACGGCCGCCACGCACGCGGCCGGCACCGCCCACCACGCCGCCACCGCGCGCGGAGACAGCCTCATGACCAGCACCCCCATCACCCTGATCGAAGCGGTCACCCAGGCCCTGGCCTGGGAACTGCAGCACGACCCGTCGGTGCTGGTGCTGGGCGAGGACGTCGGCGTCAACGGCGGCGTGTTCCGCGCCACCGCCGGCCTGCAGCAGCGCTTCGGCGCGCAGCGCGTGCTGGACACGCCGCTGGACGAAACCACCATCGCCGGCCTGACCGTGGGCCTGGCCGCGCAGGGCATGAAGCCGGTGGCCGAGGCGCAGTTCGACGGCTTCGTCTATCCGATGGTCGATCACCTGATCTGCCACGCCGCGCGCCTGCGCAACCGCACCCGCGGCCGCCTGCATTGCCCAATGGTGCTGCGCGTGCCGTGGGGCGGTGGGATCCGCGCGCCGGAGCATCACAGCGAGGCCAACGAAGCCATCTTCACCAACGTGCCGGGCCTGCGCGTGGTGCTGCCGTCCTCGCCGCAGCGCGCCTACGGCCTGCTGCTGGCGGCGATCCGCGAGCCGGATCCGGTGATCTACATGGAACCCAAGCGCCTGTACCGCCAGTACAAGGAAGTGGTGGTCGACGACGGCGAGGCGCTGCCGCTGGACGTGTGCTTCGTGCTGCGCGAAGGCAGCGACGTGACCCTGGTCGCGTGGGGCGCGCAGGTCAAGGAAGCGCTGGAAGCGGCCGACAAGCTGGCCGCCGACGGCATCAGCGCCGAGGTCATCGACGTGGCCACGCTGCGCCCGCTGGACTTCGACACCATCGCCGAATCGGTGGCGCGCACCGGCCGCTGCGTGATCGTGCAGGAGGCCCCGCGCAGCGCCGGCTTCGGCGCCGAGATCGCCGCGCGCCTGGCCGAGCAGTCGATGTACGACCTGGTCGCGCCGGTGCAGCGCGTGACCGGCTACGACACGCACATCCCGTTGTTCCGGCTGGAGATGAAATACCTGCCGAGCGTGGACAAGATCGTCGCGGCGGCCAAGCGTGCCGTCGCCGCAGGCTGACATGCGCGCGCGCCTGCTCAGCGACTACCGCGCCACCTACCCGCACCCGCTCCGCGTCGCCGCCGGCGAGCGGGTGCTGCTGGGCGTGCGCGACGAGGAATGGCCGGCGTTCGTGTGGACCACCACCGCCGCCGGCAGCGCCGGCTGGGCGCCGCTGGCCTGGCTGCGCGCGACCGGCGACGGCCATGCCGAAGCGCTGCGCGACTACGATGCGCGCGAACTCGATGCGGTGCAGGGCGACACCGTGACCCTGCATCACGAATACGGCGACTGGTGGTGGGCCGAGCGCGCCGATGGCGCGCAGGGCTGGCTGCCGGCACGCGACCTGGAACTGCTGGAAGAGACCACATGAGCGAAACCAAGAGCTTCAACCTGCCCGACCTGGGCGAAGGCCTGCCCGACGCGACCATCGTCGAATGGTTCGTCAAGGAAGGCGACACCATCCGGCTCGACGAACCGCTGGTGTCGATGGAGACCGCCAAGGCGGTGGTCGAGGTGCCCTCGCCGGTCTCCGGCAAGGTGCTGAAACTGGCCGGCGCACCGGGCGACATCGTCGTTACCGGCGCGATGCTGGCGCAGTTCGCGCCCGACGCCAGCATGCCGCAGCGCGCCGAGGGCCAGGACACCGGCCACCACCATGGCGGCGCTGCGCCGGCCAGCCCCGGCAAGGGCGCCGGCGCGGATGCGCCGGGCGAGAACGACCGCGTCGTCGCCTCCGACGACGGCGGCGAACTGCGCGACGCCGACGCGGCGCAAGCCGGCGGCGAACGCGACGACGCCGGCACCGTGGTCGGCGCGATGCAGAGCTCCAACGCCGTGCACAGCGAACGCACGGTCTCGGTCGGCGGCGTGCGCGCGATGCCGGCGGTGCGCGCGCTGGCCAGGAAACTGGGCGTGGACCTGACCCGGGTACGCGCTAGCGGCGGCGACGGCGCGGTGACCCTGGCCGACGTGAAGCAGGCCGCCGCCGACGGCTCGGCCGCTGTAGGAGCGGCTTCCGCCGCGACCGCACGGCCTGCGCAGGTCAAGGCGGAAGCCACCCCTGCAACCGCGCCCACCACCGCAGCACCAACGCGCACGCCGCTGTCCGCCGCAGGCAAGCCGATGCGCACGCAGCCGCCCGGCGCCACCGCGCACGGCCAGCCCGAGCAGCTCAAGGGCGTGCGCCGCAACATGGCGCGGGTGATGGCCGATGCGCACGCCAAGGTGGTGCCGACCACGCTCAACGACGACGCCGACATCCACGCCTGGGCGCCCGGCAACGACATGACCGCGCGCCTGGTGCGCGGCATCGTCGCCGCCTGCCGCGCGGTGCCGGCGCTCAACGCCTGGTTCGACGGCGACGCGCTGACCCGCACCCTGCACGCGCAGGTCGACATCGGCATCGCCGTGGACACCGACGACGGCCTGTTCGTGCCGGCGCTGCGCAACGCCGACATGCTCGATGCGCGCGGCATCCGCGAAGGCATCAGCCGCCTGCGCCAGCAGGTGGAGGCGCGCAGCATCGCCGCCTCGGAACTGAGCGGCTACACCATCTCGCTGTCCAACTTCGGCATGTTCGCCGGCCGCTACGCCACCCCGGTGGTGGTGCCGCCATGCGTGGCGATCGTCGCCGCCGGCCGCGCCCGCCACCAGCTGGTGCCGGTGATGGGCGGCATCGAGACGCACAAGCTGATCCCGCTGTCGGTCACCTTCGACCACCGCGCCTGCACCGGCGGCGAAGCGGCGCGCTTCCTGCGCGCGCTGATCGACGACCTGGCGCTGGCGGACTGAGCCGCGAGCCGCCGCTTCGCAACGGAGCGGCGGCCCTCATGTCGGATCAATTGCTCGTCGAAGCCTGGATGATCTGCAGCGCCATCTGGTCGCGCCGCTGACGTTCCGCCACTGCACCAGCGCCGCATGCGCGGCCTCACCGAGCCGCAGCGGATCGCCGCGCTGCCATCCAATGCCGAGGCGTAGACCGCAAGCCGCCGCTCCTGCGCGTCAGCGCTTCGACCATCGTTGGCGTGGCACCGAACAAGTCGCTGCGGCATTTCCAAGCACAGGAAAGGATCGCAATCGAGCGCTCGCATGCGCCACAATCCAGCTGGCGTGCGTGTTTTCCGCCATTCTCGCGAACGCCATACCGTCGCGTCACGCCGCAGCGGTTCGCACGTCGCTTGCGAGAAATATTGCACCTGCCACGGAACGCGGCGCAATTATTGTGCGCCTTGGCACGAACCGCCAGCGTCGCCTGCCGCAAACGCGGCTTGAGCGAAATCGCGCTATTGCCGACATGCTGCGTCGAATCGTCACGGCAGGCGTCCCCACCCGCCCGCGTGCCGAAACGGTATAGCAGGCTCGCCATCCCATATCGGCACTCCGAGCGAAAGCCGTCTACCACGGCCGCTAACCGCATCGCTATGTTCGTTGCCAGGGGGACGGCAGCGCGCCATTGGCCGCAATGCCGACGCGATCCACGACGCAACCGCAAGCAACGTGGCAGCCATGCGCTGCCGCGCCGGCAAGACATTCCCTATCGCTCATGAGGAATTCCAAATGACCCAGTCCATCCGCCGCCAGCGCCCGCTGGCGCTGCTGCCGTCGTTGCTGCTCACCCTCGCCGCCACCTCCGCCGCCGCGGCCGAACGCGTGGATCTGCACGGCAAGGATCTCGGCACGCTCAACACCCAGTACAAGGCCGCCGCCACCAGCCTCGGCGGCGTGCCCGCGGCCGCCGCGGTGCGCCATGCCGAGCTGGTCGGGCTGGATGCCGAGTCCGCGCTGAGCCTGCTGAGCAGCAGCACCGACGACGACGGCACCGTCCACAGCCGCTACCAGCAGACCTTCCGCGGCGTGCCGATCTGGGGCGAGCACGTCGTGGTCAGCGAGCGCAGCGACGGCAGCGTGCGCAGCCTGTTCGGGCGCTCGGTCGCCGGCCTGGCCAGCGAACTGCCGGCCACCGCGACTGCCGCTGCAGCCGCGCTGCTGCCGGCCAATCGCGCGCTGGACGTGGCCAAGCGCGCCGCGCTCGGCGATGCGCTGGCCGCGCGCCGCATCGAGCGCGCACAGGCGCCGCAGATGATCTACCTGGACGACGACGACCGCGCACACATGGCCTACGTGGTGTCGTTCTTCGCCGACGCGCCGCAGGGCGGCGAACCGACCCGCCCATTCGTGATCGTCGACGCGCGCAGCGGTGCGGTGCTGCGGCAGTGGGAGGGGCTGACCACGCGCGACGCCACCGGCCCCGGCGGCAACGCCAAGACCGGGCAGTACGAATACGGCACCAGCGGCAGCATCCACGGCTTCCTCGAGGTGGACAACAACTGCCGCATGCAGAACAGCACGGTCAAGTCGGTGAACCTCAATGGCGGCACCTCCGGCAGCACGGCCTACCAGTTCACCTGCCCGCGCAACACCTACAAGGCCATCAATGGCGCCTACTCGCCGATCAACGATGCGCACTACTTCGGCGGCGTCATCGAGAAGATGTACCGCGCCTATGCCGGGGTGGCGCCGCTGAGCTTCCAGTTGGTGATGCGGGTGCACTACAGCACGCGCTACGAGAACGCGTTCTGGAACGGTTCGACGATGACCTTCGGCGACGGCAACACCCGCTTCTATCCGCTGGTCAGCATCGACGTCGCCGGCCATGAAGTCTCGCACGGCTTCACCGAGCAGAATTCCGGCCTCACCTACTCCGGCCAGTCCGGCGGCATCAACGAGGCGTATTCGGACATCGCCGGCGAGGCCACCGAGTACTACCTCAAGGGCAGCAACGATTTCCTGGTCGGCCCGGAGATCTTCAAGTCCAACGGCGCGCTGCGCTACATGGCCAATCCGCCGCAGGATGGCGCCTCGATCGACAATGCCGCCAACTACCGCAGCGGGCTCGACGTGCACTACTCCTCCGGCGTCTACAACAAGGCGTTCTACAAGCTGGCCACCACCTCCGGCTGGAACACGCGCACTGCCTTCGAGGTATTCGCCCGCGCTAACCGCCTGTACTGGACCCCGAGCACCAGCTTCAACAGCGGCGCCTGCGGCGTGCGCACCGCGGCCAGCGACCTGGGCCGTTCGGCGGCGGCGGTGACTGCCGCGTTCAGTTCGGTCGGCGTGACCTGCCAGTAACCGCGGCAGCCGGTACCACCCGCCGCACGGCCACCTGGACCGGTGGCCGTGCGGCGATATGGCCACACGGCGTTGCGGGCAAGCCAGCGGACTGCGCTATCGCCGGTGCGCATGGCGAGGTGCCTGCGCACGTCGTCATGCGCGACCGGTTCGGCACCAACCCAGCACCGCGCCAGGTTTTCCACGCGCGCGCCACCTCGCCTTGCCAGCGAGCGGCGACTGCGGCGACCGTTTCCCGCAGGACACTCGGGCAAGGGCCGCTGTCGCCGATCGAGCGTCTTTCGAGCGGCGGCAATTGGCCTCCCAGACGCGTACGCCTCGCATAGGCGTCCGGCTGCGGGTAGGCTGCGCGGCTACGTCCGCCGCAGCGCATCGCGACGGCATCGGTTTCGCCGCCCTCTTCCGGACCACGCTGCATGCCATTCGCCACGCTGGGCCTCGCCCCCGAGCTGCTGCCCGCGTTTTCCCGCGCGCTCGACGCCGCCGGCTACACCACGCCCACGCCGATCCAGGCGCAGGCGGTCGCGCCGATCCTGCGCGGCGAGGACCTGCTGGCCTGCGCCGCGACCGGCTCTGGCAAGACCGCTGCGTTCGCGCTGCCGCTGCTGCAGCATGCGGCGCTGCTGCCGCCCAGCCGCCGCGTGCGCAGCCTGGTGCTGGTGCCGACCCGCGAGTTGGCCGCACAGGTCGGCGACACCTTGCAGGCGCTGGGGCGCTACCTGCCGCGACGGGTCAAGGTGGCTGCGGTCGCCGGCGGCGCCTCGATCAATCCGCAGATGCTGAAGCTGCGCGGCGGCGCCGACATCGTCGTAGCCACGCCGGGCCGGCTGCTCGACCTGGCCGCGCACAACGCACTCGATCTGGGCGCGGTGCGCACGCTGGTGCTGGACGAGGCCGACCGCCTGCTGGCGCTGGGCTTCGAAGAGGAACTGGGCCGGATCCTGGCGCTGCTGCCACGGCGCCGGCAGACCCTGCTGTTCTCGGCCACCTTCCCGGCCGAGGTGGACGTGCTGGCGCAACGCCTGCTGCGCGGACCGCGCCGCATCGGCGAGGAAGCCGCCGCCGCCCCGGCGACGATCCGCCAGCGCGCGATCGAGGTCGACAGCGCTCAGCGCACCGCGCTGCTACGGCACCTGCTGCACAGCGAGGCCTGGCCGCAGGCGCTGGTGTTCGTGGCCAGCCAGCGCGGCGCCGACAACCTGGCCGAGAAGCTGCACAAGGCCGGCGTGGCGGCGCAGCCGTTCCACGGCGAACTGAGCCAGGGCCGCCGCAACCAGGCGCTGGCCGGGTTCAGGAGCGGCCAGCTGCAGGTCCTGGTCGCCACCGACGTGGCCGCGCGCGGGCTGGACATCGCGCAGCTGCCGGTGGTGGTCAACTACGACCTGCCGCGCGCCACCGCCGACTACACCCACCGCATCGGCCGCACCGGGCGCGCCGGTGCCGACGGCCTGGCGGTGAGCTTCGTCGATGCGGCCAGCGAGGCGCACCTGCGCCTGATCGAGAAGCGCCAACGGCTGCGCGTGCCGCGCGAACGCATCGCCGGTTTCGAACCGACGCAGACGGCCGCGCCTGCCGCCGAGACAGCGCCGCAGACCGGCGGCATCAAGGGCAAGCGCCCGAGCAAGAAGGACAAGCTGCGCGCGGCGGCTGCGCAGGGCAGCGGCGGACTGCCTGCGAAGAGTTGATCGCGTTCGCGGCGCTGGTCGCGGCCGGTGCCGGAGATGCGCGCGCTATTTCGCAGAGCGCAGGTTGCCGCGATCCGATGCATTGCGCGCCGATCCTGTCGGTCGCGGCCGAAACGCCCGGCGTCGATCATCGCGGCCAATGGCTGGAAGACCACCCCCATCCGCTCCCAACAGGGGCACGCTCAATCGTCGAACGGATCGGCCACGGCGGCATCGCCCTGCGCCCGCGGCGTGCGCTTGCCCGGCTTGCTGCGGATCTCGACGTAGAACTGGGTGGCGCCGGTCGCCACCAGCGCGTCGATCGCGCGGATCAGCTCGGCCGGCGGCACCACCGCGGCGCTGGCCTCGTCGGCGCCGAACAGCGTGTCGAAGTCCCAATAGTCGGCGCCGGCCGGCAGGGTCTTGCGGCGTTCGCGGCGGATGTACTTGCGGATGTCGTGCTTGCTGGCGTCGAGCAGGCGGTCGGGGTGCTTGCCTTCGATGCGGAGCTGGTAAGTCTTCTTCACTGCGGGAGGATCCTGGAAAGAGGGAACGCGGCCGCCGGGCGGGCGCGGCGGCGGCTGGCGAGCGTGCGGCCTGACCCGGGCAATGGCCCTGCTGCCGGCCGCAGGCGGGCGCGGCGGGGTCGCCATGGTGCCAGAACCCGGCCCCGCGCTGCGGATTGGCCGACAATCGGCGCCTGGCGCATCCCCGCGCCGCCGCCGCAGGAGCCGCCGATGACCGACCCCTCCACCTTCGCGGGCTACCGCGTGCTCGTCGCCGGCGCCAGCCGCGGCATCGGCCTGGCGATCGCCGACGCCTTCGCCCGCCAGGGTGCGGGCGTGGCGATCTGCGCGCGCAATCCCGCGCATCTGGCGGACGCGGCCGAGCAGTTGCTGCGCCACGGCCATCCGGTATCGCGGCTGAGCTGCGATCTGGCCGACCCGGCGCAGATCCAGCAGTGGGTGGCGCATGCGGCCGATGCGCTGGGCGGCATCGACGTGATGGTCAACAACGCCTCCGGCTACGGCCATGGCGACGACGACGCCAGCTGGCAGGCCGGATTCGACATCGACCTGATGGCCGCGGTGCGCTGCAATCGCGCCGCGTTGCCGGCGCTGCGCGCCAGCGCCCACGGCTGCATCCTCAACATCAGCTCGATCAACGGGCTGCGGCCCACGCCGCGGGTGCCGGCGTATTCGGCGGCGAAAGCGGCGCTGAACTACTACACGACCACGTTGGCCGCCGAACTGGCGCGCGAACGGATCCGGGTCAATGCGATCGCGCCCGGCTCGATCGAGTTCCCCGGCGGGCTGTGGGACCAGCGCCGCGCACAGCAGCCGGGGCTGTACCGGCGCATCCGCGCCGATATCCCATTCGGCAGCTTCGGCGCGCTCGAGGACGTCGCCCACGCCGCGTTGTTCCTGGCTTCGCCTCAGGCGCGCTGGATCACCGGCCAGATCCTGGCGGTGGACGGCGGACAGTCGCTGGGCGTCTGACCGCGCCGCGTCGGCCGTCGGCAGGCGCCTAGCCGCTGGGCGTGGGGCCATGCGCGGCTGCGCAGGACCGCCGCACGGCGGCCGGTGATCGTTGCGCGCACAGCGCGTACGCAAGCACATCGTGGGCAAGCACCGGCAACGGCGCCGGAGGCCTGGCAGGCTCGCCGACTCCCTGAATCGGCTCGGCGAATCGCGCCGTGCGCTACTCATGCCATGACCGCAGGCGGCGTCTCCAGCCGCCGCGGTGGTCCCTGTGTCTGCAGTCGAGCGCTGCGGCGCACCAAAAACGCTCCGCTCGCGGGATGCCTCGCCAATGCAGCAGCGCGATGGCGCGCGGCAGCGCCGATCCCCTTCGACCAGCAGGAACCGCGCTGCGCAACGGTCGACGCACGTGGCGGGATCGCGCGCCCAGGAGCATACCTGAATAAATAACAACAAGAAGACACCCATTCGAACAATAACGAACATGAAACGATCATGGCGACGATAAGCTCCGGCGCGCAGGGGTTGCATCCGACTTCATCCCGCGCGCCGCAGCACACGCATGCGACGGGCACCTGGAGGCCACGTGTTCCATCCACGCATCGACACCGTCACCCGCCCACCGCGCGCCGCAAGGACGGCACCCGTCCGCGCCTTGAGCCCCGCATCCGCCGCGGCCGGCGACCGATGCAGCAGTCCCCACGGCGATCGCCGCCCTCCTCCGGACGGCAGCCGCCGCGCCGGAGTCCTTCCCATGACCGGGCCGCGCACCGCGGCCCCGCGCAAAGCGAGTCACTCATGAACAAGAACCCATGCATCGCGCTGGCGGCGCTGTCGGCAGCGCTGTGCTGCGCACAGGCCGCCGCGGAGGATTTCGACCCGGCCAAGACCCTGACCGGCGACTGGGGCGGCGCGCGCACCCGGCTGGTCGACAGCGGCGTGGACCTGCGCCTGTCCTACACCGGCGAGTTCGCGCACAACAACTCCGGCGGCAGCCGCGACGACACCTACGCCTACGCCGACCAGTTCTTCCTGGCGGGCACCTTCGACCTGGACAAGCTGTGGGCCTGGCGCGGCGCGACCTTCAAGGTCGAAGTGGCCAACCGCAATGGCGACTCGCTCAACGACACGGCTGGTTTTCCGACCCTGCTGGCGGTGCAGGAGATCCACGGCCGCGGCGCGGTGACCCGCCTGAGCCAGTTCTCGCTGACCCAGGAACTGTTCGACGACCGCCTCAGCATCAAGCTCGGCCGCCTGTACGCCAACGGCGATTTCTTCTCGTTCTCCTGCAAGTTCCAGAACCTGAGTTTCTGCGGCGGCCTGCCCGGCTACGTCAGCAACGGCTGGTACGTCGACCCGATCAGCCAGTACGGCGCGGTGGTGGCGTTCAAGCCCAACGACGCCTGGCGCTTCAAGGTCGGCGCCTACGACGTCAACCCGAACAACCTGGACCACGACCAGGGCCTGAAACTGCGCACCGACGGCGACAGCCAGGGAACCTTGGTGGTGGCCGAGATCGAGTACCTGCCGACCTTCGGCGATGGCCTGCAAGGCCACTACCGCGTCGGCGGCTGGCGCAACAGCGCCAACTACCGCAACACCGTCACGGTCAGCGGCCTGCCGTCGGACGTCAGCGACGACGCCACCGCGGTGATGGACAGCGAAAGCGGCTACTACGCCACCGCCGAGCAGGCGCTGTGGCGCGCGCCCGGCGGCGGCACGCTGCGCCTGTTCGGCAACTGGGTGCAGGCCGACAAGGACACCGACCGCATCGACCAGATGCTGCAGCTGGGCGCATGGCTGGATGCGCCGTTCGCCTCGCGCCCGTACGACCGCATCGGCTTTGCCGCCGGCCGCACCCGCGTCAGCGAGCGCCTGGGCGATGCGCAGCGCCGCTACAACGCCGCGCTGCCGGCCGGCGCGGCAGCGGTGGGCGTGCAGGAATACGAATACCCGCTGGAACTGAACTACCAGTACGCCATCACCCCGGCGCTGTCGCTGATGCCCAACCTGCAGTACATCCGCAACGCCAACGGGATCAAGGACAACAACGGCGTGGTCGGCGGGCTGCGCGTCAGCATGAACTTCTGAGCGGTGGCTAGCGCCGGCGACGCGTCCGATGGCGCCGGCCCCACGGCGCCATATGGGAGCCTCTGAAAATCTCGATTTCCGAAACTTGCACGCGATGTGCACGAATGGATCACGAGCGCTTCGATCAAGTTTTTTAGGGTGATTGGAGCTTCCCAAGGCGGTGATGTGGCGGGAGCAGGTCGGCGATCAGGTCACCGCCTTCTCCGGTGCACCGCAATCGGTTGCCAGGCGTTGCCAGGCATGGAGCACAGGCGCAGCAAGTGCAGCAACGGCCGGCGCATGCCGCCAGCGCAGCAACGCAGGCATGGCGGACGCGGCAGCGCCTCCTTCGTGCAAGCGCGCTACGCCGACGCGGCGTCGCCCACGCGCGCGGCGACACCACGCCATCCGCGCTCCGCGCCGCTCAGGCCAGCTGTTCCGAACCGACCACGTGGACGCCGACACGCGGCCGCAACGCGTGCTCCACCAGCGCGGCGGCGACGCGCGCGGCGGGATTGACCCGGTAGCGCCGCGGCAGCAGCGGGCCCAGCGCGTGCAGCAGCGTGCCGGCCAGCCGCTCGGCGCCGCGCGGCTGCGCGCGCTCGCCGCCGATCAGTCCGGGGCGTACCAGCGTGAGCGAGGCGAACCCCAGCGCCTGCAGCTCACGTTCCAGTTCGCCCTTGACCCGGCTGTAGAAGAAGCGCGAGCGCGGATCGGCGCCCAGCGCCGAGTTCAGCGCGAACGTGGTGGCGCCGTGCTGTTGCGCCAGCCGCGCGATCGCCAATGGATAGTCGTAGTCGACGCGGCGGAACGCGGCGCGCGAACCGGCCTGCTTCATCGTGGTGCCGAGCGCGCAGATCGCCGCATCGGCCGACCACCACGGCGCCTGCGCCGGCAGCTGCTCGAAGTCCACGAACGGGTTGTGCAGCTTGGGATGGACCAGATCCAGCGCGCGCCGGGTCGGCGCCACGACCGCGTTGCATGCCGGCGCGGCGAGCAGCTGCGCCAACGCATGTCGGCCGACCAGACCGGTGGCGCCGGCGAGCAGGATCTTCATCGAAAGCGCCCTTGCACGGTGGATGGAGGAAGCTACGCCGATCGCAGGCGCATGGGCAAGGCACTGGCGGCATGCGAGCTTGGCCGGCTCCCACGAGACGCTTCGCGCCGTACCCTCACCCCAACCCCTCTCCCGGTGGGAGAGGGGCTAAGCGCACTGTGCTGTTCCCTTCTCCCATCGGGACCATGGCCCCTTTTTGGGGGGAAGGTGGCCCGCAGGGCCGGATGAGGGTACGGCGAAGCCTCGTGCACCCAAAACCCAGCGAGACGCTGCGCGCCGTACCCTCACCCCACCCCTCTCCCGGTGGGAGAGGGCTAGGGCTGCTCCTTCTCCCCTTGCGAGAAGGTGCCCCGCAGGGGCGGATGAGGGTACGGGCGCAGCCTCGTGCACCCAACACACAAGCCCGCGTACCTGCACGGCAGCCGATCCCGCAGCGCCGCGCATGGTCGCCGCGCTGCGGCGCGTACGCCACAATAGCCGCCAGCGCGCCGTCCGGCGCCGCAGCAGCCAACCGAGGAGCCGTTCGATGTTCGTGGTGTGTGGAGAGGCCTTGTACGACATCTTCATCGACGGCTACGCCGGCACCTCGGTCGGCATGACCGCGCGCCAGGGCGGGTCGCCGTTCAACGTGGCGATCGGCCTGGCCCGCCTCGGCACGCCGTCGGCGCTGTTCACCGGCCTGTCCACCGACCCGCTCGGCCGTCAGCTGCGCGGCACCCTGGAACGCGAGGGCGTGGCGCTGGACCACTGCATCGACAAGGCCGAGGCGACCACCCTGGTGATGGTCGCGCTGGACGCGCAAGGCGTGCCCAACTATTCGTTCTACGGCACCGGCTGCGCCGACCGCGCACTGACCGCGGCCGACCTGCCGACGCTCGACGCCGCGGTCGGCGGCCTGCATTTCGGCTCCTACACGCTGGTCGCCGAGACCACCGCCAGCACCTTCCAGACCCTGGCCGAGCGCGAACGCACGCAGCGGCTGATCTCGCTGGATCCGAACGTGCGGCCGACGGTGGAACCGGACATGGCGGTATGGCGCGCGCGGCTGGATCGCTGGATCGCGCTGGCGCATGTGGTCAAGGTCAGCCAGGAGGACATCGAGCTGCTGTACCCGCAGCAGGATCCGTTCGCGATCGCGCGCAGCTGGCTGCAGCAGGGCCCGTCGCTGGTGGTGATGACCCTGGGCAGCGACGGCGCGGTGGCCTGGAGCGGCGATGCCGAGGCGCGCGTGGCCGGGCGGGCGGTGCAGGTGGCCGATACCGTCGGCGCCGGCGACAGCTTCCAGGCCGCGCTGCTGCACCAGCTGCCCGACCTGGCCGCGCTCGCCGCGCTGGGCACCTCGGCGCACGCGCTGCAGCGGCTGCTGACGTTCTGCGTGGCCGCCGCGGCGATCAACTGCACCCGTGCCGGCGCCAACCCGCCCAGCCTGGACGAGGTCCGCGCCGCGCTGTAGGGCCGGGGCCAGCGCCGGCTCAAGCGCACGCCGCCGGCGCCGATATCCTGTTCCTGAGCGTCACCCCCGGTCGCCGCGTTTGTGGCAGGGTGGCGCGTTCACTGGAAAGGAAGCGTCCGCATGCCGGATCAACGCGACGAGCCGCCTGCCGGCGGCCTGCGCAAGCTGTTGTCGCCGCGCCGCCGCGCGCCGGCGGCCGCCTCGGCGGTGGCGCCGCACGGCCATGCGCCCGCGCCGGCAGATGCGCAGGGGAGCGATCCGGCCGCGGCCACCGCGGCGCTGATCCAGCTGTTCAACCGCGCCCACGAGCCGCTGGACCTGCTCGGCGCCTTCGCCGACGGCATGGCCGGCCTGCACGGCGAACTCGGCGACATGGGCCGCCGCCTGCAGTCGGCAGCCGGCAGCGGCGACTGGCCCAGCTACGGCCGCGCGCTGCGCCAGCTGATCGACAAGTACATCCGCACCATCGACGTCGGCGATCCGCTGGCCGGCCCAAGCGACACCGAACGCCTGCGCGACCTGCTGCGCCAGGCCGTGGCCGGCGCGCTGGCCTCGCTGTTGCACAACCTGCCCGAACTGGCCAACGAATCGGAGGCCACCGGCGAGGCGTTGCGGCAGTGGCGGCCGGGCCAGCCGCTGGAACCGCTGGCGCAGCGCGTGCGCGAGCTGTGCCACCAGGTCGCGCTGCGCGCCAGCGACAGCCAGGAGCAGCAGACCCTGCTGCTGGGCCTGTTCGACCTGCTGCTGGAGAACGTCGGCGAACTGCTCGACGACACCAGCTGGCTGCAGGGCCAGATCGCGGTGGTGCGCGACCTGATCAGCGGCCCGCTGGACCGCTATTCGATCGAGGAAGCGCGCGGCAGCCTGCGCGAGGTGACCTACAAGCAGGGCCTGCTGAAGCAGGGCATCGCCGAATCCAAGGAAGCGATGAAGGACATGATGGTGTCCTTCGTCGAGAACCTGGACGGCATGGCGATCAGCACCAGCGAATTCCACGACCGCATCGCCGACTACTCGCAGACCATCCGCGACGCGCGCAGCATCGGCGACCTCAACCGGTTGCTGCAGGAAGTGCTGCAGGACACCGGCCACGTGCAGCAGCAGGCGCTGCGCGCGCGCGACCACCTGATCGCCGCGCGCCAGGAAGTGGACGCGGCCGAGCAGCGCATCCTGCGCCTGGAGCAGGAGCTGCAGGACGTCAGCGGACTGGTGCGGGTCGATCAGCTCACCGGCGCGCTCAACCGCCGTGGCCTGGAGGAACTTTTCGCGCGCGAGCTGGTGCGCACCGAGCGCGGCGAGCAGCCGCTGTGCGTGGCGATGCTGGACCTGGACAACTTCCGCAAGCTCAACGAGATCTACGGCCATCCCGGCGGCGACGCCGCACTGCGCCACGTGGTCGAGGTGGCCCGCACCACGCTGCGCGGCAGCGACGCGATCGCCCGGTTCGGCGGCGAGGAATTCCTGCTGCTGATGCCCGACTGCACCATCTTCGAAGCCGCCGCGGCGGTGACCCGGGTGCAACGCGCCCTGGCCCAGCGCGCGGTGGTGCACGAGGACCAGCGCGTGTTCGTCAGCTTCAGCGCCGGCGTCGCGCTGCGCCGCGCCGGCGAGACCCAGGACGTGGTGGTCAAGCGCGCCGACCGCGCCCTGTACGAGGCCAAGAAGGCGGGCAAGAACCGGGTGGTTTCAGCGGATTAGCGCCGGCGCAGCCGGCGCGGGATTGGGGATTGGGCATTCGGGATTGGCAAACGCGAGTGTTTCGCTCTTGCGAATCCCGAATCCCTACTCCCGGCCTTTCCGCAGCTTCTGAAACAACACCACCGCCCCCAGCACCACCGCCCCGGCCACGATGCCGACCAGCGCGTTGCCCAGGTTGACGACCAGGCTGCCCCAGGCGCCCGGCGGGGCGATGCCTTCGATGGCGTGGTGCAGCGGGCCGATGCTGTGCACCAGGATACCGCCGCCGACCAGGAACATCGCCGCGGTGCCGGCGATCGACAGCACCCGCATCAGCCACGGCGCCAGCCACAGGATGCCGCGGCCGATCGCCGCGGCGGCGGCGCCCTTGCGGGTCAGATACAGGCCCAGGTCGTCGAGCTTGACGATGCCGGCGACCAGGCCGTATACGCCGACCGTCATCGCCAGCGCGATCGCCACCAGCACCGACACCTGCTGCACGAACGGCACGTTGGCGACCACGCCCAGCGACAGCACGATGATCTCCGCCGAGAGGATGAAGTCGGTGCGGATCGCGCCCTTGATCTTGTCCTTCTCCAGCGCGACCACGTCCACCTTCTCGTCGGCCAGCGCCTGCAGCTGCTGCGCGTGGTGCTGCGCGTCCTCTTCCTTGGAATGCAGGAAGCGGTGCGCCAGCTTCTCCACGCCCTCGAAGCACAGGAACGCGCCGCCGATCATCATCAGCGGGGTGATCGCCCACGGCAGCCACACGCTGATCGCCAGCGCCGCCGGCACCAGGATCGCCTTGTTGAGCAGCGAGCCCTTGGCCACCGCCCACACCACCGGCAGCTCGCGGTCGGCGTTGACCCCGGTGACCTGCTGCGCGTTCAGCGCCAGGTCGTCGCCGAGCACGCCGGCGGTCTTCTTCGCCGCCACCTTGGTCAGGATGGACACGTCGTCCAGCAACGTGGCGATGTCGTCGAGCAGGGTGAACAGGCTGGCGCCGGCCATGCGGGGATTCCGTTCGAGGGTGAGCGGGGATTCTCGCCGATTCCGCGCGCCGGGTGGGTGAGCGGGGCCACGCACGGCCTCAGCCGCGCATAACGCCGGCTCGGTTACCGTGTGCGGCACACACAACGCCGCCGCGAAGGACCCCCATGGACCAGTTCCTCACCGCCCCCCGCGCCATCGTCGACGACGTGCTCGACGCCGTCGCCGCGCTGCAACCGCTGCTGCGTTCGGACCCGGCCAGCGGCGCGCGCATCGTGCTGCAAGCCGAGCGCGACCCGGCGCAGGTCGCGGTGCTGTCCGGCGGCGGCGCCGGCCATGAGCCGGCGCATGCCGGCTTCGTCGGCCCCGGCATGCTCAGCGGCGCGATCGCCGGCGACCTGTTCGCCTCGCCGGGCGTGGAAGCGGTGCTGGCCGCGATCCGCGCCTGCGCCGACGCGCCCGGGGTGCTGCTGGTGATCAAGAACTACACCGGCGACCGGCTCAACTTCGGCCTGGCCGCCGAGCGCGCCCGCGCCGAAGGCATCGACGTGGCCAGCGTGCTGGTCGCCGACGACATCGCCCTGCCCGACGCCGCACAGCCGCGCGGCATCGCCGGCACCGTGCTGGTGCACAAGTACGTCGGCCACCTGGCCCGCGAAGGCGTGCCGCTGGCCGAACTGGCGCAGCGCGGCCAGGCCTTCGCCGACCGCCTGCTGTCGCTGGGCATGGCCCTGTCCAGCTGCACCGTGCCGGGCCAGCACACTGGCCGCCGCGCGCCGGAGCTGGGCCTGGGCATCCACAACGAGCCGGGCACGCGCAAGGTGCAGCCGGCCTCGGTCGAGGAGGCGCTGGCGCTGGTGCTGGACCCGCTGCTCGAACAGGCAGACGCGCGCTACGGCGCCGATGCGCCGCTGCTGCTGATGCTCAACGACCTGGGCGGCTGCTCCACCCAGGAACTGGGCGTGCTGACCCGACTGGCGCTGCAGCGCATCGGCGTGGCGCGGATCGCCTTGATGACCGTGCCTGCCGCGCTGATGACCTCGATGGACATGCACGGCTTCTCGATCACCCTGGCGCCGGCCGACGCCGACGCGCTCGCCGCGCTGCAGGCGCCGGTGCAGACCCTGGGCTGGCCCGGCGTGCGCGTGCCGCACGCGCCTGCCCACTTCGCCCCGGCGCTGCTGCGCAGCGACGCGCACCGGCACGGCGCCCGCGATGCGCAACGCGGCGCGGCGCTGGCCCGGGTCGCGCAGGCACTGATCGCCGCGCAGGCGGAACTGGACGCGCTGGATGCGCAGACCGGCGACGGCGATGCCGGCAGCACCTTCGCCGCCGGCGCCCGCGCGCTGCAGCAGGCGCTGGACGAGGACGCGCTGGCCACCGGCGAAGCCGCGCCGCTGGCGCACGGCCTGGCGGCGACGATCGAACGCAGCATGGGCGGCTCCAGCGGCGTACTGCTGTCGATCCTGTTCACCACCGCCGCCACCGAGCTGGAAGCCGGGCGCGGCTGGGTGCCGGCATTGCAGGCCGGCGTGGCGCGCATGCAGCACTACGGCGGCGCACAGCCGGGCGATCGCACCATGCTCGACGCGCTGCTGCCGGCACTGGAGGCGCTGGTACGCGGCGGCAGCGCCGACGACGCGGCGCGCGCGGCACGCACTGGGGCCGATGCCACCGCGCAGATGGACCGAGCTCGCGCCGGCCGCTCGGCCGCGGTGCCGGCGGACGCGCTGCGCGGCGTGGTCGACCCCGGCGCCGACGCGGTGGCGCGCGCCTTCGCGGCGTGGGGCGAATGAATGCCGACGATGCACTCGGCCGGAAATCGCCTGCAGGAGCCGTTTCAACCGCGACAAACGAAGTCCGCCAGCTACCCGGCTCCAGAAGCAGTCGGGACTGAAGTCCCTCCCACAGTGCAGCCGACCCATTCGCCGCAAAACGCTGTGGGAGCGACTTCAGTCGCGACGAGCGGAGCCGGGAAGCGCATCAGCTTCGGAAACAACCGGGACTGACGCGCTGCGCGGCATGGGGCCAGTAGCCGTCTTGCTCTTGTAGGAGCGGCTTCAGCCGCGACAGGGCCTTTCCGGAGAGTGCCTGTCGCGGCTGAAGCCGCTCCTACAGGGAACATCGATGCGCGCCAGGAACATCGATGCGCGGCGCCGGCCCTACTGCGCCGCAGCCGCCTGTGCGGCGCTCAGCGCCTGCGCCACCGCCTGCAACGATCCATGCACCGATCCAGGCTGCAATGCCAGCGGCTGGGTCTTGCCGCGCACGACGACTTCCATGCGCTGCGGCACGCCCTGCGCATCGCCGACGATGCGGTAGCGGGTGTCGCCGCGTCCGAAGCCGAGTACGTGCCGGTCGGCGTCGTAGTCGAAACCTTCGCCCGCGCCGTCCGGATACAGCAGGTCCACCCGCTGCTGCGCGCCGATCGCCGCGTAGTACGGCGCCGCGGCCTCGCCATCGCCCGCGTCGGCGAACACGACGATGCGCTTGCCGGCGGGGGCGAGGCGGAACTCGAGCAGGATCTTGTGCGGCAACAACGCCATGCTGCCGTCCTCGTCCCACAGGTAGTACTGCTCCGCCACGCGCCTGCCGCCCTGGTCGCGGTAGCGCGTCTCCTGGGCCAGGCCCGGCGGGGCGCCGGTGGCGTCCTCGACCAGTTCGCGCTCCAGCAGCGGCTCGCCATTGCGCACCGTGTACACCGCCGACTGATGCCAGCAGCAGCCGTCCTTGGTCGTGGTGCGGAGTTCGCGCGCCTGCGCGTCCACCTGGAACAGGCCGCAGTTGCTCTGCGCCAGCTCGGTGAATGCCGGACTCGGCGCGAAGCCGTCGGCGGTGCCGAGGTACACCTGGTAGGAGGGGCCGTGGTAGCAGCTGTTCTGCCCGTCCATCAACGCCAGATCCTTGATCCCGTCGAAATTGAAATCGGCGTAGATCAGCACGCTCTGCTCGCCGTACGGCAGTTCGTGCACGTTGGCCCTGGCCTTGCCGCCCTGGTCATCGGTGTGCAGCACCAGCTCGGGCGAAGCCACCTCGATCAGCGGCGTGGCGCGGCCGCGCGCGAACACGCGCACGATGCCGGGGCGGAACACCTCGCTGGTGTCCTCGATCTCCAGCGTCGCCCGGTAGCGCGTGGAAAAGTCCTGCACCTCATAGGTGCGGCGCTGGCTGCCGGCGAAGGCCTGCGCATCGAAGCCGTCGTCGGTGTCGCGCTGCGGCGCGGCCGCCGCGGTGGCCGCCAGCAACAACGCGCCCAGCAAGGCGAGACCGCAGCGCCAGGCGGCGCGCACTCGGAGGGGCGCAGAGAACGACCGCATGGCATGTCCTGGAGGTGGGCACGCTGTGCCGGAGCGACGGATTCTAGAACAGCCCGCCCAGCGCGGCATGCGCTGGGTGCCACGGGTCCGTGTCCGGCGGCCCGGCCCCACCGTGGCGAGTGCGAGTTCACCGGGCGACGACCCGGCCCCGGCCACACTGGCCGCCGCAATCCCTGCCATTCCCGGAGCCGAACCTTGAGCGCGACGCCCGACGCTGCGGACACCTCGCACGTAGTCGGCGGCCTCAGCCGCCGCACCCAGATCCTGCGCCTGCTGCTGCGCTACCGCAGCTCGGGGGTGTTCTCCGGCATGGACGTGGAGGCCGCCGACGCCGAGCACGCGCTGCCGCCGGAAGGCACGCCCGAGCAGTTCGTTACCGACCTGGAGGCGCTGGGCCCGACCTTCGTCAAGCTCGGGCAGATGCTGTCCACGCGTCCGGACGTGGTGCCGCCGGAATTCGCCACCGCGCTGGAGCGGATGCAGGAAAACACCGCGCCGATCCCGGTGGAGCGCATCCGCGAGATCGTCGAGGCCGAACTCGGCGTGCCGGTCAACAAGGCCTTCTCCGCGTTCGACGACACTCCGCTGGGCACCGCCTCGCTGGCCCAGGTGCACCGCGCCGCGTTGCGCGACGGCACCCCGGTGGCGATCAAGGTGCAAAAGCCCGAAGTGGCCGCGCAGGTACGCTCGGACCTGGAGGTGCTCAAGAGCTTCGCCAGCGCCGCCGACAAGCTGACCGGCCTGGGCCGGCGCATCCGCTTCGCCGACTGGCTGGCCGAGTTCGGCAAGGCGCTGCTGGCCGAACTGAACTACGAGGCCGAAGCGGAGAACCTGGCGCGCTTCGGCGAGCATCTCAAGCCGTTCCCGCAGCTGTGGGTGCCGCAGCCGATCTGGGACCTGAGCAGCCGCAAGGTGCTGACCATGCAACTCGCCGAAGGCGTGCGCGTGGACAAGATCTCCGGGCTGCGCCGCACCGAACAGCCGATGGACGACCTGGCCGCGGCGCTGGTGCGCGGCTACCTGGACCAGATGTTCGTGCACGGCGAGATCCACGCCGATCCGCACCCGGGCAACCTGCGCGTGCTGAGCGACGGACGCCTGGCGATCTTCGACCTGGGCATGGTCGCGCACGTGCCGCCGAAGCTGCGCGAGCGCCTGCTCAAGCTGCTGTTCGCCGCGGTCGATGGCCGCGGCGAGGAAGTGGCCGAGGAAACCATCGCGCTGAGCACGCGCCTGGAAGATTTCGACGAGGACCACTACCAGCGCGAGACCGGGCAGATGATCGCGCGCTATGCCGCGCACGACGCCACCTCCGAAGGCCGCGTGGTGCTGGACCTGGTGCGCATCGCCACCGCCTACGGGCTGCGCACGCCGCCGGAACTGAGCCTGCTCGGCAAGACCCTGCTGAACCTGGAAGCGGTGTGCCGCGCGCTGTCGCCCAACCTGGACACGCGCAGCGTGGTCGAGGACCAGCTGCAGCACGTGATGCGCGCGCGGCTGAAGAAGTCGCTGTCGGCGGCGAACCTGGCCAGCGAGGCGATGGAGATGCAGGCGCTGCTGCGCGAAGGCCCGCGCAAGCTGTCGGACATCCTGTCGCTGGCCGCCGACAACCGCCTGCAGGTGCGCGTGGCCGGGCTGGAGGAATCGCGGCTGATGGAGAGCCTGCAGAAGATCGCCAACCGCGTCGCCGCCGGCGTGGTCACCGCCGCGCTGATCCTGGCCTCGGCGCAGATGATGCGCATCGACACCGGCAGCAAGCTGTTCGGCTACCCCACGATCGCGATGGTGCTGTTCCTGCTGGGCGTGGCGCTGGGCCTGGGCATCGTGATCAGCGCGGTGCTGTTCGACCGGCGCGCGCATGCGCGCGAGGAGCGCGGGCGGCGCTAGGCGTCGAGTGCCGGGACTCGGGACTCGGGACTCGGGACTCGGGACTCGGGACTCGGGACTCGGGACTCGGGACTCGGGACTCGGGACTCGGGACTCGGGACTCGGG
>NZ_JAVDSZ010000006.1:0-292704 GCF_031455575.1 Xanthomonas sp. 1678 | reverse complement strand
GCACAAGTACCTGCGATGGCTCAATGCCATTGCTCGAGACCAGGCGCCTTACGCTCCTCCGGAGATCGCTTCTGCATGACAGTTGACTCCTACAATTTCGCTGCGGTCCGTGCCGCTACAACTGCGACTCCACCGGCAACCAGCCGATCACCCGCGCCGCGGCGCGGCGCCAGAGGCCCGCTTCCGGCTCGCGCTCCCAGCTGCGCGGCGGCTGCGCCGCGTCGTCGTGCCAGCGCAGCGCACCGTCCTGCAGCGCCAGCCGGTAGCTCACCGGCGCCGACACCTTGGCCCGGTACAGCCGCTCCAGTTCGGCCGCCGTGGCGCGATCGCGGAACAGCAGGCCCATCTCGGTATTGAGGTTCATCGAGCGCGGGTCGAGATTGAACGAGCCGATGAACCCTTCGTCGCCATCGACCACGAAGGCCTTGGTGTGCAGGCTGGCGCCGCTGGAGCCGAACAGGCTGCCGCCCGGATCGCCCTCGGGCTTGAGCTCGAACAGGGCCACGCCCTGGCGCAGCAACGGCACCCGGTAGCCGGCATAGCCGCCATGCACGGCGACCACGTCGTTGGCCGCCAGCGAATTGGTCAGCACGCCGACCGCGACCCCGCGCTGGCGCAGCTGGCCGATCCAGCGCATGCCGTCGTCGCCCGGCACGAAGTACGGCGAGATCAGCGCCAGCTCGCGCTGCGCGCGCGCCATCTCGCCGACCAGCAGCGGCGTCATCCAGTCGGCGCGCGGCGGCGCGCCTTCGGCCTTCTCCGGCGGGTCGGAAACGATCCTGGCCTCGGCGCTCCAATGGATCGGACGCTCGCCCTCGAGCAGGTTGCGCACGCTCGGCGAACGGCGCAGGCGTTGCGCGTAGGGGTGCGCCCGCGCCGAGCCCAGGCCGGCATCGATGCTGGCGCGCAGCCTGGGCAGCGCGTCCGGCTCGGCCTGCACCAGCGCGCCGAGCGGCACCGCGGTGCGGCTGTTCCAGTAGGCGTCGAAGATCTGCGTGGCCTGCGCCACCGCCGGCCCGACCACGGAGACATCGGTGTCCATGAAGTTGGTGTCGCGCGAGGCATCGAAGTATTCGTCGCCGACGTTGCGCCCGCCGACCACCGCCATGCGCCCGTCGGCGATCCAGGCCTTGTTGTGCATGCGCCGGTTGACGCTGAAGAAGCGCAGCACCAGCTCCACCCCGCGCATCAGCGTGCCTTCGCGGGCGCGGGTCGGGTTGAACAGGCGCACCTCGATCAGCGGGTGGCTGTCCAGCGCGGCCAGCACCGAATTGCTGCCGTGCACGTTCATGTCGTCCAGCAGCAGGCGCACGCGCACGCCGCGGTCGGCGGCGCGCAGCAGTTCGTTGTAGAGCAGGTTGCCGGTGAAGTCCGGATGCCAGATGTAGTACTGCAGGTCCAGGCTGCGCCCGGCCGCGCGCGCGGCCACCGCGCGCACCGCGAACGCCTCGACGTTGTCGGACAGGATCACCATGCCGCTTTGCCCGGCATGGGCCGCGGTCAGCGGCGCCACCACGCGGTCGATCGGGGTGTGCACCACGCTTGCCGGCAGCGCATGGCTGGCCGGGCCGCGAACGCGGTCGGCGAAGCGGCCGTAGAAGTACAACGCCGCCAGCGAGGCCAGGACCAGCCCGGCCAGGGCGATGCCGCTCCGCTTCAACACCTTCTTCTTCATTCGCGCACGTCCCCGGGAAGTCGGCGCAGTGTAGGCAATGCGGTGTGTAGATAGCCGTGCGGTTCGGCGGCAGCGAGCGTTCGCGCGCTCAGCCCGAGTTGATGTGCTCCTTGCAGTACAGCCGCCGGTAGGCGGTCGGGGTCATGCCCAGGCGCTGGCGGAAGATGCGGCGGAAGTAGCCGCCGTCGCTGAAGCCGGCGCGCTGCGCCACCTCGTCGACGCCGCAGGTGTTCACCAGCAGCAGCTTCTCGGCGAAGGCGATACGCTGGCGATGGATCGCCTCGGTCAGCGTGGTGCCGAACGCACGGCGGTAGATGCGCCCCAGGTAGTCCGGATTGCAGTGCAGCTGCGCGGCCAGCGTGGAGGCGTTGAGCGCGGTGTGGAACTGGGTGCCGATCAGCTGTTTGGCGCGGTACGCCAGCGCCACGCCGGCGCGGTCGGAGTCGTGCGGGTCGGGCCAGGCGCCGGCCACGCATTGCAGCATCGACAGCACGATCGGCTCCAGCATCGGCAGCGTGCGCCGCTCCTCCTGCTCGCCGAGGAACCAGCGGAACAGGCCGACGAAGCGCTCCGGATCGCGGATCGCGGTGCGTTGCGGCATCGACAGCAGGGTCGCCTCGGCGGATGCGGCGGCGGCCGCCGCCACATCCGCCGCCAGTTCGAAATGCACCCAGTAGAAGCGCAGGTCGTCGGCGAAGCGGCCCAGGCCGGCATGCTCGCGGCCCGGCCACAGCAGCAGGGTCTCGCCGGGGCCGATATGGAAGTCGCTGTCCTGCTCGCGGATCGACAAGGTGCCGCGTTCGACGAAGATCAGTTCGTAGGACTGGATCACCCGCGTCGGATGCGCGCCGAGCCCGCGGGAAATGAACAGGCCGCCGTTCTGGACCCGGATCGGATAGGCGACTGCGAGTTCGAGCATGTCGGAAACGTCTCCCCTGTCGCGCCTCACGCTGCATTGCAGCAAATAACGCACGCTGCGACCGTCCGCGGCCACAGCATCGCGCAGGTCGGAATCGTACCGTTTTTATACTGCGCAGGCTCTTGTTCCGTTGCCGGCGGCATGCGACGTTTGCCGGGCGCCGCACTCCGCGCCCCGCAAGGAACCGTTCCGTTGAATGCGACCGCCGTTGGTCCCGTTGCCGCAGGCGCCGAACAGGCCGCCGCGCACAAACTCTCGCGCCTGGAAAAGTTCGGCTATGGCCTGGGCGATGCCGGCGGCACCATCGTCACCTGCCTGATCGCCAATTTCCTCACGTTCTTCTACACCGACGTGTTCGGGCTGACCCCGGCGCTGGTCGGCACCCTGTTCACCGTGCTGCGCATCGCCGACGCGGTGTCCGACCCGTTGATGGGCGTGCTCGCCGACCGCACCCGCAGCCGCTGGGGCCGCTTCCGCGGCTGGCAGCTGTGGATCGCGCTGCCGATCGGCATCGCCTGCGTGCTGACCTTCAGCACCCCGCAACTGGGCTACGCGGCCAAGGTCGCCTACGCCTTCGCCAGCTACTTCCTGCTGTCGCTGTGCTACACCGCGATCAACGTGCCGTATTGCGCGCTGATCAACAGCATGACCGGCGACCATCGCGAAGTGGTGTCGGCGCAGTCGTGGCGCTTCGTGCTGTGCGGCATCGCCGGCTTCCTGGTCTCGGTCGGCCTGCCGTGGCTGGTGCGGGTACTCGGCGACGGCGATGTCGCGCGCGGCTACCAGCTCGGCGTGGGCCTGCTCAGCCTGCTGGCGGTGGCGATGTTCCTGTGCTGCTTCTTCGCCGTGCGCGAGCGCGTGCCGGTCAGCCTGCTCGGCGAGGCGGGCATCGGCCAGCACCTGCGCGGGCTGCTGCGCAACGACCAGATGCGGCTGGTGCTGCTGATGTCGTTCCTGCTGATCAACGTGTTCAACATCCGCGGCGGCGGCTACCTGTACTTCATCACCTACGTGCTCGGCGGCAGCCCCGGCTACGCCTCGCTGTTCTTCGCGATGGTGGCGCTGGCCACGGTGCTGGGCGCGATCGTGGTCAACGCGCTGTGCCGCCGCTTCGATCCGCTGGCGCTGTACCTGCACACCAACCTGGCGCTGGCGGTGCTGGGCGTGCTGCAGTGGTGGATGCCCACCGGCCCGGCGCAGCAGACGCTGTGGCTGGGGCTGATCTTCGTCAACTGCCTGGTGCTGGGCTTTGCGCTGCCGCTGCACTTCTCGATCATGGCCTTCGCCGACGACTACGGCGCCTGGAAGAACCGGGTGCGCTCTTCCGGCATCAATTTCGCCTTCAACCTGTTCTGCATCAAGCTGGCCTGGGCCTCGAGCGCGGTGGTGATCAGCTACCTGTTCGTGCGCGTGGGCTACCGCGCCGGCGCCGAACACCAGACCGCCGCCTCGCTGCAGGCGATCACCCTGCTGGAAACGCTGATTCCCGCGGCCATCCACCTGCTGCTGGCCGCGGTGATCTACCGCTGCCGCCTGCGCCGGCCGCTGCTGGCCGAGGTCGCCGCCGACCTGGCCGCGCGCCCGGTGCACTGACGCCCTTCCCTCTCCCTCTCTCCTCCCCAGGATCATCGCCTCCATGCCGCTTTCGCTCGCCCCGCCGCCCGAACTCCCGCTCGACCGCCTGCGCATCGCCGATCCGTTCTGGCAGCGCTACCAGCGCCTGGTGCAGGAGGTGGTGCTGCCCTACCAGTGGGACGCGCTCAACGACAACGTCGCCGACGCCGAGCCCAGCCACGCGATCGAGAACTTCCGCATCGCCGCCGGCCGCAGCGACGGCGCGTTCTACGGCATGGTGTTCCAGGACAGCGACGTGGCCAAGTGGCTGGAAGCGGTGGCCTACCTGCTCGCGCAGCATCCCGATCCGGCGCTGGAACGCGATGCCGACGCCACCATCGAGCTGATCGGCGCCGCGCAACAGGCCGACGGCTACCTCAACACCTATTTCACGGTGAAGGCGCCGGAGCAGCGCTGGACCAATCTTGCCGAATGCCACGAGCTGTATTGCGCCGGGCACATGATCGAGGCCGGCGTCGCCTACCACCAGGCCACCGGCAAGCGCGCGTTGCTGGACATCGTGTGCCGGCTCGCCGACCACATCGATGCCACGTTCGGCCCCGGTCCGGAGCAATTGCACGGCTACCCGGGACATCCGGAGATCGAACTGGCCTTGATGCGCCTGTACGAAGCCACCGGCGAGCCGCGCTATCTCGCGCTGACCCGCTACTTCGTCGAGCAGCGCGGCCGCACTCCGCACTACTACGACGAGGAATACGAAAAGCGCGGCCGCAGCTTTTTCTGGGGCGGCCACGGGCCGGCGTGGATGATCGAGGACAAGGCCTATAGCCAGGCGCACGTGCCGGTTGCGCTGCAGACCACCGCGATCGGCCATGCGGTGCGCTTCGTCTACCTGTACGCCGGCGTGGCGCATCTGGCGCGGCACAGCGGCGATGCGCAGCTGCGTGCGACCTGCGAGCGGCTGTGGGAGAACACCACCCAGCGGCAGCTGTACCTCACCGGCGCGATCGGCGCGCAGAGCTACGGCGAGGCGTTCAGCGTCGACTACGACCTGCCCAACGACACCGCCTACAACGAGAGCTGCGCCTCGATCGGGCTGATGATGTTCGCCAACCGCATGCTGCAGCTGGCGCCGGACAGCCGCTACGCCGACGTGATGGAGCGCGCGCTGTACAACACGGTGCTGGCCGGCATGGCGCTGGACGGGCGCCACTTCTTCTACGTCAATCCGCTGGAAGTGCATCCGCCCACCGTGCACGGCAACCACGGCTTCGACCACGTCAAGCCGGTGCGCCAGCGCTGGTTCGGCTGCGCCTGCTGCCCGCCGAACATCGCCCGCGTGCTGACCTCGCTCGGCCACTACATCTACACCCGCCGCGACGACACGCTCTACGTGAACCTGTACGTCGGCAGCGATGCGGCCTTCGACGTGGACGGGCAGACACTGACCCTGCGCCAGCGCGGCGACTATCCGTGGCAGGAGCAGGTCGAACTGAGCATGGATTGCGAGGCCCCGGTCGAGGCCGCGCTGGCGCTGCGCCTGCCGGACTGGTGCCGCGCGCCGCAGCTGCGGCTCAACGGCGAAGCGGTCGCGATCCACGCGCACCTGCAGCACGGCTACTGCGTGCTGCGCCGGCGCTGGCAGCGCGGCGACACCCTGCAGTTGCACTTGCCGATGCCGGTGATGCGGGTCAGCGCGCATCCGCGCGTGCGCCATCTGGCCGGCAAGGTCGCGCTGCAACGCGGGCCGCTGGTGTACTGCCTGGAGCAGGCCGACAACGGCGCGCAACTGCATCAGCTACGCCTGCCCGCCGGTGCGGCGATCCGCACCGAACCCGGCAGCGGCACCCTGGCCGGCCAGGTGCTGCTGCAAGCCGAGGGCGAACGCCTGCACGGCTACGACGATGCCCAGGCCGACGCCTTGCCGCTGTACCGCTACGACGCGCCGCCGGCATCGCGGCAGGCGCAGACCCTGACCTTCGTGCCCTATTTCGCCTGGGCCAACCGCGGCGAAGGCGAGATGCGGGTGTGGGTGGACGAACGCGGCGACGGCTGAGGCCGCTCGCCAGCGCGCGACGCGCTCACAGATCCGCGAGGATCTGCTCGCGCCGGTGTGCGTATTCCGCCTGATCGATCAGGCCCTGCGTACGCAATGCCTCGAGCGCGCGCAGCCGCGCTTCCACCGATGCCGCGGGCGGCAGCGGCGGCGGCGCAGCGGCGCGCTGGGACATTCGTGCACGCCGGTCCGCGCGCATGGCCAACCACACCGCCACTAAGACCAGCACCGGCAGCGCCAGCACCACCAACAGAATCACCAAGTGCCAGACACTGAACGCGAACATCCCATCCTCCTTGATGCGGCGCGCACCGTGCGCGCGTTACTTGGCCTTGCCCTGGTTGGCCACGGCCTCGGCCGCCTTCTTCGCCGCTTCCGGATCGCCGAGATAGCGGTAGGACTGCACCAGCAACGCATCGTCCAGTTCGAACAGCAGCGGGATGCCGGTGGGGATGTTGAGCTCCAGGATTTCTTCGCGCGACACGCCGTTCAAGTACTTGTACAGCGCGCGCAGCGAGTTGCCGTGCGCGGTGACCAGCACGGTCTGCCCGGCCTTCAGCTGCGGCGCGATCGCGTCGTGCCAGTACGGCAGCACGCGCTCAAGCGTGGTCGCCAGCGACTCGGTGGCCGGCAGCGCGTTGCGGTCGAGCGTGGCGTAGCGGCGGTCGTGCAGCGGGTGGCCCGGGTCCTCGGCGTCCATCGGCGGCGGCGGGATGTCGTAGGAACGGCGCCAGATCTTGACCTGCTCCTCGCCGTGCTTGGCCGCGGTCTCGGCCTTGTCCAGGCCCTGCAGGCCGCCGTAGTGGCGCTCGTTGAGGCGCCAGCTCTTGTGCACCGGCAGCCAGTCCTGGTCCAGTTCCTTCAGCGCGCCCTGCAGGGTGTGGATGGCGCGCTTGAGCACCGAGGTGTGCGCCACGTCGAACTGCAGCCCCTCCTCGCGCATCAGGCGGCCGGCGGCCACGGCTTCCTGGCGGCCTTGTTCGGTGAGCTCCACGTCCACCCAGCCGGTGAAGCGGTTATCCAGGTTCCACTGGCTCTGGCCATGGCGCAACAGTACGAGTTTGCGGGTCACTGCGACGGTCTCCGTTGGGGGGATGCAAGGGTCGTGCGGCCCTGGATTGTAGCGGGATCGCCGTAAGCGGTGCCGTGGCGGCCGCAGCGCGGATCCACCAAAGCGTTTCGATCCGGATCGATGTCACTTGTGGGAGCGACTTCAGTTGCGACAGGCGTTACCGGGAATGCCCGTCGCGACTGAAGTCGCTCCCACAACGCTTCGCCATCTGCAAATACCCGAGCCATACCCGAGCGACGGCGCAGACCTGCACGCCACAGCCACGATCACCGCGCGATCATCGCCACATGGACACTTCTTCGCACACGGTCTTCGGCGACTGGGACGGCAGCGTCGTGCAGGCGCGCGCACTGCAGGCCACGCTGGCCAAACAGGTGCGCTTGCACGACGAGGTGCCGGACCCGCCGCGCTGGCTGGCCGGGTTCGACGTCGGCTTCGAGGACGAAGGCCGCATCACCCGCGCCGCCGCGGTGCTGATCGACGCCGACACTCTGCAGCCGCAGCAAGCCGAGATCGCCCGCGTGCCGACTTCGATGCCCTACGTGCCGGGCCTGCTGAGCTTCCGCGAACTGCCGGCGCTGCTAGCGGCGCTGGCGCTGCTGCGGCAGCGCCCGGACCTGGTGTTCGTCGACGGCCAGGGCATCGCTCATCCGCGCCGGCTCGGCATCGCCGCGCACTTCGGCGTGGTCACCGGCCTGCCCAGCATCGGCGTGGCGAAGAAGCTGCTGGCCGGGCGCTACGACGAACCCGGGCCGCAGGCCGGCGACCACAGCCCGATCGTGCATCGCGGCGACACCGTCGGCTGGGCGCTGCGTAGCAAGCCGCGCTGCAATCCGTTGATCGTCTCGCCCGGCCACCGCGTGGCGGTGGACAGCGCGCTGGACTGGACCCAGCGCTACCTGCGCGGCTACCGCCTGCCGGAGCCGACCCGCCTGGCCGACCGCCTGGCCTCGCGCCGCGGCGAGGTCGCGATCCCGACGCAGCCCGGGCTGCTGTAGCCCCGGCGCGACGTGCGCAGGCCGCGGCGCCCCGGCGCACGGCGGAACGTTGCGTTTTGCCAGCACCCGGGCGCCCTGCCGCGGCGGCGTGCGAAGCTTGCATCCCCGTTCGCCGCGAGTGCCCGCCATGCCCACCCTGATCGCCCCCCGCGTCCACGACATCGGCGGTTTCCAAGTGCGCCGCGCGGTGCCCAGCCTGCAGGCGCGCAGCGTCGGCCCGTTCGTGTTCATCGACCACATGGGCCCGGCGATCTTCGAACCCGGCCACGGCGTCGACGTGCGCCCGCATCCGCATATCGGCCTGGCCACGGTGACCTTCCTGTGGTCCGGCGAGATCGGCCACCGCGACACGCTCGGCTCGGACCAGGTGATCCGCGCCGGCGACGTCAACTGGATGACCGCCGGGCGCGGCATCGCCCATTCCGAACGCACGCCGTCGCCGCTGCGCGCGCAGCCGCACCCGCTGCACGGCATGCAGACCTGGGTGGCGCTGCCGAAGTCGGCCGAGGAAACCGCGCCGGCGTTCTACCACCACGCCGCCGCCAGCCTGCCGCAGCAGCGCCGCGACGGGGTGTGGCTGCGGGTGATCGCCGGCCGCGCCTACGGCGAGGAATCGCCGGTCAAGGTGTTCGCCGACACGCTGAACGTGGCGTTGGACCTGGATGCGGACGCGGAGATCGACCTGGACACCGGCCACGTGCAGCGCTCGCTGTATGTGCTGGAGGGCGAGGCGCAACTGGACTGCGTGGACATTCCCGCGCGCTACCTGGTGTTGCCCGAACCCGGCGCGCGCGGCCGGCTGCGCGCCAAGACGCCGCTGAAGGCGATGCTGATGGGCGGCGAACCGCTGGACGGGCCCCGCCACCTGTGGTGGAACTTCGTCTCCAGCTCCACCGAGCGCATCGAGCAGGCCAAGCGCGACTGGCAAGAAGGCCGCTTCGGCCTGATCCCCGGCGACGACCAGGAATTCATTCCGCTGCCCGAGCCTGGCAAGTAAGGGCTGCCGGCACGCCCGGCCGCCGCCGCGTCCGCAGCGGCGACCGTGGCCGTGCATGATTGCGGCACAAACGTTGAACTGAGACCGTCCGCACTATTCAATGGCGGAACCGCCCACACCGGGCGGCGCCTTTCATGACACGGAGCTTGTTATGTCAATGACCAAACGCCTGACGGCGGAATTTCTCGGTACGTTCTGGCTGGTACTCGGCGGCTGCGGCAGCGCGGTGCTCGCCGCCAAGTTCGGCGGCGACGGCAACCCCCTGGGTATCGGCCTGCTCGGGGTCGCGCTGGCGTTCGGCCTGACCGTGCTGACCGGAGCGTACGCGTTCGGCCATATTTCCGGCGGCCATTTCAACCCGGCGGTCAGCCTCGGCCTGTGCGCCGGTGGACGCTTCCCCATGGCCGACGTGCTGCCCTACGTGGTGGCGCAGGTGGCCGGCGCGATCGTGGCCGGATTCGTCTTGCTGCAGATCGCCCAGGGCGCGCCCGGCTTCGCGATCGATCCGGGCCAGGCCGGCGCATTCGCCAGCAATGGATACGGCGCGTTGTCGCCCGGGGGCTATTCGCTGGTTGCCGCCCTGCTGTGCGAAGTGGTGCTCACCGCAGTGTTCCTGCTGGTCATCATGGGCGCGACCCACCAGAACGCACCGGCCGGATTCGCCCCGATCGCGATCGGCCTGGCGCTGACCCTGATCCACCTGATCAGCATCCCGGTGACCAACACGTCGGTCAATCCGGCCCGTTCGACCGGCGTGGCGCTATTCGCCGGCAGCGGCGCGATCGGCCAGCTCTGGCTGTTCTGGGTCGCCCCGCTGCTCGGCGGCGTGATCGGTGGCGCGCTCTACCGCGTGCTTGGCAGGCGCTGAACAGCGCACCGCGTCCACGCCGCAATGCCGGCGTGGACGCGGCCGGACATCAGCCCGGCACGCTGCCCGCTGCCGACCGACCCGGGCAATCGCGTCCGCGGCGCGATCGCGGCGTTCGCGGCTCGTAGCGAGGCTTGCGGATCGCGGCAGCCGGATCGGCACGCCAATTGTCAAGTGCCGCCAGCTGGGCTATGGTTCGGACAGCGGCCGGGGCAATTGCAGCCGCACACACCGGGACACGCACTGCGTAGGGGTATGCACTGCACCGATCCCGCAATGCAACGAGGGTGACGTGGCGTGCCGGCCTGCGTGGGCGTGCGCTGAAAAGATCGAGACCGTCGCACTGCGGCGGCGCATGGGGACATCGCGAATGAGGCTTGCAAACTGGCTTACCGGCCCTTTGGTTCTGGCCGCCGTGCTGCCTGCGGCCGCCGCCATGGCGCAGCAGGCGCAGAACTGCCCGCAACTGCCGCCGCAGGCGAAGCTGCAGTGGAACGAGCGCAGCGACAAGGGCTTCATCGTGTGCCGGGCGGTGGCCGCCGACGGCCGCCAGGTGCTGGGCATGATGCTGACCGCGCGCGACCCGAACATCCCGCTGGCGCGCAACCTGCGCGAAGAGAAAGGCAGCATCGCCGGCGAGAGCATGCACTGGTACCGGCCCGACCTGGGCGGCGTCGACGCCCCCGGCCTGGCCTCGCGTCGCGTCACCGTGGTCGAGCTGGGCAAGGACCACTACGCGCAGGTTTGGATCGACGCCGGCGACGTGCAGGAGCTGCAATCGCTGCAGTCGCTGGTGCAGGGCCTGGACATGAGTCCGACCCGGCTGGCGCTGGATCGCTGATTATCGGTGCAGCCCCTTTGTAGGAGCGGCTTCAGCCGCGACCGGGCATTACCGGTAAAGCCCGGTCGCGGCTGAAGCCGCTCCTACAGGTACAGGGTTTCATGGCGCGTTGATCGACAGCCCGGCCGCTAGAACCGCCCTTCCTGGAAATCCACGAACGCCTGCATCAGCTCTTCGCGCGTGTTCATCACGAACGGCCCGTGCCGCGCCACCGGCTCGCGCAGCGGCCGCCCGGCCACCAGGATCAGCCGCGCGCCGGCGTTGCCCGCCTGCAGCTGCAGCAGGTCGCCGCCGCCGAGCACGGCCAGGGTCTGCGCCGGCAGTGCGCGCATGGCCTCACCCTCGCCCACCGCCGCCGCGCCCTCGTAGGCATAGGCGAACGCGTTGTGCCCGTCCGGCAGCAGGAAGTCCCAGCGCGCGTCGGCGTCGAGCGCGATGTCCAGATACAGCGGATCGGTGGCCGGCTGCGCGATCGGCCCGTGCACGTCGCCGACCTGGCCGGCGATCACCTTGACCGTCACCCCCGACGCCGGCTGCGCCAGCGGAATGCGCTCGGGCGCGAACTCCTGGTAGCGCGGCGCGGTCATCTTGTCGCGCGCCGGCAGGTTCACCCACAGCTGGAAGCCGCGCATGCGCCCGGACTCCTGTTCCGGCATCTCCGAATGCACCAGGCCGCGGCCGGCGGTCATCCACTGCACGCTGCCCGGGGTCAGCAGGCCCTCGTTGCCGTGGTTGTCCTTGTGCCGCATGCGCCCGTCGAGCATGTAGGTGACGGTCTCGAAACCGCGGTGCGGATGGCTGGGGAAGCCGCCGATGTAGTCCTCGGCGCGGTCGGTGCCGAATTCGTCCAGCAGCAGGAACGGATCCAGCTCGGGCAGTTCGGCGCCGCCGATGACCCGGGTCAGCTTGACCCCGTCGCCGTCGGCGGTGGCGCGGCCACGGATCGTGCGCACGATGCGCACGGGCGCGGCGGTGGTGGTGTCGGTCATGGCGGCAATCTCCTGATGAAGCACCCGATATGGGCGTGCACACGGCGACGGCCAATCGCGACCGGCGCAACCCATCGTTCCATCGCGGACTTACGCCAGGCCCCTTCGGCCAGCCTGGCGTGCCGGCGCCATGCTGGTGCCGGCCCCACAAGCTCCTGTGGGAGGGACTTCAGTCCCGACTGCAGCCAGCCCGGCGGTTCCATGCCCTGCTCTTCCACCCGATGCCTCGCGCCTGATGCCAATCACGGGCCACCTCGACGCGCGCAGCCTGCATCATCGCCATCGCCAGGACCCGCGCCGATGGCAGCGCACGCCGGTCCAGCACTGCTGCCCTGCCGCCGGCCCTACAAGCTGCTGTGGGAGGGACCTCAGTCCCGACTGCAGCCAGGCCCGACGATTCCACGCCCGGCTCTTCCACCCGATGCCTCGCGCCTGATGCCGGTCACGGGCCACCTCGACGCGCGCAGCCTGCATCATCGCCATCGCCAGGACCCGCGCCGATGGCAGCGCACGCCGGTCCAGCACTGCTGCCCTGGCGCCGACCCTACAAGCCGTTGTGGGAGGGACTTCAGTCCCGACTGCAGCCAGGCCGGCGATTCCACGCCCTGCTCTTCCACCCGCCACCTCGCGCCCGATGCCGATCACGGGCCACCACGACGCGACACAGCCTGCACCTGGTCATCGCCAAGACCTGCGCCGATGCGGCACACGCCGGTCCAGAGCCATCGCCCACGACCGCGGCCTACGACCAAAGTACTAGGGCCACGACGTGTCCCGGGATTGACCCCCCAGGCCATCGGGGCGACCCTTGCCGGAATCTCGTCGGGGAGCGATCTGCATGAAAGGGTTTTCCAAACTGGCCTGGGCCGCGCTCGCGGTGCTGGCGGCGTTCTGCCTGGGCACCATCGCCCTGCGCCGCGGCGAACACATCAACGCGCTGTGGATCGTGGTCGCCGCGGTCTCGATCTACCTGATCGCCTATCGCTTCTACAGCCTGTTCATCGCCACCAAGGTGATGCAGCTCGACCCCACCCGCGCCACCCCGGCGGTGCTCAACAACGACGGCCTGGACTACGTGCCGACCAACAAGCACGTGCTGTTCGGCCACCACTTCGCCGCCATCGCCGGCGCCGGACCACTGGTCGGGCCGGTGCTGGCCGCGCAGATGGGCTACCTACCCGGGCTGCTGTGGCTGGTGGTCGGCGTGGTGTTCGCCGGCGCGGTGCAGGACTTCGTGGTGCTGTTCCTGTCCAGCCGCCGCAACGGCCGCTCGCTCGGCGACCTGGTGCGCGAGGAGATGGGCCAGGTGCCCGGCACCATCGCCCTGTTCGGCGCGTTCCTGATCATGATCATCATCCTGGCGGTGCTGGCGATGGTGGTGGTCAAGGCGCTGGCGGAAAGCCCGTGGGGCATGTTCACGGTGATCGCGACGATGCCGATCGCGATCCTGATGGGCGTGTACATGCGCTACATCCGTCCCGGCAAGATCGGCGAGATCTCGATCGTCGGGCTGATCCTGCTGCTGGCCGCGATCTGGTTCGGCGGCAAGGTCGCCGCCGACCCGACGTGGGGGCCGGCCTTCACCTTCACCGACGTGCAGATCACCTGGATGCTGATCGGCTACGGCTTCGTCGCCTCGGTGCTGCCGGTGTGGCTGCTGCTGGCGCCGCGCGACTACCTGTCCACCTTCCTCAAGATCGGCACCATCATCGCCCTGGCCATCGGCATCCTGGTGGTCATGCCGGACCTGAAGATGCCGGCGCTGACCCAGTACGCGCACAACGGCATGGGCCCGGTGTGGACCGGCGGCATCTTCCCGTTCCTGTTCATCACCATCGCCTGCGGCGCGGTGTCCGGCTTCCATGCGCTGATCTCTTCCGGCACCACGCCCAAGCTGCTCGCCAACGAAGGCCACATGCGCTACATCGGCTACGGCGGCATGCTGATGGAATCGTTCGTCGCGGTGATGGCGCTGGTCGCCGCCTCGATCATCGAACCGGGCGTGTACTTCGCGATGAACGCGCCGGCCTCGATGGTCGGCAGCGACGTCGTCGCAGTCGCGGCGAAAGTCAGCGAATGGGGCTTCGCGATCACTCCCGAAGTGCTCGAGGCCACCGCCCGCGACATCGGCGAGACCACCATCCTGGCCCGCGCCGGCGGCGCCCCGACCCTGGCGGTGGGCATCGCGCAGATCCTGCACCAGTTGCTGCCGGGCGAGGACATGATGGCGTTCTGGTACCACTTCGCGATCCTGTTCGAAGCGCTGTTCATCCTTACCGCGGTCGACGCCGGCACCCGCGCCGGGCGCTTCATGCTGCAGGACCTGCTCGGCAACTTCGTCCCGGCGCTGAAGAGGACCGAGTCGTGGGGCGCCAACATCATCGCCACCGCCGGCTGCGTGGCGCTGTGGGGCTACCTGCTGTACACCGGAGTCAAGGACCCGTACGGCGGCATCCGCACGCTGTGGCCGCTGTTCGGCATCTCCAACCAGATGCTTGCCGGCATCGCGCTGATGCTCGGCACGGTGGTGCTGTTCAAGCTCAAGCGCGACCGCTACGCCTGGGTCACCATCGTGCCGGCGGCGTGGCTGCTGATCTGCACCACCTACGCCGGGCTGATCAAGATCTTCGACCCCAACCCGGCGCAGGGCTTCCTGGCGCAGGCGCACAAGTTCCAGGACGCGATCGCCAGCGGCACCATCACCGCGCCGGCCAAGACGGTGGCGCAGATGCAGCAGATCGTCACCAACGCCTACGTCAACACCGGGCTGACCGCGCTGTTCCTGTTCGTGGTGTTCTCGGTCCTGATCTATGCGGTCAAGACCATCCTCGCCGCGCGCCGCAACCCGCAGCGCAGCGACAAGGAAACGCCTTATGTGGCGCTGCAGCCGCACCAGATGGCGGACCTGTGATGAGCAACGACCTGGTCCCGGTCGGCCAGTACCAGGCACACCGCCGGCTGTGGCGGCGCCTGGTGCAGACCGCGCGGCTGTGCTGCGGCATTCCCGACTACGACAACTACGTGCGCCACGTGCTGGAGAAACATCCAGACCGGCAACCGATGGACTACAAGACCTTCTTCCGCGAGCGCCAGGAAGCGCGCTATGGCGGCAAGAGCGGGTTTCGCTGTTGTTGAACGGCCGGGATTCGGGATTCGGGATTTGGGATTTGGGATTGGCAACGGCGGGAGCGCGGTGCCTGAGGGCATCGCGGCCGAGGAAGGCACGTCATGTCGCTTCGGTGCGTGAGCGCGCGCTCCGACATGCTTCGAACACGTGCTGACCCGTGTAGGAGCGACTTCAGTCGCGACAGGCAGCACAGAGAAGACGCGCGCCACTGATGGCGCAATGCTGTCCGGAGCCGCTCTTGCCGTCCGCCACGGTCCACCACGGTCCGCGGCAAGGCTCCAGCGAGCGGGCAGACCCGGCGGTGCGTTTGTATGTCGCGCCACCCGACAGCGCGACCTCCCGATCGAAGCTACGCCGCCGCAGCACGTACCAATTCGGCGTAGATTTCCGGCAACTGCCGCATCCGCTCCATCACCGCGGCCACGCCAAGCTGACGCAGGGTTTCGGCATGGCCCGGCGGGATGTGCGCAGCGCCGGTGAAGCCGATCACGGTCATGCCCGCGGCCAGCGCGGCGCTGGCGCCGGTGGCACTGTCCTCGATCACCAGGCAGCGTTGCGGCGCCACGCCCAGGGTATGGGCGGCCAACAGATACACGTCCGGCGCCGGCTTCGGCCGCGCCACCATGTCGGCGCTGAAGACGTTGCCGCCGACGCGCTCGGTGAGCCCGGCGCGCGCCACCGAGGCGACCACGCTGTGGCGCTGGCTGTTGGAGGCGACCGCCAGCGGCAGCGCGATCGCGAGCAGGGCCTCGCGCACGTCCGCGATCGGCTGCACCTCGGCGGCGATCAGCGCCTCGGAGCGCTGGCGGATGTCGTCGAACAATCCCGGCGGCAGCGCCACCGCGAAATGCCGCTGCACGCGCTCGACGATCTCGTCGGCGGTCTGGCCGAAGCTGCCGGCCAGGAAGCGCTCCAGCTCCGCCCGCGGCACATAAGCGCCCAGGGCCTCAAGCATGACCCGGTCGGCCAGCACCTCGCTGTCGACGAGCACGCCGTCGCAGTCGCTGATCAGCAGGTCGAAGGGGGTCGCGGTCATCGCCAGGCTCCTCTTGCAAACCCGCATTATGCCGGCCTGCGCATGTACGCCACCGTGCTCGCGGCGCCGCCAACGCGTGTCTGCAGCGTACGGCGCGCGCCGCACAGGCATGCGCACCGGGTCGTGGGACCGATCTGGGGCCCCGCGACCGGCGTGCGCGCGCCGACCGCATTTCCAGATCAATCGGCGCTTCACCGCATACAGCCGCGATTTCCGCCACGCCGCCGCTGTAACAAAACCTTACCGAATCGGCGCAAGGCAGCTGCTAGCATCGGACCGGGACGCGAGGATTGCGTCCCACCGGAACAGGACCGCGAACAGGAAAGGAGCATTCCATGCGCAAGCAGTTCCCCGCCCTGATCGCTCTTGCGACCTCGATGTTCTTCTCGGTCTCATGCGCCGCCACGCCCGGCGCCAAGGAGCAATCTGCCATGTCAGCCACGTTGCAGGATCACTCGGTCGCCTTCCGCGATCCCCGTCTCGCCGACATCGCCGCCGCCGTCGCGCGCGGCGATGCCGCACGTATCGCCACGCTGGCGCCCGGCGTGGATCTGTCCGCGCATGGCGACCAGAACGTCACCCTGCTCGAATGGGCGATCTGGAACGAACAGCCGCTCGCGCTCGGCGCGCTGCTGGACGCCGGCGCCGACCCGTCCGAGCCGGGCATGGACCAGGAAACCGTCGTGCACATGGCGGCGATGGCCAAGGACCCGCAGTACCTGAAGATCCTGCTGCAGCACGGCGCGCCGGTGGATCCGGTCAGCGCGCGCGGCAACTGGACGCCGCTGTTCCGTGCCGTGCAGAGCAAGCGCGACGAACAGATCCAGTTGCTGCTGCAGGCCGGCGCCGATCCGCGCCGGGTCGATGCCAGCGGCAACTCGCTGCTGCACCTGGCCGCGCAGAGCAGCGCCGGCAATCCGTGGGTGCTGAAGCTGCTGCAGGCCGGGGTCGATCCGGGCCTGCGCAACGCGCAGCAGAAGACCTTCCAGGCGTATTTCTTCACCACGCCCGAGCGCCTGCTCAACAGCGCCGCGCAGCAGACCCGCGCCGCCGTGCGCGAGTGGTTGAGCGCCCACGACATCCCACTGGAAGCGACCCGCTGAGGCGGGCTGTCGCACGACACGCAAGGAGCCGCGCATGAGCCAGAACGATCTCTCCGACACCGCCGCATCCGCCCCCTTCGGCGAGGCCGTCCGCGGCCAGCAGCCGCAGGCGGTGGACCGGCAACTCCCCAGCCTGCTGCAGGACCTCTACATCACCGCCGGCCAGCGCCGCGCCGGCGGCGCGGAAACGTTCGCCCCGCTGCCTGACGGCTGGACCCGCATGGACGATGCCGCGGTACAGCGCGCCGGCATCGACCCGAGCATGCTGCACGACGCCAAGAGCGGCTTCGACGCCGCGTTCTACCGCAACGACCAGGGCAACGTGGTACTGGCCTTCTGCGGCACCGACGAAGGCAAGGACTGGAAGCACAACCTCGGCCAGGGCCTGGGCTTTGCCGACGCGCAGTACGCCTCGGCGATCCAGCTCGGCAGCCAGGCCCGGCAGGCGTTCGGCCAGGACCTGATGATCTCCGGGCATTCGCTCGGCGGCGGCCTGGCCGCGGCCTCGGCGATGGTCAACGACGTGCCGGCGGTCACCTACAACGCGGCCGGGGTCAACGACCGCACCCTGGAGCGCGAAGGCCTGGATGCCTCCGCCGCCAAGGACTATGCCGCCGAAGGGCTGATCCGCGGCTACCACGTCAAGAACGAACTGCTGACCCACCTGCAGGAAGACAGCATCCCGTTGAGTTGGGCGATGCCCGACGCCGCCGGCCACCAGATCCAGCTGCCGGATCCGGATCCGCTGTCGTTCGGCCAGCGCCTGATACCCGGCATGATGCTCAAGCATCGCCTGGACCTGCACGGCATCGATTCGGTGATCAAGGCGCAGGAACTCGAGTCGCAGAGCCACGCGCAGACCCAGGACCGCGCGATGCCGACCGGCAGCCGCCTGTTCAACGACGCGGTGGTGCAACTGGACGCGCAGCGCGAGCGGCTCGACCTGCACGACGACCGCGCGTTCCTCAACACCGCCGCCAGCGTCGCCGCGCGCGCGGGCAACGATGGCCTGGAGCGCATCGACACGTTGATGCCCAGCCGCGACGGCGATCGCCTGTTCGCGGTGCAGGGCCGCATCGACGACCCGGCGCACCTGCGCAGCCAGGTGCAGACCGCGGCGGCGGCCAGCGAACCGGCGCAGGCCAACGTCGGCCAGTTGCAGCAGCAGAACCTGCAGGCGCACGTGCCGCAGCAGGAAGAGCAGCAGCGCCGGATGGAACGCGGCCGCCACCACCGGTGCCGAAGCCGGGCCGCCGACGTTGCTCTGCGAGCCGATCGCGAAATAGAAGAACGGCACCCGTAGCAGCTTGCCCAGCGCCAGCAACAGCAGAATGTGCACGCACAGCCAGATCAGGCCGAGCAGGAAGATCCACGGGCGGTCGAACAGCGCCAGCAGATCCATCTGCATGCCGATGCAGGCGATCAGGAAATACAGCAGCAGCGAGCCGATGCGCGAGGCGCCGGCGCCTTCCAAGGTGCGGGCGCGGGTGAAGCTCAGCAGCAGGCCGATGGTGGTCGACAGCACCACCACCCACACGAACGGCGAGCCGAGGCTGAACTGCTTGGCCCAACTGACGTTGGCCGCGAACCACGCCGCGGTCGGCGCCGCGATCGCATGCGCCAGGCCGACCGCACCGAAGGCGATGCCGACGATCAGCATCAGGTCGGTCAGGCTGGCCACGCGCTCGTGCTGCGCCTGGAACTGCGCGATGCGCTGTTTGAGATCGTCGATGCCGCTGGTGTCGGCGCCGCTGCGCGCATCGATCGCCGCCGCGCGCGGGGCGAGGAAGATCAGCAGCGCCATCCACACATAGCCGACGCCGACATCGACCACCGCGAACTGGCCGAAGGTGGTGGCGTCGACCTGGAACACCTCGCGCATCGCCAGCATGTTGGCGCCGCCGCCGATCCAGCTGCCGGCGAGCGCGGCCATGCCGGCCCAGGTATCGCCGGCCACCGTGGCCGGATGCAGCCATTTCATCAACTGGAACGCGACCACCGCGCCGAGCATGATGCTGAAGGACGCGCCCAGGTACATCGCCACCAGCTTCGGCCCCAGGCGCAGGATGCCCTTGAGGTCGACGGTGAGCGTGAGCAGCACCAGCGCCGCCGGCAGCAGCACGTCGCGCGCGACCGGGTCGTACAGGCGATTGTGCTGCCCGTCGATCAGGCCGACGGTGTTGTAGACGCCAGGAATCAGGTAGCACAGCAGCAGCGCCGGCACCACGCCGTAGAAGCGCTTCCAGAACCCGCTCGGCCGCGCGGCGGTCCAGAACACCGCCCCGAGCGTGGCGGCGATCAGGCCGAAGATGACGATGTCGTTGTGGATCATGGGGAATCGGGACCGGGGACCGGGGACCGGGGACCCGGAAAAGCGCGGCGGCGCGACCGGAAACCGGGCAGCGCGCACCCCAGCGGACATTGCCTTGGTTCGCGCTCTGGCAAGACGCAATCCGCGCCCGCTTTCGCTGTTCCGGGTTCCCGGTCCCCGGTCCCTGGTCCCGTCCTCATTGCCCGATATGCTGCTTCAACCACCCATTCACCGTGTCGTGCCACAGGATGCTGTTCTGCGGCTTGAGCACCCAGTGGTTTTCGTCGGGGAAGTACAGGAACTTGGATTCGATGCCCTGGCGCTGCGCGGCGCTGAACGCGGCCAGGCCCTGCTCCACCGGGATGCGGAAGTCGAGCTGGCCATGGATGATCAGCATCGGCTTCTTCCAGTCGGCGACGTGGTTGACCGGGTTGAACTTCTCGTAGTTCGACCCCTTCTGGTACGGCGTGCCGCCCTGCTCCCACTCGGTGAACCACAGCTCTTCGGTGGCGTAGCCCATCATGCGCTGGTCGAACACACCGTCGTGGTTGACCAGGCACTTGAACGGGGAATTCCAGTTGCCCGCGATCCAGTTGACCATGAAGCCGCCGTAGCTGGCGCCGAGCGCGCAGGCCTTGTCGCCATTGAGGAACTTGAACTGCTTCTGCGCGGCGGCCCAGCCCTTCTGCAGGTCTTCCAGCGGGCGGTCGCCCCAGTGCTGGCTGATCGCATCGGTGAACGCCTGGCCGTAGCCGGTGGAGCCGTGGAAATCGATCATCACCACCGCGTAGCCCTGCCCGGCATAGGTCTGCGGGTTCCAGCGGTTGCTCCAGCCGTTGCCGAAGCTACCCTGCGGGCCGCCGTGGATCAGGAACGCGACCGGATAGGTCTTGCCTTCCTGGTAGTTCCACGGCTTGACCACGTAGCCGTGCACGGTGTCGTTGTTCCAGCCCTTGAAGGTGAACTGCTCGGCCTCGCCGAACTTCACGTCGGGCAGCATCTCACCGGCGCTGGGGGTGATCGCGCGCATCTCGGTAGCGCCGGCTTCCTGCATGATCGGCGCGGTGAACAGCTGGTTGCCTGTCTGCAGCGAATTGGTCATCACCGCCAGGGTGCCGCCCTTGATGTCGAACTCCGCCACGCTGTTGCCGCCGACCATCTGCGACACACCGCCATCGGCGACATCGATCTCGAACAGCGGATGCTGGCCCATCTCCTGCGCCGGCACGTACAGGGTCTTGCCGTCGGCCGACACCTGGATGCCGTCGGCCGAGCGGTCCCACTTCGGCGCGATCTCGCGGGTCTTGCCACTGGCCAGGTCCATCGCCATCAGCCCGAAGCGGTCGGCCTCGAAACCGGGGCGCTGCATCGCGCGGTAGAACAGGGTCTTGCCGTCGGCGGAAAACACCGGGCCTGCATCCCAGGCCGGGTTGGCCGCGGTCAGGTTGACCGGCGCGGTCTTGCCCGCCGCATCCAGCCGGTACAGGTCGAAGTTGGTCGACCACGGCTCCTCGCGTCCGGCCAGGCGCACGCTGGCGACCAGCGACTGCCCGTCCGGCGCCCATGTGTAGTCTTCGCCGCCGCCGAACGGCTTGGACGGGATGTCGCCGGCCAGGGCCACGCTGATCGCCGAGGCGCCGACCACCGGCTTGGCCTTGGCGCCGGTGGGCAACGGCGCGACGAACAGGCTGTTGCGGCGGCCGTCGTTCCAGGTGTCCCAATGGCGCACAAACAGTTGGTCGAACACCACGCCGCTGGCCTTGGCGTTCTTGGTCGCGTCCAGGCGCTTCTGCGTGCAGGCCAGGTCCGAGCCGCAGTCCTGGAACACGCCGGCGCTGAAGGCGACGCGGTCGCCCTGCGGCGCGACGTGGTAACTGTCCACGTCCAGCGCCAGATCGGTGAGCTGGCGCGGCGCGCCGCCGGCCAGCGGCATCGCATACAACTGCTGGCGGCCGGACTTGGCGCTGAGGAAGTACACGGTCTTGCCGTCGGCCGACAGCTCCGGCGAATTGACGTTCCAGCCGTCCGGGGTCAGCCGCTTCGGCGGCGCCGCATCGCGGGTGCGCAGGTTGCGCAGCCACAGTCCCGAGCTGGCCTTGTCGGTGGCCTTGTCCATTTGCCGCTTGGCGAAGATCACGGTGCCGCCGTCGGGCGTCAGCAGCGGCGAGGACACCCGGTCCAGCGCCACCATGTCGCGGACATCGAAACCGCGGGTCGCCGCCAGCGCGGGCAGCGCGGTCAGCAGACACAGGGGCAGCAAGGCGTAGCGCAAGGTCATCGGGCGTCTCCGGAACACGGCAAAACGTCGATGGTAGGCGCGCGGGTGGGCGTGGTGCAAAGGCATGAAGTCATGGGAAGGGCTGGATCGGGACTCGGGACTCGGGACTCGGGACTCGGGACTCGCGAGAGCGTGTGCGCTCGCCTGTTTCGTCGCAAGGCTGCGGCGACACTGGAGGTCGACTACGGGCGTTACGTGTTGCCTGCAGCGCTACGGCGCCGCGCGCGACTTCGATCAGTACTTGGGCCGGATGTTTTGCGAAGCATCCGCCGGGCGCATCGCCACTACGCGTTGCCGCCCTCGAAAACACGAAGCCCGGCGCGGGGCCGGGCTTCGTGCGTTGCTTGGCTGGCGCCCGCGCTTACGCCGACGGCGGCAGCGGCGCGGTGGGTTCGCCCTTCTTGCCGGTGCGGTACAGCAGCCAGCCGACGAAGGCGAGCAGCAGCAGGCCGTACCACTGGTTCAGATGGAACGCCGCAGGCAGCGCCAGCACGTCGGCGCGGCCGGAGACCACGATCGGCACGGCGATGGCGATGCCCATCAGCGCCTCGCCGGTAATCAGGCCCGCGGCGAACAGCGTGCCCGGACGATGCACGCGGTCGCGGCCTTCCTCGTCGTCGGCGCGGATCTTGTGGAAGCGCTCGACGAGATGGCTGATCAGGCCGCCGAGGAAGATCGGCACCATCAGCTCCAGCGGCAGGTAGATGCCGATCGCCGCGGCCAGCACCGGCACGCGGAAGCGCTTGCCGGTGCGCTTGAGCCACTCGTCCAGGGCGATGATCGCCGCGCCGACGCCGGCGCCGATGGCGATCATCGTCCACGGCAGCTCGCCGCCGAACAGGCCCTTGGCCACCGAGGCCATCAGCGTCGCCTGCGGCGCCGCCAACGAGTTCGGATGTTCCGGCGTCGCCGCGCCGATGCCGTAGGCCTGGGCCAGCAGGTTCAGCACCGGCGCCATGATCAGCGCGCAGGAGAACGCACCGATGGCCAGCATCAGCTGCTGCTTCCACGGCGTGGCGCCGACCAGGTAACCGGCCTTCAGGTCCTGCAGGTTATCGCCGCCCACCGCTGCAGCGCAGCACACCACTGCGCCGATCATGATCGCGGCGACCGCGCCGATCGGCGAGTCGCGCCCGAGCAGCAGCACCAGCACCGCCGAGGCGAACAGGATGGTGGAGATGGTGATGCCCGACACCGGGTTGTTCGACGAGCCGATCAGGCCGGCCAGGTAGCCGGACACCGACACGAACAGGAAGCCGGCGACGATCATGATGATGGTCATCGGGATGCTGACGTGCCACTGGCCCACGATCGCCTGGTACAGGCCCAGCAGCGGCAGCGTGCACAGCAGCAGCGCCACCAGCATCCACTTCATCGGCAGGTCGCGGTCGGTCTCGGCGACGACCGTGCCGGCGGTGCTCTTGCGCGCGGCGGCGAAGCCGCTCTTGACCCCGGACAGCAGCGACTTGCGCAGCGAGAACAGCGTCCACACGCCGCCGATCAGCATCGCGCCCACGCCCAGGTAGCGCACCTTGGCCGCCCAGATGCCGAACGCCGCGTCCGCCGCCGGCGCGGTGGCCAGGCTCTGCGCCAGCGCCGGATCGGAGCCCATGAAGAACTGCTGGTACAGCGGGATGGCGATGTGCCAGGACAGGATCGAGCCGGACAGCACCACGATGCCGACGTTGAGCCCGACGATGTAGCCGACCCCGAGCAGCGCCGGCGACAGGTTGGTGCCGACGTAGCCGACCAGCTTGCTGCTGCCCAGGTAGGTGGCCTGCGCCCAGGTATCGGGAATCACCTTCAGGCCGCTGGCCGCGCCCAGCTTGACCACGCCGCCGATCAGCGCCGACAGCGCCAGGATCTTCAGCCCCGGCCCCGGGTTCTCGCCGGCCTTGAGCACTTCGGCCGCGGCCTTGCCCTCGGGGAACGGCAGCGGATCCTCGACGATCATCGAGCGCCGCAGCGGCACCGAGAACAGCACACCGAGCAGGCCGCCCATGCCGGCGATGCCGAGCACCCACCAGTACTTGAAGTCCGGCCAGTAGCCCATGATCACCAACGCCGGGATGGTGAAGATCACCCCCGCCGCGATCGACGAACCGGCCGAGGCGCCGGTCTGCACGATGTTGTTCTCCAGGATGGTGCCGCCGCCGAGCAGGCGCAGCACGCCCATCGACACGACCGCTGCCGGGATCGCGGTGGCGATGGTCAGGCCGGCGAACAGCCCCAGGTAGGCATTGGCCGCCGACAGCACGACGGCCAGCACGATCGCCAGCACGACCGCGCGGAAAGTGAGCTGACGCGGTGCAGCAGCGTTGTTCATGGTTACCCCTGAAACGACAAAAACGTTTTCCACGCTAGCGTCTGGGGCCAGGCAAGTCCAGCGCTGCAGCGCCCAGCTTGTGGCACATGTCTGGGAGGCGGAGATTGGGGATTGGGGATTTGCAGAGGCACAGCGATGCCCCGGCGGCCGATTGCCTGCCCCTCTCCATCGGGAGAGGGGTTGGGGTGAAGGTACGGGACGAAGCCTCGCGCTGTTTCGACGCCATGAGGCTTCGCCCGGACCCTCATCCGCCCCTGCGGGGCACCTTCTCCCGAGGGGAGAAGGAAAAGCGGCTAGCCCCTCTCCCACCGGGAGAGGGGTCGGGGTGAGGGTACGGCCGCGCAGCGCTCGCAAGCGTTGCACCGGCAGCCCGCGCCCTCCTCCGCCGCTGCGGGGCACCGTCTCCGAAAAGAGGCCATGGTCCAAAAGGTGAAGGAGCAGGCGCTGTCGATACAAATTAGCGGTACACATTGCACCGGCCGCCACACAACCCGACGCGCTCGGCCACAGCTCACCGACCGCCACCAGCGCGCCTATACTCCGCCGCTGCGCTACTCCGCCAAGGCCCGTCGTGTCCGCTTCCCTCCTGCCGCTGCGCGACGCGCGCGACGATTTCCTCGGCCACCCCAAGGGCGTCTACGTCTGTTTCTTCACCGAGATGTGGGAGCGCTTCTCCTTCTACGGCATGAAGGCGCTGTTGCTGCTGTACCTGACCAAGTACCACCTGTTCGGCGACAAGGCCGGGCTCGACCTGCTCGGCGCCTACGGCGGCCTGGTGTACTGCGTGCCGGTGATCGGCGGCCTGCTCGCCGACCGCTGGCTGGGCATGCGCAAGGCGGTGGTGTTCGGCGGCATCCTGCTGGTGCTCGGCCACGTCGGCATGGCCTTCGAAGGCCACGCCGCCACGCGCGTCGACGGTGAGGTGATCCGCGACACCGCGTCGCTGGGCGTGACCTATCTGTCGCTGGCGCTGATCATCATGGGGGTGGGCTTCCTCAAGCCGAACATCTCCACCATCGTCGGCAAGCTGTACGCGCCCGACGATCCGCGCCGCGACTCCGGCTTCTCGCTGTTCTACGCCGGCATCAACCTCGGCGCGCTGTTCGCCTCGCTGGTGTGCGGCTTCCTCGGCGAGGCCTACGGCTGGCGCTACGGTTTCGGCGCCGCCGGGATCGGCATGCTGCTGGGCCTGGGCATGTTCCTGTGGGGGCAGAAATACCTGCACGGCCACGCCGAGCCGGCGCAACCGGCGCTGCTGCGCCAGCGCGTGGCCGGGCTGCCGCGCGAATGGGCGATCTATCTGGCGGCGGTGCTGGGCGTGGTGCCGGTGGCCGGGCTGATGTGGGCCGCGGCCAACGGCGCCTTCAGCCTGGGCGGAGAGATCTCGCTGGCCTTGATGCTGATGCTGGTGGTGCTCGGCGCCGTGCTGCTGTGGTTCGCCTGGTTCACCGGCACCCAGTGCACGCCGGTGCAGCGCCAGCAGATGATCGCGCTGATGGTGCTGATCGCGATGGCGCTGGTGTATTTCACCCTGTACGAGCAGACCTACGGTTCCTGGGTCACCTTCACCGACCGGCTGATGACCAAGGACATCGTGCCGGCGCTGGTGATCCGCGGCGGCACCCCGCTGCCGTGGTCGATCGCCTCGCTGCTGCTGGCGCCGCTGGGCTTCGTGGTGGCGGCCACGCTGTCCGACCGGCGTCCGGACTCGGCGGCGCCGCGCGTGCTGTTCGTGACGGTGAGCGCGCTGATGCTGCTGTTCCTGGTCCGCGACTGCCTGGTACTGCCGCAGACCGCCGGCTCGCTGACCTATCTGGGCGCGCTGTTCCTGGTGCTGCTGGCGCCGCTGTTCGCCGCGCTATGGGCCTGGCTGCAGCGGCGCGACCTGGAGCCATCCAAGCCGGCCAAGTCGGCGCTGGGCCTGCTGCTGGCCGGCCTGTCGTTCGTGCCGTTGGCGCTGGCCGCGCAGCAGGTCGGCGCCAGCGGACAGATGGCCAGCGTGTGGTGGCTGGTACTGGCCTACCTGGTGCTGGAAGCCGGCGAGATGTGCCTGTCGCCGGTCGGCCTGTCGGCGGTCACCCAGCTCGCGGTGCCGCGCGTGGTCAGCCTGATGATGGGCACCTGGTTCCTGGCCACCGCCTTCTCCGAAGCGCTGGCCGCGCTGTTCGGCAAGCTCGCCGCGATCGAGGTGCCGGAAGGCGAAGCGCTGAACATTGCCGACGCCGCCGCCAAGTACGCGCACCTGTTCTGGCTGATGCTGTGGATCGGCGTGGGCTGCGCGGTGCTGGCCTTCCTGGCCGCGCCGCTGCTGCGGCGGATGATGCATGGAGTGCGCTGAGCCGAGGCGTTCGCACGGCGGCGGGGCCTGTCCGTGCAGGGCGCAGATGCGCACGTGTTTCACGACACGGCAGCGCGCGAGTCAAAGACAGCGCATCCATGGCATGCGCGCGTCCGGCACCACGCTCGGCGCACGGATCATCTCGCAAGGTCTGCTGCGAAGAGACACGTGCGGCCGCTCCGCCACACGACGACTCGACAATGCACCGGCCGAGCCCCGACTCGCCGGCTGCCCGCATCCGCGCCGCTGCGGCGCGGACGCGGACGCGGACGGTGGCTAGCGTGCCGCGGCAGGCTTGGCCACTGCGCCGCCAAGCGAGCGATTCAGGAACGCCAGCAGTTTGGTGTAGTACTCGCGACGATGCTCCTCGGTGTAGAAACCGTGGCCTTCGGTCGGCACGTACAGCGTTTCCACCGGTACGCCGGCCTTCTTCAGCGCCGCCTCCATCTTCTTGGAATGCGCGATCGGCGCGCGCTCGTCCTCGCCGCCGGCAGCCAGGAACACCGGCACCTTGATCCGGTCGGCCAGGTTCACCGGCGACACCGCGGCCAATGCGCTGCTCGGCCCCATCCATTCGCGCAGGAAGGTCTCGCTCGAATCGCGCTGCTGCATGTCGCCCTTGGCATACATCATCGGCAAATCGTAGACGCCGATGTAGCCGGCGGCGCAGCGGTACAGCGCCGGTTCCTTGGCCACGCCCATCAGCGACGCATAGGCGCCGTAGCTGGCGCCGTACATGCAGATGCGCTCGGGATCGGCGATGCCCTGGGCGATCGCCCAGCGCGTGGCGTCGGTCACGTCGTCCTGCATCGCGCCGCCCCACTGCTGCGCACCGGCCTGGTGGAAAGCGCGCCCGTAGTTGCCCGAACCGCGGTAGTTGACCTGCAGCACCGCATAGCCGGCCTGGGCCAGCATCTGCGCATCCTGATCGAACAGGCCCTCGTCGAAGACACCGAACGGACCGCCGTGCGGCATCACCACCATCGGCACCTTGCCGGCCGCAGCCGTCGCCGGCAAGGTCACGAAGCCGTGCAATTGCATGCCGTCGCGCGCCTGCAGTGCGATCGGCCGCACGTCCGCCAGCGCCGCCTGCGGCAGCGTGGCGCGGCGCGCGAACACGAAGTCGGCCTTCTTCGCCACGTTGTCGAACAGGTAGAACTGGCCGGGATTGCGTCCGGACTGGACCTCCACCAGGTTCAGCCGGCCGTCGCGGGTGCTTGAGGTGACGTAGACCGACTGCCCGGGGAACGCGGCTTCCAGCGCCCGTTGGGTCTTCGCCTCGGGCGAGGCCGCATCGAAGAACAGGCTGCGCGGCTTGTCCGCCAGGAACTCGACACCCACCGGAATACGGGTGCCATAGCGATAGATGATCCGGTGCGGGTCGGCCAGCCCATCGCGCGCGACCACCTTGCGCTCGCCGCTGTCCGCGTTCCAGGCCTCGATCGCATCGCTGCCGCTGGCCCGCTCGACCTGCAGATAAGCGGTACGTCCGTCTTCGGAAAAGCCGATCGGGTGTTCGACGTGATGGCTGACGTTCTCGTCGTTGAGCAGGCGCCAGTCGCCGCCCTGCGCGTCGCGATAGAACAGCTTGCTGACATTGTCCTCATCGGCGCCGACAGCGAAACGGACCTTGCCCTGCGCATCGCTGAAGAAGTCGGCGCGGCGGACCTTCGGCGAGCCGATCAGCGGACGCCGACGGCCCGTGTACACGTCCAGGATCTCGGCGCGGCTGTACGGGTCCTTGCTGACGCTGAAGGGACGCACCTGGATGGCCACATTGTGATCGTCCCCGGGCAGTGGCCCGATCATGTCCGCGATGACGTCCTCGACCTTCTTGGTCTGGATCAGCGAGCCCGGGCTGTCGCCGGTGACGCGCTGGCCCACCAACAGGTCGGCCGCGCCGCCGTCGGCATTGATCGCGAACAGCTCGCCAGTACCCCGCGGCAGGTCCATCGCGCCGATCTTCTCGGCCATGCTGAACAGCACGCGCGTGTCATTGACCCACTCGAAGGCGGAGACGTGGCTGTTCTTTTCCATCGAAAAAGTGCCAACGATCTTGCTGTCGGAACGGCGCATGATCGCCAGCGCGGTCCGGTCCTGCATCGGCACCGTCGCCGCCAGAAACTCGCCGGTCGGCGACAGTTTCAGTTCGGCGATCGCCCCCCTCTTCAGGAACGGATCCAGATCCACCTGCGCTTGCGCGCTCCCCATCCCCATTCCCAGCAAACAACACAATACGACTGCCCCCAGTCTTCCGCTCATCTCTTCCCCCTGTCCATGTCGGTTGGCTTGCCGGCGGAGTGTAATACGGCGCGAACGCAGCAGCGCTGCGCAAAGCGAGTGCCGGCGGCAAACGGCGTACGCATACGTTGCCGGCAAGGCGCATCCTGCGCGCGGGCACATGGAAATGCCCAAGCGCCGGCGTTGCGGTTATCTACGCGCACGCGAACGACCTGACAACATATGCCAGACCCGCTACGCAAAACGCGCTGAGCTGGGCGACGGCGGCAACGGCGGCAAGCGGTGATGCCGCGCCGCGGCAGTTGTGCCCGACCCTGCCTGCGAACGGGCCACGCCGCACCATCGGGCGGCGTGGCGCATCCGACGCCCGCTAGCGTGCCGCCGCAGGCTTGGCCACTGCGCCGCCGAGCGAACGGCTCAGGAACGCCAGCAGCCTGGTGTAGTACTCGCGCTGGTGCGCCTCGGTGTAGAAGCCGTGGCCCTCGGTCGGCACGTACAGCGTCTCCACCGGTACACCGGCGCTCTTCAGCGCCGCTTCCATCTTCTTGGAATGCGCGATCGGCGCGCGCTCGTCCTCGCCGCCGGCGGCCAGGAACACCGGCACCTTGATCCGGCCGGCCAGGTTCACCGGCGACACCGCGGCGAGCGCATCGCGTGGCCCCAGCCATTCGTGCAGGTAGGCCTCGCCGGACGCACGGGTCTGGATGTCGCCCTTGACGTACATCATCGGCAGGTCATAGACGCCGACATAGCCGGCCGCGCAGCGGTACAGCGACGGCTCCTTGGCCACGCCCATCAATGACGCGTAGGCGCCGTAACTGGCGCCGTACAGACAGATGCGTCCCGCATCGGCGATGCCCTGCTGGATCGCCCAGCGCGTGGCATCGGTCACGTCGTCCTGCATCGTGCCGCCCCACTGCCGCGCGCCGGCCTGTTGGAAGGCGCGCCCGTAGTTGCCCGAACCGCGGTAGTTGATCTGCAGCACCGCGTAACCGGCCTGGGCCAGCAGTTGTGCGTCGTCGTCGAAGGTCCATTTGTCGAACTCTCCAAACGGCCCTCCGTGCGGCATCACCACGGTGGCGAGCTTTTTCCTGTCGCCGCCAGGCGGCAGGGTCAGGAAACCGTGCAAGACCTGTCCGTCGCGCGCCGTCACGGCGATGGGTTGCGCCGAGGCCGACTTCTCCGGATCGAACCAGGCGCGCCGGCTGAAGATGCGGTCGGCCTTCTTGGCCGCGGCATCGAACAGGTAGAAATCGCCGGGATTGCGGTCCGAATAGGTTTCCACCAGGGCCAGCCGGCCATCGCGCGTGCTGGAGGTGACGAAGACCGCCTGCCCAGGAAACACGGCCTGCAGGCTGCGATACATCCTGGCTTCCGGCGACGCCTCGTCGAAGAACAAGGTCTTGGGCTTGTCGCCGACGACGAAGATGCCCACCGGAATGTTCGTATCGTTGCGATAGATGATCCGGTAAGGGTCGGTCGCCGCATCGCGGGCGACCAGCTTGCGCTCGCCGCTTTCCGCATTCCACGATTCGACCGCGTCGCTGCCGCTCGGCTTTTCGACACGGAGATAGGCAACGCGTCCATCCGCGGAGAAACCCAGCGGCTGTTCGACATGGTGACTGAGGTTCTCGTCGTTGATCAGCCGCCAGTCCCCGCCCTTGGCGTCGCGGTAATAGAGTTTGCTGGCGTTGTCGGTATCGGCGCCCAGCGCAAACCGCACCATGCCTTGCGGATCGGTATGAAAGCTCGCGCGGCGCACGGGCGTGCTGGCCAGCGGGCGCCGGCGGCCGCTGTAGACGTCCAGCAGTTCGGCGCGGGTGTAAGGATCGTCGCTGTTGAAGGGCCATATCGTGACGACGACATTGCGCTCGTCGTCGGGCAAGGTGCCGGCCAGAAAAGCGGCGACCGACTCCACCTTCTTCGGCTGGATCCGCGTCCCCGGCCCCTTGCTGGCGACGCGAAATCCGACCAGCAGTTCGGCGGCGGTGCCGTCGGCATTCATGGCGAACAGTTCGCCCGTGGGAACCGGTTTGTCCAACGCACCGAACTTTTCGGCCAACGCGATCAGCAGACGCCCGTCGCCGATCCAGGTGAAATCCGAGACGTGGGAATTCTTGCCCAACGCGAAACTGCCTACGGTCTTGTTGTCGGAACGACGTATCACCGTCAGCGCGGTCTTGTCCTCCATCGGCACCGTCGCCGCCAGGAACTCGCCGGTCGGCGACAGCTTCAGGTCGGTGACGTCGTCCTTCCTGAGGAACGGTTCAAGGTCCACCTGCGCCTGCGCGCTCCCCATTCCGATTCCCATTCCCAGCACACAGCACAACGCGACTGCCCCCAGTCTCCCGCTCATCCTGATCCCCTGTATCCATGTTGGTTTGGCTTGCAAGCAGAGTGTAATACGGCGCTGGCCCGCCGTAGCGGTCGCGTTGTTAGCCGATCGATGCAAGCGCGTCGTCGCTGGCGGAAGCGCCATGGGGCCTCACCCATTCCTCGACAGGCCGCGTCGGGTCCGGCGGGCGCTGCGGCGCGGGGCGCACCGGCGCGCGGCGGCGGGGCGCGCGCTCAGAACACATGCACATACCCCAATACGATGCGCGATTGCAGCGCGCTGCCGACCAGCGGACTGTCGCGGATCTGCGCACCGAGGCGATCCACGCCCACATCGAGGAACAGCGAATCGCGATGCGCGACGCGGTAGGCCGCGCGCAACCCGGCTTCCACATCGACGCTGGCGCCGGGGCGATACGGCAGGCGCTGCGCGCGCGCCTCCTGTGGCCGCACGCCGTAGTAATAGTCCACGTAGCGGCGATCCAGCCACGCCGCGCCCAGCCGCGGAGTCAATTCGAACAGGCCGAGATCGAAGACATGTTCGATCGAAACGGCGACGCGCCGCCCGCGGCTGTAGCCGGACACGTCATGCATCCACTCCAGCGTGGTGTCGGCGATGCCGGTGCGCCACGTGCCCGAGCCGCCCAGCCACAGGCGATCCTTGCGCTGCCGCATGCCGTCCAGCGACGGCGAGTCCGCTGCGTCGTAGCCGTCGTGGGACAACCGCGTGGTCAGCGAGAACGCCACCGCTCCCAGCGACGGCAGGTTCAGGCTGAGCGACGGGCCGTACACGCTCCACCACTTGCTCTCGTAGACCAGCAGCGGCAGCGCGACGACCTCCGGCTCGACGCCGCGATACGGCTTGTGCATCGTCAGCGCCGCCATGCCCAGGCCCCAGCGCGAGCCACGCGCCGGCCCACTGCTGTCGTCGCCCGCGGCGGCCCATGCCGCGCGAATCGGCAGCACCAGCAGCGCGACCAGCACGATCGCCGCGACCACGCCGCGCCAGAACAGCGCCGCCGGCGGCGTGCGCCGACGCGGCGGCAGGTCGGGAAGATCGTACAGCGCCTGCAATCCAGGACGCAGGCTGTGCGGAAGGCGTGGCGGAGCGGGTCGACGCGGGCGCATGGGAGTGTCCTGATCGTGGAAAGTGCACGGAAACCGACCTGCATGAGCCGGCAAAAAAAAGCAGCGACGTGGTGGACGCAGCAACCGGAATCAGCTCGCGATGAAATGCCCGCGATGGCATTTCCCGCGTAGCGGCGTAACCCGTCGCGCACCGCAATGGCACTAGTCCAGGCGTGCGACCAGTTCCTGGGCGCCCTTGCGGATCCCTGCCTTCGCCGCACCCAGGCCGCCGATGCTGGCCTTGACGTTCAACGCGTTCGGATACTGCTTGGACACGTAGGCGCTGAGCAGGCGGTTGTTGGTGGCGTCGTAGATCTCCACCGCATAGCTGACCGAACCGGACAAGGCGCCTTCCTTGCCGCGGATCGACTGCACCACGTTGTACGGGCCACCGGCCAGGTCGAACTTGGTCACCGTTCCTGCCACCTGCGGCGTCTTCTTCGCGCCGGTCAGGGTCACCGCCACGCGCAGCGAACCCGGCCGCGGCCGGTCCAGCAGCGGAAAGCGCGCCTGCAGCGCGTCGCCGAAGGCGGCGCGCATGAAGTCCGCCAGCTCCGCCTTGTCCTGCTCTGAAACCTTCTGGTCGAACTGGTTGTCCGGCCCGCGATAGATCGTCACCGGCGCGACCACCGCGCTGTCGTAGTCGCGCCAGTCGGCTCCGGCCGAATAGTCGTAGGGAACCCGGCCGGAGCGGTCGCCGAGGGTGGGCCGCAACTGCTGTGACGAGGCCAGCCCGGCGTAGGCGACCGGGCGCGTACTGGCGCAACCGGCCGCGCCCAGGCTGATCGCCAGCGCCAATGCGGACAGCCAAACGGAATGTTTCATGGGAGAGCCCTTTCGTGGATTCGGGAAAGCCGCACCGAGTAGTGGTGCACGGACGTAGCGGCGGGCGTCGAGACGACGCGCGTCGCCGCCACTTAAAATAAACCATACCGTACGGTTTATTATTAGAAGCGATTTCCCCCACTGTCAAGGAAAATGTACAGTTGGGTTCACTTATAGGAGGCGCAATGAAAGTTCGAACCGAGGCACGACGCGAGGCCATCGTCGAGGCGGCGAGGCACCTGTTCCAGGAACTGGGCTACGAGCGCGCCTCGATGAACGAGCTGGCGAAACGGTTGGGCGGCTCCAAGGCCACCCTGTACGGCTATTTCGCGTCCAAGGAGGAGTTGTTCAGCGCTGTGGTCCGCGCCGCCGCGACCGCGCATCTGTCCGACGCGATCCAGCGCTTGCAGTCGCCCCGCGCCGGCCAGAGCGATCTGCGCTCGATGCTGCTGCACTTCGGCGAGTGCATGCTGCGGGTGGTGAGCAACGATGCCATCGCCATCGCGGTCTACCGCATGGTGGTGGCCGAGGCGGGCCGCTCCGACGTCGGGCAGCTGTTCTACCAGGCCGGCCCAAGCGAATCGGTGGTCGCGGTCGCCACGGTGCTGGAAGCGGCGATGGCGCGCGGCGAACTGCACCAGAGCGACCCGACCATCGCCGCCCTGCATTTCCTGGCCTTGCTCACCGCGGAAGTGGACGTGCGCATCTACCAGCGCGATCCCCCGCCGCTGCCGCCCTCGACCGTGCGCAAGATGGTGGAGCGCGCGGTCGAGATGTTCCTGTTCGGCGCCGCACCGCGGCAGGCGGCCAGCGTCACTTCGACCACGGCCGGCAAGCCTGCGGCGCGCAAACGTGCGCGCGCCTGAGCGCAAGCCCGAGCTGCCCGCAGCGGAGGATTCGCATCACGGCCGGCGACGTCGCAGCGCGGCGACGTCACCTATCCCTCGGCGCACCCGTCGACCCGCGCAACATCAAGCTGAAATCCAGCGTCTGCTGAAGCGGCACGTCCACGTTCTCGATGATGGCGAGCAGCAGGTTGACCGCGCGGACGCCGATCTCCCGCATGGGTTGCCTGATGGTGGTCAATGGGGGCGTGAGGTAACTGGACGACGCCAGGTCGTCGAAGCCGACGATGGACAGGTCGTCCGGCACGCGAATGCCCAGATCCCGGCAGGCCGCGAGGGCGCCCAGCGCCATCTGGTCGCTGAAGCAGAACATCGCGGTCGGCACGGGCGCGCGGGCCAGTAGCGCCATCGCGGCCGCATGACCGGATTCCACGGAGAAATCGCCCGGCACGACGCTCAGGTTGCGCAGGCGGCCGCGCGCCTTGCCGGCGGCCCGGACCCCTTCCAGTCGTTGCTGGTGCAGGGGATTGTCGGGCGGACCGCCCACCACGGCAACCCGCTCGTGCCCCAGCCCATACAGATGTTCCATCACGGCGCGCGCGGCGGCCGCGTTGTCGATGTGGACGCTGGGGATGCCCAGCGCCGGGTCGAACTCGCAGCCGTTGACCACCGGCGCGGCGGCGCCCAGCTGCTTGACGATCTCGCGCGCCGTCGGCGGCAGGCGGTGCCCCAGCACGATCAGGCCGTCCGCCTCGTTGCGCCGGAGCATCTGCGCGTAGCGCTCCTCGCGGTCGGGCTGGTGCTGGGTATCGCCCAGCAGGACGGCGTAACCGACGGCCTGCGCCGCTTCCTCCGCGCCCTGCAGGATCTGCGCGAAGAATGGATTGGCGATGTCCGGGACGGTGACCAGGATCTTGCCGCTGCGCTGGGTCTTGAGCGTCCTGGCGACCGTGTTGGGGACATAGCCCAGCGCGGCGGCGGCCTGCTCGATGCGCGTGCGCGTGGCCGGCAGGACTTTTTCCGGCCGGGACAGCGCGCGCGACACCGTGCCGGCGGAGACGCCGACGTGCTTTGCGATGTCGTAAATGGTTGCCATGACGTTCGTTCTTCTTTCTGCTGTGCAGTGCACAACGGCTGTTGCGGAAGGCCCATGCTAGGATAAATGCAATCGATTGCATCGAGGCGAATCACGTTGAAAACGCTCAAGGGTCCAGCGCTGTTCCTGGCGCAGTTCATCGGCGACAACCCTCCCTTCGATCGCTTGGACACGCTGGCCGGGTGGGCTGCGGGCCTGGGCTATTCTGGCGTACAAGTGCCGACCAGCGCGCCCCACCTGTTCGATCTGGCCCAGGCTGCGCAGAGCCAGGCGTATTGCGACGACGTCGCCGGCATGCTGGCCGGGCACGGCCTGCAGATCACCGAGCTGTCCACCCACCTGCAGGGGCAGCTGGTCGCCGTCCACCCCGCCTACGACACCCTGTTCGACGGCTTCGCACCGCCGGACAAGCGCGGCGATCCCGCCGCCCGCCAGGCCTGGGCGGTGGAGCAACTGCTGTTGGCCGCCAAGGCCAGCCAGCGACTGGGGCTGACGGCGCATGCCACGTTCTCCGGTGCGTTGGCCTGGCCCTACTTCTATCCCTGGCCGCAGCGCCCGCCGGGCCTGGTGGACGAAGCCTTCGCCGAACTCGGCCGCCGCTGGCGCCCCATCCTGGATGCGTTCGACGCCTGCGGCGTGGACCTGTGCTTCGAGATCCACCCGGGCGAGGACCTGCACGACGGCGCGACCTTCGAGCGCTTCCTCGAGGTGGTCGACCATCACCCGCGCGCCAAGATCCTGTACGACCCCAGCCACCTGCTGCTGCAGCAGATGGACTACCTGGGCTTCATCGACCGGTACCACGCGCGCATCGGCATCTTCCACGTCAAGGACGCGGAGTATCGCGCCAGTGCGCGCAGCGGCGTCTATGGCGGTTACCAGGACTGGATCGATCGTCCGGGGCGGTTCCGCTCGCTCGGCGATGGCCAGATCGACTTCAAGGCGATCTTCTCGAAGTTCGCGCAATACGATTTCCCGGGCTGGGCGGTGCTGGAGTGGGAGTGCTGCCTGAAGCATCCGGAAGACGGCGCACGCGAGGGCGCCGCGTTCATCCGCGACCACATCATCCGCGTGACCGAACGCGCCTTCGACGACTTTGCCGACAGCGGCGCCGATCCGGAATCGCTGCGCCGCATGCTGGGGACCTGAGCCAATACCGCCCTGGGAGGGGAAGCCATGACGCACACCATGTCGCGCTTGGGCGCGATGATGTTTCTGCAATTCTTCATCTGGGGGGCATGGTTCGTGACCCTGGGCACGTACCTGGTGCAGGGCCCCCTGCAGGCCAGCGCGAGCCAGGTGGCGACGGCCTTCCTCAGCCAGTCCATCGGCGCCATCGTGGCGCCGTTCCTGGTCGGCCTGATCGCCGATCGCTACTTCGCGGCGCAGCGCATCCTCGCGGTGCTGCACCTCGCCGGTGCGGTGCTCATGTGGCTGGCGTCCACGGCGACCAGCTTCGGCATGTTCTCCGCCTGCGTCATGGGCTACATGCTGCTGTTCATGCCGACGCTGGCACTGGCCAACAGCGTGGCGATGCGGCACATGCAATCGCCTGAGAAACAATTCCCGCTGGTGCGGGTGGCCGGCAGCGTCGGCTGGATCGTGGCGGGCGTGCTGATCGGCTGGCTGGGCTGGGAACAGGCGCACCGGCTCGAGCTGACCTTCCGGATGGCGGCGCTGGCATCGCTGGCCCTGGGCCTGTATGCCTTCACCCTGCCGCATACACCGCCGCTGGCGCAACAGCGCGACGCCGGGCTGGGGCAGATGCTGGGGCTGGACTCGCTGCGGCTGCTGAAGTCGCGCTCCTATCTGGTGTTCTTCCTGGCGTCCATCGCCATCTGCATCCCGCTGGCGTTCTACTACAACTTCACCAACCCGTATCTCAACGATCTGGGCGTGCGCGGCGCGGCCGGCCTGCAATCGCTGGGCCAGGTCTCCGAAGTCCTGCTGATGCTGGCCATGCCGTTCCTGTTCGTGCGGCTGGGGGTCAAGACCATGCTGGCGGTGGGCATGGCCGCGTGGGTGGTGCGCTACGCCATGTTCGCCTTTGGCGATGCGGGCGGCGGGTTCTCCCTGCTGGTGATCGGCATCGTGCTGCACGGCATCTGCTACGACTTCTTCTTCGTCACCGGCCAGATCTACACCGATGCGCATGCCGGCCCCGCCGCGCGCAGCAGCGCGCAGGGGTTCATCACCCTGGCCACGTACGGCGTGGGCATGTTGATCGGCACGTTCCTGTCCGGCGCGGTGGTGGAGCACTACACCACGGCGGCCGGCCCGGACTGGCAGCAGATCTGGCTGTTCCCGGCAGGCGTGGCGCTGGTCGTGCTGATCGCCTTCCTGTTGCTGTTCCGCGACCGGCCAGTCGTCGCGGCCGCGCCCTCCGCACCCTGAGGACCCCACCCGATGCGCAAGCTTGGAATCGCCATCGTCGGCACCGGCATGATCGGCGCCGTGCACCGGCGCGCAGCGCTGCTGGCCGGTGCCCAGGTCCGCGGCGTCGCCGCCTCTTCCCCGCAACGCGCACGCGACGTGGCGCAGTCGTGGGACGTCCCGCGCGCCTATCGCGACATCGAGGAGGTGGTCGCCGATCCGCAGGTGCAGGTCGTGCACGTCTGCACGCCCAACCATCTGCACCGCGCCATGGCGCAGGCGGCGCTGCAAGCCGGCAAGCACGTGATCTGCGAGAAGCCGCTGGCTACCACGTTGCAGGACGCCCAGGCCTTGGCGGCATTGGCCGCCTCGACCGGGCTGGTCGCCACGGTGCCCTTCGTCTACCGCTACCACCCGGTGGTCCGCGAGGCGCGCGCACGCATCACGCAGGGCGAACTGGGGCCGCTGCGCCTGATCCACGGCAGCTACCTGCAGGACTGGCTGCTGGACCCCGCCAGCAACAACTGGCGCGTGGACCCGGCACTGGGTGGCGCGTCGCGCGTGTTCGCCGACATCGGCTCGCACTGGTGCGACCTGGTGGAATGGGTCGGCGGCGAGCGGTTCGTCGAGGTCAGCGCGGCGTTCGCCACCGTGATCGCCGAGCGCGGCGCCATCACCGGGCAGAGCTTCACCACGCCGGCGGCGGGCGGCGCAATGCAGGCCGTAGCGAGCGAGGATGTGGCCGCGGCGATGTTCAAAACCGGCGCCGGTACGCTGGCCTCGTTGACGGTCAGCCAGGTCTCGGCGGGACGCCGCAATCGCTTGTGGTTCGAGATCGATGGCGCCAACGCCAGCGTGGCGTTCGACCAGGAGGACGCCGAGCGGCTGTGGATCGGCCGGCCCGACCAGCGCGAGGAAATCTTCGTGCGCGGGCCGGGCGCCGGCAGTGCCGAACAACGCCGGCTGGCGGTGCTGCCGGCCGGGCACGCGCAGGGCTACGGCGATTGCTTCGAGGCGTTTGTCGCCGACACCTATCGCGCCATCGAAGGCGAGCGGCCGGAAGGCCTGCCCACCTTCGAGGACGGCGTGCGCTCGGCGCTGATCGTCGATCGCGTCATCGCATCGGCCAGGACGCGCGCCTGGACATCCATCGGTTGAATCCCGGGAGAACTTCTTGATGAACACCCCTACACGCAGAACCGCCACTCTCGCACTGCTGCTCCTCGTCGCCCTGCCCGCCTTCGCACGCGACGCCGCTGGCCCGCAGAAACCCATCGCGGTACAGATGTACACGCTGCGCGACGCCGGCTCGCTCGACCAACAGTTGAAGATCGTCCACGACGCGGGCGTGGGCGCGGTGGAAACGGTCGGCACGCAGAACGTCAGCGCGGCGGAACTCAAGCGGCTGCTGGACAGGTATGCGATCAAGGCGATCTCGTCGCACGTGCAACTGGCCGAGCTGCGCAAGGACCTGGATAGCGTGGTGGCCTTCAACCGGTCGATCGGCAACACGACGCTGGTGGTGCCCTACCTGGACCAGAAGGACCGGCCGACCGATGCCGCGGGCTGGACCGCATTGGGCAAGGAACTGGGCCAACTCTCGACGCGGGTGCGGGCCAAGGGCATGCATCTGGCCTACCACAACCACGACTTCGAGCTGGTCGACTTCAATGGCAAGACCGGCCTGGAACTGCTGTTCGCAGCGGCCGGCCCCGACCTGCAGACCGAGCTGGACCTGGCCTGGGTCGCGCGCGCGGGCTACGACCCGGCGGCGATGCTGGCCAAGTTCAAGGGCCGCATGTTCGCGGTACACGCCAAGGACAATGCACCGAAAGGCCAGGCCGAGGACGAGGGTGGCTTCGCCGCCGTGGGCCGGGGCGTGCTGGACTGGAACGCGATCCTGCCTGCCGCGGCAGGTGCCGGCGTGCGCTGGTACATCATCGAGCACGACCGTCCGCGCGATCCGGCCGCGGTCGTCCAGACCGGTGCCGAGTACCTGCGCGAACACCTGCCCGCCAGCCTGCCCGCCAGCGCACATCGCTAGCACGCGAAGGAGTCACGCTTGAGAACGATCCTGACAGCCGCCGCGGTTCTACTGGGGACGACGCTTGCGACGACGGCGTGGTCCAAGGACGACCCTGCGGCCGGCGCGCAGCTCTACGCAACGAACTGCACGGCCTGCCACGGCGCCGATCGCGCGGGCGTCCCGGGCGCATTCCCCGCGCTCACCGACGTGGGCAAGCGGCTGGAATCGGCGCAAATCAAGGAGAAGATCAGCAAGGGCGGCGGCTTGATGCCGCCCTTTCCCCAGCTGTCGCAACAGGACGTCGACGACATCGCCAGCTTCCTGGCGCAATAGGACGCCGGCGCCAGCTACGCGCCGGCGCTACAGCTCGCGCACCCAGATGTTGCGGTAGCTGACCTTGGAATCGTGCTCCTGCAGGGAGATCGGCGCGCACGCATGCGGCGAGTACGACGGCGCGCCGATGTATTCGGTCTTGCCCGCCAGCACGGTGTCGTCCTGCACCAGCACGCCGTTATGCAGGACGGTGATGCGGGCGGGCGACGTGAGCCCGCCCCCCTGCGAGAAGCGCGGCGCCTTCCAGATGATGTCGTAGGCCTGCCACTCGCCCGGCGCACGCGAGGCGTTCACCAGCGGAATGGCCTGCTTGTAGATCGAGCCGGCCTGGCCGTTGGCATAGGTCGTGTTGTTGTAACTGTCGAGCACCTGCAGCTCATACAGGTCCTGCAGGAAGATGCCGCTGTTGCCCCGCTGCTGGCCTTCGAAGCCCCGGGTCGCGGTGGGCGTGCGCCACTCGATATGCAGCTGGATGTCGCAGAAGCGCTGCTTGGTGCGGATGCCCTTGCTCCCCGGCACCACGGTCAGCGCGCCGCCGGCGACGCTCCAGGGCACGCGTCCGCCCTGCTCCGACTCCCAGGCCGAGAGATCCTTGCCACCGAACAGCACGATCGCGTCGGAGGGCGCGCGGCCCGCGGGCGTGGCCACGATCGCGGGCACGGGCTTCCACGCCTCGGTCTTCGTCGGATCGCGCGAAGGGTCGCCGCCGGCCTGCGCGAACGCGGGCGCCGCGGCCAGCAGGCAGGCCGCCATCAGGAGGGATCTGGTCATGGTGTTCCCGGGGAAGTGGTGCATGGGCGAAGCGTTGCGGTCCATCAGCTGGTCGCCCAAGCGGGCGTACCGGGGGCATAGGCCAGGTCGCCGTCGTAGCGACCAGGCACAGCGACGTACTGCAGTACTTCGGTCGCGGCAATCTTCGAAGTGAAGAAACTGAAGATGGTCAGCTGCTTGATCATCGTGAAGTAATGCGGCATCGCGCCCGCCACTTTGGCGGTGCCGGTGTCGGCCACTTCGACGACATGTTTCCTGGCTTCTGCATCCAGGGTGCGCAGCAGCTCGGTGCGCGCCTGCGGCGTGAGCGACACGAAGCGGCCGCCGGCGCGTTTGTCGATCTCGACCAGGCCGGCGCGGAATGCCGCCTGCTGCTTGGCGGTGTAGCAATCGGTGACGAATTGCGCCATGAACACGCCTACGCCGGCGTCCTTCGCCCCCGGCGTTTTGGTCCGCGGCAGGATGGTCTCGGCGATCTCGTCCAGCGTGCCGACATCGGCGGCGGAGAACGCGTGCTTCGCCCCCTCGGCCGGCGCCTTTCCATGGGACAGCGCGGGCAGGCCGATCATGGCCGCGCCCGTGGCGGCGAGGATCATCTTCAGCAGTTCGCGGCGTTCCATCACAGGTTCCCCGCTTTCAGCTCGCGCACCGCATGGTCCGCTGCCCGTGCGGTCAGCGCCATGTAGGTCAGCGAAGGATTCACGCAGGCGCTGGAGGTCATGCAGGCGCCGTCGGTGACGTAGACGTTCGGCGCGTCCCAGACCTGGTTGTGCTGGTTCAGCACGGAGTTGCTGCGGTCACGGCCCATGCGCGCGGTGCCCATCTCGTGGATGCCCTTGCCCGGGGCGTAGTCGTCATCGTGCATCTGCACGTCCTTGACCCCGGCGGCCTCCAGCATCTCGGCGGCATCGGCGGCCATGTCCTTGCGCATGGCCTTTTCGTTCGCGCGCAAGGATACGTCCATCGCCAGCACCGGCAGCCCCCATTTGTCCTTGCGCTGCGGGTCCAGGCGAATCGTATTGTCGTGGTGAGGCAGCATTTCGCCGAATCCGGTCATGCCGATGCGCCAGTCGCCCGGCAGGGTCAGCGCATCCTTCAGGTCGGCGCCGATGTTCAGCTCGGCGATCTCGCGCGACCACCCGGTGCGGCTGGCGCCGCCCTGGTAGCCGAACCCGCGCAGATAGCCGCGCTTGTCCGCGGCAACGTTGCGGAAACGGGGAATGTAGAAGCCGCAGGGACGCCGGCCGAAGTAGTACTTGTCGTCGTAGCCTTCGACCCGGCCGGCGGCGCCGGCGCCGAAATGATGGTCCATCACGTTGTGCCCAAGCTCGCCGGACGAAGAGCCCAGCCCGCCTTCCCAGACATCGGTGGCCGAGTTCATCAGCAGCCAGGTCGAGTTGAAGGAGGACGCGTTGAGGAAGATCACGTTGGCCGTGTACTGATAGGTCTGCCCGCTCTCGGCATCGATGATCTCCACGCCCCGCGCGCGCTTGCGGTCCTTGTCATAGAGCACTTCCTTGACGATCGAGAAGGGCCGCAAGGTCAGGTTGCCGGTCTTCATGGCCGCCGGGAGCGTCGCTGACTGGGTCGAGAAGTAGGCGCCGTACGGACAGCCCAGGATGCACTTGTTGCGATACTGGCAGTTGACGCGGCCCTGCTCGACCTTGGGCTGGGTGATGTTCGCGGTGCGCGAGTGGATCAGGTGCCTGGTCCCGCCGAAGGCCTTCTTGATCCGCGCAGCCACGTCCTTCTCGACGATGTTCAACGGGATCGGCGGCAGGAATTCGCCGTCGGGCAACACCTCCAGGCCCTCGCGCGTGCCGGCGATGCCGGCGAACTTCTCCACATAGTCGTACCAGGGCGCGATGTCGGCGTAACGGATCGGCCAATCGGTGGCGATGCCGTCCTTGAGGTTCGCCTGGAAATCCAGGTCCGACAGGCGATAGCTCTGCCGTCCCCACATCAGCGAGCGACCGCCCACGTGATAGCCGCGGTACCAGTCGAATCGCTTGGTCTCGGTGTAGGGCGATTCCTTTTCGTTGGCCCACATGCCCTGCAGGTTCTCGACCAGGCCGTAGTCGCGCATCAGCACCGGATAGTCGGCCTTCATCGCCTGGGTCGGCCGGTTGCGGTGCGGGAAATCCCACGCCTCCTTCATCGCGTTGACGTAGTCCTTGACGTGTTCGATGTTGCGTCCGCGTTCCAGCATCAGGACCTTGAGACCTTTCTCGGCCAGCTCCTTCGCCGCCCAACCGCCACTGATTCCCGAGCCGACGACGATGGCGTCGTAGTGATTGTCTGCCATGGGTTCTACTTCACCTGGGTGGATATCGTTTCAGACGTCGCAGAGGCGGATCGCCTCGCGCAGCGAGCCGACGGGATCCGGCGCCGTAGGAATGAATTCCTGCGCCAGATAGCCATCGAAACCGGTATCGCGGATCGCGCGACAGATGGCGGGATAGTGGAGTTCCTGATCGTCTCCGATCTCGTGCCGGCCAGGCACGCCCGCAGTGTGGTAATGCTTGAAGAACGCGTGATGCTTGCCGATGGTGGCGATGATGTCGCCCTCCATGATCTGCATGTGGTAGATGTCGTACAGCAGGCCGAAATGATCCGAGCCGATGCGCCGGCACAGCTCCACGCCCCATGCGGAGTGGTCGCACAGGTAGTCGGGATGATCGACCCTGGAGTTCAGCAGCTCCATCACCAGCACCACGCCGCGCTTCTCGGCATGCCCGAGGATGCGCTTGAGTCCCGCTTCGGCGTGGGCCATGCCTTCCTGGGGGTCCATGCCGTTGCGATTGCCGGAAAAACAGATGAGGTTGCGATAGCCGGCGTCGGCCACCAGGTCGATGTGCCGCGTGTAGCGCTCGACCAGTTGGTCGTGGAACTGGCGGCCGGCAAAGCCCTTGTCCAGGCCCATCTCCGCACCATTGCACATCGAACTGTGCACGCCATTGGCCTTCAGCGTGGGCCAATCCGCCGGGCCAACCAGATCGATGGCGGCGAAACCGATGCCCTTCACCGTCTGGCAAAGCTGGGCGATCGACTGCTGCGGAAACGTCCAGCGGCAGACGGAATGCTTCAGCTTGCCCTTGAGCGGCGCGGTAGCGGCAAACGCGGGCAGCGTGCCCGCAGCGCCCAGGCCAAGGCTCCCGGCGACGGCAACGCGCAGCGCATCTCGCCTCGTGAACCCCCGGGCCGGCGCCGGTCCGATCGAATGGATAGACATCCGCTTCCCGGCCTCCCAACCGGTTCAAACACTGAGGATTCGCCGCAATGCAATCGATTGCACCATAAAGGAGGCGATCGTTTTTTTGCAAGACGCAGTGCACGAAAAGCCATGCTGCAAAGCACAACGCCTTGCGCGCCATCGCCGCATGACGGTAGGGGATTTCGGGTGGCGTACGGAGGTGAACTACTAGATGTGCAGCGAAAGGCGACTGGAAGCCATGAACCATGGCCTGCCATGCAGGCGAAGCATGAGAAACCGTGGCTCCACGCCGCGTTCGAGCTGGCCGATGGAGTGGGCACTACTCCGAGAAGAACTTGCCCGACACGCCATACGGGCACCTGGATTGCGGCTGCGTGCTGCATGAAAGCGCCTTTGACACGCACGATGGCAGCCTGCGCGTCTACCAAGGCGATGGCGCCTTGATGCGCTTTTTCCACGGAAATCATTGAGATAAAGAAAAGCCCCGTAAAAACGGGGCTCTTCAGATCTCTATCGACACTTGTGGCAGGTGTTGCTCAGAACGGGATGTCGTCGTCCGCGAAATCGTCCATCGGCGCGGACTGCTGCGGCGCCGGCTGCTGGCGGCGCGGGGCGTAGTCCTGACCGCCGCCGCCCTGGTTGGGGCGGTCCTGGCGCGGCGGCGCCGAGCGCTGCGGGCGATCGCCGCCCATGCCAGCACCGGCACCGGCACCACCGCCGCCTTCGCCGCGGCCGCCGAGCATCTGCATCTCGTCGGCGACGATGTCGGTGGAGTACTTCTCCACGCCGTCCTGGCCGGTGTACTTGTCGTAGCGGATCGAGCCTTCGACGTAGACCGAGCTGCCCTTGCGCAGGTACTCGCCGGCGATTTCGCCGAGCTTGCCGAAGAACACCACGCGGTGCCATTCGGTGCGCTCCTGCTGGTTGCCGTCCTTGTCCTTGCGCACGCTGGTGGTGGCCAGGCTGATGCGGGTGATCGCCATGCCGGCCTGGGTGTATTTGGTGTCGGGATCGTTGCCGAGGTTGCCGACGAGGATGACTTTGTTGATGCCGCGGGCCATGGAATTCTTCCGTTCGGGGTGGTGAACCCGCTCGGGCGCGGGCATGTCGGATAGGGTCGCCCGCTCGGAAACGGGCACAGACAGTGAATTATACCGGGCTGGCGACGGATATCAGCCTTCTCCTGGTTCAGGCGTCAGGCGAGCCCTCACCGGGGTGGCCTATAATCCCTGCACTCCCCCTAGTCCGACCGCATGAGCCTCGCCGAAGACCTCCGCCCCGCCCTGGGGCTGCCTCAGATCCAGGCGCTGGCCGCGCCCGACATGAGCGCCGCCGATGCCCTGATCCGCCGCCGTCTGGCCTCGGACGTGGTGCTGATCAACCAGATCGCCGAGCACATCGTCTCCGCCGGCGGCAAGCGCCTGCGGCCGATGCTGGTGATGCTGGCCGGGCGCGCCTGCGCCGGCGGCGGGCCGGTGCACCACCAGTTGGCGGTGATCGTCGAGTTCATCCATACCTCGACCCTGCTGCACGACGACGTGGTCGACGAGTCGGACCTGCGCCGCGGCCGCAGCACCGCCAACGCGCTGTGGGGCAACGCGCCCAGCGTGCTGGTCGGCGATTTCCTGTACTCGCGCAGCTTCCAGCTGATGGTCGAGCTGGACAGCATGGCGGTGATGCGGTTGCTCGCCGACACCACCAACCGCATCGCCGAGGGCGAAGTGCTGCAGTTGCTGCACGTGCACAACCCGGATACCGACGAGGCCGCGTACCTGCGGGTGATCGAGCGCAAGACCGCGGTGCTGTTCGCCGCCGGCACCCGGCTCGGGGCGTTGGCCTCGGGCGCCTCGGAAGAGGTGCAGCAGCGCCTGTACGACTACGGCATGCACCTGGGCTACGCGTTCCAGATCGCCGACGACGTGCTCGACTACACCGCCGATGCCGCCGACTTGGGCAAGAACCTGGGCGACGACCTGGCCGAAGGCAAGGCCACCCTGCCGCTGATCCACGCGATGGCGCATGCCGACGCTGCCACCCGCCAACGCCTGCGCCACATCGTCGAACAGGGCGATGCGGAGGCGATGCCGGAAGTGCTGGCGGCGATCCAGGCCAGCGGCGGGCTCGACTACAGCCGGCGCCGCGCCGCCGAATACGCCGCCTCCGCCGAACGTGCGCTGGACGGCCTGCCGGAAAGCGAAGCCCTGGCCGCGCTGCGCGGACTGGCCCGCTACGCGATCGAACGCAGGCACTGATCCGGCGCGCTGTGCGCGCCGGACGGGATTGGGGATTGGGGATTCGCAGAAGCGGCGATGCGGCTTCTGCAAATCCCCATGGTTCCGAAACGCGTGCTCCGCAGTCGAACTTAAGCGCTGATCCGACGCGCGCGTGTGCCCTGACAGGGTTGGGATTCGTAAAGCGCAGACCTGCCGCTTTTGCGAATCCCTAATCCCGAATCCCTAATCCCATCGCTCATCAAAGAAGTCGTGCAGCATGCGATAGGCACGCTTGGCCGCGCGCGGGTTGTACTGGCAGCCTGGCGGGCTGTTCGCGTCGGCCTCGGCAAAGCAATGCACGGCGCCGCTGAAGTTGACGAACTGCCAGTCGGCACCGGCACCGTTCATTTCCTGCTCGAAGACGGCGATGTCGTCGCGACTCACGCTCTTGTCGTCGGCGCCGTTGAGCACCAGCAGCGGCGCCTTCGCGCTGCCCGCGGCCGCCGGCGACGGCGTGGACAGGCCACCGTGCAGGCTGACCACGCCGGCCAGCGGCGCGCCGGCGCGGACCAGTTCCAGCACCGTGGTGCCGCCGAAGCAGAAGCCGACCGCGCCGATCCGCGATGCATCCAGCGGCGCCTTGCCGGCCTGCGCCTTCAGCACGTCGACCGCCTTCAAGGCGCGTGCGCGCAGCGTCGCCGGATCCTTCTTCAGCGCACCGGCGAACTGCCCGGCCTCGGTGTCGTTGGCCGGGCGCTTGCCCTTGCCGTAGACGTCGGCCAGCAGCACCACGTAGTCGTCGCCGGCCAGCTGTTTGGCCTTGTCGATCGCCGACGCGTTGACCCCGCGCCAGTTCGGCACCATCACCAGGCCGGGGCGCTTGTCGCTGTCGGCATCGTCGTAGACCAGCACGCCACTGAAGCTGTCCTTGCCAACCTTCCATTCCACCGGTTTGGCCTGCATCGCGGCCAGCGCCGGCAACGGCAGCGCCAAGGCCAGGCCCAGCAGGCCGATCCACCGCATCGAACGAGTGCGCATCGCGTCTCTCCTCTAGGAACCAGTCGGCAGTCTAGATCGTTTCTGTCGACCCTATTGCACCTGTAGGAGTGGCTCCGAGTGGCCTCGGGCCATCAGTCGCGACGGGCATTGGCGACAAAGCCCCGCACCCAATGGTCCAAGCCTAGCAAGGCCTCAATGGCACTCATCAATCCACTCTCCAAGCGCGGTAGCAGCCAGCGGGCGCATGCCACCCAACGCAAGCGCAACCAGCTCAGGCGATCCCCAGCCCCGGGATCGCGCTGATCGCCTCCGGGTCGAATCCGGCCAGTTCGGCGAAATGGCGGCCGCGCGCCACGTAGTCGCGGTAGGCGCCGAAGCTCGGCGCACCCGGCGACAGCAGCACCACCCCGCCGCCCTCGCCCAGCGCGGCGCGCGCCAACGCCACGGCCGCCGGCAGATCCGCCGCGGCATGCAGGCCGAAGCCGCCGGCCGCGGCCAGCGGCGCCAGCAGCGCGTGGATGCGCGGGCCGTTGGCGCCCATGGTGACGATCTCCAGCGGCGCGCCGTGGCGCATCGCCGCGGCGAAGTCCTGCCAGTCCAGGCCGCGGTCGTGACCGCCGACCAGCAGCGCGATGCGGCGTCCGCGGAAGCAGTCCAGCGCCGCCAGCGTGGCGTGCGGGGTGGTGCTGATCGAATCGTTGACGTAGGCGATGCCGTCGCGCTCGCCAAGGGTCTGCAGCCGGTTCGGCAACGGCCGGAAATCCGCAGCGGCCGGCGCCAGCGCCGCCGCGTCCAGGCCCAGCGCCTCGATCGCCGCCAGCACCGCGCACAGGTTGCCACGGTTGTGCCGGCCCGGCAGCGGCACCCGCGCGCTGTCGAACACCGCCACGTCGCCGCGGTGCACGACATCGCCGCGCATGTGCCAGCCGTCTTCGCGATTGAACCAGCGCACCTCGCTGTCAGGCAGCGCCAGCGCCGCCAGCTGCGGATCGGCGGCATTGAGCAGCGCGATGCGCGGCCGCGCCTGGGTCACCAGCGCCAGCTTGTCTTCGATGTAGCGCGCCTGGCTGCCATGCCAGTCCAGATGTTCCGGGAACAGGTTCAGCACCAGCGCCAGCTGCGGCCGCGCGCCGCTGTGCGCGACGTCGCCGGTCTGGTAGCTGGACAGTTCGATCGCCCAGTACTGCGGCGGCTGCGGCGGCGCCAGCACTTCCAGCAGCGGCAGGCCGATGTTGCCGACCAGGCCGGTGCGGTGGCCGCCGGCGCGCAGCAGGTGCGCCAGCAGCGCGGTACTGGTGCTCTTGCCCTTGGTGCCGGTGATGCAGACGCTGCCCGGCACCACGCCGTCAGCATCCGCGTGCTCGGCGAACCACAGCGACGTGCCGCCGAGGAAACGCGTGCCGCGCGCCGCGGCGGCCTGCGCCTCAGGCCGATACGGACTGATCCCCGGCGACTTGATCACCACGTCGAACGCCGCCAGGCGCTCGGCGCTGGCTTCGGTTTCCACCTGCAACTCGGAATCGTGCAACGCCGCGACCTCGGCGGCTTCGTCAGCCGAGCAGAACACCGTTAGCGGCAGCGCTGCTATCGAGTCCCGGGTCCCGAGTCCCGAGTCCCGCGCGCGCAACGCGCGATACGCCGCCCGCCCCTCGCGCCCCCAGCCCCACAGCGCGACCCGCAGGCCCTCAAGCTGCGAAATTCGCACGCACGCGTTCCCACAGTTCGGCCGGGACGCGGTGCTGCGTGTCCAGCGTCAGCAACGGCTCCACGCGCAGGTCGCCGGCGTCCAGCTGCGGCTGGATCTCGCGGATGAAGCGCGCCACCAGCGCATCTTCCTTCCATTCGGCGCGCGCGGCCAGCGTGGCCATCGCCGCGCGCGATTCGCGGCCCTCGCCGACGCATTCGAACGGCTTGTGGTCCTGGAACTCCAGCAACGCATCGAAGCCCGGCGCCTGCGCCGCATCGTCGAGCAGGTTGCGGCCGAAGATCCGCACCAGCCGCGTCTTCGGCATGAACGGCGCCAGCGCCAGGAACACGAAATGGCACTTCGGGCAGACTCCGCACCAGCGGTGCGCCGGGCGTTCGCCGAGGATGTGGAAATTGCGGTTGCAGCTGGAGAAATGCGCGTCGTAGTGGTCGTTCTTGGCGAACTGCCGCGCCACCGCCAGTTCCGACAGCGGGCGCAGCAACGAGTAGTAGCGCAGGTCCGCGGCCACGTAACGCTGCACGTGGGCGCCGAACGCCTGCTCGAATGCCCAGCCCTTGGACCATTGGTGGTTGACCTCGCCGGTTCCGGCGATCTGGCTACCGTAGCTGGCCGAATGCTCGTTGGAGAACACCACCTGGCCGGCGTCGTGCAGCAGCGCGGCGAACACCAGGATCGCCGAGTTCACCGCGGTCACCGGGATATGCCCATTCCACGCGCCCTGCCGGTTCAGTTCGAACAGTTCCGGCGCCAGCGCGCGGCCGATGTTCAGAGTCGGCAGCGCGGTGCGCTCGGCGCAGGCGCGGATCAGCTGCGAGCCGCCGATCCAGGCCACGGTCTGCTCCACGCCGGCCGCGCGCAGCGCCTCGATGCTGACCAGCGAATCCTTGCCGCCGCCGATCGCGACCAAGGCATGCGCGCGCAGGCCGAGCGCCGCAGCGTCCTGCTCGTTGCCCGCGTTCGCCGGAAAACGGATCCGCTCGCGCAGGTCCAGCCCGTTGCGGTAGGCGAACTCGCCCAGCCCGTGCAGGTACACGCTGTCCAGCAGCGCGGCGGTCTCGGCATCGATCGCGTAGTCGTCGATGACGATGCGCGGCGGTACCGCGGCCTTGTAGTAGCTGACCCCGGCGATCAGGTGCAGCAGGCGCAGCGCGCGCTGCACCGTCTGCGCGCGCTGAGCATCCAATACGAACGGCGCGCCGGGCACGGTGATCGTCTCCACCAGCTCCGGGCCCTGGTCGAAGGCATAGACCAGATGCGCGACGCCGCTGTCGGCGTCGAACGCGCAGCGCACGAAGCGGAAGGTGGTGATCTGCTGTTTGTCGAAAGCGGTCATGGACTACCTGCAAGAACGCGCGTGCGACGCAAGTAGCGTCGGCACAGGAAAAATTCGATCATGGAAAACGGCAACGCCGCCCATAGCCATGGCAGGCAGCCGAACAGGAGCGCCAGCGGAAACAGCTCCCAGTTCGAACTCCCGTGCGTGGCATCGGCGGACGCCGCGAACACCACCACGAGATATAACGTCAGCGCCGGCACATAACTGCATGCACCCAGCAGCACCGTGCGCAATGCCATCGCGCCCGCACGGCCGGCAGGCCACCGGCCTTGCCAGCGCCACGCCAACCATGCGCCCGCCCCTGCTGCGATCAGCGCAGGCAGCAGCCATTTGAGGCTGTCGGCCCACTGCAACGGCAGGCTCGTGCCCGCCTGATCGGCCGCGGTGGCCAACATCATCGCCGCGCCGCCGGCGACGGCACTGAGCGCGATGAACTCAGTCTGCAGGCGCATCGATCACGTCCTCCCGCGGCAGCTCGCGCTGGTTGTAGGTGCTGGCCATCGCGTAGCCGTAGGCGCCGGCGTCGGCGATCAGCATCACGTCGTCCGCCGCGGTGGCGGCCGGCAGCCGGCGGCGCCTGCCGAACACGTCGCTGGATTCGCAGATCGGGCCGACCACGTCGAACACCGCATCGGCGTCGCGGTCCAGGCGGCTGAGGTTGGCGACGTCGTGCCAGGCGTCGTACAGCGCCGGGCGCACCAGCGCGTTCATGCCCGCGTCCAGGCCGACCCGGCGGATGCCGTCCTTGTCGATCACCTGGGTGGCGCGCGTCAGCAGCACGCCGCATTCGGCGACCAGGTAGCGGCCCGGCTCGACCGCCAGGCGGAACGCGGGATGCACCGCCTTGACCTCGGCCAGGCCCTGCGCCCAGGCGTCCAGGTCGAACGGCTCGTCGTCGGCGCTGTACGCGATCGGCAGGCCGCCGCCGATGTCGATGACTTCCACGCTGCCGATGCGACGCGCGAAGCCGGCCAGCTCGTCGCACATGCGCCGCCAGTGCTGCGCGGTCTCCACGCCGCTGCCCAGGTGCGCGTGCACGCCGACGATGCGGATGTCCAGGGTGCGCGCGACCTCGACGAATTCGTCCACCCGCGTGGCCGACAGCCCGAACTTGGACGCCTTGCCGCCGGTGTTGACCTTTTCGTGGTGGCCATCGCCGTGGCCCAGGTCGATGCGCAGCCACAGGCTGCGGCCGCGGAACAGCTCCGGCCAGCGCTGCAGCAGTTCGACGTTGTCGACGGTGACGGTCACGCCCAGCGCGAACGCGGCTTCGTATTCGGCCTTCGGCGCGAAGCTGGGCGTGAACAGCACGCGCCGCGGCGACAGCTCCGGCAAGGTGTCGAACACCCGGCGCAGTTCGCCGTGCGACACGCATTCCAGGCCGAAGTCTTCGGCGACCAGCGCCTCCAGGATCGCCGGATGCGAATTGGCCTTGATCGCGTAGTAGCGCTGGTCGATCGGCGCGATCGCCTTGAGCGCGCGGGCACGCTCGCGCAAGGTCGGCAGATGGTAGACATAGCGCGGCGTACCGGCCTGCGCCAGGCGCAGCAGGTGCGCGCGCTCGGCGTGCCACCACGGCGTGGGCCGCGCGCGCACGCTGCCGGTGATCTCGCGCCAGCGCGGTCCGAACACCTCGGTCTCCTCCACCGGCATCGCACCGCTGTCGATCAGCTCGGCATGCAGGATCGGCAGCAGACCATCGGCATCGGCCTCGTCGATGACGAAGGTCAGGTTCAGGTCGTTGGACGACTGCGAGATCATGTGCACGCGCTCCTTGCCGAACGTGGCCCACACGTCCGAGAGCTTGTGCAGCAGCGAACGCATGCCGCGCCCGACCAGGGTGATCGCCGCGCACGGCACGATGATCTTGACCCGGCAGATCTCCGCCAGGTCGGCCGACAGCGCCGCCAGCACGTCGGTATTGACCAGGTTCTCGCTCGGGTCCAGCGACACGGTGACGTTGGTCTCGGCCGAGCCGATCAGGTCCACCGACAGGCCGTGCTTGGCGAAGCGCGCGAACACGTCGGCCAGGAAGCCGACCTGCTGCCACATGCCGATGCCTTCCATCGACACCAGCACGATGCCGTTGCGGCGGCTGATCGCCTTGACCCCGGGCACGGTGCGCGCGTTGCCGTCGATGCTGGTGCCGGGCAGCTCGGGGCGCTCGGTGTCCAGGATCGCCATCGGCACGCCGCCGTCGCGGCACGGCTTGATCGAGCGCGGGTGCAGCACCTTGGCGCCGGTGGTGGCGATTTCCTGCGCCTCGTAATAGTCCAGCCGGGTCAGCAGGCGCGCGTCCGGCACTTCGCGCGGGTTGGCGCTGAACATGCCCGGCACGTCGGTCCAGATCTCCACCCGGCTGGCGCCGAGCAGCGCGCCAAAGTAGGCCGCCGAGGTGTCGGAGCCGCCACGGCCGAGGATCGCGGTGCCGCCGTCCTGGTGCCGGGAGATGAAACCCTGGGTGATCAGCATCCGTGCCGGCTGGGCGACGAAGCGTTCGCGCCAGGCGGCGTCGGATTGCCACTGGCAGGACACCGACAGGCGCTTGGACCACTCGCTCTGGTTCGGCTGCGGCGGCAGTGCGTCCAGCCACTGGCGCGCATCCATCCAGCCCACATCCAGGCCGCTGGCGCGCAGGTAGGCCGCGCCCAGCGTCGAAGACAGCAACTCGCCCTGGCCCAGCACCTCGGCCTGCCAGTCCAGCGTGCGGGCCGCCGCGCGCGGATCGTCCAGCAACCCGCGCAGCGCCGCCAGGCGTTCGCCGAGCACGGCTTCCGCATCCAGCTCCAGTTCGCCCAGGAACTCGCGGTGGCGCTGCTCCAGCGCGGCCACGCGCTGCGCGCCGTCGGTGCTGCCGTCGGCGATCGCGGTCAACTCATTGGTCACCCCCGACAGCGCCGACACCACCACTAGCACCCGCGCGCCGGTCTCGTCGGCGCGTTTTTTCGCCAGCGTTCCGATCGTGTCCCAGCGATGACGACGCGACACCGAGGTGCCGCCGAACTTGAGGACGATCCAACGATCGACGTGGGGGGAAGATGACATTTCGTGTGTGGGGTCTGGTGGAGGGAAAGAGGCCCGGAACGCCGGGCGGAACCTGCGATTCTATGTCATGCGCAACCCTCCTGCGCCTGCCGGGAACGCCCGTTGCGCGCCGATGCCCGGCATGCGCGCGCGCCCGATTGCTAAGCTGCGCTCCCCCGCACCCGAGCCCCCGCCATGACCGCGCGCCGTTTCCTGCAACTGGATGTGTTCTCCCCGCGCCCCGGCGCCGGCAACCCGCTGGCGGTGGTGCTGGACGCGCAGGGCCTGGACGACGCCGCGATGCAGGCGATCGCGCGCTGGACGCGGCTGCCGGAGACCACCTTCGTGTTCCCGGCCACGCAGCCGGGCGCCAGCTACGGCATCCGCATGTTCAGTCCGCACAAGGAGGTGCCGTTCGCCGGCCACCCCAGCGTCGGCACCGCGCACGCGGTGCTGGAGGCCGGCATCGCCGCGCCCCGCGACGGCCTGCTGGTGCAGGAAGGCATCGCCGGGCTGCTGCCGCTGCGCGTGGACGTGGCCGACGGCGTGCGCAGCATCGCGATCCGCACCCCGCGCGCACAGGTCGCGGAGATCGCCGCCGCCGCCGATCCGCGCCTGGCCGCCGCGCTGGCCGGCTGGACGCTGGGCGCACAACCGCCGGTGCGCATGGATGGCGGCCGCTGCTGGTGGCTGGTCGAGATCGCCGACGAAACCGCAATGCGCGGCCTGGCGCCGGACTGGGAGGCGATCGCCGCGCTGGCCGAAAGCACCGCCAGCATGGGCGTGTTCGCCTACGCCCGGGCCGACGGCCCCGCCTACGACCTGGCGGTACGCGCGTTCGTCGGCAACGGCCGCCGCTTCGAGGACGCCGCGTCGGGCGCCGCGAACGCGGTGCTCGCGGCATGGCTGGACCATCGTGCCGTGCTGCCCGGCCACGGCGGCCGCTACGTGGTCAGCCAGGGCCGCGAGGTCGGCCACGACGCCTTGCTGACGCTGCGCGTGGACGACGCGGGCGAGGTCTGGTCGGGCGGCCAGGTGCAGACCGTCATCGACGGCCATATCGACTGGCACTGAGCCGATAGGAAAGGCCGCCAGTTTGCAGCGGCAGGCATGGCGGCCTTTGGAGCGTCGGCCGCGACCTCGCGATGGTCGCGGCAGACTGGAGAGGGACGCCTCCGGCGAGGCGTCGTTAGCCGATCAGTCGGGCAACACGTCGACGCGGACCCGGATGCGGTCGCCCGGACGCTGCGTGCTGCGGGTGTGGTAGTAGCGGCCGCCGTATTCGTAGGTCACGTCGTAGCCGTCCACCCGGTCGTAGTTTTCGCTGCGGTACGCGACCGGTTCGCAGACGCTGACCGAGCCGGTCTGCACGGTGGTGCGGGCGTTGCTGTCGTAGATCGAACGGCCGGCCAGGCCGCCGACCATGGTGCCGACCGCGGTCCCGACGAAACGGCCGTTGCCGCCGCCGACGCGGCTGCCCAGCAACGCACCGGCGATGCCGCCGACCACCGTGGCCGCGCTGCGTCCGCCATCGGTGCCGCGGTAACCGTCGCCGCCGTAACCATCGTTGTAATAGCCGTCGCCGCGGTAGCCGTTCTCGACATAGCTGCCGGAGGCCGGACGCTCGTAGCAGCGCTCGGTGGTCTCGCGCGGACCACGCACCGGCACGATGATCGGATCGGCGCGCACCACGCGAGCGTAATCATAGGTGCCGCTGCCCGAATAGCCGCCACCGCTCGAATAGCCGCGGTCGCGATAGTCGTCGTAGCGGCCGTAATCCTGCGCGGCGGCGGAGCCGACCACGCCCACGGCGAGCGCGGCGGTCAGAAGACGGGTCGAGAGCTTGTTCATGTCGAAGATTCCAGGCGCGTGGATCGCGCAACCGCATGCTCGGTCCGCGCCGGTGAAACACGACTGAATTGGGACCGGCGCACGGCGACTGTTTAGCGCGGCGACAGCTGACGCCGGGCACGCGACATGCGATGCCCTTGCGCATGTCGCGACTGGAACCGTTCCCATGGCAGCGACGGGAACGCCGCCGCGCCTGGCGGTAACGCAGGCGCGGCGCGATGCCGCTTCGAAAAACGCCCGGCGAGCGCCGGGCCGGAATGCTCAGCCCAGTTCCGCTTCCAGGCTGATCGGTACGGCGCTCAGCGCCTTGGACACCGGGCAGTTCTGCTTGGCGTCGTCGGCGATGGCGCGGAACTGCGCCGCCTCGATGTTCGGCACTACCGCCTTGACCTTGAGCCGGATCTGCGACAACTGCGGGCCGCCGTCCATCGACAGGTCGACCTCCGCGCGCGTGTCCAGCGAGGTCGGCGGGAAACCGGCGTCGCTCAGCTTGGCCGACAGCGCCATGGTGAAGCAGCCGGCATGCGCGGCGGCGATCAGTTCTTCCGGGTTGGTGCCCTTCTCGTCGCCGAAGCGGCTGCTGAAGGCATAACGGGTATTTTCCAGCAGCCCGCTCTGCGGCGTGCTCAGCTGGCCCTTGCCGGACTTGAGGTCGCCTTCCCAATGCGCGGTGGCGTGACGCGAAATGCCCATGCGGTGCTCCTGTCGGTGGATGAGGCGGGCACCATAAGGCAGAACGCGTTACGGCCTTGTGCGGCGCAGCGCGCCGAACCCCGGGCACGCATCGGGCAATTCCTGCACAAATGCCCTCCGCTCCGCTGCCGGTTCGCACCAGCGGGCAGTGGATCGGCATGGCGAACGCGCGCTGCCGCCATCCGTTCGACAGCCGATAGCGCGGCGGCAACCCGCCCGCATCCGCGATCCTCACCACCGATGCTCCGCACCCGCTCCGCAGGCGCCGCGGTCGTCGGCGTCCTGAAGCACGCACGACCTGCTGCGCGCCTATCCCCCCTCCCGCTCGCGGCGCGTGCGCTCCGCGACGATGCCGGCCGCTGGCGCCACGATCGCGATCCGCACGCAATTGCGCCATCGCACCGGACAGCTAACGACAAGGTTTGCCGAGCATCGGGAAGGACGCCACGCGTCTCCGAGGTCGGGCATCGCCAAGCGTCTGCGGCAGCGTTGCGGCAGCCCGTTGATCGCGGCGCGACCGGGGGGGATCGAGGAGGACCTCGCGGCGGTGCGTCGCCGCTTTTCCGGGCGAAAGCCGCCCGGCGAGGCAAAAAAAACCCGGCATGTGGCTTTTTTCCGTGTTTTTTGCCGTTTGCCTATTGGCGCGGCGTAGCACATGCCCTACATTTCGCCATGCCGACGGGGTCGGCGCGACCCAACCACCAATCGTTTACGGAACCAGGACATCATGGCAAAGACCGCGAAAAAGGCTGCCCCGAAAAAGGCAGCGAAGAAAGTAGCCACCAAGACCGCCGCCAAGCCGGCCGCTCCCAAGCCGATCAAGGAAGCCCTGAGCAAGTCGGCCCTGGTCGCCCACATCGTCGAAGCCAGCGGCGTCGTCGCCAAGGACGTGCGCGCGGTGATGGCCTCGCTCGAGCAGGCTGTGGCCGGTTCGGTCAGCAAGAAGGGCGCCGGTTCGTTCACCCTGCCGGGCCTGCTCAAGATCACCGCCGTCAGCGTGCCGGCCAAGCCGAAGCGCAAGGGCATCAACCCGTTCACCAAGGAAGAGCAGTGGTTCGCCGCCAAGCCGGCCACCACCAAGCTGAAGGTGCGCCCGCTGAAGAAGCTCAAGGACGCCGCGCTCTGAGCAGCGACGCCTGATCCAGGCAAGCACACCCGACGAGACGGCCCACGCCGTCTCGTTTTTTTTGCGCGCTCGCCGCCACCAGCGGCGGGATTGACAGGCCGCTAAGGCGGCGCCCGCTATACCTGCGCCTCCCATCGACAGGAAATGCGTGCATGAAGCTACAGGGCTTTCTCGACCAACTGCTGCAATCGGCGCAGGGCGCCGCCGGCCAGGCCATGGCCAAGACCGGTGCGTCCGCCGCCACAGGCTCCCCCGGCAAGGGCGGCGGCCTCGGCGGCATGCTCAATGCCGACTTCGGCAAGGGCGCCCTGAGCGGCGGCGCGCTCGGCCTGCTGCTGGGCAAGAACCGCACCACGCGCAAGCTGGCCACCTACGGCGGCCTGGCCGCGCTCGGGGTGATGGCCTACCGCGCATACGGCGACTACAAGCGCCAGCAGCTCGGCGCCGTCGCGCCGGAAGAACCGCAGACGCTGGACCGGCTGCCGCCGCTGGAAGTGGAACAGCACAGCCAGGCCATCCTGCGCGCGCTGGTCGCCGCGGCCAAAGCCGATGGCCATATCGACACGCGCGAGCGCGAATTGATCGAAGGCGAGTTCACCCGCCTCAACGGCGACGAGGAGGTGCAGCGCTGGCTGCATGCGGAACTGGAGAAGCCGTTGGATCCGGCCGAGGTGGCGCAGGCAGCGACGACGCCGGAAATCGCCTCGGAGATGTACCTGGCCAGCCTGCTCGCCGCCGACGAACAAAGCTTCATGGAGCGCAGCTACCTGGACGAACTGGCACGCCAGCTCGGCATCGACGACGGACTGAAGCAGCACCTGCAACGACAGGCCGCGGCCCAGGGCGACCAGTAAGCGATGACGGCGGCGCCCTCGCCCGCGCGGCGGCTGCGCCGCTGGTTGCTGCGCATCGCGATGCTGGCCTGCGTCGCGCTCGCGCTGGCCTGGGCCTGGCGGCAGCCGTGGGCGCTGCGCGCGCGGGTCGGCTGGGAATTGGCGCGACAGCCGCCACCGAGCGCCCTGCACATGCCGGTGCAAGGCGTGGACCCGCGCCGCGTCGCGGCCACATTCGGCGCACCGCGCGGCCGCGATCGCCAGCACGCCGGCGTGGACATCTTCGCCAAGCGCGGTACGCCGGTGCTGTCCGCCACCCGCGGCATCGTGGTCGCAGTCATGGACCGCGGCCTCGGCGGCCGCCAGGTCTGGGTGATGGGGCCGGCCCGGCAACGCCATTACTACGCGCACCTGCAGGACTGGGCGCCCGGCCTGCAGGCCGGCGACCTGGTCGAGGCCGGCGACCCGCTCGGCAGCGTCGGCGACAGCGGCAATGCACGCGGCACGCCGCCGCACCTGCACTACGGCGTCTACGCCGAGGGCGGCGCCTACGATCCACTGCCGCTGCTGCGCGCAGCGCACTGAACCGGTCACGGAACAAGCCGCTGGAACAGAGCGTCGCGGCCATCCCTCTCGTGGCGACGGCGGACCGCGCCTATCTTGGGTTCACCACCCGCCCCCTGCGCACGCCCATGACCGCCCCCCAACGCTACCGCATCACCGTCACGCCGATCGAGGCCGACGGGCTGCAATGCCACGGCCGCTGCACCATCGAATTCGAGGCCCGCTGCCGGCAGGACTGGATGCGCCTGCTCGAGGCGGCGCAGCGCCATCCCGGGCTGCACGGCGACGAACGCGCCGCGCTGACCGTCGGCACGCAACTGCTGCGCGGGCTGAGCGAGCGCAGCGACAGCGAGGCCCAAGCGCTGCTGGCACCGCTGCGTCCGTCGCTGGACGCGATCCTGGCGCGGCTGGCGCCAACCGTCGCATGACGGACCCTGCCCGCGCGTGCCAACTCTTGCCTGACCAGGTTCGCCAGGCTGGCAGCAGTGCGCGGACGCCCCGGCTCGACGCTTGCCGTACGTTGCGCCTGTCGCGTCTCGGGACAGCTGCAGGCAACGCCGAGATCTTCCGTTAGCATTCCCAGCGCGTGGCGGGCCGATGCAGCGCCACGGCACGCACGATCCGCCTCCATCGCCCCTCTTTCGCTAATCGCGCATTCACCCGCTGCGGTTATGTTGACCCTCTGACTCTGCCAAGGCGCCCCACCATGAAGCTTCGCCTGCCGACCCTGCGCGCCGTCGCGCTGCTGACTCTCGCCGCCGCGGCGCAACTGCAGGCCGAACCCATGATCCAGGGCAAGCAGGTCAGCGTCGGCGCCGCCGATGTGCAGCAGTACCTGGACGGCAGTTTCCCGCAGACGCACAAGGCGCTTGGCGGCCTGATCAAGATGACCATCCGCGATCCCAAGCTGTCGCTGCCGCCGGGCGACCGGCTGAAGATGCAGTTCGACCTGAGCATGGCCACCGGCGGCGGCGCGCCGACCCCGTTGGGCACGGTGCTGTTGACCAGCGCGCTGCGCTACGAGCAGCAGTCCCAGGGCTTCCACCTGCAATCGCCGACCATCGATGACTTCCGGCCGGCCGCCAACGGCGGCAAGCTCGACGCCAACACCCGCGAACTGCTCAACGTGTGGCTGGACGACTACGCGCGCAAGGAACCGATCTACAAGCTGGATCCGGCGCTGGCCGGGGTGATGGGCAACGTGCAGATCGAATCGGCGGCGGTGGAGAACGGCAAGCTGGTGGTGCACTTCAACCAGGACATCGGCAAGCTGGTGCCGGCCGGGGCGTTGTCGGGGCAGTGATGCTGTGCTGCTGCAGGTGATGCGATGACGCGGCGCCCCCCGGATCAGCGCGAAGAAAACCTGCGCACTGGTTTCGCTGCGAGTCTCGCAAGGCGTCTTGGCCGCAACGATCGACAGGGAGTTCTGCCGGAACCGAATCGGTAGCGGACAGCCTCGGGCTGCGGATGCTGTCGCGGCTGAAGCCGCTCCTGCAGTGCACCCGGTGAGCTGGCCGCACTCCCTGTAGGAGCGGCTTCAGCCGCGACACTTCTCTCGACTCGATCGCTCCGGCTGTTTCATTCGCCGGTCGGGGCTGAAGCCCCTCCTACAGAAAAGCGGCGGCCCGAAGGCCGCCGTTTATCGTTGCGCACGCCAGGGGTGCCGACCTCAGCCCAGCGCCTTGGCCACCGCCGCGGCGAATGCAGGAATGTCGTCGGGTTTGCGGCTGGTGATCAGATTGCCGTCCACCACCACTTCCGCGTCCTGCCAGCGTCCGCCGGCATTGCTCAGGTCGGTCTTCACCGATGGCCACGAGGTCACCTGCTTGTCGCGTACCAGGTCGCTTTCGGCCAGCAGCCAGGGGCCGTGGCAGATCGCCGCGACCGGCTTGCCGGCACTGGCGAACGCCTGGATGAAGCGGATCGCGGACGCCTCGGTGCGCAGGTTGTCCGGATTGATCACGCCGCCGGGCAGCACCAGCGCGTCGTAGCCGCCGGCATCGGCCTGCTCCAGGCGCTTGTCGACCGGCACGCTGTCGCCCCAGTCCTTCTTGTTCCAGCCGCGGATGCTGGACGCATCACCGGGCGCGATCACATCGACCTGCGCGCCCCACGACTCCAGCAACCGCTTGGGCTCCTGCAACTCGGACTGCTCGAAGCCGTCGGTGGCCAGGACCGCGACGCGCTTGCCGGACAGGGAAGATGCTGTGCTCATGGGAAACTCCTCTACAGGGGGAGCGTCACCCTAGGAGCGCCGCGGTTGCAGCGTCGTGAGCCGCGCGTCTAGGCCACGTGCAGGCGCGCTCAGCGCTTGGGCTGCAGCATGGTGCCGGTGCAGTTCTTCGAGCCGCAGCGGCATTCCCAGATCTTCTTCAGCCGCGGCGTGTGCCGCTCGCCCAGGGTGATGCCGTAGTTGTAGGTCAGCTCCTCGCCCGGCTTGATCGCGCGCAGCGCCTCGATCACCACCTTGTCCAGGCGGCGGTCGTCGCCTTCGGCCTCGATGATCACCGCCTCGCAGTTCGGCGCGCAGCTGTGATTGATCCAGCGCGCGTCGTTGCCCTCGTAGTTGGCGTCGATCACGTAGTCGTCGCTGAGCGTGAACAGGAAGGTGTGGCCGGTCTCGACATCGCCGGCCTCGTCGCGGTCCACTTCGGCATGGGTGCGGCGGCGGCCCTTGTACTCGATGACCCGCTCGCCTTTCTTGAGCGGCAGTACGGCGAACACGCCATTGCCATGGATACGGGACTTGCGGGCGGCGATCTTGCGGGGCATGCGGCGGTCCGGAACGGGAAAGCGGTGATTCTGGCGCACATCGGCGGCGATCCCAAGCCCCGCCGATCGCCGCCGGCGATGGCGCCGATAGAAAGCATCATGAACAAGCGGCTTGGACGCCGCCGCCGCAAAAGAGTACAATTTCGGTCCGCATTGAAATCCGGCTGTTTCCGCATGCTCCGCGTCACCAAGTTGACCGATTACGCCACCGTCGTGCTGACCGTGCTTGCTGCGCGTCCGGGCGAGGTGCTGAGCGCGACCGAGCTGGCCGAGCAGTCCGGGCTGGAGCCGCCCACCGTCAGCAAGCTGCTCAAGCCGCTGGCCCAGGCCGGGCTGGTCGAAGGCCTGCGCGGCGTGCACGGCGGCTATCGGCTGGCGCGGCCGGCCGACGCCATCACCCTGATCCAGATCGTCGAGGCGATGGAAGGCCCGCTGGCGATCACCGAATGCAGCCACCAGGAAAGCCAGTGCAGCATCGCCCAGAAATGCGGCGTGCGCTCCAACTGGCGGCTGATCAACGACGTGGTCGCCGACGCGCTGCGCGGCGTGACCCTGGCGCAGATGCTGCACCCGCTTCCCTCTTCCGGCGAAACCAGACGGCGCCCGATCGCCGTGCGTTTCGCGACCACCTGACCTGTAGGCAGCCCCCATGGCCACCGAAAACGCTGAAATCCTGGAACGGCTGGGACGTCGCTACGACGCCGGCTTCATCACCGACATCGAATCCGATTCGTTCCTGCCCGGCTTGAACGAGGACGTCGTGCGCGCCCTGTCCGTCAAGAAAGACGAGCCGGAGTGGATGACCGAGTGGCGCCTGGCCGCTTACCGGCACTGGTTGAAGATGCCGATGCCGCACTGGGCCAAGCTCAACATCGCGCCGATCGATTTCCAGGCGCTGAGCTACTACTCCGCGCCGAAGGGTCCCAAGTACGCCTCGCTGGACGACGTGCCGAAGGAACTGCTGGACACCTACGACAAGCTCGGCGTGCCGTTGCACGAGCGCGCCAAGCTGGCCGGCGTGGCGGTGGACGCGGTGTTCGACTCGGTCTCGGTCGGCACCACCTTCCGCAAGGAACTGGCCGAGAAAGGCGTGATCTTCTGCTCGATGTCCGAGGCGATCAAGGAACACCCGGAGATCGTCAAGCAGTATCTGGGCAGCGTTGTGCCGGTCGGCGACAACTACTTCGCCGCGCTCAATTCGGCGGTGTTCTCCGACGGCAGCTTCGTGTTCATTCCCAAGGGCGTGCGCTGCCCGATGGAACTGAGCACCTACTTCCGCATCAATGCCGGCCACACCGGCCAGTTCGAGCGCACCCTGATCGTGTGCGAGGACAAGGCCTACGTGTCCTACCTGGAAGGCTGCACCGCGCCGATGCGCGACGAGAACCAGCTGCATGCGGCGGTGGTCGAGCTGGTGGTGCTGGAAGACGCGGAGATCAAGTATTCGACCGTGCAGAACTGGTACCCGGGCGACGAGAACGGCGTCGGCGGCATCTACAACTTCGTGACCAAGCGCGGCGAATGCCGCGGCGCGCGCAGCAAGATCACCTGGACCCAGGTCGAGACCGGTTCGGCGATCACCTGGAAGTACCCCTCGTGCGTGCTGCTCGGCGACGACTCGGTTGGCGAGTTCCACTCGGTGGCGCTGACCCATCACCGCCAGCAGGCCGACACCGGCACCAAGATGATCCATATCGGCAAGCGCACCAAGAGCAAGATCGTCAGCAAGGGCATCAGCGCCGGCCGCGGCCAGAACACCTATCGCGGGCTGGTCAAGATGGAGCGCAGCGCCGAGGGCGCGCGCAACTACACCCAGTGCGATTCGCTGCTGATCGGCAAGCAGTGCGGCGCGCACACCTTCCCGTACATCGAGGTCAAGCATCCCACCGCCACGGTCGAGCACGAGGCCACCACCTCCAAGATCAGCGACGACCAGCTGTTCTACTGCCGCGCCCGCGGCATCGACCAGGAAAACGCGGTGTCGATGATCGTCGACGGCTTCTGCAAGCAGGTGTTCCGCGAACTGCCGATGGAGTTCGCGGTGGAAGCCAAGAAGCTGCTGGAAGTGTCGCTGGAAGGCAGCGTCGGCTGACGCCTTACCCTTCTCCCATCGGGAGAAGGTGGCGCGAAGCGCCGGATGAGGGTACGGGCGAAGCCTCGCGCGCCTGAATTCCATGAGGCTTCGCCCCGACCCTCACCCCAACCCCTCTCCCGGTGGGAGAGGGGCTAGACAAGAATTCTGACGGACCAATCTCCAATGCTCACTATCGAAAACCTCCACGCTTCCGTCGCCGGCAAGGACATCCTCAAAGGGCTGTCGCTGCAGGTGCAACCCGGCCAGGTGCACGCCATCATGGGCCCGAACGGCGCTGGCAAGTCCACGCTGGGCAATATCCTCGCCGGCCGCGACGGCTACGAGGTGACCCAAGGCAGCGTGCGCTTCGAAGACCGCGACCTGCTCGAGCTGGAACCGGAGGAACGCGCCGCGGCCGGCCTGTTCCTGGCCTTCCAGTACCCGGTGGAGATTCCCGGCGTCAACAACACCTATTTCCTGCGCGCCGCGCTCAACGCGCAGCGCAAGGCGCGCGGCGAGGCCGAACTGGATTCGATGCAGTTCCTGAAGCTGGTGCGGCAGAAGCTCGCCGTGCTGCACCTGAAGGACGAACTGCTGCACCGCGGCGTCAACGAAGGCTTCTCCGGCGGCGAGAAGAAGCGCAACGAGATCTTCCAGCTGGCGGTGCTTGAGCCGAAGCTGGCGATCCTCGACGAAACCGACAGCGGCCTGGACATCGACGCGCTGAAGACCGTCGCCGAGGGCGTCAACGCGCTGCGTTCGCCCGAGCGCGCGTTCCTGGTCATCACCCATTACCAGCGCCTGCTCGACTACATCAAGCCGGACGTGGTGCACGTGCTGGCCGACGGCCGCATCGTGCAGAGCGGCGGCCCGGAACTGGCGCTGGAACTGGAAGCGCACGGCTACGCATGGTTGAAGGACCGTGTGGCGCCGGAGGCGACGGTCCGATGAGCGCCCTGCTCGACTCCCTGGCGGCCGCCTTCCACGGCGACGGCGCACGCCGTGCGCCGTTGGAACAGGCGCTGCGCGAAGGCCTGCCCGGCCCGCGCAGCGAGGCGTGGAAGTACACCTCGCTGCGCGCGCTGGAGCGGCGCAGCTTCAGCCCGGCACCGAGCGCGGCCCCGATGGTGGACGCGTCCATCGTCGCCGGCATTCCCGCGCCGCGGCTGGCATTCGTCAACGGCCGCGCCAGCGATGCGCTGTCCGATCTGGGCGGGCTGCCGGACGGCGTCGAGCTGCAGCGCCTGTCCTCGATCCTGCGCAGCGGCGACGATGCGATGCGCTTCCTCGGCCGCCGCTTCGAGCGCAGCGACGAGGTGTTCGCGCAGCTCAACGCCGCACTGGCCGACGAAGGCAGCGTGCTGCGCGTGGACGCCGGCGTGCGGGTCGCGGTGCCGCTGCACCTGGTGTTCGTGTCCACCGCCGGCGCCGGCGACCATGCCTGGCACCATCGCCACCTGATCGAATTGCGCCAGGATGCGGCGCTGTCGCTGGTCGAGCATCACCTGCACCTGGGCGAGGCCGCGCACCTGAGCAACACCCTGGCGCACGTGCACCTGGCCGCCGGCGCGCAGCTGACCCACGCGCGGGTGCAGGCGGACGCATCCGGCGTGACCGCGCTGCTGCGCACCGATGCGGTGCTGGCGCGCGACGCGCAGTACCGGCGCATCGATCTGGAACTGGGCGGCGCGCTGTCGCGGCACGAGCTCAACGTGCGCCTGGAAGGCGACAACGCGCGGCTGGTCGCCAACGGCGTGCTGCTGGGCAACGGCCGCCGCCAGATCGACACCCGCCTGGGTATCGAGCACATCGCCCGCGACACCGCCTGCGAACTGCTGTGGCGCGGCGTGGCCGCGGCGCGCAGTCGCGTCGTGTTCCATGGCGGCATCCACATCCGCCAGGGCGCCGACGGCAGCGATGCCAACCTGTCCAACAAGAATCTGCTGCTGTCCGCCGACGCCGAGATCGACACCCAGCCGGTGCTGGTGATCGACGCCGACGAGGTCAAGGCCGCGCACGGTGCCACCGTCGGCCAGCTCGACGCAAACGCGCTGTTCTACCTGCGCTCGCGCGGGCTGCCGCGCGAGCGTGCGCAACAGCTGCTGACCGCCGCGTTCTGCCACGAACCGCTACGCGTGCTGGATGCGCCGCTGGCCGAGTTCCTGGTCGCGCGCCTGGACCAGGCGCTGGTCGCCGCAGGCGTGGCATGAGCAGCGCGGCCACGCTCGACGCGGCGCCGGCGCCGGACTGGGACAAGATCCGCAGCGACTTCCCGCTGCTGATGCGGCAGGTGCACGGCAAGCCGCTGATCTATTTCGACAACGCCAACACCGGGCAGAAGCCGCTGCAGGTGATCGCCGCGCTGGACGAGTTCTACCGCCGCTACAACGCCAACGTCAGCCGCGCGGTGCACGCGCTCGGCACCGAGGCCACCGACGCCTACGAAGGCGCGCGCAGCAAGCTGGCGCGCTTCCTCAACGTGCGCGCCGACGAGCTGGTGCTGTGCAGCGGCACCACCTTCGCGATCAATCTGGTGGCCTATTCGTGGGCGCTGCCGCGGCTGAAGGCCGGCGACAGCATCCTGGTGTCGCGGATGGAGCATCACGCCAACATCGTGCCGTGGCAGCTGGTCGCGCAGCGCACCGGCGCCACCGTCAAGGTCGCCGAGATCACCGCCGACGGCGCGCTGGACCTGGACGCGCTGCGCAAGGCGATGACCCCGGACGTGAAGCTGCTGGCGCTGACCCACGTCTCCAACGTGCTGGGCACGGTCAACCCGGTGCGCGAGATCTGCCGCGAGGCGCGCAAGCGCGGCATCGTCAGCGTCATCGACGGCTCGCAGGCCGCACCGCACCGCGCCCTGGACGTGGCCGCGATCGGTTGCGATTTCTACGCCATCACCGGGCACAAGATGTGCGGACCCACCGGCACCGGCGCGCTGTGGGCACGGCGCGAGCATCTGCAGGCGATGCCGCCGTTCATCGGCGGCGGCGAGATGATCAAGGAAGTCAGCTTCGACGGCACCGTGTTCAACGATCCGCCGCACAAGTTCGAGGCCGGCACGCCGAACATCGCCGGCTTCGTCGGCCTGGGCGCAGCGGTGGACTACCTGACCGCGCTGGGCCTGCAGCACGTGGAAGCGCGCGAGGCCGAACTGCTGGCGCATTTCACCGAGGAACTGCACAAGATCGACGGGTTGCGCATCTTCGGCACCGCCCCCGGCAAGGCCGCAGTGGTGTCGTTCCTGGTCGAGGGCGCGCACGCCCACGACCTGGCCACGCTGCTGGACCTGGAAGGCGTGGCGATACGCTCGGGCCAGCACTGCGCGCATCCGCTGCTGCAGTTCTACGGCGTCGCCGCCACCTGCCGCGCGTCGCTGGCGTTCTACAACACGCATGCGGAGATCGAGCGCTTCGTGGAGGCATTGCTGAAGGTGCGGAAGTTGTTGGGCTGATGAGCGGGGATTGGGCATTCGGGATTAGGGATTCGTAAAAGCGCCGCCTTGGCGAATCCCCAATCCCACTCCCGAATCCCGGCCGCCAGGCTAAAATCCCCCCATGCACACCCTCACCTTCCGCACCGCCACCGTCGCCGACATCGACGCCATCGCCGCCCTGGTCACGTCGGCCTACCGCGGCGACAGCAGCCGCGTCGGCTGGACCACCGAGGCCGATCTGCTCGACGGCAACCGCATCGACCACGAGGTGCTGCGCGCCGACATCCTGCGTCCGCGCAGCCTGGTGCTGCTGGCCGAGCGCGACGGCGCGCTGATCGCCTGCGCGCACATCGCCGACGACAACGGCGCCGGCTATTTCGGCATGTTCTCGGTGCAACCGCAGGCGCAGGGCGGCGGCCTGGGCAAGACCGTGCTGGCCGAGGCCGAGCGCATCGCCTGGCAGGAATGGCGCCTGCCGGTCATGCAGATGACGGTGATCGACGCGCGCGAGGAACTGATCGCGTTCTACGAGCGCCGCGGCTACCGCCGCACCGGGATCAAGAAGCCCTTTCCTTACGGCGACGCGCGCTTCGGCGCGCCCAAGCGCGACGACCTGCGCTTCGAGCTGCTGGAGAAGCCGCTGGGCGACGCCGCATGAGCGAGACCTGGACCTTCGTCTGCGCCGACGGGGCGCTGCTGCCGGGCGAGATGGCCACGGTGTGGGACGAGGTCACCGCCACGCCGATCGTGGTGTTCAATTTCGACGGCACGTTCTATGCGCTGGAAGACCGCTGCAGCCATGAGGACTACGAACTGTCCCCCGGCAGCTTCGATGCCGCCGCCGGCAGCATCGAATGCGTGCTGCACGGCGCCCGCTTCGACATCCGCGACGGCCGCCCGTTGTGCGCACCGGCCTACAGCCCGGTGCCCAAGTTCCCGGTGAAGTCCGAGCACGGCGGGATCTGGACCCGCGACGACCGCGACTGACCAGGCGCCTGGCCAAACGACGGAATCTCTTTCCTTTCATAAAGTTAGAGACAGAAAAGGCCATGGTGCGGCCGGTATCGGAAGCGACCGCTTCCCCTCGCCATGCGGCGCAATACACGAAAGGTATTGCAAACAATTCGCATTTGCGCGGAAATAGGCGGAATGTCCACGTCAAAGTGACCAGCGGCGACCCGCCATCTGGTCACCCCGACCTTGCGTACGACCTGCCCTCCGGGCACGGCTGCGTGCGCTGCGGACCACCCTTTCTTCCTGCATAGCCGAACCGTCCATGACCTCTCCGATCAAGAGCCGCAAGCACGCCGTTTCTCGCCAGGTGTCCGCGCAGACCCTCACCGCCGCCGCGCTGCTGGGCGGGCTGAGCCTGCTGTCCTCCCACGCGCTCGCCGCCGATGCCGCGGCCGACCAGCCGACCACCCTCGGCAAGGTCGACGTCGAGGCGCAGCGCGCCAAGCGCTACCTGGTGGAAGCGCCGGCCTCGCCCAAGTTCACCCAGCCGCTGATCGACACCCCGCAGACGATCAACGTGATCAGCAAGGACCTGTTCAACGAGCAGGGCGCCACCACGCTCACCGAGGCGCTGCGCAACAGCCCCGGCGTGGGCACCTTCTACGTCGGCGAGAACGGCAACACCACCACCGGCGATGCGATCTACATGCGCGGCTTCGACAGCTCCAGCAGCATCTTCGTCGACGGCGTGCGCGACCTGGGCTCGATCTCGCGCGACGTGTTCAACATCGAGCAGATCGAAGTCGCCAAGGGCCCGGCCGGCACCGACAACGGCCGCAGCGCGCCGACCGGCGCGATCAATCTGGTGACCAAGGAGGCGAACCTGACCGACTCGGTCAGCGGCGCGCTGTCCGGCGGCACCGACGACCAGCGCCGCGTGACCGCGGACTGGAACCAGACCCTGGGCGCCAGCAGCGCGCTGCGGGTGAACGTGGTGGGCCAGGACAGCGACGCGATCGGCCGCGACCAGGTCAACAACAAGCGCTGGGGCCTGGCCACCTCGCTGGCGTTCGGCCTGGGCAGCGACACCCGCTATTTCCTCGACCTGCTGTACGTGAAGCAGGACAACGTGCCCGACGGCGGCGTGGCGACCATCGGCCTGCCCGGCTACTCCTCGCCAGACCCCGCGCGTCCGTGGCTGTCCACCGCCCCGCGCGTGGACAGCGAGAACTTCTACGGCACCCGCTACGACCATGACGACGTGACCGCGAAGATGGCGACCTTCCGCTTCGAGCACGACTTCTCCGACACGGTCAAGCTGACCAATACCGCGCGCTGGGGCCGCAACGAGCAGGACTACCTGCTGTTCGCGTTCATGCCCAACACCGCCAACCTGCGCACGCCGAACCCGGCCGACACCTCGACCTGGACGGTGACGCGCAGCCTGCCCACCTTCAAGGACCAGCAGTACACCATCGTCACCGACCAGCTGAACCTGCGCGTGGACTTCGCCACCGGCGCGGTGCAGCACAACCTCAGCACCGGCGTGGAAGCCACGCGCGAGGAACTGCAGAGCTGGGGCCACAACATCGTCGACCGCGCCGCCTGGCTGGCCGCCAACCCGGCCAACCTGTACGCCCCGGACTGGAACACCACGCCGCTGGTCACCGCGCGCAACGGCGCGCACAGCAAGGGCACTACCACCACGTTCTCGGCCTACGCCTTCGACACGCTGAAGTTCGGCGACAGCTTCCTGGTCACCGCCGGGGTGCGCGCGGACCGCTACAAGACCGACTTCGACAGCCTGACCTGCACCACCGCCACCTCCACCGCGGTGCCCTGCACCACCGCGGTCGGCGTGGACGCGGACATCTCCGATACGCTGTTCAGCTGGAAGCTCGGCGCGGTCTACAAGGCGGCCGAGAACGTCAGCCTGTACGCCAACTATGCGATCTCGCAGCAGCCTCCCGGCGGCAGCGCGCTGGAGCTGAGCGCCTCGGCCAACAACGCCAACAACCCGCGCTTCGATCCGCAGAAGGCCAAGACCGCCGAAATCGGCACCAAGTGGAACTTCCTGGACGACGGCCTGTTCGTGACCATGGCGCTGTTCCAGACCGACGTCAGCAACGAAATCGCACAGGGCAGCGACGGGCTCTATTACCAGACCGGCGAGAAGCGGGTGAAGGGCGTGGAGCTGTCGGCGGTCGGCAAGATCAGCGACAACTGGGCGATCTCCACCGGCTACACCAAGCTCGACGCGCAGGTGCTGGAAGGCGCCAAGGTGTCGCAGGACGGCAGCACCGACCTGGCCTATACGCCGGACAGCGCGTTCACCGCGTGGACCACCTACACCCTGCCGTTCGGCCTGACCGTCGGCGGCGGCGCCCGCTACTCCGGCGAGATGAAGCGCGGCACCGACGGCGCGGTCGGCACGCCGGCGTTCGTCAAGTCGTATACCGTATGGGACGCGGTCGTGACCTATCCGATCAACGACCACTTCGATCTGCGCCTGAACGTGTACAACGTGTTCGACAAGGACTACGTCGCGGCCATCAACAAGAGCGGCTTCCGCTACACGCCCGGCGCGCCGCGCTCGGCGATGCTGACGGCCAACATCAAGTTCTGACCGCGGCTGCGCCCACCGACGGGCAACGTCCGCCTTCCGCACGGAGGGCGGACGTTGCCGGAGCGACCCATGCTGCTGCACATCCCCGACATCCTCGGCGCCGACGAGCTCGCGCGCTTCCGCCAGGCGCTCGACGGCGCCGACTGGACCGACGGCCGCGAGACGGTCGGCGCCCAGGGCGCGCAGGTCAAGCGCAACCGGCAACTGCCCGACGCCTCGCCGCTCAAGCACGAACTCGGCCAGGCGGTGCTCAACGCGCTGGCGCGCAGCCCGCTGTATTTCGCCGCGGCGCTGCCGCTGCGCACGGTCCCGCCGCGCTTCAACCGCTACGAGGGCGGCGGCGAGTACGGCTTCCACGTCGACGGCTCGGTGATGACCCTGGCCGCCACCGCCACGCAGCCGGCGCTGACCCTGCGCACCGATCTGTCCTGCACCCTGTTCCTGTCCGCGCCGGAGGAGTACGACGGCGGCGAACTGGTCATCAGCGACACCTACGGCGAGCATGAGGTGAAACTGCCGGCCGGCGACCTGATCCTGTATCCGTCCAGCAGCCTGCATCGCGTGCTGCCGGTCACCCGCGGCGCGCGCCTGGCCTCGTTCTTCTGGGTACAGAGCCTGGTGCGCGACGCCAGCCGGCGGCAGTTGCTGCTGGAACTGGACACCTCGATCCAGGCGCTGACCGCGGCCGACGCCGACAGCGCGTCGCTGCTGCGGCTGAGCAACGTCTACCACAACCTGCTGCGCGACTGGTCCGAGACCTGACGCGGACGGTCAACGCATGCGGTGCCGATGCGTTGATGTCTGGCGCGGACCATTCCCGGACGCGCAGGCGGCAGCGGCCGCACACGTAATTGCGACAAATTCTCATCTAGAATGCATTCCGCCCACTCCACCCGACTGCCGCGTTGTCCGACTCCTCCTCTCCCGACCTGGCCACGGCGCAGCAACGCCGCGGCTTCTGGCTGCGCACGCTGCACCAGTGGCACTGGATCAGCTCGGCGCTGTGCCTGATCGGCATGCTGCTGTTCGCCGCCAGCGGGCTGACCCTCAACCACGCCGCGCGCATCGAGGCCAAGCCGCAGGTGCTCAACCGCACCGCGCAATTGCCGGCAACGCTGCTGCAGCGGCTAGGCGGCCAGGCCGATGGCGATGCGCCGCTGCCGCGGCCGGTGTCGGTCTGGCTGGAGCGCGAACTGGGGTTGAGCCTGGGCCGGCGCCCGGCCGAATGGTCGGCCGACGAGGTGTACCTGGCGCTGCCCGGTCCCGGCAGCGACGCTTGGCTGAGCATCGATCGCGGCAGCGGCGCGGTCGAGTACGAACGCACCGACCGCGGCTGGATCTCCTACTTCAACGACCTGCACAAGGGCCGCAATACCGGCCCCGCGTGGGGCTGGTTCATCGACCTGTTCGCGGTGGCCTGCCTGGTGTTCTGCATCACCGGGCTGTTCCTGCTGCAGCTGCATGCGCGGCAGCGGCGCATGACCTGGCCGCTGGTCGGGCTGGGCCTGCTGATCCCGCTGCTGATCGCCCTGCTGCTGATCCACTGAGTTGTTTCGCCGATCTTCCCGAACCGTTCCTCTCACCACCCTGGAGCCCCGCATGCGCGTCACCCTGACCATCGCCCTGAGCGGCCTGCTGTCGATGCCCGCGTATGCGGCCACGCTGGAACTGGACGTGGAGATTCCCAAGCTCAACGTCGCTGAATACCACCGCCCCTATGTCGCGATCTGGGTGGAAGGCGCCGACCAGCAGGTCGCGCGCAACCTGGCGGTCTGGTACCAGTCCAAGGACACCGCCGAAGGCCACGGCACCAAGTGGCTGCCGGACCTGCGCCAGTGGTGGCGGCGCAGCGGCCGCACCCTGCAGATGCCGGTAGACGGCGTCAGCGGCCCGACCCGCCCGGCCGGCAAGCACGCGCTGGCCTTCACCGACGCGCAGCAGCTCAAGGGCCTGGCGCCGGGCCAGTACACGCTGGTGGTCGAGGCCGCGCGCGAGGTCGGCGGCCGCGAGCTGCTGAAGATCCCGTTCGCCTGGCCGGCCAAGGCCGCCACGACCGGCAGCGCGCAAGGCAGCAGCGAACTGGGCGCGGTGCGCCTGAGCGTCAAGCCGTGATCCCCTTTGTCCTCGCAAGGAGCAAGTCCATGAAGCGTTCTCTCGTGCTGGCGCTGGCCATCGCCGCGGTCCTGCCGTTCTCCGCCCTCGCCCACAAGGCCTGGCTGCAACCCTCGCAGACCGTACTCGCCGGCGAGCGGCCGTGGATCACCGTCGATGCGGCGGTCTCCAACGACCTGTTCTATTTCAACCACGTGCCGCTGCGCCTGGACACCCTGGCCATCACCGCACCCGACGGCAGCACGGTGCAGCCGCAGAACCCGGCCACCGGCAAGTACCGCAGCGTGTTCGACCTGGAACTGGTGCAGACCGGCACCTATCGCCTGGCCCTGGTCAACGACGGCCTGTTCGCCAACTGGAACGAGAAAGGCCAGCGCAAGCGCTGGCGCGGCAACGCCGCCAGCTTCGCCAGCGAAGTGCCGAAGGACGCCAAGGACCTGCAGGTGTCGCAGTCGCTGGGCCGGGTGGAGACCTTCGTCACCAACGGCGCGCCCAACCAGACCGCGCTCAAGCCCAGCGGCAAGGGCCTGGAACTGGTGCCGGTGACCCATCCTAACGACCTGTTCGCCGGCGAGAAGGCCAGCTTCAAGCTGCAGATCGACGGCAAGCCGGCCGCGGGGCTGGCGGTGGAGATCGTGCGCGGCGGTACCCGCTACCGCAACGCGCAGGACGAACTGAAGCTCACCACCGACGCGCAGGGCGGCTTCAGCGTGACCTGGCCGGAAGCGGGCATGTACTGGCTGCAGACCACCAGCGAGGACACCAAGACCTCGCTGCCGCAGGCCAAGCAGCGCCGGCTCAGCTACGTGGCGACGCTGGAAGTGATGCCGCAGTGAGCCTTGGCCGTCCAGCGCAGGGCGCCGTGCGCGCGCGCTGCGCGTGGCGAGCGCCGACGGCATGAGCATGCCGTCCGCACTCCAGGCCGACGCCGACACCGAGATCGCCACGCTCGGCGGGCAGAGCATGGGCACCACCTGGAGCGCGAAGCTGGTGCTGCGCCGCCGCCGCGACCTGCATCCGCTGCATGCGGCGATCCAGGCGCAACTGGACCGGGTGGTCGCGCAGATGAGCACTTGGGAGGCGGACTCGGACATCAGCCGCTACAACCGCGCCGCGGCCGGCAGCGTGCACGCGCTGCCGGCTGCATTCGCCGAGGTGCTGCGCTGCGCGCTGGACATCGCCCGGCGCAGCGACGGCGCGTTCGATCCCACCATCGGCGCGGTGCTGGGCCTGTGGGGCTTCGGCGCCGACGCCGGCGGCCGCCGCGTGCCCGATGCGCAGGCGTTGCGCCAGGCGCGCGCTGCCGGCGACTGGCGGCAGCTTCTGCTGGATGAGGCCGACGGCACGCTGCGCCAGCCCGGCGGCCTGCGCCTGGATTTGTCGGCGATCGCCAAAGGCTACGGCGTGGACCTGGCGGTGCGCGAACTGCAGGCGCAGGGCGTGGCCAGCGCGCTGGTCGAGGTCGGCGGCGAACTCTACGGCTATGGCCGCAAGCCCGACGGACAAGCGTGGCGGGTGCTGGTCGAGTCGGCGCCGGACGAGGACGCGCAGGCCGCGACGCCGCCACGGGTGCTGGCGCTGGACGGCCGCGCGGTCGCCACCTCCGGCGATCGCTGGCACCGCTTCGAACAGGACGGCCAGCGCTACAGCCATACCCTGGATCCGCGCAGCGGCGTGCCGATCGCGGCGTCGCTGGCGGCGGTCAGCGTGGTCGCCGCCGATGCGATGCGCGCCGATGCCTGGGCCACCGCGCTGAGCGTGCTCGGCGCCGACACCGGCCTGGCCTGCGCCGAGCGCGAAGGGCTGGCGGCACGCTTCCTGCTGCGCGACGGCGCACGCGTGCAGGAGCGGCTCAGCAGCGCCTTCGCCGCGCTGCTCGACGCATGACGCGGCCGCGGTCGCAACGCAACTGGAACGTCTTCGGTCACGCGGCGACCTTCGCCCTGCTGGGCGCGATCGGCTATGCGCTGCTGCGGCTGCACCCGCAGCCATGGTGGACCAGCGCGCCATCGCAGCAGCGCATTTTGTACGCAGCGCTAGCGACGGCGACGTACGCGGCGGCCTGCCTGTGGCTGTGGTGGCGCGGCCGTCGCGGCGTGCGCGGCAGCGGCAAGCAGGCCGACGCGCCGCTGCTGCTGGCCTGGGCCAGCCAGACCGGCTTCGCCCAGCAACTCGCGTTGCGCAGTGCCGAAGCCTTGCGCGCGGCGGGCCAGGCGGTGCGCGTGCTGCCCTTGCAGAAGGTCGACGCGGCCGAGCTGGCCGGCGCGACCCAGGCCTTGTTCGTGGTCAGCACCAGCGGCGAAGGCGATCCGCCCGATCACGCGCTGCCGTTCCTGCGCAAGGCGATGGCGCAACCGCAGGCGCTGCCGCAGCTGCGCTACGCGGTGCTGGCGCTGGGCGATCGCCGCTACGACCACTTCTGCGCGTTTGGCCGCCGACTCGACGCCTGGCTGCGCCAGCACGGCGCGCATCCGCTGTTCGACCGCATCGACGTGGACAACGCCGACGACGCCGCGCTGCGCCACTGGCAGCAATTGCTGGGACAGCTCGCCGGCGGCAGCGAACAGCCCGACTGGACGCCACCGGCCTACCAGCGCTGGCAGCTGCAGCAGCGGCGCCTGTGCAATCCCGGCAGCGTCGGCGGCGCGGTGTTCGAACTGGCGCTGCTGCCCGCCGACGACGCCCTGCCCGCGTGGCAGGCCGGCGACTTGGCCGAAGTCGGGCCGTGCCATGGCGACGCCGCGGTGCAGGCCTGGCTGCAGGCCAGCGGCCTGGACGGCACGGCGCTCCTGCAGCGTCCCGGCCAGGCGCCGACGACGCTGGCCGCGCTGCTGGCACGCAGCCACCTGCCGGAGCCGGCGCAGGCCGCCGGCATCGCGCTGGCGGCGCTGGCCGCGCAGCTGCAGCCGCTGCCGCACCGCGAATACTCGATCGCCTCGATGCCCAGCGACGGCGCGCTGCGCCTGCTGCTGCGCCGCGCGCTGCGCGCCGACGGCACGCCCGGCCTTGGCAGCGGCTGGCTGTGCGACGAAGCGCCGATCGGTGCCGAGATCGCCCTGCGGCTGCGCCCGAACCCGAACTTCCATCCGCCCGCCGATCCGGCGCGACCGCTGATCCTGATCGGCAACGGCACCGGCATCGCCGGGCTGCGCGCGCACCTGCGCGCGCGCATCGACGCCGGCGCCACCCGCACCTGGCTGCTGTACGGCGAACGCCACGCCGCCCACGACGACCACTACGGCGAGGAACTGCGCACCTGGCTGGCGCACGGCGCACTGCAACGGCTGGATGCGGTGTTCTCGCGCGACGCCGGTGCGCACCGCTACGTGCAGGACGCCCTGCGCGCGGCCGCGCCGGACCTGCGCGAGTGGGTGGCGCAAGGCGCGGCGATCTACGTCTGCGGCAGCCTGCGCGGCATGGCCCCGGACGTGGACGCGGTGCTCGAAGAGGCGCTGGGGCGGCTGGGCAAGGAAACCCTGCTGCTGGAAGGCCGCTACCGGCGCGACGTGTACTGAGCGCGCGTTGCCACGGCGCGGACCACGCAGCGCCTGCCAGCGGCCGGTAATCGCATGCACAACGCGACGCGGCACGCCGTTCGCTACAGCGAATGGCGCTGCAAAATCCGACATCGGCGACGTTCGCACCATTGGCGCGAGACGGGACGTTCTTCCCCCGCTCGCTACGCGGCGCCGGATCAGCGCGCGGCGGGCATGCCCAGCCGGTGCGGCTCGAACAGATAGCCCTTGCCGCGCACGGTGCGGATCCACTGCGGCACCAGCGGGTCGTCGCCCAGCTTCTGCCGCAGTCGCGACACCTGCAGATCGATGCCGCGTCCGCCCTGCGGAACGCTGCCGTCGCCTTCGCCGATCGCCGTACGCAGGTCCTCGCGGCTGAGCACGTTGCCGGGCTGCTCGAGGAACACCGCCATCAGCCGCAGTTCGCTGGGCGACAGCGGGATCGCGCGGCCGTCCGGCGCCACCGCCTGGTGCCGGTAGGCGTCGACCTGCCATGCGCCATCCTGCGCTGGCGGCGGCACCGGCACGGCACGGGTGCGCCGCAACACGGCGTTGAGCCGCGCGACCAATTCGCGCAGGTCCAGGGGCCGGCTCAGGTAGTCGTCCGCGCCCAGGTCCAGGCCGATCACGCGATCCACCGGCTCGGCCTGGTCGGCCATCATCACGATCGCGATGCCGCCGCGATCGCGCAGTTGCCGGCACAGGTTCAGTCCTTCGCCGCCACCGAGGCCGGCATTGAGCAGCACCGCGTCGTAGCGCTCGGCCGCCAGCTGCGCATACAGCTGCACGCCGTTTTCGGCGTCGTGCGCCTGCAAGTTGAAACGGGCCAGATAATCGCGAATCCGGTCGCGCAAGGCCGCGTCGTCGTCCACCACCAATACGTTTGCCAACCACCTGCTGTTGTCCGAGGCCACCTGTGCGTTCCGGTCCACGGCTCCGGGATAGCCGCGTTCGCGCATTGGACGCGCTCGGCGGCAACCCCGCAAGAGCCACGCGCGTGGCGCCGGAAGCTCAGTCGGCGGGCGCCGGCAGCGGCTCGATACGGATCGCCAGCAGCTCGCCGCCACCGCTCAAAGCGAAGCGCTGCCTGGCGCTGGCCGCCAACCAGGCGCTGTCGCCGGCGGCCAGCGGCGGCAATCCGCAGTCCGCATCGAACTGCGCCTGGCCTGCCAGAAGATGAACGACCCAACCGATTTCCGGCTCGGCGAAGAACAGCATCGGCCCGACCAGCGGCCGGTGCAGCAGTTGCGTGCGCAGGCGGTCGCGGCGCCACATCAGGTTGAAGTCGTGGGTGGGGCCATCAAGCAGTTCGCCGCGCAGCGGCCGTTCGCCGGCGAAGCGCAGCCGCGCGTACGGCGGCTCCAGCAGATGCACGGCGCCGTCGTCGAAGCGCAAGCGCAGTCCGGCGCCATGCAGCAGCACCAGTTCGCGGTCGATGCCGGGAAAGCTGGAAAAGGCCGCATCCTGTTCGATCTCGGCGATCGACAGGCGCAGCAGCCAATCGTCGCTGCCGGGCTGCGGCAGGCGCAGGATCTCCCGGGTCCAGCCCAGTCCGTTGCGCCAGCGCTCGCGGCGGTAGTCGTTGGCGGGAATGACCCGCGAAGGAATCGTGCTCCAGTCCATCGGCGCATTCTGCCCGATCGCGGCAGGGCCGGGCGCGGCGGCATGGGCACCACGCCGTCTCCGCTGGCTGGGCGGCGGAACAACCGCATCGCTCAGTCGTATCGAGTGCGGCCTGCAGCCAAAAAGGGGAGACCGAACTCCAAAGGTGCATCCGCGACGCGGCAGGAGTAGATCACGCGAAACGTGCCCGAGGGAATAAGCGCGGCGCGCCCAACGCTGCGCCTACCTGCGCATCCGACGCGGCAGCGTATGACGCGGTGACCGGGAGCCGGACTGCGCTGGCTATCTTCGGGTCGGGCCTGCCCGGCTGCCGGATCGCCGCCAGCGGGGTGCACATGACCTTGGCTAGCGCCGGACCGGCCCACCGGCGATCGTCCTTGCCACCCCCACCGTGCGCCACCAGCGCCTGCGGTAGCGAAAACCATCGCCCAAAAAAAACGTCGCCCGGCTGCACGTCAGTGTGCAACACCGGGCGACGATGTACGTCCGTGTCGGCTTCCTGCCTCCCCCCTGCGCGTCCTGCTCAGCGAGGTCGCGACCGCGCATCCTGCGCCAGCCGTATCTTTCCCTTAAATCCCTTTACTGCCGTAAATCCCTTACGCTTAAATCCGTTTAACGCCTTTCCACCGGCTTGGCGGCAGCCGTCCTGGCTGTCGTCGGCGTGGTCGCCTTCGTGGCTCCCACTTCGATCCGGTCGTGGTTCCGTTCGACCGTCTTGAGTCCGATTCCCTTCACCAGCGCCAGGTCCTCGGCGCTTTTGAAGGGTCCGTGTGCCTGTCGGTAGTCGACGATCGCCTGTGCCTTGGAGGCACCCACGTTCAGCAACACCCGGTCGATTTCCGCTGCACTAGCGGAGTTGATGTTGACCTTGTCCGCGGCGAGCGCGGAACCGGTCAGCAGCAACGCCAGGACCAGAGACTTCAGGACCACGATAAAAGACTGCATGGCAACACTCCTTGTGACTTGGATGGGGACTTCACCGGCCTCTCCTGCCGGTGTCGAAAGCATCCCTCGCCACATGGATACAGCCTATCGCCAACGCCCTTTCCAAACAGCAGGTAAACGGCGCGTCAACGTGTAGGAAAAACCCTACACGGGGGCCGCGGCGTAGAATGGCGGCCATCTCTTTTGCGACAAATCCCGGAGTTCCACGATGGACAATGCCAAGATCGACCGTTTCCTGAGCGCGAAGTGGGACGACGACATCGTCCCGCAACTGGTCGATTACATCCGCATTCCCAACAAGTCGCCGATGTTCGACGCCGATTGGGTCGCGCACGGCTACATGGCCGATGCGGTGGCGCTGATGGAGCGCTGGGCGCGGGCGCAGGCGATCCCTGGCCTGCAGGTCGAGGTGGTGCAGTTGGAAGGGCGCACGCCGCTGATCTACCTGGAAGTGCCGGCCACCGGCGCGGAGACCGGCGCCGACACGGTGCTGCTGTACGGGCATCTGGACAAGCAGCCGGAGATGACCGGCTGGGACGAGGACCTGGGCCCGTGGACGCCGGTGCTCAAGGGCGACCGCCTGTACGGCCGCGGCGGCGCCGACGACGGCTACGCATTGTTCGGCTCGCTGGCCGCGATCCTGGCGCTGCAGGACCAGGGCATCCCGCACGCGCGCTGCGTGATCCTGATCGAGGCCTGCGAGGAGTCGGGCAGCTACGACCTGCCGGCCTACGTCGACCACCTGGCCGAGCGCATCGGCAAGCCGTCGCTGGTGGTGTGCCTGGATTCGGGCTGCGGCAACTACGAGCAGTTGTGGTGCACGACCTCGCTGCGCGGCCTGGCCGGCGGCAACTTCAGCGTCAAGGTGCTCAGCGAAGGCGTGCATTCGGGCGATGCCTCCGGCGTGGTGCCGTCCAGCTTCCGCGTGCTGCGCGAGCTGCTGTCGCGGCTGGAGGACGAGACCACCGGCAAGATCACGGTCGACGGCCTGTATGCGGAGATTCCCGCGGAGCGCCTGGCGCAGGCGCGCAAGGTCGCCGACGTGCTCGGCGACGAGGTCTACAGCAAGTTCCCGTTCCTGCCGGGAATGACCCCGATGAACGAGGATCTGACCGAGCTGGTGCTCAACCGCACCTGGCGCCCTGCCCTGTCGGTAACCGGCGCCGACGGCCTGCCGCCGCTGGCATCGGCCGGCAACGTGCTGCGCCCGCAGACCGCGGTGAAGCTGTCGCTGCGCCTGCCGCCGACGCTGGACGGCAAGCGCGCCGGCGAGCTGCTGAAGGAGGTGCTGCTGCGCGATCCGCCGTACGGCGCGGAGGTGTCGCTGGCGCTGGAGAAGTCGTCCTCGGGCTGGAACGCGCCGGCGCAGTCGCCGTGGCTGACCGACGCGATCGAAGCCGCCTCGCAGGCGGCGTTCGGCAAGCCGGCGATGTACATGGGCGAAGGCGGCTCGATCCCGTTCATGGGCATGCTCGGCGAGAAGTTCCCCGGCGCGCAGTTCATGATCACCGGCGTGCTCGGCCCGCATTCCAATGCGCACGGCCCGAACGAGTTCCTGCACATCCCGATGGGCAAGCGGGTCACCGCCTGCGTGTCGCGGGTGATCGCCGAGCATCATGCCGCCAGCGTGCGCGGCGAGACCACCGGCAGCGCCGCGGTGGCCGGTGGCGAGCAGCACGGCGAGCACGGCTGCTGCTGAGTGCGTGGCGGCCGCCGGCGACGGCGGCCGCGACCTTGCCGCTGCGCAACGGATCCGCGCCTGGCGCGGCGGGTATGCAAGCCACGCCTGCACGGCCGCTTAAGGCCGTCGCCGGCCGTGCCTGCGTGGACGTCGCGTTGCGGCGGAATCTGGCACGATCGGCGTCACTTCCCCGTTTCGGTACGCCTCCATGCACAACCTGTTCGGCAGCGACAGCTGGCTGTACGTCATCCTGGTCGGCTTCGTAGTCGGCCTGCTGGCGCGCTTCCTGGGTCCGAGCGGCGGCCGTTCCGGTTGCCTGTTCACCGTGCTGCTCGGCATCGCCGGCGCGCTGGTGGCCGGCTGGTTCGGCCACTACATGGGCTGGTACAGCCGTGGCGAGCCGGCCGGCTTCCTCGGCGCGCTGCTCGGCGCCATCGCCCTGCTCGCGCTGCTGCGGCTGTTCCTCGGCAAGCGCTGAGGTCCCGGCGCGCGGCTCGCCATGCCGGCGCCGCGCGTTTACGCTGTGCGGCTAACTTCCGCCGCGGCGCGCCGATGAGTTCCAGTCCCGATCTTCCCGAGGCCCCCGAGCTGCGCGCCGCGCAGCGTCTGGCGTGGGCGCGCTCCACGCTGGACGACGCGCAGGCGACGCTCCAGCGCGCGTCCATCGACGCCGGCTGGCGCAGCTACTGGCGCAGCCATGGCATAGGCCCCAGCCGCGTGCTGATGGATTCGCCGCCCGGCCTGGAGGACGTGCGGCCGTGGCTGCGCATGCACGCGTTGCTGCACCACGGCGGTGTGCGCGTGCCGGCGGTGCTGGCGCAGGACGTGGACGCCGGCTTCCTGCTGCTGGAAGACCTCGGCGGGCCGACCCTGGCGCAGAGCCTGGATGCCGCCTCGGCCGATGCGCATTTCGACGCAGCGCTCGGGCAGCTGCTGCGGCTGCAGGCGATCGCCCCGCCGCCGGAACTGGGCGTGTTCGGCGAGGCGCTGCTGCAGCGCGATGCGGGCCTGTTCGAAGAGTGGTTCCTGCGCCGGCATCTGGGCCTGCAGCTGGACTGCGCCGACCTGGACGCGCTGGAACTGGTGCAGCGCCGGCTGATGGACAACGCGCTGGCGCAGCCGCGGGTGCTGGTGCATCGCGACTTCATGCCGCGCAACCTGATGCCGGTGGCCGACGGTCCGGCGGTGCTGGACTTCCAGGACTGCGTGCTCGGCCCGGTCGCCTACGATCCGGTCAGCCTGTTCAAGGACACCACGGTGAGCTGGCCGCTGGCGCGGGTCGATGCGTGGCTGGAACGCTATCACGCGCGCGCCTTGCAGGCAGGAATCGCGGTGCCGCCGCTGGCGCAGTTCCTGCGCGACGCGGACTGGATGGGGGTGCAGCGGCACATGAAGAACCTGGGCATCTTCGCGCGGCTGAACTACCGCGACGGCAAGGCCTGGTACCTGGACAACGTGCCGCGCTTCGTCGCCTATCTCGACGAGGTGCTGCCGCGACATCCGCAGCTGCAACCGCTGGCGCAGCTGCTGCAGACGCGGATCAAGCCGGCGCTGGCGCAACGCGCGGCGGCCGGCGCATGAAGGCGCTGATCTTCGCCGCCGGCTTCGGCGAGCGCATGCGGCCGCTGACCGAACGCACGCCCAAACCGCTGCTGGCGGTGGGCGGCACGCCGTTGATCGTGTGGCACCTGCGCAAGCTCGCGGCGCTGGGCGTGCGCGAGGTGGTGATCAATACCTCGTGGCTGGCCGAGCAGTTCCCGCAGGCGCTGGGCGACGGCAGCGCGTTCGGCCTACGCATCGCCTATTCCTACGAAGGCGCCACGCCGCTGGAGACCGGCGGCGGCATGCTGCACGCGTTGCCGCTGCTCGGGCCGGCGCCGTTCCTGCTGGTCAACGGCGACATCTGGACCGATTTCGATTTCGCGCGGCTATCGCCGGAGCCGGCCGGGCTGGCGCAGCTGGTGATGGTCGATCCGCCGGCCTACGCCGCGCATGGCGATTTCGCCCTGGATGCCGGCGGCAAGCTGCGCTGCGCTGGCCCCTCCACCCTGACCTACGCCGGCATCGGCATCTATCGTCCCGAGCTGCTGCGCGACTGGCAGGCGACGCTGGGCGACGACGCCGTAGCCGCCGCCGGCAATCCGCCGCGCTTCGCGCTGGCACCGCTGCTGCGCGCGCAGATGGACGCAGGCCTGATCGACGGACTTCGGCATCGCGGCCGCTGGACCGATGTGGGGACGCCGCAGCGGTTGGCGGCGCTGGATAGCGAGTTGCGTGAGGCGGGACTCGGGACTCGGGACTCGGGACTCGGCAAAAGCTGAGTCCCTGGCCTGCCTACGCTCAGCGCACACCACGGACGACCGAATTCCGTTTGAAATACAGCATGCCGTCAGCCGCAGCATGCACTCGCCGATGCGCTCAGCCTTTGCCGAGTCCCGAGTCCCGAGTCCCGAGTCCCGGCCCCTCCAACACCCGCCGCAAGAACGGCACCGTCACCCGCCGCTGCGCCGCCAGCGATTCGCGGTCCAGCCGCTCCAGCAGCGCGACCAGGCCGGCCAGGTCGCGGCCGGCGTGGGTCAGCAGCCAGTCGAGCGCCGCATCCTCCAGCACCAGGCCGCGGCGTTGCGCGCGCTCGCGCAGCACCGCGGCGCGGCCGGCGTCGTCCAGCGGCGACAGCGCGATGCGGGTGCATTGCGCCAGCCGCGAGCGCAGGTCGGGCAGGCACAGCGCCAGGCCATCGGGCATCGCCTGCGCGGTGTACAGCAGGGTCACCCCGGCGCTGCGCGCGCGGTTGTGGAAATCGAACAGCGCCACTTCGTCCTCGCGCTGCCCGGCGATCGCCTCCACTCCGTCCAGCGCGACCAGGTCGCGCCCTTCCAGCGCTTCCAGCGCATCGCGCAGGCGGCCTGCGGCGGCCTGCAGCGGCAGGTAGGCGGCGCGGCGCCCGGCCTGCTCGGCGGCCGCGCACAGCGCCAGCGCCAGATGGGTCTTGCCGGTGCCGGCCGGGCCGGACAGGTAGAGCCAGTCGGCATCGCGGCCGTCGGCGACGGCCTGCAGCTGCGCCAGCAGCCCTGCCGGTGCGCCGACATAGCGGTCCAGGCGCTGCTCCGGCGGAGAGCGCAACGCCAACGGCAGCTGCGGCACGCTCACGGCTGGTCGGGGCTACGCGGCGGCAGTTCGATCAGCGTCGTGCGCTCGGCGCCGTTCTCGAGCAGGATCGCCGGCTTGTCGCCGGCGTACAGGTCGCTCTGCCGGTACTGCTCGTGCAGGTAGTGCAGCAGCACGTTGGCCACCGCCGCCACCGGCAGCGCCAGCAGCATGCCGAGGAAGCCGAACAGCTGGCCGCCGGCCATCACCGCGAAGATCACCGCCACCGGGTGCAGGCCGATCTTGTCGCCGACGATGCGCGGGGTCAGCACGTAGCTCTCCAGCAACTGGCCGACGGTGAACACCACCCCGACCAGGATCAGCAGTTGCAGGTCGAAGCCCTGGGCCTGCACCAGCGCCGCCAGGATCGCCAGCAGGATGCCGGTGGTCGCGCCCAGGTACGGGATGAAGCTGATCAGGCCGGCGATGATGCCGATCAGCAGGCCCAGATTGAGCCCGATCAGGCTCAGACCGCCGGCGTAGATCACGCCCAGCGCCAGCATCACCAGGAACTGGCCGCGGATGAACGCGCCCAGCACGTCGTTGGACTGCCGCGCCAGGCGGCCGACCGTGGCGACGTGGTTGCGCGGGATGGTCGCGGCCACGCGTTCGACCAGGATGTCCCAGTCGCGCAGGAAGTAGAAGGTCAGGATCGGCAGCAGCACCAGGTTCACCACCCAGGTGACCATCGCGAAGCCCGAGCGCGACAGGTAGCCGAAGAACGTCGCGGCGACGCCGCCGGCCTGCTGCCAGTGGCCGCGGATCCATTCGATCAGCCGCTCCGGGTCCAGCCAGGCCATCAGCTGCAATCCGGTCTTCTGCTCGGCCCACGGAATCGCGGTGCCGGTGAACCAGTCGCGCACCTGCGGCAGCACGTCGATGAAGGTGACGATCTGCCGCTCCAGCATCGGCACCAGGATCAGCAGCGCCAGCACCAGCAACAGCAGCATCAGCACGAACACCAGCGTCACCGCCATGTTGCGCGAGCGGCCGGCGCGCTCCAGGCGGTCGACCAGCGGATCGCCGAGCCAGCCCAGCAGCAGCGCCAGCACGAACGGGGTCAGGATCGGCGCCAGCAGCGCCACCACCCACAGCGCGCCCAGGATCACCGCGGCCCATTTCAGGCGGCGCAGGAACAGGGCGATTTCCGCTTCCGGGGACAGCGTCATTTGAGCCGGTACTCCGTGCGCTCGGTATTGAGGATGATCGGGCCGCCCTCGGTCGGCGTGGTCAGCGGCTGCAGCGGGCTGTCGGCGCCGAGCATGCGGTTGAGCCCGGACACGCCGCTGAGCAGGTCCAGGTCCAGCTCCAGGCGGTCGCCGCTGGCCTGGATCGGCACGATCCGCCGCACCACCGAGGTGTTCTGCAGCGCCGAAGACACGCGCAGGTAGTCGTCGGCGCTGCGGATGCCGCTGATCGCCACCCGATAGACCCCGGCCGGGCCGGTGCTGGCGGCCTTGGCGTAGCGCTTGACCAGCGCATCGGCGGCGCCGTCGGCGCCGGCGGCGATCGCGCGGCGCGCGTCGGCATCGCTGACCGTCCATTTGGACAGCACCTTGCCGCTGTCGATGAACACCCAGTCCGCGGTCCAGCCGCCGCCCTTGCCGCGGTACAGCTTGCCAACCAGCTGCATCGGCGGGCTGTAGCGCGACGAGGCGTTGGCCACCGCGGCGGTGTCCTGGCGCCAGATCGCGCCGACCAGCGCCTGCTCGGCGGCGCTGCCGGTGGGCAGGCCGAGCCTGTAGCCGCGCTCGATCGCGCGGTCCAGCACGCTGCGCGCGGCATTGGACTGCTGCACGCCGACCAGGCGCGGGCCGCTGCCGTCGTCGATCGCCAGCCACAGCACCGGCTTGGGCCGCGGCTGCGGCCACAGCGGCAGGCCGAGCGCGGCGGCCAGGCCGTCGACGTCGCTCTGCCGGAAGCGCGCGATCAGGGTGGTGCGGAAGGTCGGCGCGCCGCTCGGCGAGGTGCCCTGGTCCTGCCGGTAGTCGTAGCTGTCGACGAAGTTCTTGGCGTTGCGCAGCGCCTGGGTCACCCCCGGCCGCGATATCACGGCGCGGTCGCCGGAGATCTTGCCGAGCACCGCGCCCAGCGCGCGCGCCAGGGCGCCGTTGCGGTCGCCCTCGCTCTGGCTGTTGACCGGCACCTCGGCATCGTAGGGACCTTGCGCACCGGCAACGTCGCCTTCGGTGCGCAGACCGGCCTGGGCCAGGGCGGCCGCAGCGGGCAGGCACAACGCGAAAGACAGGAGTAAGGCAAGGCTGCGGCGCATCGAAGGTTCCATTGCTCGGCGTATCCGGGGCGAATTGTTGCCCGAATGCGGTCGTAGCGCCAATGCGGCCTGTTAAAATCGCCGTCTTTCCGCCGACGCCGCCGCCCGTGACCACTTCCCAGCCCCCCGCCGCCGCCCCGTTGACCTACCGCGACGCCGGCGTCGACATCGATGCCGGCAATGCCGTCGTCGAACGCATCAAACCCTTGGTCAAGCGCAGTTTCCGCCCCGAGGTGATGGGCGGGCTCGGCGGTTTCGGCGCGCTGTTCGACCTGTCCGGCAAGTACCGCGAACCGGTGCTGGTGTCCGGTACCGACGGCGTCGGCACCAAGCTGAAGCTGGCGCAACAGCTGGGCCGGCACGACAGCATCGGCATCGACCTGGTCGGCATGTGCGTCAACGACGTGCTGGTGCAGGGCGCCGAGCCGCTGTTCTTCCTGGACTACTTCGCCACCGGCAAGCTCGACGTGGAGACCACCGTGGCGGTGGTCGGCGGCATCGCCCGCGGCTGCGAACTGGCCGGCTGCGCGCTGATCGGCGGCGAGACCGCGGAAATGCCCGACATGTACCCGCCGGGCGAGTACGACCTGGCCGGCTTCACCGTCGGCGCGGTGGAGAAGTCGCAGCTGCTCGACGGCGCCAAGGTGCGCCAGGGCGACGTGCTGATCGGCATCGCCTCCTCCGGCCCGCACTCCAACGGCTATTCGCTGATCCGCCGCATCTACGACCGCGCCGGGCGCCCGGCCGAGCTGCAGGTCGGCGGCACCACCCTGGCCGATGCACTGATGGCGCCGACCGCGCTGTACGTCAAGCCGATCCTGTCGTTGCTGCGCGGCGAGCACGCCAACGGCATCCATGCGATGGCGCACATCACCGGCGGCGGCCTGACCGAGAACATCATCCGGGTCATCCCCGACGGCCTGGGCCTGGACATCCGCGCCAGCGCCTGGACCCTGCCGCCGGTGTTCGAGTGGCTGCAGCGCGAAGGCGCGGTCGCCGACAGCGAGATGTGGCGTACCTTCAACTGCGGCATCGGCTTCGTGCTGGTGGCCGCGCCCGACCAGGTCGCCGCGCTGGAACGCAGCCTGGACACGCTGGGCCTGGCGCACTGGCAGATCGGCGCGGTGGTGGCGGCCGGCGCCGGCGAACGCGTGCACATCGGCTGAGCCGCATGGCGGCGGCCAAGCGCGCCTGGCTGGCGCTGACCCTGGCGGTGTTCGCCGCCAGCTGGGTGCACCCGTTGTGGCCTGCGGAACAGGCGATGCACAGCTCGCTGGCGGTGCTGGGTATCGTCTGGCTGGTCTGGCACGACCGCCGCTGGCCGCTGCGCAGCGCGCATTTCGCCGCGATCTGCGGCTTCATCAGCGTGCACAACGTCGCCGCGCACTGGCTGTATTCCAACGTGCCCTACGACCAGTGGCTGCGCGCGCTGAGCGGCTGGTCGCCGAATGCGGCGTTCGGCTGGCAGCGCAACCACACCGACCGGCTGATCCACCTGCTGTTCGGGCTGTGCTTCGCGCCGGCGCTGCGCGAGCACGCGCGGCAACGCTGGCCGGCGCTGTCGGCGCGCCAGGCGTTCGTGCTGGCGACGATGGCCATCATGTGCGCCAGCCTGCTCTACGAATGGCTCGAATGGCTGATCGCGGTGCTGCTGTCGCCGGAGCAGGCCGAGTCCTACAACGGCCAGCAGGGCGACCCGTGGGACGCGCACATGGACATGCTGCTGGCGACCCTAGGCTGCGCCAGCGCCTGGCCGTGGCGGCGCCCCAAGCGCCTGTCCCCTTCCCCGCACTAGAAGACCGACGATGGCCCTGCCCCCACCCCTTCCCGTTGCCGACATCGCCCACGCCGAGACCCTGCGTGCCGAGTCCGAGCTGAGCACCCTGGCGACGCTGTACGCCGTGATGGCGGGGCTGCAATGCCTGATGCTGCTGCTGGTGGGAGGCTTCCTGGCCTACGGCGTGCATCGCGAGGCCGAACTCAACGCCGTCGGCCAGAGCCCCGACCAGGCCCAGGCCGGCGTGGTCGCGATCGTGCTGTTGTCGATGCTGCTGGCGTTCGGGCTGGTCTCGCTGACCCTGAAGGTGCTGACCGCGCGCGCGCTGCGCCAGCGCCGCCGGCTGCTGCTGTGCAACGCCACCGCGGTGGTGACCTGCCTGGGGTTCCCGCTGGGCACGGGACTGGGCGTATGGACCCTGCTGGTGCTGCAGCGCCCGGCCGCCATCGCCCTGTTCCGGAAGAGCTAGCCGATGACGATCCGCCTGGCGGTGCTGGTCTCCGGCCGCGGCTCCAACCTGCAGGCGCTGCTCGATGCGATCGCCGCCGGCACGCTGGACGCGCAGGTGGCCGGCGTGTTCAGCGACCGCGCGCAGGCGCCGGCGCTGGCCAAGGTGGCGCCGGCGCAGCGCTGGGCGGCCGCGCCCAACGGCTTCCCCGACCGCGCCGCCTTCGACCAGGCGCTGGGCGACGCGGTGGCCGCGGTGCAGCCGGACTGGATCGTCTGCGCCGGCTACATGCGCATCCTCGGCGACGGTTTCGTGCAGCGCTTCGCCGGCCGCCTGCTCAACATCCACCCGTCGCTGCTGCCCAAGTACCGCGGCCTGCACACGCATGCGCAGGCGATCGCCGCCGGCGACGCCGAACACGGCGCCAGCGTGCACTTCGTGGTGCCGGCGCTGGACGCCGGCGCGGTGATCGCGCAGGTGCGGGTGCCGGTGCAGGCCGGCGACCGCCCGCAGGACCTGGCGCAACGCCTGCTGCCGCGCGAGCACCAGCTGCTGTGCGCGGTGCTGCGACTGGCCGCGGCCGGGCGCCTGGCTGAACGGGACGACAGGGTCTGGCTCGACGGTCAGTGCCGGTTTAGTCCGCTGCGCCTAGATTGCCAGGACATGCTGATTCCCTGAATACGCCGCGGCTCCGTTTCCGCTGCCACGCATTCGCGCCCAATTCCCTCCCTCGCAGCCGATCCCATGAAGCCCCTTCCGCGTCAGTTCGCTGTTCTCGCCGTGGCCAGCCTCGGCCTGCTGGCGCCGGCCATCGGCGTGCTGGCGCAGTCGCCGACGCCTGCGCCCTCCACTCCGCCGCCAGCGCCGAGCACGCCCGCCGTGCCCGCTCCGGCCGCACCGGCCCTGCAGGCCGAGGCCTGGACGCCGCCGCCGCTGCAGCCGTTCGTGGCCACCTACCAGGCCCTGTACAAAGGCAAGGAAGCGGGCGATGCGCGCATGCAGGTCAGCCACAGCGGCGGCGACGAATGGCGCGTGGACCTGGGCGTGCAGGGCCGCAGCGGCTTCGCCAGCATCCTTGGTCTGAATCTCGAGCAGAGCACGGTGTTCCGCACCCAGGACGGGCGCTACGTGCCGCAGAGCCAGAGCACGGTGAAGAAGGCGGTGTTCTTCGGCAAGAAGGTCACCGGCATCTACGACTGGGCGCAGGGCGTGGCGCGCTGGGACGGCGATCTGAAGAAGGACCGCCAGCAGCCGATCCCGCTGCAGCCCGGCGACCAGAGCGCGCTGCTGATCAACCTGTCGATCATGCGCGACGCGCAACCGGGCAAGACCATGACCTACCGCTTCGTCGACGTCGGCCGGGTGCGCGAACACGTCTATCACGCCGCCGAGCAGACCGAGACGGTGCAGGTCGGCGACCTCAGCTACGACGCGCTGCGCGTGTCGCGCACCAACGGCGGCAAGAATGAGACCATCCTGTGGATCGCCAACGGTGTGCCGACGCCGGTGCGCATCCTGCAGCGCGAAGACGGCGAAGACCGCATCGACCTGCGCCTGACCGAATATCAAGGAGTCTGACCATGACACGCATCGCCCGTCCCCTGTCCGCCCTCGCCGCCGCCCTGCTGGCCATGGCCAGCCTGCCCGCGCTGGCGCTGGAGCCGTTCAAGGCGGATTACCAGGCCAGCTACATGGGCATGCAGGCCAACGGCCTGATGACCCTGGCCAGCGAAGGCGGCAACCGCTGGCGCTACAGCCTGTCGATCAAGAACCAGGTCGCCGACCTGAGCCAGAGCACCGTGTTCGAGGAAAAAGCCGGCCAGTTGCGCCCGCTCAGCAGCGACGACCGCTCGCTGTTCCTGATCAAGAAGAAGGCGGTGACCGCCAACTACGACTGGAGCAAGGCCCAGGCGACCTGGTCCGGCGACGTCAAGGCCGACCGTCGCGGCCCGGTCAAGCTGCAGCCCGGCGACATGGACGCGCTGCTGATCAACCTGGCGATCGCGCGCGACGTCAACGCCGGCAAGACCCCCAGCTATCGCATGGTCGACGAGGGCCGCGCCAAGCCGATGACCTACAAGGTGGCCGGCAAGGAGGCCATCACCGTCAACGGCAAGACCGAGCAGGCGACCAAGGTCAGCCGCAGCGACGGCTCCAAGGAAATCATCGCCTGGATCGTGCCGGACATGCCGGTGCCGGTGCGCATCCTGCAGCGCGAGAACGGCCAGGACGCGCTGGACCTGACCATCAAGACGCTGCACTGATCACGCCGTAGCGCAGGCGGCGGCCGCGCTTGGCGCAGACGCTGCCGAAAAAGGCGGGCCGATAGGCCCGCCTTTTTCTTGTCCGCTCGGCGACGGCACGCTTCGCCGCGGCCATTTGCGGTGTCGCCCACTACGCGCGTCGCGGCAGGTATCGCGCGAACGCCGACGACCCTGCCATCACGGGCGCTGCACGCCGGCCGGCTATTTCTTCGCGTCGGCGGCCGGCTTGGCGGCGTCGGCGGCAGGCGCGAACGTCGTGCGGCAATCCACGCGGATCTGCGCGCCGCTGTCGCGCCAGTAGAAGGTGCTGCACTGGCGCGGGCCGTCCTGGGTGCGGTTCACGCCCACCGCGTAGAACGCCTGCGCGATCTCGCCGCGGCTGACCTGGCCGTCGGCGTTCCAGTCCATGTCGCTCTGTTCGATGCCCTGGGTGATGGCGATGCCCGCATACCAGGCGTAGCCGACCCAGGCCAGCACCAGGATCACCACCGCCAGCAGCACCTTGCGCCGGCGGGTGAAGCGGCCCTTGAGGATCATGCGATGCGCCGGATGGACGCGCCCAGCGCCCCCAGCTTCTCCTCGATGTTCTCGTAGCCACGGTCCAGGTGGTAGATGCGATCGATGGTGGTGTCGCCGTCGGCGACCAGCCCGGCCAGGATCAGCGAGGCCGAGGCGCGCAGGTCGGTGGCCATCACCGGTGCGCCGCTGAGCCGCTCGTTGCCGCGCACGATCGCGGTGTGGCCCTCGACCTGGATGTCCGCGCCCAGGCGCAGCAGTTCGTTGACGTGCATGAAACGGTTCTCGAAGATCGTCTCGTTGATCACGCCGACGCCGTCGGCCACGCAGTTGAGCGCCATGAACTGCGCCTGCATGTCGGTCGGGAACGCCGGGTACGGCGCGGTGGTCAGACTGACCGCGCGCGGGCGCTTGCCGTGCATGTCCAGGCGGATCCAGTCCGGTCCGGTCTCGATCGTGGCGCCGGCCTCGGCCAGCTTGTCGAGCACTGCGTCCAGCGTGTCGGCGCGCGCGCGGCGCACGGTGACGCTGCCGCCGGTCATCGCCGCGGCGACCAGGAAGGTGCCGGTCTCGATGCGGTCCGGCAGCACCGCGTGGCGGCCGCCGGACAGGCGCTCCACGCCCTGCACCACGATGCGCGAGGTGCCGGCGCCTTCGATCTTGGCGCCGAGCGCGATCAGGCAGTCTGCCAGGTCGGTGACTTCCGGCTCCATCGCCGCGTTCTCCAGCACCGTGGTGCCGTCGGCCAGGGCTGCAGCCATCAGCACATTCTCGGTGCCGGTGACGCTGACCATGTCGAACACGTAGCGGCCGCCCTTCAGCCGGCCGTTGCTGGTGGCCTTGATGTAGCCGTTCTCGACGCTGATCTCCGCGCCCAGCGCCTGCAGGCCCTTGATGTGCTGGTCCACCGGCCGCGAGCCGATCGCGCAGCCGCCGGGCAGCGACACTTCGGCCGCGCCGAACTTGGCCAGCAGCGGCCCCAGCACCAGGATCGAGGCGCGCATGGTGCGCACCAGCTCGTACGGCGCGACGTGCTGGTCGACCTTGCGCGGATCGACGGTGATCGCGCTGCCGCGCGCCAGGGTGCCTTCGTCGATGGTGACTTCGGCGCCCAGTTCGCCGAGCAGCTTCACCGTGGTGATCACGTCGTGCAGCTGCGGCACGTTGGTGATCTCCACCGGCGCATCGGCCAGCAACGTCGCGCACAGGATCGGCAGCACCGCGTTCTTGGCGCCGGAAATGTTCACTTCACCGTGCAGCGCATTGCCGCCGGTCACTACGATTTTGGCCATGGGTCTCGGGGGATCGGAATTCGAAGAGAAAGGAACGAAAGCGCGGCTCAGCCGGCCTGGTCGGGAGTCAGTGTGGTCAGCGCCAGCGCGTGGATCGCCCCGCCCATCAGCTCGCCCAGCGTCGCGTAGACCATGCGGTGGCGGGCCAGCGGCAGCTTGCCGGCGAAGGCCTCGCTGACCACGGTGGCCTCGAAATGCACGCCATCGTCGCCCTGCACCTGCACGCGCGCGCCAGGCAGGCCGGCCTCGATCAGTTTACGGATGGTTTCGGCGTCCAACGGGCTTTCCTATATAAAATGATCGGCCATTCTACCCTCCGACCGGCATCCGCATGGCTGTATCGCCCCTGTCCCCCGCTGCGATCGACGACGCCAGCCTGGTTGCCAGCGGCCGCCGCGTGGTCGAGATCGAGCAGGCCGCGCTGGGCGCGGTGGGCGCGCGCATCGGCGCCGAGTTCGCCGCCGCCTGCCGGCTGATCCTGGCCTCGCGCGGGCGCGTGGTCGCCACCGGCATGGGCAAGTCCGGGCACGTGGCGCGCAAGATCGCCGCGACCCTCGCCTCCACCGGCACCCCGGCGTTCTACGTGCACCCGGGCGAGGCCGGGCACGGCGACCTGGGCATGATCACCGATGCCGACGTGGTCCTGGCGCTGTCCTATTCCGGCGAATCCGACGAGATCCTGATGCTGCTGCCGGTGCTCAAGCGCCAGGGCAACGCGGTGATCGCGATGACCGGCCGCGCGCAGTCCACCCTGGCGCGCGAGGCCGACCTGCACCTGGACGTCAGCGTCCCGGCCGAGGCCTGCCCGCTGGACCTGGCGCCGACCTCCAGCACCACCGCCTCGCTGGCGCTGGGCGATGCGCTGGCGGTGGCGCTGCTGGACGCGCGCGGCTTCACCGCCGACGACTTCGCCCGCTCGCACCCGGCCGGCAGCCTCGGCCGGCGCCTGCTGCTGCACATCACCGACGTGATGCACGGCGGCGACGAGCTGCCGAGCGTGGGCGCGGACGCCAGCCTCAGCGAGGCGCTGGTGGAGATGAGCCGCAAGCGCCTGGGCATGACCGCGGTGGTCGACGGCGACGGCCGCCTGCTCGGCCTGTTCACCGACGGCGACCTGCGCCGCACCCTGGACAGCCCGCTGGACGTGCGCCAGACCCGCATCGCCGACGTGATGACCCGGCAGCCGCGCACCATCGGCGCCGACCAGCTCGCCGCCGAGGCCGCGCGGCTGATGGAAACCCACAAGATCAACGGCCTGATCGTGGTCGATGGCCAGGGCCGCGCGGTCGGCGCGCTCAACATTCACGACCTGTTGCGCGCCAGAGTGGTTTAACAGTCTGAACTTGTTCACCGCCTGCCGGCGCCCTGCGCCGCTGGCCCTGGCCGCTGGAAAGCCGGCCTCCCCGCCCCGATATAGCGAACGATGCCCTACTCCCCGCTGGCCGACCTTCCCGCCGACCTGATCGAACGCGCCGCGAAAATCCGCCTGGCGTGCTTCGACGTGGACGGCACGCTGACCGACGGCCGCCTGTACTACGACCGCGACGGCAACGAGAGCAAGGCGTTCAACGTGCTCGACGGCCAGGGCCTGGTGCAGTTGCGCCGGCACGGCATCGAGGTCGCCTTGATCACCGCGCGGCCCAGCCTGGCCGCGGAGAAGCGCGGCCAGGAACTGGGCCTGCTGGTGCAGATCGGGGTCAAGGACAAGCGCGCCGGGGTGCAGGCGCTGTGCGGCGAGCGCGGGCTGAGCCTGGACCAGGTGTGCTTCATGGGCGACGACCTGCCGGATCTTGCGCCGCTGCGCGTGGTCGGCCTGGCGGTGGCCCCGGCCAACGCGCACCCATGGACCGCCGAGCACGTGCACTGGCTGACCCGCGCCCGCGGCGGCGAAGGCGCCGCACGCGAACTGTGCGACGTGCTGCTGGCGGCGCAAGGCCACGTCCCCTCCCTGCTGCAGGAGCACGGCGCATGAGCTGGCGCACCTGGCTCGGCGGCCTGCTGCTGGTCGCGGCGCTGGTCAGCGGCTGGTCGGCCTGGCAGCAGCGCAGCAAGCGGGTGCCGACCGCGGATTCGGAGGCGCGCTCGGACTATATCGCGCACGATTTCCAGATCGTCACCCTGGACAAGCAGGGCAAGGAATCGATGACCCTGCGCGCGCCGCAGATGGAACGCAGCCGCGCCGACCAGACCATGGCGATCGAGACCCCGCTGTTCCTGCTGCCCGACGCCAACGGCCAGCACTGGGAGATGCGCGGCAAGACCGGCTGGGTCAGCGCCAACGGCGACGAACTGCGCCTGCGCGGCGACGTCGCCGGCGACAGCCCCAAGGTTCCCAGCATCCCGCCCACCACCTTCCGCACCCAGAGCCTGGACGTGTTCCCGAAGACCAGCACCGCGCGCACCGCCGATCCGGTCACCATGACCCGGCCCGGTATGATGCAGTCAGGCGTCGGCTTCGAGGTCGACTTGAAGTCCCGGCAGTACAAGCTCCTTTCCCAGGTCAAGACCCGCTATGAACCCAACGCTGCCCGCTAAGCTCGCGCTGCTCGCCCTGCTGCTGCCCGCCGTGGCGATGGCCAAGTCGACCGACCGCAATCAGCCGATGACGATCGAATCCAACGACCAGAGCGGCAACATGCTCGACGACGACGGCAAGATCCGTTACTCGGGCAATGTCGTGATCGTCCAGGGCACGCTGCAGATCCATGCCAGTACCGCCGACGTGTTCCGCAAGGCAGGCGATATCGACCGTGTCGTGCTGACCGGCAAGCAGGCCACGCTGAAGCAGGAACTGGACGATGGCTCGCCGATGGACGCCGTGGCCGACAACATCGACTACAAGGTCGGCACCGATACCGTGGTGCTGACCGGCAACTACCGCATGACCTCGCCCAAGGGCACCAACGCCGGCCAGCGCATGGTCTACAACACCAAGACCGGCGACATGCAGGGCGGCGGCGACGGCAGCCGCGTGCACACCGTGATCCAGCCGAAGAACCCGGCACCGGCCGCCGCGCCGGCCGCCGGCGCCAAGCCGGCGACCAAGCCTGCCGCCAAGCCGGCGGCGACGACGCCGGCCAAGCCCGCCACCCCGCCCAAGCAAGGGGGCCAGTGATGCTGCTCGCCGAAGGCCTGCGCAAGCGCTACAAGCAGCGCGAGGTCGTGCGCGAGTTCGCGCTGACCCTGGAAGCGGGCGAAGTGGTCGGCCTGCTCGGCCCCAACGGCGCCGGCAAGACCACCTGTTTCTACATGATCGTCGGCCTGGTCGAAGCAGATGCCGGGCGCATCGTGCTCGACGGCAACGACATCACCGCGCTGCCGATGTACAAGCGCGCCAAGCTCGGCGTCGGCTATCTGCCGCAGGAACCGTCGGTGTTCCGCAAGCTCAGCGTGGCCGACAACATCCGCCTGGTGCTGGAGCTGCGCGAGGACCTGGACGCGGCCGGCCAGGAACGCGAACTGGCCTCGCTGCTGGACGAACTGCAGATCGGCCACGTCGCCGAGCAGCTCGGCGCCAGCCTGTCCGGCGGCGAGCGCCGCCGCTGCGAGATCGCCCGCGCGCTGGCCGCCAAGCCGCGGCTGATGCTGCTCGACGAGCCCTTCGCCGGCGTCGACCCGATCTCGGTCGGCGAGATCCAGCGCATCGTCACCCACCTCAAGCAGCGCGGCATCGGCGTGCTCATCACCGACCACAACGTGCGCGAAACCTTGGGAATCTGCGACCGGGCGTATATCCTCAACGAGGGCAGCGTGTTGGCGCAGGGAGCGCCGGAAGCGTTGCTGGCCAATAGCGACGTACGCCGCGTCTACCTCGGGGAAACCTTCAGGCTGTGACCGCGCGGGCGTCCCGCAACGCCCTTTCCCGTTCGGTACAGGCATGAAAGCACGGTTGCAGACATCGCTGGGACAGCATCTGGTCATGACGCCGCAGTTGCGTCAGGCGATCAAGCTGTTGCAGATGTCCAGCGCCGAACTGGAAGTGGAGATCGCCGAGGCGGTGGAGAGCAATCCGCTGCTGGAATGGGCCGAAGACGCCGCGCCCACGCTCGATGTCGCCGGCGCCGGAGCCGGCAGCGCCGAAGGCGAGGCCGAGGTCGTGCCGCCGGCCGGCGATACGCTGGACAACGTCCCGCAGCACGACAGCGACGACTGGTCCGACGCCGAACCGGCCTGGAGCAGCGGCAGCGGCGGCTCCTTCGACGACGACGACGACATGGGCAGCGCCGCCGAGCGCGTCGCCGAACCCGACACGCTGATCGACCACCTGCTGTGGCAGTTGCACCTGTCGCACCTGTCGCCGCGCGACCGCAGCATCGGCGCGGCGCTGATCGACGCGCTCGACGACGACGGCTACCTGCGCGAACCGCTGGCCGCCATCGCCGAGACGCTGCTGCCGGACATCGTCGCCGCGGAAGAGGAAATCCTCACCGTGCTGCACCAGATCCAGCGCTTCGACCCGGTCGGCATCGCCGCGCGCACCCTGGGCGAATGCCTGAACCTGCAGCTGGACGTGCTGCCCGCGGACACGCCCGGGCTGGAGCTGGCGCGCACGATCGCCAACGGCCCGCTGGAGAAGCTGCCGCGCAGCGGCATCGCCGGCATCGCCCACGAACTCAAGCGTCCGGTCTCGGCGGTGGAGACCGCGGTCAATCTGCTGCGCTCGCTGGACCCGCGCCCGGGCAAGCAGGTCGGCGAACTCGCCGCCGACACCTACGTGGTGCCGGACTGCGTGATCTGGCGCCAGCGCGGCGTCTGGCATGCGGCGCTGGCCGGCCACGCGCGGCCCAAGGTCACCATCCACCGCGGCTACGAACAGCTGATCCGCCAGTGCGGCGAAAGCGACGCCGGCTACCTGCGCGGCCAGTTGCAGGAGGCGCGCTGGCTGCTGAAGAGCCTGGAGGCGCGCGGCGAGACCCTGCTCAAGGTGACCCGCTGCCTGCTGCGCCAGCAGGCCGGTTTCCTCGAATTCGGCGAGCAGGCGCTGCGCCCGCTGACCCTGCGCGAGATCGCCGGCGAACTGGGCCTGCACGAGAGCACCATCTCCCGCGCCATCGCCCGCAAGTACGTGCGTACCCCGCGTGGCACCATCCCGCTACGCGCCTTCTTCGCCTCCGGCATCGACACCGACAGCGGCGGCGAGGCCTCCAGCACCGCCATTCAGGCGATGATCCGGCGCCTGATCGAGGCCGAGAACCCGCGCAAGCCGCTTTCTGACGCCAAGCTGGCCGACCTGCTGAAAAGCGCCGGCGTGCCGGTGGCGCGGCGCACGGTTGCGAAGTATCGTGAGGCCATGAACATTTCCGCTTCCCACGAACGCGTCCGCATCGGTTGAGCGGTTGAGCGTCGGCGGCAGCGGCAATGGTTCATAGGTGAATCCCGAACCAAGGAGTATCCGATGCGTATCGAGACCTACGGCCAGCAGATCGAAGTCACCCCCGCCTTGCGCGAATACGTGGAGACCAAGCTGCAGCGGCTGAAGCGGCATTACGAGGAAACCATCGAGGTCCGCGCCCAGCTGGCGCTGCGCAAGCCCGACCACCACGTCGAGGCCACCGTCAACGTTCCCGGCCGCACCCTGCACGCCGATGCCAGCGCGCAGACCATGTACGCGGCGATCGACCTGCTCGCCGACAAGCTCGACCGGCTGATCATCAAGCACAAGGAAAAGAAACAGGACCACCATGCCGCCGAGGTGCGCGACAATATCGTGTGATCCCGCACACGCCGCTTCCGCCATGCCGTTGACCGATCCATGCCTCTGACCGAGCTGTTAGCGGCCGTCCGCACCCAGGTGCTGCCGGCCGCCGATCGCGACACCCTGCTGCGCACCGCCGCCGGCCTGCTGGCCTGTCCGCAGGCCGGTTTCGACGAACTGTTCGCCAGCCTGCGCGAGCGCGAGCAGCTCGGCAGCACCGCCATCGGCCATGGCATCGCCATCCCGCACGGCCGCGCCCCGCACCTGGACGCCCCGCGCGGCGCCTTGCTGCGGCTGGACCAGCCGATCGACTTCGACGGCCAAGGCGCGCAGGTCGACCTGATCTTCGCGATGGCCGTGCCGGCGCACTACACCCACCAACACCTGATGCTGCTGTCGGAACTGGCCGAACAGTTCTCCGACGAGGGCTTCCGCGAGGCGCTGCGCCGCGCCCCCGACGCCGCCGCGCTGCACGACCTGCTCGGCGGCACGCCCCAGGCCAGCGCCGCATGAGCATGAACACCAGCATCACCGCGCGCGAACTGTTCGACCAGCAACGCGACCGGCTCGGCCTGCGCTGGCTGGCCGGGCAGAAGGGCGAACACCGCGAGCTGGAAGCCGGCAACGCGGTGTCGCGGCGCCCGTCGCTGGCCGGCTATCTCAATACGATCTACCCGAACAAGGTGCAGATCCTCGGCACCGAGGAACTGGCCTGGCTGGATTCGCTGGATTCGCGCCAGCGCTGGGAGACCATCGAGAAGATCGTGCAGGTGCGGCCGCTGGCGCTGGTCATCACCAAGAACCAGTCGTGCCCGGAAGACCTGCGCGCGGCCGCCGACGAATCCGATACGCCGCTGTGGGTTTCGCCCAAGCGCGGCCACGAACTGCTCAACCACCTCTCCTATCACCTGGCGCGCACGCTGGCGCCGCGGGTGATCCTGCACGGGGTGTTCATGGAGATCTACTCGATCGGCGTGCTGATCACCGGCGAGGCCGGCTCCGGCAAGAGCGAGCTGGCGCTGGAACTGCTCAGCCGCGGCCATCGGCTGGTCGCCGACGACGCCCCCGAATTCACCCAGATCGCGCCCGACGTGCTCGACGGCACCTGCCCGGAACTGCTGCAGGACCTGCTGGAAGTGCGCGGCCTGGGCGTGCTCAACGTGCGCGACATGTTCGGCGACACCGCTGTAAAGAAGAACAAGTATCTTCGCCTGATCGTGCACCTGACCCGGCCCATGACCGAACCGACCCCGCATGGCTACGAGCGCCTGACCGGCGATTCCGGCACCCGCCACGTACTCGACCTGGACGTGCCGCTGATCACCCTGCCGGTGATGCCCGGGCGCAACCTGGCGGTGCTGACCGAGGCGGCCACGCGCCTGCACATCCTGCGCACCAAGGGCATCGACCCGGCGGCGATGTTCATCGCCCGCCACAGCAACCTGCTCGAACGGCGCAGCCCATGAACGCGGTGGCGAACACCTCCACCCTGGTGATCGTCAGCGGCCTGTCCGGCTCCGGCAAATCGGTGGCGCTGAAGACCTTCGAGGACCTGGACTACTACTGCGTCGACAACCTGCCGGTGGAACTGCTGCCGGCCTTCGTCAAGAGCCTGGTGCGCGACGACGTCGGCCCCGGCAAGCTGGCGGTGGGCATCGACGTGCGCAGCCGCCACAGCGACCTGGCGCAGCTGTCGCGCTGGCGCGAGGCGGTGGCGCAGTTCGGCCTGGACGCGCGGCTGCTGTTCTTCGACGCCACCGACGAAGCGCTGATCAAGCGCTATGCCGACACCCGCCGCCGGCATCCGCTGTCGCACCTGGGCCTGTCGCTGCCCGAGGCGATCGAGCGCGAGCGCGCGTTGACCGAACCGCTGCGGCGCGAGGCCGACGCGGTGATCGACACCAGCACGCTCAACGTGCACCAGCTGCGCCGGCGGGTGACCACCGAATTCGCGCTGACCCACGAGAACAGCCTGTCGCTGCTGTTCGAATCCTTCGCCTACAGGCGCGGCGTCCCGGCCGAAGCCGACTTCGTGTTCGACGCGCGGGTGCTGCCCAATCCGCACTGGGATCCGGAACTGCGCCCGCTGACCGGCCGCGACAGCGGCGTGCGCGACTACCTGGATGCGCAGCCGGACGTGCAGCAGTACACCGCGCAGATCATCGGCTTCCTCGACACCTGGCTGCCGCGACTGCGCAACGACACCCGCAGCTACGTCACCATCGCCTTCGGCTGCACCGGCGGCAAGCACCGCTCGGTCTACCTGGCCGAACGCCTGGCCCGCCACGCGCGCGAACAGGGCTGGCCGGAAGTGGCGACGTTTCATCGGGAGCAGGATTGAGTGGGGCCGGGACTCGGGACTTGGGACTGGGGACTCGGAAAAGCGCGGCGACACCGGTTCGTTGATCCCTCCCGTGGCGCATTGAACAGCGGCTTCGTTGATGGCGCCGGTCCGCAGACAACGCCCGCACTCGCGATCGGGTCCCGAGTCCCCGGTCCCGAGTCCCGAGCCATTCCCTGCCCCCTCCCCGACCTGTTAACGTTCGCCCATGGCCTGTGGCATTCTCCTGATCACTCATCCCGGTGTCGGCGCGTCGTTGTTGAGCGTGGCGACCGGATTGTTGCGGCAATTGCCGCTGAAGACCGAAGCGTTCGAAGTGCCGCTGGATGCCGATCTGGACGCGTTGCTGCCGCATGCGTCGGCGGCGTTGCGGCGGGTCGACAACGGCGACGGCGTGCTGGTCGTCACCGACCTGTACGGCGCCAGCCCGAGCAACCTGGCGACGAAACTCGCGCGCCTGGGCACGCCGGTACGGCGCGTCTCGGCGCTGAGCCTGCCGATGCTGCTGCGGATCATGAACTACCCCGAGCAGGGGTTGGACCAGTTGCCCGCGACCGCGGCGGCCGGCTCGCGCAACGGAGTGGTGATCGACGATGCTTGAACGCGAACTCATCGTATCCAACCGCCTGGGCCTGCATGCGCGCGCGACCGCCAAGCTGGTGCAGACGCTGTCCTCGTTCCGCTGCAACGCCACGCTGGCGGCCAAGGGCCGCGAGGTCAACGCCAAGAGCATCATGGGCGTGATGCTGTTGGCCGCCGCGCAGGGCACGCCGGTGACGGTGCGGGTGGACGGCGCCGACGAAGCCGACGCGCTGGAGGCCGTGGTCGGCCTGTTCGAGCGGCGCTTCGACGAGGACAGCTGAGCATGCGGCGCCGGCCGCCGCGCGCCACGACGCCGTCGCGCCGACGCGGGTGCGCGCGGTGAGCCTGCGCATCGCCGGCCATGGCGCCTCGCGCGGCAACGCGCTGGGCCGCGCGCGCGTGCGCCTGCCGCATGCGCTGGACGTGGCCGAACAGCGCATCGGCGCGGCGCAGGTGCCGGAAGAACTGGAACGCCTGCACCTGGCGGTGAACGCCGCGCGCGAGGAGATGCACGGCCTGCGCCAGCGCCTGCACGGCGCGCTGGCCAAGGAGGTCGGCGAGTTCCTCGACCTGCACGCGCTGCTGCTCGACGACCCGGAACTGCTGCACGGCCTGGACGAACTGATCCGCACCGGCCGCTACAGCGCCGACTACGCGCTGCGCCTGCAGCGCGACCGCCTGGCGACCGTGTTCGACGACATGGAAGACGCCTACCTGAAAAGCCGCATGGACGATCTGGACCATGTGATCGGGCGCATCCACGCGTTCCTGCAGAAGCGCCAGCCCGACAGCGCCGGCCTGGCCGGCGAGATCCTGGTGTGCGAGAACGTGGCGCCGTCGGAACTGGCGCAGCTGCAGGCGCAGGGCGTGGTCGGCATCGTCACCAGCGCCGGCAGCGCGCTGTCGCACAGCGCGATCCTGGCGCGCAGCCTGCACCTGCCGCTGGTGGTCGGCGTCGCCGATGCGCTGCAGAAGATCAACGACGGCGACGTGCTGATCGTCGACGGCGTGCAGGGCGCGGTGATCGTCGAGCCCACGCCCGAGGACCTGCACGACTACCGCAACCGCGTGCGCGACCAGGCCAAGCTGCAGCGCGGGCTCGGCAAGCTGCGCTCCAAGCCCAGCCGCACCCGCGACGGCGTGGACATCGTGCTGCTGGCCAACGCCGAGTCGCGCGAAGACGTGGCCCGCGCGCATGCGCTCGGCGCCGACGGCCTGGGCCTGTACCGCACCGAATTCCTGTTCCTGCAGCGCGACGCGTTACCCGACGAGGAAGAACAGTTCCGCACCTACCGCGACGCGGTGCTGGGCATGAGCGGGCGGCCGGTGACCATCCGCACCCTGGACCTGGGCGCAGACAAGGCCGACCGCACCGGCCTGACCATGAGCAACGAACAGAACCCGGCGCTGGGCCTGCGCGGCGTGCGCCTGTCGCTGGCCAAGCCCAAGGTCTCGGACACGCAGCTGCGCGCGCTGCTGCGCGCCTCCGGCTACGGCCCGGTGCGCGTGCTGCTGCCGATGATCAGCGCGCGCGAGGAGATCATGGCGATGCGCCGGCATCTCAAGCGCATCGCCGCGCAGTTGCGCCGCGAGGGCCATGCCATCGCCGAGCAGGTGCAGGTCGGCGCGATGATCGAGGTGCCGGCCGCGGCGATCGCGCTGGACACCTTCATCGACGCCATCGACTTCCTGTCCATCGGCACCAACGACCTGGTGCAGTACCTGCTCGCCGCCGACCGCAACAACGAGGCGCTGGGCGAGCTGTACTCGCCGCTGCACCCGGCGGTGCTGCGCTTGATCGCGCAGGTGATCGCCACCGGCCAGGCCCACGCCAAGCCGGTGGCGGTGTGCGGCGAGATCGCCGGCGACCCGGCGCTGACGCCGATCCTGCTGGCGCTGGGCCTGCGCGAGTTCAGCCTGCACCCGGCGACGATGCTGGAAGTGCGCCGGGTGATCCGCGACACCGACCTGCAGGCGCTGCGCCTGCGCGGCGCCAAGCTGCTGCAGGCGCGGGATCGGAAGGGAATCGAGCGCTGGTTGGCTGGTTGAGTCGGGACCGGGGACCGGGGACCAGGGACCCGGAAAAGCAACAGCAAAAACAAAGCGGATTCGTCGGATGCGATGCGACGACCGATTGCCTCGCTTCGGCGACGCTTTGCATGGAGGCATGGCCTCTTGCCGCAGTACAGAGAATGCATGCGCGCGCGATCATCCCCCGGGTCCCCGGTCCCTGGTCCCCCACCGCTGTGCTTCCCGCAACATGCAAGCGATAATGTTGCGATGAACATCTGACCGACCGCGTCCTTCGGCGCGCGGCCTTCCACTTTCAGGAGCAGCGCATGGCCGATGCCGTCCGCCACGACAAGACCGCGCGGCAGCTGCGTTTGCTGTCCGATGCGCTGGACAGCGGGCGCCTGGGCCCGGTGCGGCGGCTGGTCAATACGCTGGCGCCGGCCGAGATCGGCAACCTGCTGGAGTCGCTGCCGCTGGGCAAGCGCGTGGTGGTGTGGGGCCTGGTCGATCCGGAAGACGACGGCGAGGTGCTGCTGCACGTCGGCGAGGAAGTGCGCGAGAGCCTGCTCGCGGACATGGACCCGGACGAGATCATCGCCGCGGTCGAAGACCTCGACATCGACGACCTGGCCAACCTGGTCGAGGACCTGCCCGACACGGTCATCGACGAAGTGCTCAAGTCGATGGACCGCGAGAACCGCGAGCGCCTGGAGCAGGTGCTGTCCTATCCCGAGGACAGCGCCGGGCGCCTGATGAACCCGGACGTGGTCACCGTGCGCGCCGACGTCAACGTCGACGTGGTGCTGCGCTACCTGCGCCTGCGCGGCGAACTGCCGGACCACACCGATCACCTGTTCGTGGTCAGCCGCCGCCACCAGTACCTGGGCCGGGTGTCGCTGGCCGCGCTGGTCACGCACGAGGATTCCACCCCGATCAACCGGCTGATCGACGACGAACAGCCGGCCATCGACGTGGGCGAAGGCGCCGACGAGGTCGCGCGGCAATTCTCCGACCACGACTGGATCTCCGCGCCGGTGGTGGACGACAACAATATCCTGCTCGGCCGCATCACCATCGACGACGTGGTCGACATCATCCGCGACCAGGCCGAGCACCAGGCGATGAGCGCCGCCGGCCTGGACGAGGACGAGGACATGTTCAGCCCGGTGCGGCGCGCGTTCCGGCGCCGCCTGCTGTGGCTGACCATCAACCTCGGCACCGCGTTCATCGCCTCCAGCGTGGTCAGCCAGTTCGAGGGCACCATTTCCAAGCTGGTGGCGCTGGCCGCGCTGATGCCGATCGTCGCCGGCATGGGCGGCAACGCCGGCACCCAGGTGCTGGCGCTGATGGTGCGCGGCCTGGCGCTGGGCCAGATCGGCGCCTCCAACGTCACCGTGCTGCTGCGCAAGGAGCTGGCGGTGGCGCTGATCAACGGCGTGGCGCTGGGCATCGGCCTGGGCCTGATCGTGTGGGCCTGGTTCGGCCAGCCGCTGCTGTCGCTGGTGATCGGCTCGGCGCTGACCATCAACCTGCTCACCGCCGCGCTCGGCGGCGTGCTGGTGCCGCTGACGCTCAAGCGCCTGGGCTTCGATCCGGCGCTGGCCGGCGGGGTGATCCTGACCACGCTGACCGACGTGATGGGCTTCCTCAGCTTCCTCGGCCTGGCGACGCTGGTGCTGCTGTAGGCCAAGCGCGGCCTCTGCCTCTGCATGGCCGAGAAGTCCGCTGCATCCGCCGCTCGCACACGGGTGCCGATGCGTTCGCTTGCGCTTGCCGACTGCGCGAAGACGGCGCCGGCGCGCGTGCGAAAAGAGGAAGGCCCAGCGGCCCGCGCCTGACTGGCGCATGTCCGGGCCCGGCGCTGGCGGCACGGCGCTCTGTCGCGCAAGGGCCGGGACGCCGATACTGGGGGTTCACACCGCCGAGGGCCGCCCATGTCCATGCGTTCGTTGCTGATCCTGCTGTGCCTGTCGATGGTCGGTTGCAGCAGCCTGCCCAGCGACCCGGCCAGCGGCCACTTCGTATCCCGCCAGCTGACCGTGGACGGGCGCCTGTACCGCTACCAGGTGTTCGTGCCGGCGCCACCGCATCGCCAGGGCCCGGTGCCGGTGGTGCTGTTCCTGCACGGGTCCGGCGAGCGCGGCAGCGACGGCAAGCAGCAGGCCGATGCGGGCGTGGGCCCGTACCTGCGCCGCCACCTGGGCGACTTCCCGGCGCTGGTGGTGATGCCGCAGGTTCCGGAGGACCAGGAGTGGAACGGGGTCAACGCGACCATGGCGCTGCAGGCGCTGGACGCGGCCAGCGCCGAATTCGGCGCCGATCCGCAACGTACCTACCTGACCGGCATGTCGATGGGCGGTTACGGCACCTGGGAAATCGCGCTGCAGCAGCCGCAGCGCTTCGCCGCGCTGGTACCGATCTGCGGCGCGATCCTGTCCCCGCACGAGGACCGCGAATATCTGGTGGTCACCCCGGTGGCGGAACTTCCCGATCCCTACACCGCACTGGCCGAACGCCTGCAGCGGATTCCGGTATGGATCTTTCACGGTGCGCAGGACGACGTGGTGCTGCCGCACGACGACCGCAAGATCTATCGCGCGTTCAAGAACCTGGAGGCCGACGTGCACTACACCGAATATCCGGACGGCAACCACAACGCCTGGGACGCCACCTACCGCGACCCGAAGATGTGGCAATGGCTGTTCGCGCAGAAGCGCGGCGCCGACACCGCCGACGCGGCGCCGGAAACCGCGACTGGCGGCAGCTGAGCCGGCGCACGGACCGGCACGGCTTCCGGTCCTTTACTCCTGTAGGAGCGGCTTCAGCCGCGACAGAAAGCCACAGCACAGAGGCAGCGTCCGGGCCGAAACTGCACCTGCCGCTGCCGCTGCCAGCACCGAGCCAGGCGAAGGCAGGACAGCAGAAGCCAGTTGCTGCGCATCCTCGGCGGTGCGGCAGCCACCCGCACGGCAAAACCGCGTACAGTCCGCGCTCGTTTCTTCCCGGGCCGCCCATGGCAACCGACACCGCTTTCGCGCAGGCCGACGTCCTCGAACGGCTGCAGCGCCTGGACCCGAGCGTCGCCGAGCTTGCCGGTGCCGCGATTCCGCCGTTGCTGATCGCCACCTCCGACCCCGCCGCACCCTGGCAGCTCAGCGAGACCGGGCAATGGCTGCTGCAGGTGCTCAAGGCCAGGCAGGCGCTGGCGCAGGCCGCACACGCCACCACGCTGTCCGCCGACGCATTGCGCCGCGACCAGAAGTTCGCGCCGCCCGGACGGCCGTCGCTGCACATCGTGCAGTTGCGCCAGCAGCAGGCGGCGGCGCAGCAGGCGACGCGGCGCGCGAAACAGGACTTCGCACAGGCCGCGGCCGGCTTCGCGCGCAGCGCGGCGCTGTCGCTGCCGGCCAAGCCGAGCCTGAGCGATGTCCTGCAGCGCTGGATCGACAGGTATGTGTCTTAGTGGCGGGGATTGGGGATTGGGGATTGGGGATTGGGGATTGGGGATTGGGGATTGGGGATTGGCAGAAGCGTGGCCGGGTCGATCATTGCATTGCAATGCGCACTCGTAGCCTAACCACAGCACTGGTACTCACTTTTCCGGGGTAGGCGGGGTACGCCAGGCGATGGCGCGCGCAACATGCACTCGCAGCGCGTGCACAACAGTGGCACCGGCTTTTCCTGGAGTCGGCAGGAGCGGTTGCGGGAGATTGCCGCATGCAACGTATGCCGACGCACCCGCAGCCCTGACGTACGCTTTTCCGACTCCCCGGTCGCCGCTTCGCTGCTGCCTCGCTGCTGAACGCCGCCGCGCGCAAACGCCGCGCAATGCCCCGGACGCCAAGCCGGCGGCGACCGGCTTGCTATCCTTGCCGGCCCGTTCTCCCCGCGGTTGCACGCGCCGAATCGCCCCCATGTCCGTCCTTTCCCACGCGTACACCGCGGACCGCAATCCTGTCCGCGTCAGATGCCAGCGGCGCAGCGTGCGCGCACCCTGCCCCGCTGCCACGGCCGCACGCGCATGCTGAGCGGGCACGCGGCGAACCTCGCCACCTGGAGTATCTGCGCGCTGGCCACGGCCGGGGTGATCGCGCGGCCGTTCAAGCTGCCCGAGGCGCTGTGGGCGGTGGGCGGGGCGTTGCTGCTGATGGTGCTCGGCCTGATGCCCGGCGCCGAAGCCTGGCATGCGGTCCTGAAGGGCTACGACGTCTACCTGTTCCTGATCGGGATGATGCTGCTGTCGGAAACCGCGCGCGCCGAAGGCCTGTTCGACTGGGTGGCGACGCATGCGGTGAACCTGGCCAAGGGCTCGCCGCGGCGCCTGTTCGCGCTGGTGTTCGGGGTCGGCATCGTGGTCACCGCGTTCCTGTCCAACGACGCCACCGCGGTGGTGCTGACCCCGGCGGTGTACGCCGCCGCGCGCAAGGCCGGGGCCAAGCCGCTGCCGCTGCTGTTCGCCTGCGCGCTGATCGCCAACGCCGCCAGCTTCGTGCTGCCGATCTCCAACCCCGCCAACCTGGTGCTGTACGGCGGCACCATGCCGACGCTGGGCGCATGGATGGCCGCCTTCGCGCTGCCGTCGCTGCTGGCGATCGGGGTCACCTTCGGCATGCTGTACTGGGCCGAGCGCAAGGACCTGCGCGGGCGCTGCGCCGAACGCGTGGACACCGCGCCGCTCAGCCGTGGCGGCGCCTTCGCGCTGGCCGGCATCCTCGCCACCGCGGCGTTGCTGGTCGGCGTCTCCGCACTGGGCCTGGAGCTGGGCCTGCCCACCTGCCTGGCCGGCCTGGCCACGCTGGCCGCGGTGTGCCTGGGCGGCCGGCAATCGCCGCTGCCGCTGGCCAAGGCGGTGTCGTGGGCGGTGCTGCCGCTGGTGGCCGGGCTGTTCGTGCTGGTCGAGGCGCTGCAACGTACAGGGGTCATCGGCGCGCTCGCGCAGGCCTTGGCCGGCGCGAGCGCGCAGTCGCCGCTGGCCACCGCCGGCGCGGCCGGCACGCTCTTGGCGTTCGCCTCCAACCTGATGAACAACCTGCCGGCCGGGCTGATCGCCAGCACCACCATCGCCCAAGCACATCCGCCGCAACTGGTGGTCGATGCGCTGCTGATCGGCGTGGACCTGGGCCCGAACCTGTCGATCACCGGCTCGCTGGCCACCATCCTGTGGCTGACCGCGATCCGCCGCGAGGGCGAGGACGTGGGCTTCTGGCGCTTCCTGAAGGTCGGCGCGCTGGTGATGCCGCCTGCCCTGCTGTGCGCGCTGGGCGCACGCCTGCTGCTGGGCTGAGCGGCCCGCGGCTGTTCTGTAGGAGCGGCTTCAGCCGCGACGAACGCAAGCACGACGCTTTGCGTTCCTCCAAAAATGCAGCGCTCTCTTCTGCCTACATCGCAATGTCCGCTTCAGGTCGCGGCTGAAGCCGCTCCAACAGGAAGCGCAGCGCCCTGCCCTACCCGCGCAGCCGCCGCGCCACGCCGCTGACCAGCGCGATCGCAGCGGTCAGCGCGGCCATCGACAGGAACTGCGCGCGGGTGTCGGCCGAGGCCACCAGCAGGCCGAAGATCAGCGCCAGGATCGCCAGCGCCAGCACGGTCAGCACCGGATAGCCGCGCATGCGGAACGGCAGGCGGGTGCCGGCACGGTCCGCGCGCGCGCGCAGAATCAGCTGCGACAGCAGCGAGATCGTCCACACCAGCAAGCAGGTCGCGCCGACGATGTTCAACAGCACCGGCAGCACCCGGTTCGGATACAGCAGCTCCAGCACCGCGGCGACGAAGCCGAACAGCACGCTCGCCAGCACCGCCAGCAGCGGTACCTGGTGGCGGCTGGTGAACGCCAGTGCGCGCGGCGCCTCGCCACGCTGCGCCAGCGAGAAGATCATCCGCGAGGCGCCGTACAGATTGGCGTTGAGCGCCGACAGCAGCGCGATCACCGCGATCAGGGTGATGCCGGTGGCCGCGCCGGGGATCCTGGCCGCCTGCAGCACCGCGGCGAACGGCGAGCTCAGCGCCTCGCTCTGCCACGGCACCACCGCGATGATCACGCTCAGCGAGCCGATGTAGAACACCAGGATGCGCCAGGCCACGGTGCGGATCGCGCGCGCGATGCTGCGCTCCGGGTCGGCGGTCTCGGCCGCCGCCACCGCCACGATCTCGGTGCCGCCGAAGGCGAACACCACCACCAGCAACGCCGCGCCGATGCCGGCGGCGCCCTTGGGCGCGAAGCCGCCGTTGCCGGTGACGTTGGACCAGCCCGGCGAGGCCACGTTCGGCAACCAGCCGGCCAGCAGCGCCACGCCGATCAGGATGAAGGCGATGATCGCCACCACCTTGAGGATCGCGAACCAGAATTCGAATTCGCCGAAATTGCGCACGCCCAGCAGGTTGATCGCGGTGAACGCGGCCATGAACACCACCGCGACCAGCGGCACCGGCAATGCCGGCCAGACCGTGGCCAGCAGGCCGGCCGCACCCACCGCCTCGGCGGCGATCACGATCACCAGTTGCAGCCACCACAGCCAGCCCACCGTCGCCCCCGCGGTGGCGCCCATCGCATCGGCGGCATACACCGAGAACGCGCCGCTGGCCGGCTTGGCCGCGGCCATCTCGCCCAGCGCGTTCATCACGATGATCACCAGCGCGCCGGCGACCAGGTAGGAAATCAGCACCGCCGGCCCGGCCGCGTGCACACCCACGCCCGAGCCCAGGAACAGCCCGGCGCCGATCGCGCTGCCCAGGCCCATCATGATCAGTTGCCGCGGTTTCAGCGCATGGCTCAGCGCGGGCGTGGCGGACGTGGCAGCGGGACCGGGAGGCATGGACGGATGCGGCATCGGGTTGGTCGATCGGCAGGAATCCCGACACGATACCGCGTCGCGATGGCGGCGTGCTCGCTTGCGTCTGTCGAGGCGATCGGGATGGGCCATTGCCTTGGCGGTTAGGCATCGGCGGCGAGCGTGTGGCGATCGCCCGTCCGGCAACTGGTGATCGGCCACGGCCGACCGCGAGGCCGCTTGTCGCGCGAAGAGCGCACGTTGCCACCCGGACGTGGACGCGTGCCCGCTTGATCGCTCTTCCCTTCCCTGCCCCTCCCTGCCCTGCCCCTGCCTGTCCCACCCCCTTCCCTGCGCGGCCTATGCACGAGCAAGCGCGCGCTCGGGGCACGGGTGACACGCCAAGTTCGGAAATACAAAACCAGCGAATTTCCTCGCACATCGCGCATGTCATTGATTTTCGGTATTGACAGCGATACTAACGTCAGAAATACTGAACATGCGTCGGATTGGGAGCCCGCCTCGACGACCGGAGTCCGCGCCGCGGATGGCGCTGCACCGGTCGCACCGCGAGGCTCCGCCCGCACGCGTGATGGCAGGCCGGGAGACGGCCTGCACCGAGCGGCCTGGCCGGAAAGGACCACGGCTGCCGCCCGGCCTCTGGCGCACCGGTCCGCTGCATCAAGACAAGGAGAGACACCCATGTTCAAACCCCTGTTGACCCTGGCCGTCCTGGCCGCCGCGTTCGCGGCGGCGCAGACCCACGCCGCCGGGCAGAAGCTCGAAGCCAACGACGTCGTCCAGGGCCTGGGCGACCGCGTCCCGGCCGGCAAGAAGAACGTCAGCCTGTCGCCGCTGTTCAAGGTCTACACGTTCGAGAAGTCCGGGCTGAAGTTCGCGCAGATCAACTCGTCGAAGGACGACGTGATCACGGTGATCGCGGTCACCCCGGGCGCCGAATCGCGCCTGCCGATCGGCTCGGCCGCCGAAGAGCAGCTGATCGCCGTCAACGACGAGAAGGACCGCCCGCTCGGCATGGTCACCGCCGCCGCGAGCTGCCCGTGCAGCGCCACCGTGGTCTACCAGGACGCCAACAACACCATCGTCGTGGTCTACGGTTCCAACGGCGAATACATCACTTCGTACGTGATCCCGCGCACCAAGGCGCCGGCCGCACCGCAGTAACGCGCGCGTCCAGCATCCGCGCCGCGACCGGCAACGGCCGCGGCGTTTTCGTTGCAGGCCCAGGCGTCGGGATGCGAAAACACCGTGCGGCCGATCCATGGCCGCATGCATTCCGGACGTAAAAAAGCGCACGCCAGCGCCACTGGCGCGGCGGACGCCATCCGCTTTGCATGCCTCCGCGTCGCGGCGCGGGCGGCGGCAACCGCTACTGGCTCAGTGCAGTTGGTTGCCCGACAAGACCTGTTGCACCACCAGCAGCGCCGGATCGCGAGCATCCACCTGCTGCAGGCGCTGCTCCAGTTCCTCGCTGCTCAATACGCCCTCGCGGTGCAGCCATTTGAAACGGTTGCGGCGCTGTTCGGGATGCTCTTCGGCGAGCATGACGTCGTACTCGCGCCGCAAGTAGCTGGCGCGGCGCTGTTCGAGCTGCGCGACGATCCGCTCGCCGTCGGCATTCTTGATGACCAGCAGGTTGCCCTTCTCGGTCGGAATGATCAGGTAGTGGGTCACGATCAAGTGATAGGCGGCATAGCAGATCATGCCGACCCACAGCCAGAACGAGGGCGTGAACGCATGCGATTTCAGCGAAGCCATCACGGTCAGCACCAGCCCCAGCACACCCCACAGCATGCCGGCATTGCGCAGCCACTGATTGCGCTCGGTCAGGGTCTGGCGGTCGCGGCCGATGTCGCCGTAGCCCACCGAGAAGCTGCGGCTGCCGGAGCTGTCCTGTACCGAATAGTGCACTTCGTCGTCGCCGAAGACATAGCCGATACGGTTCGAAAAACGGCGTTGCTGGATGTCCACGATCGTCCCTTGATCTGCGACACCGGCCCCCTGCCGGCGTCCCCGCGGCAAATATAGCCAAAATCGCCGCGCTCCGGTGCCGCGCGCGACATTCGCCTCACGCTGGCGCGGCAGCAGCGCTCAGTGTCCCCAAGCGATGTCCGCTTGCGCATCGAGGCGCTCCGCCAGGCGCACCCGCCCTGGCGAAAGGCAATGCGGCTTACACCAGGCGCAGGGGCGCGGCAAACCACTGCACGATCGGTCGCACCAGTAGGGCGCCATGCCCGCACGTCGGCGCATGGCGCCGACGCATCGCGCTACGGTCCGCCCGGCGCCGCGTACTGCGGCTGCTGGGCTTGCGGCTGCGTGCGGTGCTGCTCGTCGTACGCGCGCACCAGGTTGTGCTGGTCGGTCTGGTAGACGGTCTCGCGCATGTCCGGCGCCGGCGCGTTGGCGTCGATCTGGGCACGGAAACCGGGGGTCTTGCCGCTGACGAAGATCTGATCGTTGTGCAGCGTCGCCGTGCCGAGCTGGTCGACCCGCTCGATGCCTTCGGACTTGGCCGCCAGCATCGCCTGCGCGACCTTGGTGTCGGACACCTCGGCCGGCAGTTGCGCGCGCAAGGCGTCGAAATACGCGCGGTCCTGATGGCCGGGCGGAAATCGGTCCTGGGCCTGATCCTGCAGCCGCGAGACGTCGCGGTTGATGCGGTCCACGTCGCCGCCGGTGACCAGGTCGCGCTGCGGGTCGCCCTGCGCCAGTTGCAGGCGCGGATCGTCCGGATACAGCTGGCGCAGGCGCGGATCGGACAGGCCGGTGGCCAGTTCGCCGTTGCGCAGCGCCGCGTAGGTGCGCTGGGCCAGGTCGGGCGCGTCGGCGGCGGCATCGCCCAGGCGGCGGCCGGCCTCGTTGTTCCACAGGTCCATGCGGTGTTCGTACGGATCGTTGGGATGCGCCGCGCCGATCTCCGCGTCGTTGCCGAAATGGCGCGCGACCCACTGCATGCCGCCGGCGACCTGGGTGACGCGGCCGCTGGTATAGGCATGGCGGAACGCATCGAGCTCGTCGTTGTGGCCTTGCGCGGCGAAGCTGCCGTCGGGCCGCCTGGCCAGCGGCGTGCCGCTCAACTGCTCGTAGTACCGATAAGCCTCCTGCTCGATCTCCCGCTTGGCGCCTTTCGGGTCGGTGATGTCGACCATGACTAGCCTCCCTGACGACTCTTCTGGAATTCCACCGGGCCGGTGTATCCGGGATATTTCTTCCTGACCACGATCCTGTCGCCCGGGCCGAGGCAGGCATCCTCCAGCGAATCCTGCACGTGGCCCTCGTCGACGAAGAACTCCTCGTAGGGCAGCGACAGCACGCGCTCGTCGCCGTCCACGGTGAACTTCAGCAGCAGCGCGTCGTCGCGCTCGAAGCACAGGCGCTGCCATGCGAATGTGGTGAGCGCCGAAGCCGGCACCTCCACGGCATCCCGGCCACCCAACAACGTGGTGACCTGCTGCGCGAATTGCTCTTTGGAAAGCGAAGGATCGGCCATGGTGCATCCTGCGGTCGAGACGAGAGAAAGGATCAGCAACGCGGCGCGGCGCAATCGGCGCATCGGCATTCGCAAGCCTGCAGGGCCTACGGCGCGGCAGCGCGCGCGCAGCGCGAGGGAACTGGCGTCGGACATGGGACGTGGCTCCTTCCGCCGTCGATGACGCATTCTGGGAGATCCGCGCACCCGACTCAAGCGCGGAGGCCGCGGCCCGGGAGGCGCATCCCGAATGGCGGCGGGCAGGCCCGCGCCGCGGACGCAGGCGCCCCGGTTGTCCGGGGCGCCAGGGAGGTTCGCGTTACTCGGCCAGGTTGGTGCCGGCGCCGGCCGTAGCGATGACTTTGGCCTTGACCTGCGCGGCCGGAATCGCGGTGTACAGGTAGCCCAGCGGCTCGGGGAACACCTTCGACGAGATCCAGGTGGTGGCGTTGGCGTAGGGCTTGCTGGTGCTCTCGGGCACGGTCCAGGTGATGCCGCTGCCGACATGGTTGTTGACCAGGTCCCAGTAGCCGATCGCGGTGCTGTCGCGCGAGGTGACCGGGTTCTTGGCGTTCTCGAAGTAGTTGGCCTCGATCAACGCCACCCCGCCCATGCGCACGTTGATGCCGGAGGTGAGCACGTTGTTGAAGTAGTTGTTGTAGATGTGGCTCAGGCCGCGGCGTTGCAGCGGCAGCCGCGATTCCACGTTCTCGAAGCGGTTGTGGTGGTAGGTGGTACGCGCCGCGGCATTCTTGGTGTCGTTGTCGCTGTAGCCGTTGAGCGCGACCTTCTGGTAGTCGTGCACGTAGTTGTACGACACGGTGACGTGGTGGACGCCCTTCTTCATGTCGATGCCGCCGTCGAAGGAGGCGTCGCCGGCGCCGGCGCACTTGGTCAGCGAGGCGAACAAGGTGTTGTGGTCGACCCAGATGTTGGACGGCTCGCCAGTGGAATTGCCTTCCAGCGAGATCGAGTCGGCGTCCTCGCCGCCGCGCAGCAGGCCGATGGTCATGTTGCGGATGATGATGTTGTGCGCATTGCCCACCACCCACAGGCCGAAGTTCGCCGACGAGCCGTTGGCGCCGCGGATGGTGATATTGCTCTTGTTCTTGATCTGCACGGTCCTGGCCGGCAGCTGCCACTGCGCGCACACGTTGCCGATGCTGGCGAAGTCGAACTGGCCGGTGTAGTTCAGCACCAGGCCGCCGCTGCCGGAATAGTTGTTGATCGCGGCCTGCATCGCCTCCATCGTGGCGACGTTGATCGGCACAGCGTTGCCGCCGCCGGTGGTGGCGGCGCCGTAGCCGATCGGGCCGGCGATAGCGGGCGATACGCACAACAGCGAGGCAAGCGCGAGCATGCCTGTGAGGGACTGGGTGTTCATCGGACTCTCCCATCTTGCAGCGAAAAGCGCCTGGCGCCCTGCGCGGAACGCGATGGGCGATGGCACGGGGCGTGGGGGCCGGGCGCAGTCTTGGCGCGAGCCGGCGCAGGCGCAATCCCCTCAAATCGGGAAGCTAGATCCGCTCCTACGATCGGCGAGCGAGACAGGCGAAGCGGACACGAACGGACAGACGGGGACAGACAACGACAGCCGCAGACAGGCGTGCGCCGCGCGATCGCGCGCGACACTGCACATGTGCCGAACACGACGAAGAACCGCGGCGCAGCGTCGTCCGCACGCCGCTCGGCGCCACCTGCCGAGCGCGCTCGCTACGCGGTGGAGACAATCGCGCGTCATTGCCACGCCTGCCCCCCATGCAGCCGATGTTGCGCGTGCAGCATGCACCGGCGCACGCGATGTCGGCCGGCCGCCGTCGCCAACGACCGCCCGGACGATTGGGAACGCTACGGGCCGGCCGGCGCCGGCGCGATCCTGCCGTGCTCGCGCGCCGCCCACGCCGCGCGCTTCTGCACGGGACCGAGCAGCGTGGTGGCGCGACTGTTGTGCGGGCGTGCGGTGTAGAGGATCCACTTGGGCAATCCGGGCAGATCTGAATCGGCGTACGCGGCACGCCCGTGTTCGAAGCGCAACAGGCGATACACCCAGAACAGGTGCGGCTTGCGGTCGCGGCTCAGCGACGCATCGGCCCAGACCGGCACCAATTGCAGCAGTCCGCAACCGGCACGGTGCGGCAGCAGCCGGTAATCGTCGGCAGTGGGTTCGTGGGTCTCCACGTCGATCGACCGATAGCCATTGCCGTCGGACAGCAGCACCCGGCGCCAGGCGTTGCCGCCGGCCAGGCCGACCCCGCCGCTGCCGAGAGTGACGACGAAATCCGGTCGCCGGTCGCGGTTGAGGTCCATCGTTTCCACGCCATGGAACCCCATCTGCCCGCCGCTCAAGGCGACCGGCGCGACCAGGGCGCGATCGTGCGCATCGAACAGCTGCAGCATCGGCATATCGGTGAAATCGAGCTGCAGGCGGATGCCCGCATGGCGGTAGGTCGACATCCCACCCCAGCGCACCTCGCCGCCATCGGCCGGCTCCAGCGCCTGCACCTCGCATGCCGCGCGCGGCGGCGTGCCGGCCCAGGGCGGGTACTGCGGATGCCAGGCGCCGGCCAGCGGCGCGGCGGCCAGCAGACACAGCAGCGCGGCCAGACGCGATGCGGCGCAGCGCCATCGCCGCAACAGGCGTGCGCGTGGCGGCGACGCCATCGCATCGATCCGGCGCGCGCGGATGACCCATGCAACGCGCGACGCCATGCTCGGTACTACAGCGCTACATGAAGCGATCGCCACGGCGGCATCGACACTTGCTGGCAAGAACCTTCTCCCTGCGTGCGAACGCACGCGGACGCACGCGGACGCGTGCGGAGCGGCACTATCGCCGCGCCGGCGGCACTGCGCAAGCGGCACGCAGCCGCCACGCGCCGCGCAGCCCACGGCCTCAACTCACCGCGTCGATCTCGTTGTCGCCGCGGTCGGCATCGGGCAGGCGATGATCCGGATCCAGGGTCACGTGCAGCACCTTCTGCGTGCTCGGCACGCGGATCTGCGGCTGGGTCTGCTGGATCCAGGTTTCCACCGGCACGCGCTGGTCGAGGTGGCTGCCGTCGGCGAAGTCGATGCGCAGCGTCGCCGGCATCACCAGCTTCTGCCTGCTCTGCAAGGTCACCAGCAGGCCCTTGGCCGGATCGTGCCCGACATAGCTGGCCGCGCGCACGCCCATGTCCAGCTGCCAATTGTTGAGATACCAGCCGCGCCACCACCACGCCAGGTCTTCGCCGGATTCGCTTTCCATCAGCCGGAAGAAATCCGACGGGGTCGGATGCTTGTACGCCCAGGTGGCGATGTACTTGCGGAACGCCGGGTCGAAGCGCGCCGGGCCGAGGATCTGTTCGCGCAGCAGCACCAGGCCCAGCGCGCCCTTGAAGTAGGTCAGCGAGTGCCGGTAGGTCTCGCTGGTGGCGTCGGCGCGATCCAGCAGGGTCGGCGCCTGCGCGTCGGCCAGCAGCGGCAGGATCTCGTCGACCGGGTTGCCGCCCTTGGGCGCGTACTCGCTGTCGCGCTTGGGCGCGAATTCGCCATGGTTGATCGCATCGGAGGCGTAGACGTCGATGAAGGTGTTGAAGCCTTCGTCCATGAACGCGTCGCGGCGCTCGTTGGAGCCGACGATCATCGGAAACCAGCCGTGGCCCAGTTCGTGCGCGGTGATCCAGAACAGCTCCTTGCCGCCGTCGTGCATGTCGTCGAAGACGATGCCCGGATACTCCATGCCGGCGCCGTGACCGCCGAGGTTCACCGCCACCGGCCACGGATACGGATACCACCGCGAGAAGTGCTCGATCGAGGCCTTGACGAACTCGGTGGAGCGGTCCCATTTGTCGGCGCCGACGCCTTCGCGCGGATACACCGACATCGCCAGCGCGTGCTTGCCTTCGGGCAGGTCGATGCGCGCGGCGTCCCAGACGAACGCCGGCGAGGCGGCGAAGGCCACGTCGCGGGTATGCGCCATGTGGAAGCGCCAGGTCTGGGTGCCGCTGGCGGTCGGCCGGCTGGCCGCATCGCCGATCTCGGCGGCGCTGCGGATCGCCACGGTGCGGTCGCTGGCCGCGGCCTGCGCCAGGCGCTGGCGCTGCGTGGCGGTGAGCACCTGCGCCGAGTTCGTCAGTTCGCCGGAACCGGCGACCAGATAGTTCCACGGCACCGTCACCGCGTAGTCGAAGTCGCCGTATTCCAGGTAGAACTCCGCACCAAGGTAGGGCTGGGTGTCCCAGCCGCGCTGGTCGTCGTACACCGCCATGCGCGGATACCACTGCGCGATCTCGTAGATGTCGCCATCGCCGGTCGGGGTGATCGCGGTGCGTCCGCCCCAGGTGCCGGGCACCGTGTAGGCGTAGTCGATATGCAGCTTCAGCGCCGCGCCGGCGCCAGCCAGCGGCTGTGGCAGGTCCACGCGCATGCGCGTGTCGTCGATCAGGAACGTGGCCGGCACGCGCTTGCCGCCCTGCTCCACCTCCACCCTGGCGATGCGGTAGCCGTCGGTAGCCGGCGACGGCGCACGCTCCTCGCGCGCCGGGCGCACGCCGCGGGCGCGCGCGTCGGCGCGGTAGAGGTTCTGGTCCAGCTGCAGCCACAGCACGTCCAGCGTGTCCGGGCTGCGGTTGCGGTAGGTGATGGTTTCCTGGCCGCTGAGCATGCGCGTGGCCGGATCGATGCTGGCGTGCAGGTCGTAGTCGGCGCGGTTCTGCCAGTACAGCGGCCCGGGCACGCCGCCGCCGCTGCGATAGGCGCTGGCCGGCTGCGGCAGCTGCAGCGGCGCGAACAGGGCGAGCGGGTCGTAGCCGCTGGCGGCAGCGGGCGCGGCGGCGACCGGCGCGGCGGCGTTGGCCTGGGCGAGGACGAGAAGCGAGGCGCAAGCCGCGGCGAAACCGGCGCGGCGCAGGGCATGGATCATGGGGGCGTCCGTGGGGAGGATCGCCCCCGATGGTAGGCCGAATCGGGGTGGCGCGGATGTGCCGATCGCCACCCGCAGCGCCGGGGTTCCCACAAGATCCGTCGCGATCACACGACGGCGATCACCCCAGCAACGTCTCCAGCACCGCCATGCGCACCGCCACGCCGTTGGCGACCTGGCGCAGCACGCACGACTGCGGACCGTCGGCCACCTCGTCGGTGATCTCCACGCCGCGGTTGATCGGCCCCGGGTGCAGCACCACCGCGCCCGGCGCGGCGCGGCGCAGGCGTTCGGCGGTGAGGCCGTACTGCGCGTGATAGCCCTCCAGCGAGGACACCAGACCTTCCTCCATGCGCTCGCGCTGCAGGCGCAGCATCATCACCGCGTCCACGCCGTCGAGCATGGCGTCGAAGTCGTCGCCGACCACGCAGCCGTCCAGGGTGCCGTCGTCGGGCAGCAGCGCCTGCGGGCCGCACACGCGCACCTCGCCGGCGCCGAGCGTGCGCAGCGCGTGCAGGTCCGAGCGCGCCACGCGCGAGTGCTTGACGTCGCCGACGATGACCAGCTTGAGCTTGGAAAAATCGCCGCCCTTGGCATGGCGCAGGGTCAGCATGTCGAGCAGGCCCTGAGTGGGATGCGCGCTGCGGCCGTCGCCGGCGTTGATCAGCGCGGTGCCCTCGCCTGCGGCCTCGGCCAAGCGCTCGACCGCACCATCCTCGGGATGGCGCACGACGAAGCCGCGCACGCCCATCGCTTCCAAGTTCTTCAGCGTGTCGCGTGCGGTCTCGCCCTTGCGCGTGGACGAGGTCGAGGCGTCGAAGTTCAGCACGTCCGCGCCGAGCCGTTGCGCGGCCAGCTGGAACGAGCTGCGGGTGCGCGTGGACGGTTCGAAGAACAGCGTGCACACCGCGGTGCCGGCCAGCACGTTGCGCTTGCCGACCCGGCCCACCGCCGCGTCGCGGATCTGCCCGGCGCGGTCCAGCAGTTGCAGCAGGGTCGCGCGCGGCAGGCCTTCCAGGGTCAGCAGGTGGCGCAGGCGCCCGTTGGAATCGAGTTGCGGGTCAGTCATGGCGGGTCCGGGCAGGGAATCAGGAAATGGGCGTGGCGTCGTCGGGCGCGGCCAGCCAGCGCTCGATGATCACCGCGGCAGCGACCGCGTCCAGCGCGGCGGCGTCGCGGCGGCGCTTGCGGCCTTCGGCGCGGTCCACGGCGAAGCGCTTGGCGGCCTCCACCGAGCTGGACCGCTCGTCGACCAGCACCACCGGCAACTTGTAGCGGGCGCCGAGTTCGCGGGCGAAGGCGTGCGCGCGCTTGCGGTTGGGTTGGTCGGCGCCCTCGAGGGTCAGCGGATCGCCGACCACCAGGCCGTGCGGGCGCCATTCGGCATGCAGGCGATCCAGCGCCGGCCAGTCCGGCCCCTGCGCATGCACGTCGACCACGGCCAGGGCGCGCGCGCCGCTGCCGAAACTGCTGCCGACGGCCACGCCGATGCGGCGGTTGCCGACGTCGAAGCCGAGCACGGTGCCGTCGCGGCGGATCGTGCCGGCGGCGGCGCTGTCCGCGGCGGGCGTGCCGGGCTCAGGCATGCCCGCTGTAGTCGGTGAGGCGGAACAGGTCCACGCCGATGCGGCCGGCGGCAGTCTGCCAGCGCCGCTCCAGCGGCAGCTCGAACAGCAGTTCGGCATCGGCCGGCGCGGTCAGCCAGCTGTTCTCGCCCAGTTCGTATTCGAGCTGGCCGGCGCCCCAGCCGGCGCAGCCCAGCGCGACCACCGCATTGCGCGGGCCGTCGCCGCGGGCCATCGCCTCGAGCACGTCGCGCGAGGTGGTCAGGAACAGGCCGTCGCCGAAGGCCAGGCTCGAATCCCAGGCGCGCTCGCCGTCGTGGATCACGAAGCCGCGCTCCGGATGCACCGGCCCGCCGCTGAGTACCACCTGCTCGCGCAGGCGCTCGTCGATGGTATCGATGCCCATCTGCGACAGCACTTCGCCAAGCGTGTATTCGGAGGCGCGGTTGACCAGCACGCCCATCGCGCCGTTCTCGTCGTGCTGGCAGATCAGCGCCACGCCGCGTGCGAAATTGGGATCGGACAGCGCCGGCAGCGCGATCAGCAGCTGGTTGGCCAGGGGGGTAGGCAAAGCGGACATGGCCCCATTCTATCGTCCCTCCCGGGCGCGCGCTGCGCCGGGCCGGATCGGGCTGCCATAATCGCCCGATCGCGCGTCACTGCGCCGCCAAGGATGCTGAATCGTATGGACACTTCGCCCGACCTGCCGCGCCAGACCCGCGCCTTCATCGTCCTGGTGGCGCTGCTGCAGGGCGCGCTGATGTACCTGGCGCAACGCGGCGCAGAGACCGGCCTGTGGCCGTTCGGGACGCTGGGCGGCCGGGTGTGCTGGTACACCCTGGTGCTGACGGTGCCGTCGATGACCCTGCTGTCGGTGCGGCACCTGAACGAGCTGCGCCTGTGGCAGCACGTGATCGCGGTGGCGCTGCTGGTGGCGGCGCTGTCCGGCTGGGCGGCCTGGAGCGCCACCGGCGCGCCCGGGCTGCGCAGCACGCAGGTACTGGGCCCGTTCGGCGTGACGATCGCGCTGGCCATGTTCGTGCTGCTGCCGTGGCTGCAGTGTCGGCTGCAGCATGGCCAATGGCAGGCGCCGTACCGCGAGCTGTTCGAACACGCCTGGCAGAACGCGCTGACCCTGGCGCTGGCCGGGCTGTTCGTCGGCATCTGCTGGCTGGTGCTGAGCCTGTGGGGCGCGCTGTTCGCGCTGGTGAAACTGAACTTCTTCCGCGATCTGTTCCGCGAAACCGCCTTCATCTACCTCGCCACCGGCACCATGTTCGGCCTCGGCCTGCTGATCGGCCGCACCCAGCAGCGCGCGGTGCAGGTGATGCGGCAGATCCTGTTCGCGATCTGCACCGGGCTGTTGCCGCTGCTGGCGTTCGTGGCGGTGCTGTTCGCGCTGAGCCTGCCGTTCACCGGGCTGCAGCCGCTGTGGGAAACCCGCGCCGCGGCGACCATCCTGATCGCACTGGTGGCGGCGCTGGTGGTGTTCGTCAACGCGGTGTACCAGGACGGGGCGGCCACCCCGCCCTATCCGCAATGGCTGCGGCGCCTGATCGACGCCGGCCTGCTGAGCCTGCCGCTGTACGCGGTGCTGGCGCTGTACGCGCTGTGGCTGCGCATCGATCAGTACGGCTGGAGCGCGGAGCGGTTCAGTGGCGCGCTGGTGGCGGTGGTCACCTGCGGCTATGCGTTCGGCTACGCGTGGGCGGTGCTGCGTCCGGGCGGACACTGGCTGCGGCCGCTGGCGCCGGTCAACCGGATCATGTCCTGGGTGGTGATCGGCCTGGCGCTGGCCAGCGCGTCGCCGTTGCTGGATCCGTACCGCATCGTCGTCGGCAACCAACTGCAGCGCCTGGCCGACGGCCGCACCACGGCCGCGGAGATGGACCTGTCCTACCTGCGCTTCGACAGCGGTCGCCGCGGCTACCGCGCCATGCAAGCGCTGCGCGACGCGCCGGCCTTCGCCAACGACCCGGTACAAAGCGAGCGCCTGCAGCGCACCCTGCAACGCACGCAACGCTGGGGCGACGAACGCAGCGACGCGCGCGAGCACGCGCGCATCGCCGACCCCGTCCAGCTGCGCCAGCACATTCCGCTCGCCGCCGGCAGCGCCGATCCCGGCGCCGACTGGTGGCAGGCACTGCTCGCCGGCCAGTTGCACGACGGCGACTGCCGGCAGCGCGACAGCCGCTGCGTGCTGTTGCTGCGCGACCTGGACAGCGACGGCAGCGACGACACGCTGCTGTGCAACGAGAACGAGACCTACGGCATGGAGTGCCGCCTCCACGCGCGCAGCCAGGACCGCTGGCAGGACGCGGGGCGGGTGCATTTCTTCGCCCGCGACGCCAAGCGCCAGGATGCGCTGCTGGAGACGCTGCGCGCCGGCAAGCTGGAACTGGCGCCGCGACGCTGGCCGGACCTGAAACTGCCGGATACGCAGCGCGCCGAGGTTTCCCCCGAAAACCAAGACCAGGACGATTGACGGAGCCGGCACAGCATGACCACCTATTGCGACATCGCCCCGGGCCACGCCTTGCACGGCCCCTACCACGACGACGAGTACGGCGTGCCGCAACGCGCCGAAGCCGAGCTGTTCGAGCGCCTGATCCTGGAGATCAACCAGGCCGGGTTGAGCTGGGAGCTGATGCTGAAGAAGCGCGCCGGATTCCGCGCCGCCTACGCCGAGTTCGACGTGGACACGGTCGCCGCCTACGGCGAGGCCGACGTGTTGCGCCTGCTCGCCGATCCCGGCATCGTCCGCAACCGGCTCAAGGTGCAGGCCGCGATCCACAACGCGCAGGTGATCCAGGGCCTGCGCGCATCGCACGGCGGTTTCGCCGCATGGTTGGACGCGCACCATCCGCGCGACAAGGCCGACTGGATCAAGCTGTTCAAGCGCACCTTCCGCTTCACCGGCGGCGAGATCACCGGCGAATTCCTGATGAGCCTGGGCTACCTGCGCGGCGCGCACCGCGAGGATTGCCCGGCGTTCGCGCGCATCGCGCGGCTCGATCCGGCGTGGATGCGCAAGGCATGAGCCAGCGCACGGCGCGGATGCGGACGCATGCCGTCGACACCGCGCCGCTGCGGATGCGCCAGCCATGGCGGGTGGCGACGGTCGCGCTGTTCGCCTTGGCCGCCTGCACCGCAGCGCACGCGCAAGCCGCCGACGCCACGACGACGTTGCCGCAGGTCCTGGAGCGACTGCGCCTGGAGATCGAGGCCGTGCCGGCCACCGATCCCACCCCGATCGACACGGTGCTGCAGCGCCATGCCGACCGCACCGCCCTGAGCTTCGATATCGTCACGACCGGCGACGACGGCGAACCGGCGCCAGCGCCCGCGCAACCGCCCGGCGTCGCCGATGCCGAGTGGCAGGCCTTGCGCAGGTACTGGGGACCGGCGGGCAACGTGCAGAACGACGATTCCGAGAACGGCTACCACCGCTACACGCTGGTCGACCTGGACGAGGACGGCCAGCGCGATCTGCTGGACACGGCCTACGTCGGCGGCACCGGCCTGTTCACCGAGATCGCAGTGCTGCGGCGCGACGCCGCGCACGGCTTCGCCGCCATCCCCGGCAACGCATCCGACGCCGGCCCGGCGGCCGGCGTGTTCAGCATCAACGGCCGCGGCGGCGACCAGGCGCTGTACTGGCTGCGCATCGACGGCCGCAGCTATGCGGCCTATCGCGACGGCGACTACCTGCAGGACACGCTGAGCCTGTCGCGCCCGTTGTCGGCGCTGCCGGGCGAACGCGCCAGCGCGCGCGTGCTGCAGGTGCGCTACCGCTACCGGCATACGCTGGCGCCGCCGCCGCAGGACCCGGCGCAGGCCACGCCCGAGAACCAGGACAGCGCCCGCTGGCTGGCGCAGCACCCGCAGTTGCGCGCGGTCGCGGACCGGCAACTGCAGCAGCTCGGCTTCGACGCGCAGGGCCGGCAGCGCAGCCCGGATGCGAACGCACGCTGCCCGGTTCCGGCCGAGGTCGACGACGCCGAAGAACGCGCGCAATGGCCGTGGCACGACGCCGGCCACTACACCTTCGACTACGTCGCCGACCTGCGCCTGCGGCAGGGTGCGGAGTGCTACAGCGCCAGCATCGTCGCGTTCCGCAGCAGCTACCTGACCTCCTACGAAGACTGCTGCGCGCTGTGGCTGTACGCCGCGCCGGGCCGCCAGGCGGCGACCCTGCCGCTGCTGTCCAGGCGCGAGCGCGCCAGCGTCGCGGTGATCGCGGCCGCGCCGGCCGCGCAGTGAACGCCACCGGCTGACACGCCGCTGCGCGCGGCCAGCGCGCTCGACACCGCCTTGCCGCGACCTGCACGGCGCTTGCACGCCGGCGCCGGCATGGTCGGTGCATGAGCCTGCGTATCGGAATTTCCGGATGGCGCTATCCACGCTGGCGCGGCGTGTTCTATCCGTCCGACCTGGTGCAGCGTCGCGAGCTGGAGTACGCCGCGCGCTGTTTCCGCTCGGTCGAACTCAACGGCTCGTTCTACTCGCTGCAGACGCCGAAGAGCTACACCGCCTGGCATGACGCGACGCCGCGCGACTTCGTGTTCGCGGTCAAGGGCCCGCGTTTCGTCACCCACCTGAAACGGCTGCGCGACTGCGAGCAGCCGCTGGCCAACTTCTTCGCCTCCGGCCTGCTCGGCCTGGGACCGAAGCTGGGGCCGTTGCTGTGGCAGCTGCCGCCGTCGCTGGCCTTCGACCACGCGCTGCTCGACGATTTCCTGTCGCTGCTGCCGCGCACCAGCGAGGCCGCGCTGGCGCTGGCCGGCAAGCGCGACGCCAAGCGCATGCACGAACGCAGCCTGCTGACCATCGACCGCAACCGGCGCCTGCGCCATGCGCTGGAAGTGCGCCATCCCAGCTTCGCCACGCCCAAGGCGATGGCGCTGCTGCGCAAGCACCGCGTGGCCGTGGTGCAGGCCGACACCGCCGGCAAGTGGCCATACCTGGAAGACGTGACCGCCGATTTCCTGTATCTGCGCCTGCACGGCGACGCGCAGCTGTACGCCAGCGGCTACAGCGACAAGGCGCTGGACGCCTGGGCCGCACGCATCGACGCCTGGCACCGCGGCGGCGAGCCGGCCGATGCGCAACGCGCCGGGCCGGCCGCCGCACGGCGCACGCGCCGCGACGTGTACTGCTATTTCGACAACGACATGAAGGTGCACGCGCCGTTCGACGCGCGGCGCCTGGCGCAGCGGCTAGGTGTGCCAACGCCGTGCCCGGATCGCGCACAACCGCTGGACGCGGCCGAAGAGGATTGAGCGATTCGCTACGCGGTCGCGCCGGGCATTGGCCGTGCTTCGGCCGGGCATTCAAGGAAAAGGCGCACCGTCACCGCGACCAGCGCGCCTGCCAGAACGGCGCCTGCGGCCAGCGCCGTTCGCGCGCATACAGCGCGTGGCGCAGACGCAGGTGCTCGGTGAACCGGGCGAACACGCGCTCCTGGTAGCTTGCCATCGCCTCCGGCCCCGCGCCGTGCAGATGTTGCGCAAGCGCCTGACCCGCCGCCTCGCCGTCCTGCAAGGCCTTGACGATGCCCTGCGCGGCGAGCGGATCATAGGCACTGGCGGCATCGCCCACCGCCAGCCAGCGTTCGCCGACCACGCGGCTCAGGATCGCCGCCGGCGCCAAGGCCGCCAACAAACCGCCGTTGTCCGGCAAGGTCGCCTCGCCCTGCTGCAGCCAGCGCGCAACGTGCTGCGTGTCCTTGGCCGCGGCCAGCCACACCGCGGCATCGCGGTAATGGCGTTGCCGCGCGGGATCCACTGCCAGCGCCACCACCATCCGCTCTCCCGGCAGCTTGGCCGCATACCACCAGCCGTCCTGGCAGGCTTCCAGCAAGGCCTGCGACGGGATCGCGTCGGGACGCTGCAGCGCGAACACGGCGGCGACGAACGCCAGGCAATCGACCTCGTTGCGGGCCACGCCCAGCCGCCGCACCGCGGCCGCGGCGATGCCGCTGGCGTCGACCAGGAACCCGGCCTGCAGCTGCCGATGGCGGCCATCGCCATCGCGCAATTCCAGCAGGTAGCCGCCCTGCTCGGTGCGGCTTGTCCCGCAAAGGCGCAGACCACGCAGCACGCTGCCGCCACGCGCGGGCACTGCCGCGGCGAGCATCGCGTCGAAGGCGCTGCGGTCCACATGCCAGCCCTTGCCTTGGCCGGCGACGATGAAATCGTTGTAGCCAAGCTCGGGCTTGCCCCAGCTGGCGCAACTGCCGGCCGAGGACAACGGCGCCTGTGCCAGGAAGGTGTCCCACACGCCCAGGCGCTGCAGCACGGCGGCGCCATTGGGCGCAATCGCCTCGCCCAGCCGCCAGCCGGGCGCACGCCCCAGATCGACGACTACCGTGTCCTCGACCCCGTGCGCGGCCAGCGCGAGCGCGGTGGCGCAGCCGGCGGTGCCGCCGCCGACGATTACAACCGCGTGGCGGTCGCTGCTCGCCGTGCCGCTGGCCGGCGTACGCGCCGCCATGCCCAGGATCAGCGCTTGGGCGGCGTGTACTTGGGGATGTCCGCCATCGGCCATGGCGCCACGTAGTCGCTGCCGACATCGAAGCGGCTCTGCACTTCCAGGAAGATCTCCGCGGGATAGGCCGGCTTGCCGTCGGCGGCCGGAATATGCGCGCCGCTGATCACGAAGCCGACCTTGGCCCAGTTGTCGACGAAATCCTGGTACTGCTGGAAGCGCCCCACTTGCGCCGGATAGTCGCTGTCGGTGCCGTTGCCGCGGACCGAATACACCTGCTGACCCACGCTCCAGGTCAGATCCCCCGGATCGAAGGTGCACAGCGAGACCGGATACACCGCGAACGGCCGCTCGGCCGGCCACGACCAGAACAAGGTGTTGTTCGCGCCCGGATTGGGATCGGGCAGATGCGTGGCGCAGGAGTTGTAGTCGGTGTGCCAGGGGACCGACATGAACTTGGATACGTCGCCCGGCTCCACCGGCTGGGTCTGCAGCGGCACGTAGCCGAAGCTCAGGAACGGCGCGCCAGGCGTCGCCTTGCTGTAGTCCAGCGGTGCCTGGCGCACGCGGAACGGCCCGCAATCCTGTGCCTGCCAGTCCTGCACGTAGAGGTTGACGTCGCGGATCGGGAACGACACCTCGATGCCCGGGCTGTAGCGGCCGCCCAGGCAGTTCTCCAGGGTGATGCGATCCAGCGTCTCGCCCGGTCCCAGCGCCGGCCCGGCGCCTTGCGCGTAGGTCTTGTTGTGCCACTGGCCGAGCAGGAAGTACTGGGTCGGGCTGACAGTCAGAAAACTCTTGGCCGCATCGCCGAGCGACAGCGGCATCATCGGCGAGCCGGTCTTGATGTCGGCCGCGGAGGCCGGATCGCGGATCAGCGTCTTCAGGTTGGGAATCTTGACCGTGGGATCGTCGCTGGGGGTGATCGCACCGATCATGTCGTGGCCGCGGATCGCGGCGGACGGCAGGTTGGTGTTCCAGCGCTGCAACATCGCCGCATGGAAGATCGGCTGGATGTCGTCGCCGAAGGACGGCTGGTAGTTCGCGACGAACCCGCCGCCCGCGTACAGCGACGGCACCAGCGCCAGCTCGCGCACCCACACGTCGTAGACGTCGTCCCAGGTCGAGACCACGTTGCGGGTCTGCGGCGCGTAGCCCGGATCGCCGGTGACGTACCACGCGCCCTGCACGCTGGCGGTGGAGCCGTCGTCGAAGAGCAGCACCGCGTTGACCGGGCCGTCGGCCGCGTCGTCGAACCACAGGCCGTTTTCGGTTGCGTCGTTCAACGGCGGCCAGCTGCCGTCCTGGCCGATCACCGCCACCGTCCTGGCGAAGCCGCCGGCGACGACCAGCGCGCCGTCCTGCTCCACGCGCAGGTCGCCCAGCGACTCGATCGGACCGAGCGGTTCGTGCAGCTGATGGAAATCGGCGGGGAAACTCTTCGGGTAGTCCACCGCGGTGATGGTCCCGGACGCATCGGCGTAGGCGGCCTGGGTCTGGGCGTCGAAGTCGATGACGCTGCCGGTTCCGCTGGCGGCGCTGATCGCGCGCGGGCCGGGATCGATGACCAGCTGGCGCAGGCGGGTCGGATCGTGGGGATCGCTGTTGCCTGCATACTCCGGATTGCGCAGCTGCAGCGGGCTCTGCGGCGAAGGCGGATACGCCTCGATGCCGATGAACAGATTGCCTTTGCTGACGGTCGAATAGTTGTTGAGCTTCTTGTTGGCCAGATGCACGGTCCAGACGATGTCCTTGACCGTCCTGCCGTCGATCGTGCTGCCCACGTCCACGCGCGTGCCGCCGCCGTTGGGGTAGGTGCCGGAACTGCCGCTGGGATAGGCGTAGATGTGGAAACGCGCGGCCTGGCGCTTGACGTTTCCGTCGGCATCGCGGAACTGGTCGGCGGTGATCGGCGTGGACTGGGTACCGGGCTGCACCGGCAACCCGCCCATCAGGCCGTCGGCGCCGCGCGCGCCGGCCGCGGTGACCGGCGCCAGATAGAATTCCTGGCTATCGCCGACGCGGCCGATGCCGATCGTCGGATGCACTCGAAACACGTTGCTGGACATGGTGATCTGCTCCTGATCCGGATGAAGTGGCGCGCCTCAGCGCTGCGAGGCCGGCCGCGGCGCCGGCGGCGCCTTTTGCGGCAACTGCGCCTGGAAGTAGTCGTTGATCACCACGTGGCTGAGATTGACGTTCAGCCCCGGCAACGACTGCGCGCGCGGATCGGGCGAAATCACCTGGGTGGTGTTGTGGCAGGCGAAACAGTTGTCCTGCGTGCTCTGCACCTGGGTAAAGGTCTCGATGGTGGAATTGGACAGCCGCATCGAGCCGGTGAGCAGCGGCGATGTGCCTCCAGTCGGTACGCACTCCAGGGACGAGCCGGGCTGGAAGGTGCAGTTGGGCTGCAGCGCGTCCAGCTGGTTGAACCAGATCGCACCGACCTCGAAGTAGTTCTTCCACACATCGTTCAACTGGCTCTGCGCCGAGGCGTTCATCGACATGATGTTGGGGATATTGCAGTCCGTCGCCCCGGGCGGACACGGCTTCTCCCCGCCGTACGGCACCATGCGGCACACCTGGGTGACCGGGCTCAGCGTCTGCGTCTGCGCATTCAAGGTCAGCGCACCGGAACCGGCTGCGTTGAGATTGCACTGCTTGAACGGCGTGCCGGCCTGATAGAACGTCCAGTCCTTGCCGGAGACGATGTCGTTCGGCTGCATCTTCTCCATCGGCTGTGGCAGGTCCGGCGCATTGGCCTGGTGTTCGAAGGTCGCCCAGATCATTTCCGGATGGCCGTTGACCGTGCCGCCGATATGGAAGCCGACCAGCGCCACGGTCTGGGTTTCGCTGTCGGTGGTGGCGACGATCTTGCCTTTGCGCATGGCCAGCTTCGCGATCTGCGCTTGGCGCGTATAGAACGTCGACACGTCCTCGCCCGGCTGCACCACCTTCCACGCCGCCTTCAGCGTCATGCTGTCCACCGGAAAGGCCTTTTGCGGATCGAATCCACGCAGCGCCTGCGGATCTTCCAGGTTGTTGCTGGCGATGAACTGGCCGAAGACGTCGTTGGAGTGGATCGAGTAATAGATCGCGCGTCCCTTGCGATCCACCAGCACACCGTCCGGCCCCGCCTGATCGATCAGCTCCACGGTGCGCGCCTGCTGCGAGCGGCCGATCAGCGGATCCAGCACGCCGTCGGCGACACCGCCGATGCCGTCGGTGGGCATGGTCAGGAAGCGCGGCTGCCCGCCCACGTCCTGGGTCAGCCACAGGAACGCGTTCCACGACCACTGATGGAACTCGCAGTTGCTGCTGGACGCGAATCCGGCCGAATCCGGTGGCGGCGTGTTCGCGTGCGGAAACCAGTCGGCTTGCGGCAGGCATGCGGCCGGCATGGGTCGGGTCGCCGTCGCCGACGGACGCGCCACAGGCGCAGGCCCCTGGTCTGGACCGGTGGGAGAATGGTTCACGGCCGAACACGCCATGACCAGGATGCAGGCAACCGCCGCGAACCCTATCGCACGCTTCATCGCATTCTCCTTCGGTGCTCGAAAGACAGCTGAAAACGCCACTTCCATGACGGCGCGCGGCCATGCGGCAGCTCGCGATGCCGAACCGGCAAGCGCTGAAATATCTAGATCGGTTCCCCCATCGCAGGCACGATGACTCCCGTGCATCGCGTCATGTCATCGCGCGTATTTCCCTCGCCTGCGCAGCCAGCATGCGCCGCCGTCGCGCGTGCCCACAAGGCCATTTCGTAGACACACCGGATATCCCGTAGACAGTTGCATCCGGGCTGAGCACTTCGCGCGGGGCACGGCGGCGCAGTGACGGTAGCCGAATCGGTCGTGTGGCCGCGCGGAATGGAATGCGCGTCAATGCAATGCGTCCGACGCGCGCTTTCGCGAACACGGCTGCAGCGTGCAGGGAAGCGGCACGACATCGTTGCGCGCTTCGCCACGGCATCGGCATTCGCCTTCGCCGTTCGATACGACGCGATCCACATCGTGCCGCGCGCGCCGCGCAGCAAGCGCAGCGGCGAGACGCTCACACGCCCATGTAGCGCCCGGAACGGTGGTTGAACATCAGCACCAGGCTCAGCACCACCGCGCCGATCGCCGAGTACAGCACCTGCTGCGGCGCCAGCACGAAGAACGCGATGAGCATCAGCGCAGCGTCGAAACTCATCTGCACCTTGCCCGCGCTCCAGCCGCGACTGCGCTGCAGGTAGACCGCCAGGATGCCCACGCCGCCGAGACTGGCGCGATGGCGGATGAAGAACAGGATCGCCAGCCCGACCAGCGCGCCGCCCACCAGCGCCGAGTACAGCGGCGTCATCGCCGAATACTGCGCCCAGCGCGGCAGCAGATCGGTCAGCGCCCCGCACGCGGCGACCGCGACGAAGGTCTTCAAGTGAACTCCCAGCCCATGCGCCGCACCGACAGCCAATAGAACGGCAGGTTCACCAGCACGAACATCAGCCCGAAGTTCCAGCCCAGCGCGTAGTGCAGCAGGAACGCCACCCCAGCCATGCCGCCGATCATCAGCCCGCCCTGGGCGAACACCGCCAGGCCCAGCGAGGCCACCAGCGTCGCCAGCAGCATGCCCTGGACGTCTTCGGCCACGCTGTGGCGCAGCGCCTGCGCATCGAGCGCAGTGCCGGCCGAATCCGCCGGCGGCGTCAGCGGCCCGGAGGTGACGACGGTGCCGTCGTCGGGCAAAGGGTCCAGGTCCGGACGCAGATCGGAATCGGGGAGGCTCACGGGAATGGGCACGACGGGGGGTGCGGTATTAGACACCAAGCGGGGTGGTGGTTGCAGGTGAAACCGCCCGAACGCGCCGTGCCGGCATGGCCGCACGCGACATGTGATGCGACTGCCGGCGGCTGGGACGAAGCGCTAGGCGGAGCGCACCAGCACCATCACCGTGCTCACCACCACGCTCGACAGCACCAGCAAGGCCGGCGGCCCGGCGATCGCCAGCCACGCCCAGGTCCACGCGGTGAAGCGTTCCTGCGCGCTTGCAGGCAAGCCGCGAGCCCGCTTGAGAAGGGCCAATCGCCGGTTGACCACCAGCAGCGGCAGCCACGCGCACAAGGCCAGCAATGCCAGTGGGGACGGCGACACCGCCAGCAGGCTCACGACGACATAGGCCAGGGCCGGCAAGCACCAGCCCAGCGCGCCGAAGCGATGCGGGCCGGTCAACCGATCCAACGCGCGGAAACAGGCGAAGATCCAGATCAGCGAGAACACCGAACGCCACACCGGCGAGATGCGCCGGCGCCCGGAGATCAGGCGGATCGCCTGCCAGTTGCGGTAGAACCAGTACAGCGCATACCAGCCGAAGGTGGTGGCGCACAGTAGCGCCAGCTTGGCCGCCGACGGCGCGAACAGCGTGGACAGGGAAGCAGTGGCAGGGGCCCTAGCGGGCGCGGCATCAGGCAGCGCGGCGGCGGGGACGGCGTAGGGGTTGTCTATTTGCATGCGTGGCACTCGGCCGATGCGTTTGTCGAATCGCGCCGCGTCGACCGCGGTCAGCGAGCGAAGGCGCGGCGCTGCCGCTTGTCCGCGTACATCTCCGCATCGGCGCGTTCGAGAAGTTCCTCCAGCGCTTCCGCGTCCAGATCCCGTCGGTTGCACAGGGCCATGCCGAAGCTGGCCGACAGCGCGGTCGCGAACCCGTCGTCCTCGCCGGGCTTGGCAAGCGCCCCGCGCAGCGCATCGGTGAGCCCGCGCGCCTTCTCCGGCGTGGTCAGCGGCAGATACAGCGCGAACTCGTCGCCCCCGCGGCGCCCAAGCAACTGGCCCGGCCGCAGACAGCTCCGGCACCGCTTGACGAAAGCACGCAAGGCCGCATCGCCGGCGGCGTGTCCGAACTGGTCGTTGATGGCCTTGAGGTTGTCCATGTCGGCAACGATCACCGCCAACGGACGTGGCTCCTGCGCGGCCAGTTGCAGATCGTTGAGTACCTGCTCCAGGAATCCCGTCCGCGACAGCGCCCCGGTCACGGGATCGCGCACCAGCGCATGGCGCAGCCGCGTGTTGTCGGCGTAGAGCCCGGGGACGGCCAAACCGAAGTAGCTGTTCGCCGCCAGGCTGATCATGGCGAACTGCAGCGCGAGCGCCTGCGCCTCGAGCCGCAGCAGCGGCGTGGCCAGTGCGATCAGCAGGCTGAAGGCGGCGATCGCCACCAGCGCCTGCAGCATTCCGTGGGTATGCACGATCCACAACTGGATCACCACCACCACGAACAACGCGAAGACCACAGCCGGCTGCCGCGGCAACGCGGCCGCGAGCCACATCACCGCCAGGGTGACGCCGAGTAGGAGCCCTAGCTTGACCAGATAGCCCGAGGCGCTTCCGCTCGGCGCGATCATCCCCGACAAGCGCGGGATGCCAGGCCGCGGCGCGATCTGCAGGGACTCGGCCAGACGCAGCAGCGCGAGGATCGCCAGCGGGCCGAGCGCCAGCAGACCGGCGTAGTCGCCGATCGCCCACGGGATCGACTGGGCGAACATGGTCGGCAGGTCGATGGCGCCGGTGACGACCAGACCCGCGCCGCCCAGGCAGGCAGACAGCAGCGAGGCCACTCCGCCGCCCAGGATGAAGTAGGTGACCGCGCGCGGCAGGCTGGTCGAGGACATTCCCTGACCGACCCGGCGCAGCAGCCAGGCCAGGCCGCCCCAGATGCAGAACTGTTGCGCGGTGAACAGCAGCGCGTACTGCAGGACTGCCCGATCGGGGACGACCGTGTGGCCGGTCGTGCGATAGAAGCTGAGCAGCGTGGCCAGCACGCACGCGATGGCGATCGCCGGCGCACCGCGCCAGCCAAGCACCATGAAGGCGGCCAACGTCACCGCCACCGGCGGGAACCACAGGCTGGCATGCGCCTGATATCCCAGGACCCGCGCCAACTCGAAGCCCGCCAGCCACGCCGCCACCAGCGCCGCCGACAGCACCAGCAGCGCGCCAGGGCGGCGCGGCGCCGCGGCGCGCGTGCGGATCGGCGCCTCGGCGTCCCCGCCTGTCACCCATCCGCCTCCGGCTGGTCCCGGGCGGAAGCCGCGCCAGGGCCGACGAACGCCGTGACCGTGCTGTCGTCGCTGCCGCCCACCACCACCGACGCATCGGCGCACAGACGGATCGGCCAGCTCATGTTGCCCGCGGCCCAGTTCCATTGCAGCGTGCCATCGCTCGCATCCCACAGGGTGAACCCGCCGGGCGTGCCGTCGGGGTGGCCATCGGCCAGCCCCAGCCAGCGCCCGCCGGGGTCGAACGCCAGGCAGTTGGGCGAGTGCTGGCTGGGTGACGTCCACTGCAGCTGTGCCGCGCTACCGGCATCGGCGAACACTGCGACGACGCCGCCCTGCGCGAGATTGCCGGCGATCGCGACCTTGTCTCCGACGCGATCGCAGGCCAGCCCGTAGATGGTCTTGGCGCCACCGGGCATCGGCACGCTCCAGACCGGCGCGGGCATACCCTGGAACGCGGCCACGTCGAAGGCGTACAGCGTGCCGTCGCTGGCGCCGGCATAGGCCCTGCGCCCATCGGCGGACAGCACCGCGCCATGCGTGTAGGCGCCGTTGGGCAACTGCCAGCGTGCCAGCGCCGCCGGGTGTCCGGACGTGATCGAGAACAGGATGATCTCGCCGTGATAGCTGGCCACCAGCCCGGTGGCGCCGTCGGCGGCGATGCCGGTGGCGACCACGGTGTCGCCCGCGGCGCTCAGCACAATGCACGCAGGCGCGGCGAAGGCCGCGTCGCCATCGCGGCAGAACAGATAGCCCTGCTCGGCACCGGCCAGCAAGGTCCGCCCGCAGCCATCCAGCGAGACCATGTTGCCGCGGCCTGGAAGCGGAAACGACAGCAGCTCCTCGCCGCCCGGGACCGTCCAGGCCCCGATGAAGCCCGCATACGGATCCTGGCTCTTCCAGCCGCAGCTCGCCACGGTGCCCCCGTCCGCCGCGACATCGACCCAGTACACGCCCTGCCAGCCGTCGAATTCTTTCGCCAGCAACGGCTTGCCGGCACGATCCCAGACGTAGGTGCCGAAGCACCCGTCCTGGTTGTCGCGCACGTCGCTGCGCGTGGCAGCAGGCGCCAAGCGTTCGAAGATCTTGCGCTGGTCGACGGGCACGGCGTCCAGCCCGGCACTCTGCGACCCGCCGCCATAGTCGTGGAAGAAGGTGCCGGCGGCGATGACATCGCCATCGTCGGACACCGCCACCGAATTGATGTAATAGCCGGCATGCGGCTGCGTGGACCAGAGCACTTCAGGCGCGTCGTTCACGCAGACTCCCTCCCTTCGCTTGAAGAGTCCTCGATGGACCCTGCGAGCATGTGGCTGAAAACACGACACCGGTTGACGAACTGGATATAACCGGGATCACGTCGATTCCGTGTCATCGTGCCCTGCGCCTGCCCCGGCGATCGCCGGCCAGGCCGGCTCAGCGCACCTCGGCGATCTCCACTCCGTCCATGCCCTGCGCCAGGGTCTTGGCATCGCCGCCCTGGGCCAGCTTGATGCGCAGGCGCACTTCGTTCTGCGAGTCGGCGTGGCGCAGCGCGTCCTCGTAGCTGATCTCGCCGGCCTGGTACAGCTCGAACAGGCTCTGGTCGAAGGTCTTCATGCCCAGGTTGGTGGATTCCTTCATCACGTCCTTGAGCTTGTGGATCTCGCCCTCGCGGATGTAGTCCTGCACCAGCGGCGTGCCGAGCATGATCTCCATCGCCACGCGGCGGCCCTTGCCGTCCGGGGTCGGGATCAGCTGCTGGGCGACCACGCCGCGCAGGTTCAGCGACAGGTCCATCAGCAACTGGCCGCGGCGGTCCTCGGGGAAGAAGTTGATGATGCGGTCCATCGCCTGGTTGGCGTTGTTGGCGTGCAGGGTGCACAGCACCAGGTGGCCGGTTTCGGCGAAGGAGATCGCGTGGTCCATGCCTTCGCGGGTGCGCACCTCGCCGATCATGATCACGTCCGGCGCCTGGCGCAGGGTGTTCTTCAGCGCGTTCTCCCAGCTGTCGGTATCGATGCCGACCTCGCGCTGGGTGATGATGCAGCCCTCGTGCTTGTGCACGAACTCGATCGGGTCTTCGATGGTGATGATGTGGCCGGTGGAATTCTGGTTGCGGTAGCCGATCATCGCCGCCAGCGAGGTCGACTTGCCGGTGCCGGTGGCGCCGACGAAGATGATGATGCCGCGCTTGGTCATCGCCAGGGTCTTGATCACCGGCGGCAGGTTCAGCTCGTCGACGGTGGGGATGCGCGTCTCGATCCGGCGCAGCACCATGCCGACCTGGTTGCGCTGGTAGAAGCAGCTGACGCGGAAGCGCCCCACCCCGGCCACGCCGATGGCGAAGTTGCACTCGTGGGTCTTCTCGAACTCCTCGCGCTGCGCCGGGGTCATCACGTTCAGCACCAGGTCGCGGCTCTGCTGCGAGGTCAGCGGCGTCTGCGTGATCGGGGTGATCTTGCCGTGCACCTTGATCGCCGGCGGCATGCCCGAGGTGATGAACAGATCCGACGCCTTCTGGTGCGCCATCAGTTTCAGGAACGAGGTGAAGTCGATGGTGCTCATGGTTTGAGGCTCCGGGACCGGGGACCGGGGACCGGGGACCGGGGACAGCCGCGGCTGCCCCCTTCCCGCCACCCGAGTCTTCCACGATCCACTCAGTGGAAAATCACGTCGCGTCGCTGTTGCTTCCGGGTCCCCGGTCCCTGGTCCCCGGTCCCCGCTTCACTCGAAGACCCGCTTGTCCTTGGCGTACTCGCGGGCCTGATTGCGGGTGATCAGGCTGCGCTTGACCAGGTCCTGCAGGTGCTGGTCCAGGGTCTGCATGCCGGTCTGCTGGCCGGTCTGGATCGCCGAATACATCTGCGCCACCTTGTCCTCGCGGATCAGGTTGCGGATCGCCGGGGTGCCGACCATGATTTCCCACGCCGCGGTGCGGCCGCCGCCGACCTTCTTCAGCAGCGCCTGCGAGATCACCGCGCGCAGCGATTCGGACAGCATCGAGCGCACCATCGGCTTTTCGCCGGCCGGGAACACGTCGATGATGCGATCGATGGTCTTGGCCGCCGAACTGGTGTGCAGGGTGCCGAACACCAGGTGGCCGGTTTCCGCGGCGGTCAGCGCCAGGCGGATGGTTTCCAGGTCGCGCAACTCGCCGACCAGGATGATGTCCGGGTCCTCGCGCAGCGCCGAGCGCAGCGCTTCGTTGAAGCCGTGCGTGTCGCGGTGCACTTCGCGCTGGTTGATCAGGCACTTCTGCGAGGTGTGCACGAATTCGATCGGATCCTCGACGGTGAGGATGTGGCCGTATTCGTTCTTGTTGATGTAGTCGATCATGCCGGCGAGCGTGGTCGACTTGCCCGAGCCGGTCGGTCCGGTGACCAGGATCAGGCCCTGCGGCTGGTCGATCAGCTGGCGGAAGATCGGCGGGCAGCCCAGGTCTTCCAGGGTCAGCACTTCCGAGGGAATGGTGCGGAACACCGCGCCGGCGCCACGGTTCTGGTTGAACGCGTTGACGCGGAAGCGCGCCAGGCTGGGAATCTCGAACGAGAAGTCGACTTCCAGGAACTCTTCGTAGTCGCGGCGCTGCTTGTCCGACATGATGTCGTACACCAGCGCGTGCACCTGCTTGTGGTCCAGCGCCGGGATGTTGATGCGGCGCACGTCGCCATCGACCCGGATCATCGGCGGCAGGCCGGCGGACAGGTGCAGGTCGGACGCTTTGTTCTTGACCGAGAACGCCAATAGTTCAGCGATATCCATACGCTGCTTTTCCCCTTGGGCTGCGACTGGAAGGATGATTCCCCGGGCGGCAGTATAGCGCCCTTCCCCGTTGCCAGAAGCGCCGCCCGTGCCCCTCTCTCCCCTGCAGCAGATCCGCCAGGACATGGACCGCGCCGCGGCGTCCGCGCAGCGTCCCCACGCCCGCCTGCTGGCGGTGTCCAAGACCCAGCCGGCCGCGGCGATCGCGGCCCTGGCCGCGCAGGGGCAACGCGCCTTCGGCGAGAACTACGTGCAGGAAGCGGCGGGCAAGATCGCCGAGCTGAGGCCGCTGGAACTGGAATGGCACCTGATCGGCCACCTGCAGTCGAACAAGGCCGAGCAGGCGGCCGCGCTGTTCGACTGGGTGCAGACGGTGGACCGGCGCAAGCTGGTGGACGCGTTGGCCCGGCATCGTCCGGCGCAGCGGCCGCCGCTGAACGTGCTGATCCAGGTCAACATCGACGACGAGACCAGCAAGCACGGCTGCGTACCCGGCGACGTGGACGCGCTGGCGGAGGCCATCGCCGCGCAGCCGACGCTGCGCCTGCGCGGGCTGATGGCGATCCCGGCCCCATTCCCCGAAGAGGCGTTGCGGCGCACCGCGTTCCAGCGCATGCGCGCCCTGCTCGACGGCCTGAATACGCGGCACCCGGATGCCGACACGCTGTCGATGGGCATGAGCGGCGACTTCGCACTGGCCATCGCCGAAGGCGCGACGATGGTGCGGGTGGGGACGGCGTTGTTCGGGGCGCGAGGCGTCGGGACTCGGGACTCGGGACTCGGGACTCGATAAAAGCGGGCGTCGGGCATCCACAGCTCGTGCAGTTGCTATCTTTCGCTTCCCATCCCCCGTAACCGCCAGCCGCCATGACCCCACCGAGCCCCGAGTCCCGAGTCCCGAGTCCCGGCCCCACCATCGCCTTCATCGGCGGCGGCAACATGGCGCGCAGCCTGATCGCCGGGCTGGTCGGCCAGGGCCTCGCGCCCGCGGCGATCCGCGTCGCCGAGCCGGTGCAGGCGCTGCGCGAGGCGCTGGCCGCCGACTACGGCGTGCACGCCGTCGCCGCCGCGGCGGAAGCGGCCGACGGCGCGACGGTGTGGGTGTTCGCGGTCAAGCCGCAGGTGCTGCGCAGCGTGTGCGACGACCTGGCCACCCTGGCGCAGCAGCAGCGGCCGCTGCTGCTGTCCATCGCCGCCGGCATCACCGCCGGCCAGCTGGACCGCTGGCTGGGCGGCGGACACGCGCTGGTGCGGGCGATGCCGAACACGCCGGCGCTGCTCGGCGCCGGAGTCACCGGCCTGTTCGCCAACGCGCAGACCGGCACCGCGCAGCGGCGCCAGGCCGAACAGCTGCTGGCCGCCGCCGGGGTCACGGTGTGGGTCGAGGACGAGGCGCTGATCGATGCGGTCACCGCGGTCTCCGGCAGCGGCCCGGCCTATGTGTTCCTGCTCGCCGAAGCGATGGAAGCGGCCGGCATCGCCCAGGGCCTGCCGGCCGAGGCGGCGCGCACGCTGGTGCTGCAGACCGTGCTCGGCGCGGCGCGCATGCTCACCGAATCCGGCGAGGCGCCGAGCGAATTGCGGCGGCGGGTGACCTCGCCCAACGGCACCACCCAGGCCGCGATAGAGACGTTCCAGGCCGGCGGCTTCGAAGCGCTGACCGCCGCCGCCATCGCCGCCGCCGCCGCGCGCGGCCGCGCACTGTCCGCCGCCAACGACTGATCTTGGAGCCACCGATGCGCCGCCTGCCTGCCGCTCTGCTGCTCTGCCTCGCCCTGGCCGCCTGCTCGGCGCAGGAAACGCCACGTCCGGCCGCACCGATGGCGCCCGCGCCGGCGCAAACCGACTTCGGCGCGCTGCGCGTGCACTACAACGCGCTGCCGACACTGGCGATGAGCGAGACGGTGGCGCGGCGCTACGGCATCGAACGCGACGCCGACACCGCGCTGGTGATGATCGCGCTGCGCCGCGTGCAGGGCGGCGAAGAACTGCCGGCCAGCGGCCAGGTCAGCGCGGTCGCGACCGACCTCAGCGGACGCCGGCAACCCATCGCCTTGCGCGAAGCGGTCACCGACGCCTATACCGACTATGTCGGCACGGTGCGCATCAGCGAGCACGACCAGCTGAATTTCCAGGTGGATGTGCGCGGCGCCGACGGCGCGGGCACGGTGCGCTTCGCCCGCACGTTCTAGCGCGCCGCGTTTCCTAGTTGCCGTCGCCCCTGTAGGAGCGGCTTCAGCCGCGACCGGCATTACCGGTAACGCCTGTCGCGGCTGAAGCCGCTCCTACAATGTCCTGCGCTTTTTCCTGATGCTCAGGGCGCTGTCCAGCGCTGCGCGCCTTCGCCTTGCGCGCCCAGCGCGTCGGCGGGATTACTCAGGCGGCAGCGGCGCAGCGACAGGCAGCCGCAGCCGATGCAGTCGGTGAGCTGGTGGCGCAACTGGGTCAGCTGCAGGATGCGCGCGTCCAGTTCCTGCCGCCATGCCGCCGACATCCGCGCCCACTCCGCACGCGTGGGCGTGCGCGCATCGGGAAGCTGCGCGAACGCGGCCTTGATGCTCTCCAGCGGCACACCCACGCGCTGCGCGACGCGGATCACCGCCAGCCGGCGCAGCACGTCGCGCGCATAGCGGCGCTGGTTGCCGGCGGTGCGCAGGCTGTGGATCAGGCCCTTCTTTTCGTAGAAATGCAGCGCGGACACCGCCACCCCGCTGCGTTCGGCGACCTGGCCCACGCTCAGTTCCTGGTGCATCGGTTGACCTCGAGTTAGGTTGAGGTTGCATGCTGCGCGCCCATCGCCTGCCGCGCAACACCGCGCCGGCAGGCGAGCATTCCGTCTTGAGGTCGCACCGATGAACCAGCACGCTTCACCCGCAGGCGACCGCCGCGACGGCACACTGCCGGCGATGGCATCCGTCAGCACCGCTCCCGCCACTTCCGATTCGGTCCTTTCGCCGCGCTACCGCGCCACCACGCTGGGCATGGTCGCGCTGGTGTCGTTGATCGCGTTCGAGGCGCTGGCGGTGGCGACCGCGATGCCGACCGTGGCGCGCGAACTGGACGGGCTGCGGCTGTACGCGCTGGCGTTCGGCGGCACCCTGGCCACCAGCGTGATCGGCATGACCGTGGCCGGGCGCTGGAGCGACCTGCGCGGTCCGGCGACGCCGTTGTGGACGGGCCTGCTGTGCTTCGTCTGCGGACTGCTGCTGGCCGGCTTCGCAGGGTCCATGCCGATGCTGCTGGCCGGGCGGCTGGTGCAGGGCCTGGGCGCCGGTGCGATCTCGGTGGCGCTGTACGTGCTGGTCGCACGCATGTATCCGCAGGCGATCCGGCCGCGCATCTTCGCCGCGTTTTCCGCCGGCTGGGTGGTGCCGTCGCTGATCGGGCCGAGCATCAGCGGCCTGATCGTCGAGCATGTCGGCTGGCGCTGGGTATTCCTGGCGGTGCCGCTGCTGGCGCTGCCGTCGGCGGCGCTGTTGCTGCCGGCGCTGCGCCGTCTGTCGCCGCCGACGACGACGGCGCGCTCCGGCTCGGCGCCGCTGCTGTGGTCGATCGGCGCCGCAGCCGGCGTCTGCCTGCTGTACCTGGGCGGCCAGCAACAGGGCGTCGCGGCGGCGGCCACGGTGCTGCCAGCCTTGGCGCTGCTGCTGACCTGCGCGTGGCGGCTGCTGCCGCGCGGCACCTTGCGCGCCGCGCGCGGACTGCCCAGCGTGATCGCGCTGCGCGGTATCGCCGCCTCGGCCTTCTTCGGCTGCGAAGCGTTCCTGCCGCTGCTGCTGTCGCGCGAACGCGGCCTGTCGCCGACCTGGGCCGGCGTGGCGCTGAGCGTGGGCGCGCTGGGCTGGTTCGCCGGCTCCTGGTACCAGGGCCATCACGGCCGCGACGGCACGCGGCTGCGCCGGCTGCGCGTGGGCAGCGCACTGATGACGCTGGGCGTGGCGGTCACCGCGCTGGCGCTGCTGCCGGCGGTGCCCGCCGCCGTGGCGATCGGCGGCTGGACCGCCACCGGCCTGGGCATGGGCCTGATCTACCCGACCCTGTCGGTGCTGACCCTGACCCTGTCGCCGCCGGCGCAGCAGGGCGCCAACAGTTCGGCGCTGCAATTGAGCGAGGCGATCGCGGTGGCGACCACGTTGGCGATCGGCGGCTCGCTGTTCGCCGCGCTGCTGGCGCACTCGGTGACGGCGGCCTACCTGTCCACCTTCGCGGTGGCCGCGCTGCTGGCGCTGCTCGGGCTGGGCATCGTCGGCCGCACCCAGGCGGCAGCGCCGCGCTAGCGCCGGCGGTTACTGGCGCTGCGCCCAGGCCTGCACGATGGCCGCGATCGCGCGCACGCCGTCGGTCAATGCCGCCGGGCCGGGCTGCAGGATCAGCGGCGACTTGATCTCGAACAGCTGGCCGTCGCGCACCGCCGGGATCGCCGCCCACCCCGGCCGCGCGGCCACGCGCTCGGGGCGGAAGCGCTTGCCGCACCACGAGCCGAGGATGATGTCCGGCGCGCGCCGCACCACCTCGTCGCCGTTGGCCAGGATCCGCGCCTTGGCCAGCGGCTCGGCCGACAGTTCCGGGAACACGTCGTCGCCGCCGGCGATCCGCACCAGTTCGGCGACCCAGCGGATGCCGGTGATGATCGGCTCGTCCCATTCCTCGAAGTACACCTTCGGCCGCCGCGGCAGCGCGTCGGCCTGCGCGGCGATCGCGGCCAGCCCGCGCTCAAGGTCGTCGGCGTAGGCCTGCGCACGCGCGCCGGCGCCGACCAGCGCGCCGAGCCGGCGGATGTAGTCGAGGATGCCGTCGACGCTGCGGTGGTTGGCGATCCACACCTCCACCCCGTTGCGGATCAGTTCGGCGGCGATCTCGGCCTGGATGTCGGAAAAGCCGATCGCCAGGTCCGGCTGCAGCTTCAGGATCTCGCCGATCTTGGCGCTGGTGAAGGCGCTGACCTTGGGCTTGTCGCGCCGCGCCTGCGGCGGACGCACGGTGAAGCCGCTGATGCCGACGATGCGGTCCTGCTCGCCGAGCGCGTACAGCGTCTCGGTGGGTTCCTCGGTCAGGCAGACGATGCGCCGCGGGCCCATCTCAGTCCACCACCGGCATGCGGAAATACACCACGCGCTCGGTTTCCTCGAAACCGCAGGCGCGGTGCGCGGCCTGCGCCGCGGCGTCGTCGATCAGCGCATCGGAGGCCAGTTCGCTGCAACCCTGCGCACGGGTCCAGTCCAGCACTTCGCGCAACAGCGCGCGGCCGACGCCGCGGCCGCGCCATTGCGGCGCCACGTACCAGCCTTCCAGAAAGCCCACCGGGGAACTGTCGGTGCCGTTGACGTAGTCCTGGCGCAGGGTGGCGTCGGCGAAGCCGATCGCCTGGCCGTCGCCGTCGAAGGCCAGGAAGTTGGCCGCATCTTCGCGCTGCAAGGCTTCGGCCACGCCGCCGAACGCGTCGCTCTCGTCCGGCCACAACGCCATCCGCAGCGCCGCCCACACGCGCAGGTCGGCGGCACCGGCGGCGCGTACCGAAAAGGCATCGCTCACGGGAACAGCATCCGCTTGGACCAGTAGCCGGCGGCGTCGGCATCGTAGCGCCAGCGCTCATGCAGGCGGAACTTGCCGCCGTACCAGAACTCGAAACTGCGCGGCACCACGCGGAAGCCGCTCCAGCCGTCCGGGCGCGGCACCTCGCGGCCCTCGAAGCTGGCTTCGGCCTTGGCCACGCGTTCCTCGAATTCCTCGCGCGACTGCAGGGTCCGCGACTGCGCCGAGGCCCACGCGCCGATCTGGCTCATGCGCGGACGCGAGGCGAAGTACGCATCGGCCTCGGCGGCGGCGACCAGTTGCACCTCGCCGTCGATGCGCACCTGCACGCCGTCCTCGCGCATGCGCCGCCACAGGAACAACAGCGAAGCCTGCGGATTGGCCTGCAACTCGCGGCCCTTCTGGCTGTCCAGGTGGGTGTAGAACACGAAGCCGCGCGCGTCGTAGGACTTCAGCAGCACCACCCGCGAGGACGGCCGCGCCTCCAGCGTGGCCGAGGCGACGACCATCGCGTTGTATTCGGCCTCGTCGCTGCCGCGCGCCTCGGCGAACAGGTCGGCGAACGTGGACAGGGCTTCGGCGTAGAGATCGGGCATGGCGACAAGGCACTCGGCGGACGATGCGCCATTGTCGCGCCATGCACGGCGCGACGCACGTGCCGCCGCGGCCGGCCTGCGCCGATGGCGTCTCTGCTAGCATCGGCGGATGAATCCCGCCCCCAATCTCGTGCTGGTCGGCCCGATGGGAGCCGGCAAGAGCGTCATCGGCCGGCGCCTGGCCGAGCGCTTCAGCCTCGTCTTCGTCGACAGCGACCAGGCCATCGTCGAACGCACCGGCGCCAGCATCGCCTCGCTGTTCGAGCATGCCGGCGAAGCCGGCTTCCGCGAACACGAGCGCGCGGTGCTGGAAAGCGTGCTGAGCACGCCCGGCCATCTCATCTCCACCGGCGGCGGCGCGGTGCTCGACGCCGACAGCCGCCGCGAGATGCGCGAACACGGGTTCGTGGTGTACCTGCGGGTCAGCGTGGCCTCGCAGCTGCAGCGCCTGCAGCGCGACCGCAGCCGGCCGCTGCTGCAGCGCGGCGACCGCGAACGGGTGCTGCACGAGCTGCACGCGGTGCGCGAGCCGCTGTACCGCGAAGTCGCCGACCTGATCCTGGACACCGACCACCTCAATCCCGCCGAAGCCACCGCGCAGCTGGTCGTGCGCCTGGCCGCGTCGTGGAAGCTTCCGGAACCCACTGCATGACTGTTTCCCTGCGCTCGGTCCAGGTCGATGGCGACCCGGCCTACACCATCCACATCGGCCCCGGCCTGCTCGACGACGGCAGCCGCCTGGCCGCACACGTGCGCGGCCGCCATGTGCTGCTGCTCAGCGACAGCAACGTCGCCCCACTGTATGCCGCGCAGGTGCGCGGCGCGCTGCTGGCGGCGCGCCCGGAGCTGAAGATCGGCGCGCTGGTGATCCCGGCCGGCGAGGCCTCCAAGACCCTGGACAGCTTCGGCGCGGCGATCGCCGCGCTGGCCGAACTTGGCGCCACCCGCGACGCCTGCGTGCTGGCGCTGGGCGGCGGCGTGGTCGGCGACCTGGCCGGCTTCGCCGCCGCCTGCTGGATGCGCGGGGTGGACTGCGTGCAGCTGCCGACTACGCTGCTGGCGATGGTCGATTCCTCGGTCGGCGGCAAGACCGCGGTGGACATCGCGCAGGGCAAGAACCTGGTCGGCGCGTTCCACCCGCCGCGCGCGGTGCTGGCCGATACCGCCGCGCTGCGCAGCCTGCCGCCGCGCGAACTGCGCGCCGGCCTGGCCGAGGTGATCAAGTACGGCGCGATCCGCGATCCGCTGTTCTTCGAATGGCTGCACGCCGAGCGCCGCGCGCTGCTGGACGCCGAGCCGGCCGCGCTGGCGCAGGCGATCGCGCGCAGCTGCGAGCACAAGGCCGAGATCGTGGCCCGCGACCCGCTGGAGAAGGGCGAGCGCGCCCTGCTCAACCTCGGCCACACCTTCGGCCACGCGATCGAGACCGAACAGGGCTATGGCGCGCCCGGCAACGACAACCTCAACCACGGCGAAGCGGTGGCGGTCGGCATGGTGCTGGCGGCGGAACTGTCGGCGCAGCTGGGCATGGCCACGGCGCAGGACAGCGCGCGGCTGCGCGCGCTGCTGGCCGACTTCGAGCTGCCCACCTCGCTGCCGGCCGGACTGGCGCCGCAGGCGCTGCTGGAACGGATGCGGCTGGACAAGAAGAACATTGCCGGGCGCCTGCGGCTGGTGCTGTGGCGCGGCATCGGCCATGCCGAGGTGGTCCCGGACGTGGACGAGGCGGCGGTGCTGGCGGTGCTGGACGCCGCGGTGCGGGCCGCGGCGTAGCGCAGCCTGCCGCGCCGAGGCATCCATCGGCCCTCGCGGCCGGCTCGCCGCACCTCCCTGTGGGAGCGACTTCAGTCGCGACGAGCGAAGCGTGGGCCTTACGCCGCCGGACAGCGCCGGGACCGAAGTCCCTCCCAGAGCATCCAGCCAGCATGCGCGCGTGCCCTCACGGCGCCCGGGGCGCAGGCCTGCACCAAGACGCGCTCGCCCCGGGATGTCGCGCATCGTCCATTGGTTGAGCGCGCCGGCACATGCACGCATCGCGCCGGCCGGCTGCCGCGGCCGCCCGACGCCCGCGGCACGGACGTCCTCCCCGCTTCCCTACCCGTCCCCCAACGCGCGGCCGGCGCCGACGCCGCGGCGACCGGCTATCGGTACAATCGGCGGCATGCGCGTCTTCCTACAGCAACGCCCCGGCGGCAACGAGCCGCCCCGCTACATCCAGCTGACCCTGCAACCGGACCTATTCGGCAGCTGGGAGCTGTTGCGCGAGAGCGGCCAGATCGGCGGCCGCGCGCAGCTCAAGCGCGAGCAATACCTGCTGCAGGACGAGGCCCACGCCGCCTTCGAGAAAGCCCGCGATGCGCAAATCAAGCGCGGCTTCCAGGTCATGTTCACCCGCGGCGCCGACGCCCCGCGCTAAGGAAACCCCCATGCTCAAGAACGACCGCCTGCTGCGCGCGCTGCGCCGCGAGCCCGTGGACCAGACCCCCGTGTGGCTGATGCGCCAGGCCGGGCGCTACCTGCCCGAGTACCGCGCCACCCGCGCCCGCGCCGGCAGCTTCCTGGCCATGGCCAAGACCCCGGACCTGGCCTGCGAGGTGACCCTGCAGCCGCTGGCGCGGTTCCCGCTGGACGCGGCGATCCTGTTCTCCGACATCCTCACCATCCCCGATGCGATGGGCCTGGAGCTGTATTTCGTCGAAGGCGAAGGCCCCAAGTTCAAGCACCCGGTGCGCGATGCGGCGGCGATCGCCCGGCTCGGCGTGCCGGACATGGAGACCGAACTGCGCTACGTGATGGACGCGGTGCGGGTGATCCGCCGCGAACTGGACGGCAGCGTGCCGCTGATCGGCTTCTCCGGCAGCCCATGGACGCTGGCCTGCTACATGGTCGAGGGCGGCGGCAGCGACAACTACGCGCGGATCAAGGCCATGGCCCTGAACGAGCCGGCGGCGCTGCACCAGTTGCTGTCGGTCAACACCGATGCGGTGATCGCCTACCTGGCCGCGCAGCGCGCGGCCGGCGCGCAGGCGCTGCAGGTGTTCGACACCTGGGGCGGCGTGCTCAGCCCGGCGATGTACCGCGAATTCTCGCTGCCCTACCTGCAGCGCATCGCCCGCGAACTGCCGCGCGGCGACGGCGAGCAGCGCACCCCGCTGATCCTGTTCGGCAAGGGCAACGCGCCGTACCTGGAAGAGTTGGCTGCCTCCGGCGCCGAAGGCCTGGGCGTGGACTGGACCGTGGACCTGGCCGAGGCCGCGCGCCGCACCGGCGGCCGCGTGGCGCTGCAGGGCAACCTCGACCCGGCCACGCTGTACGGCTCTCCGGCGGCGATCGAACGCGAGGTGCAGCGCGTGCTGCACAGCTACGCCGACGGCAACGGCTCGGCGGACGGCCATGTGTTCAACCTCGGCCATGGCCTGTCGCCGGACATGCAGCCCGAGCACGTAGGCGCGCTGGTCGCCGCGGTGCAGCGGCACAGCCGCCGCGCGCAGGCGTAGCGTCCGCCATTTTGCAGTCGGGACTGAAGTCCCTCCCACAGTGCACCCGGCCGGCTTGCTGCGTGTGCCCTGCAGGAGCGGCTTCAGCCGCGACGAACGAAGCTGCGGACCCAACGACTGCAGGCATCGGTCGGGGCTGAAGCCCCTCCTACAGTGCACCCGGCCAGCTTGCCGCAAGCTCCCTGCAGGAGCGGCTTCAGCCGCGACGAACGAAGCTGCGGACCTGACGGCTTCGGACAGCTTCAGCACGAAGCCCCGTACAGCCCGAAGACAGCACGCCGCGCGACGCGCCTCGATCCACCATCGCAGCAGCGCTGCACTGTTCACCTCGCGCCACAACCGCCCGCTGCTGCACGACGCCGCCACGCGATCTGCGCGATCCTATGCACCCCCCGCGTTGCCGTGCGTACCGATGTCCGCGCCCTCCCCCGATCCGATCTCCGTTCCGAACTACCGCAGCTTCCGCCCGCTGCTGTGGCTGGTGTCGCTGGCCATCTTCATGCAGATGCTGGACGCGACCATCGTCAACACCGCGCTGCCGGCGATGGCGCGCAGCCTGGGCGAGAGCCCGCTGCAGATGCAATCGGTGGTGTTCAGCTACGCGCTGGCGGTGGCGATGTTCATCCCCGCCTCGGGCTGGATCGCCGACCGCTACGGCACGCGCCGTACGTTCCTGGCCGCGATCGTGCTGTTCACCCTCGGCTCGCTGCTGTGCGCCGCCGCGCCGCGCCTGCCCTATCTGGTCGCGGCGCGCGTGCTGCAGGGCATCGGCGGGGCGATGCTGCTGCCGGTCGGGCGGCTGGCGGTGATGCGTTCGGTGTCGCGCGAGCAGTTCCTGAGCGCGATGAGCTTCATCGCGATCCCGGCGCTGATCGGGCCATTGATCGGGCCGACGCTCGGCGGCTGGCTGGTGCAGGTGGCGTCGTGGCACTGGGTGTTCCTGATCAACCTGCCGATCGGCGCGATCGGCTTCGTCGCGGCGCTGAAGGTGATGCCGGATTTCCACGGCGAGCAGCGCACCCGCTTCGACCTGATCGGCTACGCGATGCTGGCCTTCGGCATGGTCGCGCTGTCGCTGGCGCTGGACGGCATCTCCGAGTTGGGCCTGCGCCATGCGTTCGTGATGCTGCTGGCGATCGCCGGCCTGGCCGCGCTGATCGGCTACTGGCTGCACGCGGCCAGCGCCACCGCGCCGCTGTTCCCGCTGCACCTGTTCAAGGTGGTGAGCTTCCGCATCGGCATCCTCGGCAACCTGTTCGCGCGCGTGGGCAGCGGCAGCATGCCGTTCCTGATCCCGCTGCTGCTGCAGGTGGGCCTGGGCATGAGCCCGATGCGCGCGGGGTTGATGATGGTGCCGGTGGCGCTGGCCGGCATGGCCGCCAAGCGCGCGGCGGTGAAGCTGGTGGAGCGCTACGGCTACCGGCGGGTGCTGATGACCAACACCGTGCTGGTCGGCGTGGCGATGGCCAGCTTCGTGCTGTTCGACGCCGGCCAGGCGCTGGGCTGGCGGTTGCTGCAGCTGGCGCTGTTCGGCGCGGTCAACTCGCTGCAGTTCACCGTCATGAACACGGTGACGCTGCGCGACCTGGACAGCGACCAGGCCAGTGCCGGCAACGGCCTGCTGTCGATGGTGATGATGCTGGCCACCGGCTTCGGCGCCGCGGCCGCGGGCAGCCTGCTGGCGGCCTTCAACACCCACCTCGGCGACACCCACGGCGCCACCGCGGCGCTGCACGCGACCTTCGTCTGCGTCGGCGCGATCACCCTGACCTCGACGCTGATCTTCTGGCAACTGCCCGATACCCGGCCGCATCCCAAGCAGGTGGAAGAGGTGGCTGAGTAGCCGGGACCGGGGACCGGGGACCAGGGACCCGGGGGGAAATCCTGTGGCGGCAGGTCTTACGCGGCCAACGAAGCGATCAGACGGAGCATCAAGCTTCTCCGGATCCCCGGCCCTCGCCTGGTTCCGCCGCCGTTCCGGGTCCCTGGTCCCCGGTCCCCGGTCCCGGCTTCACCGCCGCCTCGATCGCCTCGGCCAGCATGTCGCCGGTGACCGGCTTGCGCAGGAAGCCGTCGAAACTGGCCGCGCGCGCCTGCGGTTCGGCGTCGGCGTCGGCGCGGGCGGTGACCGCGATCAGCGGCATCTCGTAGCCGAACACGCGCAGTTGCCGCGCCAGCGCCAGGCCGTCCAGGCCGGGCAGGTCCAGGTCCAGCAAGGCCACGTCGAAGCTGCCGCCGGCCACTTCGGTCAGTGCCGCCAGCGCGTGCGCGGCGTGGGTGATGTGGTGGCCGCGCGCGCTCAGCAGGCCGCTGACGACCTCGGCGACGGTGGGGTCGTCCTCGACCAGCAGGATGCGCAGCGGCCGGGTCGCGGCCTGGGTGTCGCCCCCGCCGCGGGTGCCGGCCTGCAGCGGTTCCGGGATCCACGGCAGCGGCAGGTCGACGATGAAGCGGGTGCCGACGCCGAGCTTGCTGTGCAGTTCGACGCGCCCGCCCATCGCCACCGCCAGTTCCTGGCAGATCGCCAGGCCCAGGCCGCTGCCGCCGTAGCGCGCGGCGGTGCGCGGGCCGTCGGCCTGCTCGAAGCGCTGGAACAGCCGCGCCTGCTGTTCGGCATTGATGCCCGGGCCGGTGTCGGCGACCTCGAAGCGCACGCCCTGGTCGTCGTGCAGCGGCGCCACGCGCAAGGTCACGCTGCCGTGGTCGGTGAACTTGATCGCGTTGTTGAGCAGGTTCAGCAGGATCTGCCGCACCCGGGTCGCATCGCCGCTGGCGGTGACCTCGGCCGGCATCGCGTTGTCCAGCGCGAACGCCAGCCCGCGGCTGTGCGCCATCGGCGCCATCATCGCCTCCAGTTCGGCGATCAGCCGTCCCAGGTCGAACGGTTGCTGGTCCAGTTCCAGGCGCCCGGCCTCGATCCGCGCCAGGTCCAGCGCGTCGTTGACCAGGCGCAGCAGGTGCGCGCCGGCGCCACGGATCGATTCGGTGTAGCCGCGCTGCTTGGGATCCAGCGGCGTGGCCAGCAGCAGTTCGCTCATGCCCAGCACGCCGGTCATCGGCGTGCGCACCTCGTGCCCGAGCGTGGCCAGGAAGCGGGTCTTGGCCAGCGATGCCTGCTCGGCCAGTTCCTGCTTGTGCAGCGCCAGTTGCCAGGCGTTGCGCCGGCGCAGGCGCCGCCGGTACAGGTACGACGCCAGCCACAGCGCCAGCAGCGCCAGCACCGCCAGCCCGGCCATGCCCCAGGGGCTGCGCCACCACGGCGGCAGCACGCGGAAGCGCAGCGTGGTGACCTTCGACCACACCTTGTCGGCGGTGCGCGCCTGCATCTCCAGGGTGTAGTGGCCGGACGGCAGGCGCGAGAACAGGCGCTCGCCGCTGGCGCCGACATCGACCCAGTCCGGGTCGTAGCCGCTGAGCCGGAACCGGTAGGTATTGGCGTCGGTGTCGGAGAACGACAGCAGGCGGGCCACGACGTGCAGGTCGCGGTCGCCTTCCTGCAGCGCGATGCTGCCGGCATGCAGCAAATCCAGCGCGCGCTCGCCGCGGCGCACGCCGATGCGCTCGATCACCAGTGGCGGCTGCCGCCGCGACGGCACCACCTGGGTCGGCTCGAACAGCACCACCCCATCCGGGGTGCCGCCGAGGATCTGCCCGCTGCGCGCCTGGGTCAGGGTCTGCGGGCGGAATTCCTGGTTGGGCAGGCCGTCGTGCACGCTGTAGGAGCGGATCGCCTTGCTCGCCGGATCGACCCGGATCAGCCCGCGCACGCTGCTCAACCAGGCCACGCCGCTGGCATCGACCACCACACCGTTCGGCGCCAGCGACGGGAACTCCTGTTCGGCGTCGATGCGGTCGAGCAGGCTCAGCCGCGCGCCGTCCCACAGATAGCGTTCCAGGCGCCCGAGGCTGGCCAGCCAGACCACATTGCCGTCGGTGATGGTGAAGGCGCTCAGCGCCCGCGCCGGCGCGCCCGGCACCGGCGCGAAACGCTCGCTGGTCGCATCCCAGGCCAGCACGCCGTGCTGGCCGAGCAGCCAGGGCTGGCCCAGCGGGCCGGGCCGGGCATCGTCCACGGTCAGCTCCGCCGGCAGCCCGTCGGCGCCCGGGGCGATGTTGCGCAGCACGTGTCCGTCCAGGTCGCGGACCTGGGCGCCACCGATCTCGCCGAACAACCACACGCGGCCGTCGCCGCTGAGCATCATCCGGTCGACCTCGCCGGGCATCGGCGCGTCGGCGCCGTCCTGTTTGCCCCAGCGCCGCACCTCGCCGCTGGCCGGGTCGTAACGCAACACCCCCGTCGACGCCGCCGCCCAGACCCGGCCCTGGCCGTCCTCGACCAGCGCCCGCGACCAGTCGCGCCCGAACAGCGCGGTGATGTGGTGGCGCACCGTCCCCGTGGCAGGATCCAGCTTGTCCAGCATGCCGCGCGTGCCCGCCAGCCACACCCCGCCATCGCGCGAGGCGGCGGTCGCGATGACGTAGGGATTGCCCATCGAGTCCGGATCGTCCACCCGATGCGACAGCACCGAGAACTGCCGCCAGTTGGCCGGCAGGTACCACAGGCCGGCGTTGAAGCTGGCGAACCACAGATCGCCTTCGCGGTCCTCGAACGCCAGCGACCAATTGGGCTTGACCAGGCCGTGCGCGGAGTTGCTGTACAGCGGCACGTTGTGGATCTGCCCGGCGTCGCTCTCGCGGCCCAGGCCGTCGAGCGTGTCGAACCAGCGATTGCCGTGGCGGTCGTGGACCAGCATGCCCAGCACGCTCTCGCTGGGCATGTTGCTCCAGTACGGCGCCACCACGCTGCCGTCGGCGCGCAGCAGGCGCGCACCGCCCTGGCTGGCCACCCACAGCGTGCCGTCGCGCTCGGGGGTCAGGCCCAGCACCTCGGGCCGCGGCAGCGCCGAGGCCGGCAGCCGTTCGAAGTCGTGCCCGGTCCAGCGCGCCACGCCGCCGCGGGTGCCCACCCACAGCGTGCCGTCAGGCGTGGTCGCCAGGGAGATCACCGCCGGCGACGGCAGGCTGCGCTCGTCGCCCGGCATCGGCATGTAGCGGCTCAGCGTGCCGTCCGCGCGCAGCCGGTCCAGGCCGCCGTTGGCGGTGCCGAACCAGATGCTGCCGTCGGGCGTGGAGGCGATCGCCCACACCGTGCCGCCGCCGATCTGCGGATAGTTGCTGCGGTCGTAGTAGCGGAACGTGCGCCGGTCCGCCGAGAGCATGCCCATGCCGGCATTCTGGGTGCCGAACCAGACCCGGTTCTGCGCGTCGACGTGCACGGTCCAGATCTTGTTGTCGCGCAGCCCGTCCTCGACCCGCCAGATGCGGTAGCCGCGGCCGTCGAACCGCGCCAGGCCGTCGCTGCTGGCCAGCCACAGGTAGCCGAGCCTGTCTTCGGCGAAGCCGTTGATGCTGTTGGACGGCAAGCCGTCGGCCACGGTCAGCTGGCGCGGCTGCGGCGTCGGCGGCACCGCCGCGGCGGCCGCCGCCGACCACAGCAACAGCAGCCACCCCAAGATCCTTCTCGACCGCATCGTCGTCTCCCTGTGCGTGGGCTGCGTTGTCGCCCATGCCCTTCGCCATCGTCGGCGATAAGCGCCGCCGCTGGCAACAGATGGAGCGGGACTCGGGACTCGGGACTCGGGACTCGGAGAGCGTCGCATGCACTGTTCGCCAATGCGTTGCGCCATCCGGTGCTGGCCCTACATCGTCCGGGTCCCGGGTCCCGAGCCCCGAGTCCCGGCTTCAACCTCCATCGCTGCCCTGATCGCCTCGGCCAGCATGTCGCCGGTGACCGGTTTACGCACGAAGCAGGCGAAACCGGCCGCCTTGGCCGCGGCCTCGGCCTCGCCGTCGGACCGCGCGGTGACCGCGATCAACGGGAATTCGTAGCCGAACGCGCGCAGCTGCCGCGCCAGCGCCAGGCCATCGAGCGCCGGCAGGTCCAGGTCCAGCAGGCCCAGATCGAAGCTGGCCTGGGTCAGTTCGGTCAGCGCCTCCAGGCCGTGCGCGGCGCACACCACGTGGTGGCCGCGACCTTGCAGCAGTTCGGCCATCACCTGGGCCACGGTGGGTTCGTCCTCGACCAGCAGGATGCGCAACGGCGCCTGCGCCTGCGCCACCACCGGCAACGGCAGCGGCACCGCGGCCTCGGCCGGCTGCGGCCGCCAGCGCAACGGCAGCGTCACCCGGAAGCGCGCGCCATGCCCGAGCCGGCTGTCGACCTGGATGCGTCCGCCCATCGCCGTCGCCAGTTCCTGGCTGATCGCCAGGCCCAGCCCGCTGCCGCCGTAGCGCGCGGCGGTGCGCGGGCCTTCGCCCTGCTCGAAGCGCTGGAACAGCCGCGCCTGCTGCTCGGCGCTGATGCCCGGGCCGGTGTCGGCGACCTCCACGCACAGCCCGTGCCCGCTGCGCAGCGGCGACACGTGCAGCGTCACCGAGCCGCTGGCGGTGAACTTGATCGCGTTGCCGACCAGGTTGAGCAGGATCTGCCGCACCCGCACCGCATCGCCGTTGACGGTCACCGCCCCCGGCAGCGTGTCGTGGCATTCGAAGCGCAACCCGCGCGCCTGCGCCAGCGGCGCCATCAGGTTGACCACGTCGGCGATCAGCGCCTGCAGCGCGAACGGCTGCAGGTCCAGCTGCAGGCGCCCGGCCTCGATCCGCGCCAGGTCCAGCGCGTCGTTGACCAGGTGCAGCAGATGCGTGCCGGCGCGGCGGATCGATTCGGTGTAGCCGCGTTGTTTGGGGTCCAGCGGCGTGGCCAGCAGCAGTTCGCTCATGCCCAGCACGCCGGTCATCGGCGTGCGCACCTCGTGCCCGAGGGTGGCCAGGAAGCGGGTCTTGGCCAGCGACGCCTGCTCGGCCACTTCCTGCTTGTGCAAGGCCAGTTGCCAGGCGTGCTGGCGGCGCAGGCGGCGGCGGTAGGCGCGCAGCGAGACCAGCAGCAGCAGCGCGGCGGCGGCGAGCAGCCCGGCGATGCCCCAGACGCTGCGCCACCACGGCGGATAGACCCGGAACGGCAGCCGCAGCGTCGGCGACCAGGCGCCGTTGCGGGTGCGCGCCTGCACCTCGAGCACGTGTTCGCCGGCCGGCAGCTGCGGCAGCGTGCGCTCGCCGCTGGCGCCGACCGCGACCCAGGTGCGGTCGTAGCCGGGCAGGCGGAAGCGGTAACCGATTCCCTCGGGGTCGACGAACGACAGCAGCCGCGCCACCACCCGCAGGTCGCGGTCGTCCGGCTGCAGGGCGAAGCCGCCCGCTACCGGCAGCACCAGCAGCCGCTCGCCGCGGCGCACCTGCACGCTCTCCAGGCTCAGCGCCAGCGGCACCGCCGGCGGATCCGGCAGGCGCGTGTCCAGCAGCGCCACGCTGCCGTCGGCGGTAGCCGCCACCAGCACCCCGTCGGCGGCCATCGTCAGCCCGCGCGCGACCACCTCCTGGCTGCTCAATCCATCGCGCGCGCCGAACGCGCGGACCGCCGGCGTATGCCGCGGGTCGACCCGGAACAGGCCGCGGCGCATGCCCAGCCAGGCGCGGCCCTGTTGATCGACGACCAGGCCCTGCGACTCGGTCGCCGGCACGCCCTCGGCCGCCGCGTAACGGTGCGCCTGCCGCCAATGCCCGCCCTCGCGCCGCCACAGTTCCAGTCCGGACAGCCGGTGCACCCACAGGGTCTGCGCATCGGCGAAGGCGAACGCCTGCACCCGTTCGCCGGCGAACTCCGGCGGCGCGCGGAACTGCCCGGTCGCGGCATCCCAGTAGTGCAGGCGCTCGGCGGCCAGCCACGGCGTGCCGTCCGGGGCCAGATCGAACGCGGCGATATCGGCCGCCGCGGCCAGGCCGCGCTGCGGGCCGGCGATGTTGTCCAGCACGCGGCCGTCGGCGAGCGCGCGCACCTGCACGCCGAAGCCGGGGGCGGCCACCCACAGGCTGCCGTCGGCACGCTGGCGCATCCAGGTGTTGATGCCGATCTCGGGGGTGGCGTCGGCCGCCGAACTGCGGCCCCAGCCGGTCAGCGCGCCGCCGCCGGCCGACCCGCGCAGCAGCATGGCGCTGCTGCCGAGCCACAGCTCGCCGGTGCCGTCCTCCAGGATCGACAGCAGGCGCAGGCTGGGCAGGCGGGTCGTCCACACCGGCGCGCTGAGCACGCCGCTGGACGGCTGCAGCTTGTAGACGTTGCCGCCGTTGCCGGCCAGCCACACGCCGCCGTCGCGGGATGGCGCCAGCCCGGAATACAGATCCGGCGCCAGTCCGTGCGCCTGCCCCAGTACCGCCAGCCGCCGCCAATCCGGGCGCAGGTAGCCCAGGCCGCGGGTCGGCAACGACACCCACAGTCCGCCTTCCTTGTCGCGCAACATGCCCACCACCACGTTGCTGCTGGACACCGCCGCTTCGCCCGCGCCGATGTGGCGCAACGGCCCATCTGCCGGCTTGTGCCACAGGCCCTGGCCGTTGCCGAGCCAGTAGCCGCCGCTGCCGTCCTCGGCCATGGACAGCACCCCGCGCTGCAACGCGCCGGTCCAGTCCGCGCGCTGCCAGCGCCCGTCGGCGCCGAGCCGGTACAGATTGCCGTTGGCGCTGACCCACAGGCCGTCGGACAATGCGATCACCGCCGCCACCTTCTGCCGCGCGTCGGTGGCGTCGGGGAGCCGATAGGCGCTGGCGCGCGTGCCGTCGTAGCGCACCAGGCCCTTGATGGTGCCGACCCACAGCACCCCGCTCGCATCGAACGCCAGACCCACCACCGCGCTGTCGAGCATCGCGTCGATCTCGCTGTCGCCGGCCTGGATGCGCTGCACGCGCCCGTCCGCGGGCAGCCGATACAGGCCGCCGGCATAGGTGCCGAACACCACCTCGTCGCCGCGGCTGGCGATCGCGAACACGTCGTCGCTGCGCAGCGCCGGTTGCGTGGCCATGTTGAAATGGCGGAAGCCGCGGCGCCCGGCATCGAGCACGCTCAGGCCGCCGCCTTCGCAGGCGACCCAGACCCGGTTGCGCGCATCGACATGCAGTTCCTGCACGTAGTTGCAGCGCAGGGACTGCGGATCGGCCGGGTCGTGCCGCCAGACGCGGAACTCGCGGCCGTCGTAGCGGGCCAGGCCGTCGCCGCTGGCGACCCACAGGTAGCCGTCGCGATCCAGGCCCAGCCGCGAGATCTCGCTGGACGGCAACCCATGTTCGGCGCCCAGCACGCGGAACCGCGGCAGCTCCGGCACGGCCGCCAGCGCGCTGGCGCAGCAGCAGGCCAGCACCAGCAGCCAGGCGAGCGTCCAGGCGCGCCGCTGGCGTCGAGGACGGGGGATTTGCATCGACATCGGCTCCAGCGGCAGTGAACGATCGGCGGCGGATGAACACCGGCGCACTGCCGGGGCCGGCCGCGCACAGCGCGGCCGCTCCGTGCCGCCCTTGCGCGGCAGCGTTCTTATACCCCGCGGCACCCGAAAAATCACACCCGGCGCGCCCTGCAACGAACCATTGCGCGCAGCACAGGCGCAGGCGGTGCGGACTGCGCCTAGAATCCGGCCTACTCCCTCGCCTGGCCCACCCATGCTCCAGCGCTGTCTCACCGCCCTGCTGCTGATCTGCCCGACCGCCGCGCTGGCGGCCCCGGCGCAGTACGCCCTGGACCCGGTGCACACCCGCGTGCTGTTCGCGATCGAGCACGCCGGATTCTCCAAGGCGCTGGGCACCGTGTCCGGCAGCACCGGCACCCTGCTGTTCGATCCGGACGACTGGCGCAGCGCGCGGCTGGATGCGCGGGTGCCGCTGCAACGGCTCGACCTGGGCGACGAAAAATGGAACCGCGCCGCGCTGGCGCGCAACCTGGTCGACGGCGAGCGCTATCCCGAGGCGCACTTCGTCTCCACCCGGATCGAGCCGATCGACGCCACCCATGCGAAGGTGTTCGGCACGCTGACCCTGCACGGCGTCAGCCGCGAGATCGCGCTGGAGGTGACCCTCAACGCGCTCAAGCGGCATCCGCTGCCGCCGTTCCGCCGCACCGTGGGGTTTTCCGCCACCGCCACGCTGCAGCGCGCCGACTTCGGCATCGACGCCTGGCCGTCGGTGATCGGCGCCGCGGTCGAACTGCGTATCGAGGCCGAGGCCACCCGCAACGGCGGCGCCGACGCCGAGCCGGCGCCAGCGACCACGCCCGCCACCGATCCCGACACCCCGCCCAGCGCCAACCAGGACGCCACGCCATGACCGCCAAGAACACCGCCGAGCGTTGGGGCGGCGTCAGCCAGACCCTGCATTGGTTGATCGCCGCCCTGATCCTGCTGCTCGGCGTGGTCGGCCTGACCATGGGCGAATTGCCGAAGACGCCCAAGTATTTCTGGGTCTACACCGCGCACAAGTCGCTCGGGCTGACCGTGCTGGCGCTGGTGATCGCGCGGCTGGGCTGGCGCCTGTACGCCGGCGCGCCCAAGCCGGTGCCGGGCACGCCGAGCTGGCAGGAACGCATCGCCAGCGCCACCCACGCGCTGCTGTACGTGCTGATCTTCGCCATGCCGCTGTCCGGCTGGCTGTACGACTCGACCAGCGGCCTGCGCCCGTTCCGCTGGTTCGGCCTGGTCGCCGTGCCCAAGCTCAGCGCCCCCGACGAGCGCCTGCGCGACCTGTCGCACGCGGTGCACGAATGGGGCTTCTGGATCCTGATCGCGGTGGTGCTGGCGCATGCCGGCGCCGCCTTCTACCACCACCTGTTCCAACGCGATGCCACCCTGGCGCGGATGTTGCCGCGCGGTTGGCTGAGCCCCAAATCCTGAGGAGTTCCAGCATGTCGTCCCGTTTCGCCTCCCCCGCCGCCGTCGCCGCCAGCCTGGTGGCGATGCTCGCCGCCCCCGCATTCGCCGCCGACTACGTGCAGGCGCCGGGCTCGAGCCTGGTGTTCGCCAGCAAGTACGACGGCGAAGTGTTCACCGGCCAGTTCCCCGGCTTCGACACCAAGCTCAGCTTCGACCCGGCCAACCTGGCCGCCAGTAAGCTCGACGTGGCGATCCCGCTGGCCGGCGCCAAGAGCGGCAATGCCGACCGCGACTCGACCTTGCAGGGCGCCGACTTCTTCAATGTCGCCAAGTTCGCCACCGCGCACTACCGCGCCGACAAGTTCCGCGCGCTGGGCAACAACCAGTACGCCGCCGACGGCACCCTTGAGCTGCGCGGCGTGACCAAGCCGGTGACCCTGACCTTCACCTGGACCCCGGGCGCGCAGCCGGTGCTGGCCGGCAAGGCCACCGTCAAGCGCCTGGATTTCGGCGTCGGCGGCGGCGACTGGGCCGACACCAAGACCATCCCCAACGAAACCGCGATCAGCACCAAGGTCGTGTTCAAGGCGAAGTGAGTCGCCACCGGCCGCAGCGGCACGCGGCCACTGGGCGGCGGATTCCCTCGTCGGGTCCGTCGCTTTTTTTGTGCCCGCACCGGCGCGGCGAGGGGCATTGCCGACCGTCTTGCCAGCGATGCCAGGCCGCGTGTGCTGCGCGCCCGCATGCCGAGACCGGCCGACAGCACGCTGCACCGCCCATGCCACACTTGCGGCATGGAAACAGAGATATTCAAGACCGCGCGCCTGATCGGCCGACACCTGCGCCTGTCCGACGTCGATGCCCTGGTCGCGGTCTACGGCGATGCCGAGGCCATGCGTTGGGTCGGCGACGGCGAACCGCTGGATCGCGCGCAATGCGTGGAGTGGGTGGCGGTATCCGAGCGCAACTACCGCACGCGCGGCTACGGCATGTCCGCGCTGGTGGAGCGGGCCAGCGGCCAGACCATCGGCTTCTGCGGGCTGGTGCATCCGGCCGGCCAGGTCGAGGCCGAACTGAAATACGCGTTCAGGCGCGAGCATTGGGGGCGCGGGCTGGCGACCGAAGCGGCGCGTGCGATGCTGGCCTATGCGCGCGAGGAACTGGGCCTGCGGCACGCGATCGCCACCGCGTATCCGCAGAACCTGGCCTCGCTGCGCGTGCTGCGCAAGGCCGGCATGCAGCCGGCGCCGACCCGCACGGACGCGGACGGCACGCGCATCTGCTGTTTCGTGTGGCAGGCGGCCACGCCGCTAGCAAACGAGCAATCGCACGGCACCGCGCTTCCAGCCGGCCTGGCATCCGAATAAACACAACGCGTTTCCCGTGGCGACAGCCGGCCGGCTTCGTCGGCCAAGCGCGCTCGCCGCTTGCCGCGCGCCGCCTCAGTAGTCGAAACGCTCGCCCGCCAGCGGCGGCGTCGCCGCCGGCTGGCGCAGCGCATGCGTGCGTTGCTCGAAGGCAAAGCCGTATCCCAGCAGCCGCTGCTCGCTGAATTCCGGACCCAGGAACGACACCCCCACCGGCAGGCCGTCGGCGCTGAACCCCGCCGGCACGGTCAGCTCGGGCCAGCCCGCCACGCTCGCCAGGCCCGGGCCGAAGTTGCCGAACAAGCCGCGCGCATTGCGCTGCGCGGATTCTCCGATGCGGTTGATGCGCATGGTCTGGGTCGGATAGACGATCGCGTCGAGGCGGTCGCGGGTCAGCAGCGCCTGCATCGACGCCTTGACGAACTGGCGGCCCTGCTCGCGGGCGGCCAGATAGGACGCGTCGGTCGGCGGCAGCGCCGCGGCTTCCTCGCGGTAGCCGTCGCGGCGCCCCGGATTCGGGAAGGCGCCAGCCGGGGTCGACGCGTTGAGCGCCTCGCTCAACGCCAGGATATCCGCATGGCGTTGCGGATACCGCGGCGGGAACGACGCCGGCAGATACGCATCCAGGCTGGGGGCGGCTTCGGTGCGCACGATGATCGCCTGCAGTTCGCCGCTCAGGCGCAGCAGCCACGGCGGCAGTTCGATCTCCACCACCGACGCGCCGCTCGCCCGCAACGCATCGAGCGCGGCCTCCATCGCCGCGTCCACCTGGGGGTCGTCGCCGGAAAAGTCGCGCCGCGGAAAGCCGATGCGCGCACCGCGCAGCGCATCGGCGCGCAACCCGAACATGGCATCGGCGGGATCGCGACCACTCGCATCGCGCGCCACCGCCGGCCGCCGATCCGCCTCCTGCAGCACGCTCAGGACCAGCGCGGCATCGGCGACGGAGCGCGCGATGGGACCGACCGCATCGAGCGTGGGCGCATTCGGCTGGATGCCCGCATAGCCGATCGCGCCGGTGGTCGGACGCAGCCCGACCACGCCGTTGGTCGCGGCAGGCCAGCGTGCCGAGCCGGTGGTGTCGGTCGCGATCCCCACCGGCGCGTAGCCGGCCGCGACGCCGACGGCGGTGCCGCTGGACGAGCCGGCCGGGCTGTAGGCGAGGTTGTGCGGATTGCGCGTCTGCCCGCCCAGCGAACTCAGCGCCGGCCCCGAGGCCAGCTCGCTCAGGTTGACCTTCGCCAGGATGATGGCGCCCGCCTCGCGCAGCCGCGCGACCACCGCCGCGTCCGCATACGGCACCGCGCCGCGCAGGCCGTAGAAGCCGAGCGTGGTGGGGAGATCGCCGGTGTTGATGTTGTCCTTGAGCAGTACCGGAATGCCGTGCAGTGGCGAGCGGCGTCCGCTGGCGCGGCGCTCGGCATCCAGCGCGCGGGCCTGCTCCAGCGCGTGCGGGTTGAGGCTGATGACCGCATGCAGTTGCGGATCGTAGGCCTGGATCCGCGCCAGCGACAGCGCGACCAGTCGCTCCGAACTCAACGCGCCACTGTCGATCGCGCGGTTGATCTCGGCGATGCTCGCGGTCTGCAGGTCGAATCGGCGCGGCGCATGGTCGTGCGCCGCGGCGACGCTCCACAGCAGCGCGAGCGCCGCCAGGCCGGCACAGTAGGAAAGCCTCATTTCGCCGCCTCTGCGTTTGTCGCCATGCTCGGAATGACCTGTTGTGCGATGCCGCGCCAGGCGTCGCGACCTGCCGTTATTGTTGCCCGGCCGCCAGCCAGGCCGTGAGCTGCGCGAGATCGAACGGCCACTGCAGTTCGCGCCCCGCCGCATCGCGCAGCACCGGCACCCGCTCGCCGTAGCGCGCTTCCAGCGCCGCGTCGCCGTCGATAAACACGCTTTCCAGGTCGCCGGCGCGCGCCTGCGCCAGGACCGTCAGTGCCAGGTCGCACAGGTGGCAATCGTCGCGCTGGTACAGGGTCAGGGACAGCGCGGCGGCTCCGATGCTGCGCTGCGGGCGTCCGCAGCAGGCCAGGGGCATAGAATAGACGGTCTTTAGCCTTCCACCTCTCCGGCACGCATGGCTGTCAGCACCTTCGACCTGTTCAAGATCGGCATCGGGCCGAGCTCCTCGCATACCGTGGGGCCGATGCGCGCGGCCGAGCGCTTCGTGCACCGCTGGCTGCTGGATCCGGGCCGGCTGCACGAGGTGGTGCGGATCCGTGCCGAGGTGTTCGGCTCGCTGGCGCTGACCGGGCGCGGCCACGGCACCGACAAAGCGGTGCTGCTGGGCCTGGAAGGCCAGCGCCCGAACCTGATCGATCCGGACATCATTCCGAGTACGCTGGAACGCATCCGCAGCAGCAAGCGCATCAACCTGATGGGCCAGCACGCCATCGCCTTCGACGAGAAGCGCGACTTGGCGCTGAACAAGCGCCAGAAGCTGCCGTACCACACCAACGGCATGCGCTTCACCGCCTACGCCGCCGACGAGCAGGTGATCGCCACGCGCGACTACTACTCGGTCGGCGGCGGCTTCGTGGTCAACCAGGACGACGCCGCCGACGACCGCATCGTCGCCGACGAGACCCCGCTGCCCTACCCGTTCAAGAGCGGCGACGAACTGCTGGCGCAGGCCGCGCGCAGCGGCCTGAGCATCGCCGCGCTGATGTTCGAGAACGAGAAATGCTGGCGCAGCGAGGACGAGATCCGCGCCGGCCTGCGCGAGCTGTGGAACGCGATGCAGGCCTGTGTGGCGCGCGGCATCCGCGAGGAAGGCACCCTGCCCGGCGGCCTGCACGTGTCGCGGCGCGCGCCGGCGCTGTACCGCGAACTGTCGTCCAAGCCGGAGGCGGCGATGCGCGATCCGCTGACCACGCTGGACTGGGTCAACCTGTACGCGCTGGCGGTCAACGAGGAGAACGCCGCCGGCGGACGCGTGGTCACCGCACCGACCAACGGCGCGGCCGGGATCATCCCGGCGGTGCTGCACTACTTCGACCGCTTCTGCCCGGGCAGCGACGAGCAGCGCATCTTCGACTTCCTGCTGACCGCCGCGGCGATCGGCATCCTGTACAAGGAAAACGCCTCCATCTCCGGCGCCGAGGTCGGTTGCCAGGGCGAGGTCGGCGTGGCCTGCTCGATGGCCGCCGGCGGCCTGGTCGCCGCGCTCGGCGGCAAGCCGGGGCAGATCGAGAACGCCGCCGAGATCGGCATGGAACACAATCTCGGCCTCACCTGCGATCCGATCGGCGGGCTGGTGCAGATCCCGTGCATCGAGCGTAACGCGATGGGCGCGGTGAAGGCGATCAACGCCAGCCGCATGGCCATGCGCGGCGACGGCAAGCACAAGGTGTCGCTGGACAAGGTGATCCGCACCATGCGCGACACCGGCCGCGACATGCAGGACAAGTACAAGGAAACCAGCCGCGGCGGGCTCGCGGTGAACGTGATCGAGTGCTGAGCTGATGCCCGCGGCGCGGCCTGCATGCACCAGCGGGGCGCGCGGGGCGTGCCTGCGAACGCGGCAAGCCGGCGCCGGCGGCGCCCAGTCCACGGCATCGGCGCGCGCCCTAGCGCGCGCGACCGCGTCCCCCGCGCCAGGCCTGCGCGGATGAATCGCCTCGCCGCGGCGGTCGCGATCGCCACGGCGCAGGCGTTTGCTGCAGTGCGGATAAAGATCCGCGCACCAGCGCCGATAGCGACTGTGACGACCCGCCGATTCGGCACTGGAATGCTCTTGCAGTCCCACCCCGCTTCCCGCTGCACCCGTGCGCTGCAGCTGGCCATGCTCCTGGGAGCGTGGTGCTCGCTCGTGCCGACGGCGGCCGCCCTGCAGCCGGACAAGCAGTTCAACCACTACGAAAGCCAACGCTGGGGCCTGGAACAGGGGCTGCCGCAGCTGAGTGTGCAGGCCTTCGCGCAGGACCGGCAGGGCTACCTGTGGATCGGCACGATGAGCGGGCTGGCACGCTTCGACGGCGTGCGCATGACCACCTTCGGCGAAAAGGCGCCGGCGCACCTGCCCGGCCCGATGATCAAGGCCTTGCACGTGGATCCCAGTGGCGACCTGTGGATCGGGACCTACCGCGGGTTGGCGCGCTACCGCGACGGGCGCTTCAGCAACCTGCTGCCGCAGGATCCGCAGTCGCCGCTATTGAACATCGAAGCGATCGCGGTCGACGAGCAGGGCACGGTGCTGGTCGCGGCGCAGGACGGCGTCTACGCCGTGGTCGGCGACCGCCTGCGCCTGCGCCATCGCATCGCCGACGGTGCCTATGCCCTGCTGCCACGCGGCCGCGAGCTGTGGGTCGGCACGCGCGGCGCCGTGCTGCGTTTCGCCGCCGATGACGACGACGCGCCGCTGCCGCTGCCGGTGGACGCGCGCGAGGCGCCGGTACGGCAGTTGCTGGACGCGCAGGGACGGCTGTGGGCGGGCAGCCGCGACGGCCTGCTGTTCCGCCGCGATGGCCGCTGGCAGCGCCTGCCCGGCGACCCGGCGCTGACCCGGCGCGCGGTGGAAGCGCTGTTCCAGGACAGCGACGGCAACCTGTGGGTGGGCCTGCCCGGCTACCTGCTGCGCGTGCGCGACGGCGGCATCGTCGAGCAGTACGCCGAAGGCAACCAGGACGCCGGCGCCAGCGCGATCTTCGAAGATCGCGAGCGCAACCTGTGGCTGGGCAGCCGCTGGAAGGGCGCGACCCGCCTGTGGAACGGCTGGACGCGCCGCTACAGCAGTTACGAAGGCCTGGCCGACCCGCTGGTGTGGACCCTCGCGCGCGATCCCGACGGGTCGCTGTGGGTCGGCACCGGCAGCGGCCTGGCGCGGCTGCGCGATGGCCGCTACCAGCAGGTCCTGAGCCGCGAACAGCTGCCCGCCGATGTCCCCTACACCTTGCTGGCCGAACCCGGCCAGCTGTGGATCGGCACCCGCCGCGGCGCCGTGCTGTACCGCGACGGGCGCGCCACGCTGCCGCCGCTGCTGGCGCCGCTGCGCGAACTGCAGATCAGCGGCATCGTCCGCGACCGCGCGCAGCGCCTGTGGTTCGCCAGCAGCGACGGCCTGTTCCGCAGCGACGGCAGCCGCCTGCATCGCTACGGCACCAGCGACGGCCTGCGCGACCCGCGCATCCGCCTGGTCCACGAGACCGGCGACGGCCGCCTGCTGGTCGGCACCCAGGCCGGCCTGTACGAATTGCGCGGCGAGCGCCTGGTGTCGCTGGCCGACGCCGGCTCGGCGCTGGCCGACGCCGACGTCACCGCCGTGCACGAATTGCCCGGCGGGCAGTGGGTGGTCGGCACGCTGTCGGAACAGCTGTGGGTGTTCGACGGCAAGCGCTGGACCATGTTCGACGAACGCGACGGGCTGCCCGACAACGCCGCGTTCTTCATCGCCGACGACGGCCACGGCAGCCTGTGGGTGGCGGGCCTGCGCGGCGTCTACCGGATGCCGTTGGCGAGCCTGCTCAAGCGCATCGAGGTGCCGGCCACGCCGTTGCAGGCCGAGCTGCTGCTCAACGAGCGCGGCGAGCGCCATGGCGGCGTGCAGGGCCTGTGCTGCAACGGCGCCGGCAACGGCAAGGGCTTCATCGATAACGGCACGCTGTGGCTGCCCAGCCGCGACGGCGTGGTGAGCATGGACACCGCCGGCATCGTCAAGAACCCGGTGGCGCCGCAGCCGGTGGTGGAACGCGTCCGCGCGCAGGGCCGCTGGCTGGCGCCGCAGGCGCTGCGCGAGGCGCCGCTGCCGGCGCAGGCGCGCGACCTGGATTTCGAATTCACCGCCGCCTCGTTCCAGGCCCCGGAGAACGTGGAACTGCGCTACCGCCTGCTCGGCTACGACACCCGCTGGCGCACCCTCGACGACCTCCGCCAGCGCGTGGCGACCTATACCAACCTGCCCGGCGGCGACTACGTGTTCGAAGTCACCGGCAGCAACAACGCCGGCGTCTGGGCGCAGACCCCGGTGCGGCTGCCGCTGCGCATCCGGCTGCGTTTCCAGGAGACGCTGTACTACAAGCTGCTGCTGGGGCTGGGCCTGCTGGCGCTGCTGCTGCTCGGCATCCGCATGGCGCGCCTGGTCAACCAGCGCCAGCGCGAGCGGCTGGAACGGCAGGTGCACAAGCGCACCGAAGCGCTGCAGGCGGCCAACCAGCGCCTGCAGGAAGCCAGCTTCACCGACGACCTGACCCAGCTGCGCAACCGCCGCTACCTGTCGCTGCACATTCCCAGCGACATCGCGCTGTACCGGCGCATGGCCGCCAACGACCAGGACATGCTGTCCTCGGGCATGCTGTTCGCGCTGATCGACATCGACCATTTCAAGGCGATCAACGACAGCGGCGGCCACCACACCGGCGACGCGGTGCTGCAGCAGATGGCGCAGCTGCTGGTCAAGCTGACCCGCGAAAGCGACTACGTGGTGCGCTGGGGCGGCGAGGAATTCCTGCTGGTGCTGCGCTCGGCGCCGCGCGAGAACCTGACCGTGGCCGCCGAGCGCCTGTGCCGGGCGATCGCCGCGCACCGCTTCACCCTCGATCACGGCCGCCAGGGCCAGGTCACCTGCTCGATCGGCCTGGCCGAATTCCCGTTCGTGCACGATCCCGACAGCCGCCTGGGCTGGGAACAGTTGCTGATCCTCGCCGACCGCGCGCTGTACCAGGCCAAGGCCAAGGGCCGCAACGGCTGGGCCGCGTACCGGCCGGCGCTGGGCACGCAGGCCGAGCAGGTGCTCGCGGCGTTGCAGGAGCCGGCCGAGCGCATGCAGCACCACGCCTGCCTGAGCCTGGTGCACGGCAACTGCTGAGCCGCGTTGACGCCCCGCGTGCGCGGCGTGGGCTAGAGTCGCCGCGTCCCCCGCAGGTTCTCCCACCGCATGCGCCGACCCCTTTCGTTCCTTGCCGCGCTCGCCGCCGCCTCCCTGTTGCTGCCATGCCATGCCGCCACCCCGGCGCGCTATGGCCCGCAGTTGGAAGGCTTCGACTATCCCTCGAAGGTCGCGCACTACGCCCTCGTCTCGCAAGGTCAGTCCCTGCAGATGGCCTATCTGGACGTGGCGCCGACCGGCACGCCCAATGGCCGCACCGCGGTCCTGCTGCACGGCAAGAACTTCTGCGCCGCGACCTGGGAAGACACCATCGCGGCGCTGAGCGCGCACGGCTACCGGGTGATCGCGCCGGACCAGATCGGCTTCTGCAAGTCGAGCAAGCCGGCGGCCTACCAGTTCTCGTTCGCGCAGTTGGCGGCCAACACGCACGCACTGCTGGAACACCTCGGCATCGCCCGCGCGGCGGTGGTCGGGCACTCGATGGGCGGCATGCTGGCGATCCGCTATGCGCTGATGTATCCGCAGGCCACCGACCATCTGGCCCTGGTCAATCCGATCGGGCTGGAAGACTGGAAGGCGCTCGGCGTGCCCTGGCAAAGCGTGGACGCGTGGTACCGAAGCGAACTGAAGACCGACTTCGACAGCATCAAGAACTACCAGCTGCGCACCTACTACGCGGGCCAGTGGAAACCCGAATTCGAACGCTGGGCGCGCATGCAGGCCGGCATGTATGCCGGCCCCGGCAAGCAGGCGGTGGCCTGGAACCAGGCGCTGACCTACGACATGGTGTTCAACCAGCCGGTGGTCTACGAACTGCCGCAACTGAAGGTCGCCACCACACTGCTGATCGGCCAGAAGGACACCACCGCGATCGGCAAGGCGCTGGCGCCGGAGGCGGTGAAGGCGCAGCTCGGCGACTACCCCGCCCTCGGCAAACGCGCGGCGGCGGCGATTCCCGGCGCCAGGCTGGTCGAATTCGCCGAACTGGGCCACTCGCCGCAGGTGCAGGACCCGCAGCGCTTCAACGCCGCATTGCTGGACGCGCTGTCGCCCTGACCCGTGCGGCCCGCCGGGCCGCTGCACGGATCCTCCCATTCCATGCCATGCGCCGCTGCGTCGTCCGACCCAGCGGCGCACAGCGCTTGCGCCCTGCAGCATGGCAGGCGCCAGCGACTGCCTGCGGGAGCCCGCGGAACCAACGTTGTCATCCATTACTGAGATAGCCACCCCGATTGTTCAGCGCGGGGAATTGACAACGTTATCACCGCATCCGACGGTCCGTTCTCCAGCACGTCCGCACGACCCCGGTCGCGCCCAGGCGTGCTGGAAAGCAGCGCGTACAGGGGGAAAGGTCCGGCTGCCCCGGAAACGCAGGAACCACATCGCACAGGACAGGAGGTTTCACCATGAACGTGAAATTCGCTCTACCGTGGCTGTTGTGCTGTACCGCCCTCGTCGGATTCGCTTCCCAGGCACGCGCGCAGTCCGTGTCGTGCAGCGGCATCGCCGCCTGGGACGCGGCCAAGATCTACCAGAGCGGCGACAAGCTGGTGTTCCAGGGCAAGCTGTACCAGGCCACCACGCAGATATGGAACGCCGCGCCCACCTATTGCACCAGCTGCGGCTGGTACCAGGAACTGGGCACCTGCAGCACCACCGCCAACCAACCGCCGAGCGTGGCCCTGAGCGCGCCGGCCAGCGGCGCCAGCTTCGCCAGCGGCGCCACGATCACCGTGTCGGCGACTGCCGCGGATGCCGATGGCAGCATCGCCAAGGTCGAGTTCTTCCGCGGCGGCACCTCGCTGGGCAGCGACACCAGTTCGCCGTACAGCGTCACCTGGAACAACGCCAGCGCCGGCAGCCACCAACTCACCGCCGTGGCGACCGACAACCAGGGTGCGACCGCCACCTCCGCGGCCCGCGGCATCACCGTCACCGGCACCCCGCCCACCGATACCACCGCACCGAGTGTGCCGACCGGCCTGGCCTCGGCCACGCAGACCAGCAGCAGCGTCACCCTGTCGTGGAACGCGGCCAGCGACAACGCCGGCGGCAGCGGCATCGCCGGCTACCGCGTGTACCGCAACGGCACGCTGGTCGGCTCGCCCACCGGCACCGCCTACACCGACTCGGCGCTGGCCGCCGACACCAGCTACAGCTACCAGGTCGCCGCACGCGACAACGCCGGCAACGCCTCGGCCAACAGCGCGGCGCTGAGCGTGCGCACCCGGCCGGCCGGCAATGGCGGCGGCAAGCGCGTCATCGGCTACTTCGTGCAGTGGGGCATCTACGGCCGCAACTACCAGGTCGCCGACATCGAGAAGAGCGGCTCGGCCAATTACATGACCCACATCAACTACGCCTTCGGCAACGTGCGCAACAACCGCTGCGAAGTGGGCGTGGTGCAGCCGTCCGATCCCAACACCGGCGCCGGCGGCGACGCGTTCGCCGACTACACCAAGGCGTTCGCGGCCGCGCAGAGCGTCGATGGCGTGGCCGATACCTGGGACCAACCGCTGCGCGGCAACTGGAACCAGCTGAAGAAGCTAAAGGCCAAGCATCCGGGCCTGAAGGTGCTGATCTCGCTCGGCGGCTGGACCTGGTCGCGCGGTTTCGCCAGCGCCGCACGTCCGGAGAACCGCCAGGCCTTCGTGGCGTCGTGCATCGACGCCTACATCCGCGGCAACCTGCCGGTCACCGACGGCGCGGGCGGCGCGGCGGCCGCGGCCGGCGTGTTCGACGGCATCGACATCGACTGGGAATATCCCAACGCCTGCGGCCTCAGCTGCGGCAGCGCCGAGGATCGGCAGAACTTCACCGCGCTGCTGGCCGAGTTCCGGCGCCAGCTCAACGAGGTCCGCTCCGGCCTGCTGCTGACCGTGGCGGTCGGCGCCGGCGTGGACAAGATCCGCGCGACCGATCCGGCGCAGTACCACCCGTCGCTGGACTACATCAACGTCATGACCTACGACTTCCATGGCGCGTTCGAGCCGACCACCAACCACCACTCGGCGCTGTTCGATTCGCCGGCCGATCCGTCCACCGGCGACCAGCGCTACTACAACAGCAACGACGCGATGCAGGCGTTCCTGGATGCCGGCGTGCCCGCGGCCAAGCTCAACCTCGGCATCGGCTTCTACGGGCGCGGCTGGAGCAACGTGCCCAACGTCAACAACGGCCTCTACCAGAGCGGCAGCCCGGCGCCCGGCACCTACGAGGCCGGCATCGAGGACTACAAGGTCCTGAAGAACGCGGCCGGCACCTCGCATACCGACAGTGCCGCCGGCGCGCACTGGAAATACAACGGCAGCACCTTCTGGAGCTACGACACGCCCGGCGTGATCACCCAGAAGATGGGCTACGTGAAGGCGCAGGGCCTGGGCGGCGCCTTCTTCTGGGAGTTCAGCGGCGACGCGCCGCAGGCGGAACTGGTCAAGGCGGTCAGCAACGGCCTGCAATAAGCGGCGCAGCGACGCCATCCAGCAAACGAAACGCCGGCGCAAGCCGGCGTTTCTCTTTGCGCGTCCCGACACGGGGCCGGACGCCGTCGCGGTGCACGCAATCGCTCAGTCGGCGGCGATGCGCAACACGTCGTCGAGCAATGCGGCCGCGGTCACCTCGGCGCCGGCACCCGGGCCCTGGATCAACAACGGCTGCTGCAGGTAGCGGTCGCTGTGCAGCGCGACGCGGTTGTCGGTGCCGGCACCGCTGGCCAGCGGATGGCCCAGCGGCAATGCGCGCAACGCCACCGACGCGCCGTGCGCATCGAAACGGCCGACGAAGCGCAGGCAGGCGCCGTTCGCGCTGGCCTGCGCCAGGCGCGCGGCCAGCGGCGCATCCAGCGTCGACAGCGCCGCGTCCAGTTCGCCCGGCGCAGCCGCGGCCAGCGCCGGCGACAGCAGCGACTCCACCTGCACCTGCTCGGCGCGCAGCGGCAGCCCGGCGGCGCGCGCCAGGATCAGCAGCTTGCGGCGCACGTCCTCGCCGGACAGGTCCTCGCGCGGATCCGGCTCGGTATAGCCGGCCGCCGCCGCTTCGCGCACGCAGTCCGAAAACGCCTGTGTGCCGTCGTAGCGATGGAACAGCCACGCCAGCGACCCCGACAGCACGCCCTCCACCGCATGGATATGGTCGCCGCCGGCGACCAGCGCGCGCAGGCTGCTCAGCAACGGCAGGCCGGCGCCGACCGTGGCGCTGTCGCCGTAGTGGGTGGCGCCCGCGTGCCGCGCCGCCTCGATCTGCTGCGCGCGCTCCAGCGCCGCGCCACGTCCGAGCTTGTTCGCGGTGACCACGTGCACGCCGCGCGCCAGCCACTGCGCATGCCACTGCGCGACCGCGTCGCTGGCGGTGGCGTCGACCAGCACGTCGCCCCGGCGCAGCTCGTCCGCCGCGAGGTCGTGCGCTCGCGTGCCGCGCGGCGCGGCGTTGGCCGCGTCCAGCGCGTGCGCGCTGGCACTGGGCAGGCACGCCTGGCGCGTGCGCGAATTGGCCAGCCAGGCGAAGGCCGGCAGGCCCGCGCGCCGCTGCTGCAAGGCCTGATAGCGCGCGACGAAGGCGCGGCCCACGGTGCCGGTGCCGAGCAAGGCCAGCTGCGGCGCATGCGGCGCCGACTCGGCGCGCAACCGCGGCGCAAGCGCGTCGTCGGCGAGGCGGCTCACGCGTCCACCCGTTTGCGCGCCACCGCCTCGCTGGCCTGCTGCGCGCGCAGCAGACCGGCCTGCAGGTCGGCGACCAGGTCCGCGCTGGATTCGATGCCGACCGATAGGCGCAGCAAACCGTCGCCGATGCCGGCATTGGCGCGCGCCTCGGCGGTCATCGCCGCATGCGTCATCGACGCCGGATGCGCCACCAGGCTCTCGACCCCGCCCAGCGATTCGGCCAGGGTGAAATAGCGCAGGCCATCGACGAAAGCGCGCACCTCGGCTTCGCCGCCAGCCAGCTCGAAGCTGATCATCGCGCCGAAGCCCTGCTGCTGCCGCGCCGCGACCGCGTGGCCCGGATGCGTGGCCAGGCCCGGGTAGTAGACCTGGCTGACCGCCGCGTGCCCGTCCAGCAGCGCCACCACCGCCTGCGCGTTCTCCTGGTGCACGCGCAGGCGCGCATCCAGCGTGCGCAGGCCGCGCAGGGTCAGGAACGCGTCGAACGGCGAACCGGTCAGGCCCAGCGCGTTCGCCCACCACACCAGCTGCTGGTGCAGCTCGGCATCGGCGGCGATCACCGCGCCGCCGACCACGTCGCTGTGGCCGTTGACATACTTGGTGGTGGAGTGGATGACGATGTCGGCGCCGAACGCGATCGGCTTCTGCAGCGCCGGCGACAGGAAGGTGTTGTCGACCACCGCCAGCGCGCCGGCCTTGTGCGCGGCATCGATGACGAAACGCAGGTCGGTGATGCGCAGCAGCGGGTTGGACGGGGTCTCGATCAGCACCAGCTTCGGCGCCTGCGCCAGCGCCTCGGCCAGCGAGCGCGGATCGGTCAGGTCGGCGGTGATCAGGTCGAAATGGCCCTTCTTGGCCAGCGCGTTGAACAGCCGCCAGCTGCCGCCGTACGCATCGTGCGGCACCACCAGCTTGTCGCCCGGCTGCAGCAGCGCGTTGAGCACCAGGTTGATCGCGCCCATCCCGGTGGCGGTGATGACGCCGCCGGCGCCGCCTTCCAGTTCCGCCAGCGCTTCGCCGAGCAGGTCGCGGGTCGGGTTGCCGCTGCGCGTGTAGTCGTACTGGCGCTTGTTGCCGAAGCCGTCGAAGCTGAAGTTCGACGACAGCACGATCGGCGGGGTCACCGCGCCGTAGGCGGTATCGCGGTCGATGCCGGCGCGCACCGCGGCGGTGGCGGCGCTACAGGGCAGATCGTTGTCGTGGGCAGTGCTCATGCGGTAGCTCCGGTGGGGCGAAGGGCGGTGACGAGGATCGCGTCGATGCGGTCGGTTTCTTTCAGGAAGGCGTCGTGGCCGTACGGCGAGCGCAGCACGCGCAGGCTGCCGCGCGGGCCCAGCCCTTCGACCAGGGTGACTAGGTCGGCCAGCGGCACCAGGCGGTCGCCTTCGACCGCGACCACCACGGTCGGCACGGCGACCGCGGCCGGGTCGATGCGATGCAGATCGATGGATTCGGACAGGCGCAGGTAGGCATTGACCTGGGTGCGCGCCACGTATTGCGCGCCGGCGGCATCCAGGTAGTCCTCGGCGGCGACGCGGACACGGCCATTGATCACTTCCGGCGGCGCATCGAAGCGCTCGCCGAACTCTTCCGGGGTGCGGTAGCTGAGCATCGCGAACTGCCGCGCCAACGACAGCCCGTGGCTCTCGGCGCACTGCAGCTGGCCCAGCGCCACCGCACGGCGCTGCAGCGCGCGCCACGCCGCAGCATACGGATGCGCGCGGTGCGCGCCGCTGACCGCGACCAGCTTGTCCAGACGCTGCGGATGCCGCACCGCCAGCTGCAGGCCGACCAGCGCGCCGTAGGAATAGCCGACGAAACCGTGCAAGCGGTCGATCCCCAGCGCGTCGAGCAGCGCGGCGATCGCATCGGCCTGGTCGGCGCTGTCGATCGGCGCGTCCAGGCTGCCGTCGGCACCGACGAAGTCGAACGCCAGCAGCCGCCGCTGGCTCGGGTCCAGCGCACGGCCGGCAGCGACCAGGCCCTCGGCCCAACCCTTCTCGGGAAAGCTGGCATTGGCGGCCAGATGGCGGTGCGCGGAGATGCCGCCGGCGACGAACACCACCGGCGCGTCCACCGGGCCGCTCAATTCGTAGCGCAGGCGCAGCAACTGCACGCCGGCATGACGCAGCGGCAGGGCCACCGCGACTTCGCCGCGCAGCGCGAGCACGCCATCGGCGGCCGGCGCGACGGCAGCGGCAGGGCGGTCGAACGGCGCATTCACGGCAAGGGGGCGGTTGGGCGTATTCACGAGGCTCATGGCGATATCCGGGGAGGAACGGCCATCGAGCTTCGCGGAGCTCGCGTTCGACGTGCGGAAGGCACGAATCGAACCATCTTTCGGCGGACGCGGTGGTCCCCGCAGGATTTGGCACCTACACGGTCGCTTGCGCGTCCGCTGGCTGCCCCGGCATCAAAGGGCCTGTCCCTCCGCCGGTCTCGATGGTGGAGCCACGATGCCAGCGTTTTTCGGCAATGTCAAATCTCTTTATTCGGATGGAGAGATATAAGAGGCCGCAGCCGCGGCTGCCGCATACTCCGCGCTGCCACGGCGCTCCCCCACGCCGGCGCCAGGAGCCCCGATGCCCGGCCAGTGCCAGGCCACCGCCACCGCCCGAGAAGCTTCCGCGTTCCCGCAGCGCCTCCGCGCCGCGCGGCGTTGGCGGCTGTGCATCGCCTGGTCGCTGCTGGCCGCGGTGCCTGGACTGGGTGCGGCGGCGACCCTATATGCCTGGAAGGATGCCGACGGCGTCGCCCATTACGGCGACCACGTCGCCGATCCGCAGCGCGAAGCGGCATCCGGACCACCTCCGCCGACGCGTCCTTCGGCCGCCCAGACCGCCCTGGCGCGGCTGCGCCTTGACGGCCAGGCCCCGCGCCAGCAGGCCTGGGCCGACAACCGTCTGGACGGCCCGGTGCAGGTGCACCTGCGCTACCGCCACGTGGACAACGTCGCCGCGGTCCCGGCGCTGCCACTGCGCACGGTGCTGCCGGCCCGCGGCAGCGCGCTGCTGTCGCGGCTGTACGCCAGCGACCCGCGCTACGCCAGCCAGTTCGACCTGCTCCTGGAGGCCGTCCCCGGCGATCCGGCCGCCAAGCCGCAGGACGCCCTGTACCGGCTGCCGTTCGACGGCGTCCCGGTGCGGGTGGACCAGGGCGTGGGCGGCCGCTTCAGCCACCACGACGCGCAGAACTACTACGCGCTGGATTTCGCCCTGGCCGAAGGCACTCCGGTGCTGGCCGCGCGTGCCGGCACGGTGATGCAGGTGGAAACCGGCTTCGCCGAGGCCGGGCTGGACCGCGAAACCTTCGGCGGCCGCGCCAACTTCGTGCGCATCGTGCACGCCGACGGCAGCATGGCGCTGTACGCGCACCTGGCGCCGCAGGGCGTGGCGGTGCATGCGGGCCAGCGCGTCGCCGCCGGCGAGCGGCTGGCGCTGTCCGGCAACACCGGCCTGAGCACCGCGCCGCACCTGCACTTCGCCGTGCAGGCCAACCGCGGCATGCGCCTGGAGTCGATCCCGTTCCGCATGGCCGGGGCCCTCGGCGAACTCAAGCTGCCGCGCAGCGAGGAAGCCGCGCAACCCGTGGCCGGCGCCGCGGCGCTATAATTCCGCCCTTCCCTGTAGCCGTGATCGCCCAGTGGGCGCCGTTGCCATGTCCGATGTTGCCCATGAAGCTGCGCGCCGCCGCACCTTCGCCATCATTTCCCACCCCGACGCCGGCAAGACCACGCTGACCGAAAAGCTGCTGCTGTTCGGCGGCGCGATCCAGATGGCCGGCTCGGTCAAAGGCCGCAAGGCCGCGCGCCATGCGACCTCCGACTGGATGGCGCTGGAGAAGGAGCGCGGCATCTCGGTGACCTCGTCGGTGATGCAGTTCCCGTACGAAGGCAAGATCATCAACCTGCTCGACACCCCCGGCCACGCCGACTTCGGCGAGGACACCTACCGCGTGCTCACCGCGGTGGACTCGGCGCTGATGGTGATCGACGTGGCCAAGGGCGTGGAAGAACGCACCATCAAGCTGATGGAAGTGTGCCGGCTGCGTGACACGCCGATCATGACCTTCATCAACAAGCTCGACCGCGAGGGCAAGGACCCGATCGACCTGCTGGACGAAGTGGAGACCGTACTCGGCATCCAGTGCGCGCCGGTGACCTGGCCGATCGGCATGGGCCAGCGCCTGAAGGGCGTGGTGCACCTGATCAGCGGCGAAGTGCACCTGTACGAGCAGGGTCGCAACTTCACCCGCCAGGACTCGACCATCTTCCCGTCGCTGGATGCGCCCGGCCTGGCCGAACGCATCGGCGAGCAGATGCTGGCCGAACTGCGCGACGAGCTGGAACTGGTGCAGGGCGCCAGCCACGCGTTCGACCTGGACGCGTACCGCGCCGGCAAGCAGACCCCGGTGTTCTTCGGCTCCGGCGTCAACAACTTCGGCGTGCAGCCGCTGCTGGACTTCTTCGCCGAGCATGCGCCGCCGCCGCAGCCGCACGCCACCACCGGCCGCCCGGTGCAGCCGACCGAGGAAAAGCTGACCGGCTTCGTGTTCAAGATCCAGGCCAACATGGACCCGCAGCACCGCGACCGGGTCGCGTTCATGCGCATCTGCTCGGGCCGCTTCAGCGCCGGCATGAAGACCCTGCACGTGCGCACCGGCAAGGACACCAAGCTGGCCAACGCGTTGACCTTCATGGCCAGCGACCGCGAGATCGCCGCCGAGGCCTATCCGGGCGACGTCATCGGCATCCACAACCACGGCACCATCTCCATCGGCGACACCTTCACCGAAGGCGAGGCGCTGTCGTTCACCGGCATCCCCAACTTCGCCCCGGAACTGTTCCGCCGCGCGCGGCTGCGCGACCCGCTCAAGCTCAAGCAGCTGCAGAAGGGCCTGGCGCAGCTGTCCGAGGAAGGCGCCACCCAGTTCTTCCGCCCGCTGATGAGCAACGACCTGATCCTGGGCGCGGTCGGCGTGTTGCAGTTCGAAGTGGTCGCCTACCGGCTCAAGGACGAATACGGCGTGGACGCCAGCTTCGAACCGGTCGGCGTGGTGACCGCGCGCTGGGTGCATTGCGACAACGCCAAGAAGCTGGAGGAGTTCCGCGAGAAGAACGCGATGAACCTGGGCATCGACGGCGCCGGCGAACTGGTCTACCTGGCACCGACCCGGGTCAACCTGCAACTGGCGCAGGAACGCGCGCCGGACGTGCGCTTCGCCGCGACCCGCGAGCATGCGCACAGCGTCGCGCTGGACTGATCGCGCCGGGCCGACGCTGCACGGCGCGCGGGCGTGAACCGCGCGCCAATTGCTGCGCCGCAACGGATGCGAATCGCTCGCAAGTGCGGTACCGTTTGCGGCCATGGAAGCCGACCAGCCGTCTTCGCTCATGCACGCCGACGCGCCGCCTTCTACGGACTGGCGCGACGAACTCGCCAGCGCCCTGACCCACGGTCTGGGCGCGGTCGCCGCACTGGCCGGCAGCTCGGTGCTGATCACCCTCGCCGCGATCTACGGCGACGGCTGGCAACTGGCCGGTGCGATCGTGTTCGGCGTCGCGTTGCTGCTGCTGTACACCGCCTCCACGCTGTATCACGCCATCCCGCATCCCGGCGCCAAGGCGCGGCTGCAGGTGCTGGACCACTGCGCGATCTACGTACTGATCGCCGGCACCTATACCCCGTTCACCCTGGTCGGCCTGCGCGGCCCCTGGGGCTGGGGCCTGTTCGCGGCGATCTGGACCATCGCCCTGGCCGGGGTGGTGTTCAAGCTGTTCTTCACCGGCCGCTTCCGGCTGCTGTCGACCATCCTGTACCTAGCCATGGGCTGGCTGATCGTGGTCGCGATCGAGCCGCTGCTGCACTCGGTGGATGTCCCGACCCTGTGCTGGCTGCTGGCCGGCGGCCTGTTCTACACGCTCGGCACCTACTTCTACCAACGCGACACGGTGCGCTACTTCCACGCGATCTGGCACCTGTTCGTGCTCGCCGGCAGCGTCTGCCACTTCGTCGCGGTCACCGCGCAGGTGCTCTAGCGCCGCGCACTTTCGCGTCACCTGCACGTCCGCCGCCTAGTATGGCCGGATGGATCGCGAACCCACTCCTGCAACACGAGACCGGCCCCGCTCCTGGCCCTGGCGCCGCCCCGATGGCCGCCTGCGGCGCTGGCCGTTCGTGCTGGGCACGCTGGTGCTGGCGCTGCTGATCATCATCCTGATCTTCGACTGGAACTGGTTCAAGGGCCCGGTCGAGCGCGCGGTGCAGGCCAAGACCGGCCGCGAATTCCACATCGACGGCAACCTCGACGTCGACCTCGGCGGCACCACCACGATCCGCGGCGATGGCCTGCGCTTCGCCAATGCCGAGTGGTCGAAGCAGCCGCAGATGGCCAGCGCGCAACGCGCGGAGATCGACCTGGCGATCTGGCCGCTGCTGCGCGGCAAGGTGCGCATCCCCGAGATCCGCCTGACCCAGCCGAACCTGCTGCTGGAAACAGGGCCGGACGGGCGTCCCGGCAACTGGAGTTTCGGCAGCAACGACGGCGGCTCGCAGGTCGTACTCGGGCGCCTGCTGGTGCAGCAGGGGCGGCTCAAATTCCAGGACGTCCCCGGCCGCACCGACATCGACGTCAGCGTCGACAGCCTGACCTCGCAGCGCAGCCGCGGCGATGCCGCACCGCCGATCGCGGTCGCCGGCGACGGCCGCTGGCGCGGCAATCCGTTCACGCTCAAGGGCAGCACCGCCTCGCCGCTGGAACTGAGCGAAAGCGATCACCCGTTCAAGGTCGACCTGCGCGGCAACGCCGGCAGCACCCGCGCGCACATGCGCGGCACCCTGACCAATCCATTCCAGCTGCGCGTGTTCGACCTGCAGCTGAACCTGGCCGGCGCGGACATGGCGCATCTGTACCCGCTGCTCGGCATCGCCATGCCGTCCACGCCGCCGTACCAGTTGGACGGCCGGCTCAAGCGCAACGGCGAAATCTGGCACTACGACGACTTCAACGGCCGCGCCGGCGACAGCGACCTGGCGGGCAGCGTGCAGATCGACACCGCCGGCGAACGTCCGTTCCTGCGCGCGGACCTGCGCTCGCGGCGCCTGGACTTCGACGACCTGGCCGGCTTCGTCGGCGCGCCGCCGCGCACCGGCGCCGGCGAAACCGCCAACGCGCAGCAGAAGGCGCAGGCCGCCGAACTCGCGGCCGAGGCCAAGGTGTTGCCCTCCACCCCGTACAACCTCGGCAAGCTGCGCGCCATGGATGCCGATGTGCGCTGGAAGGCGCAGCGGATCAATGCGCAGAAACTGCCGCTGGACGACATGGACGCGCACCTGAAACTCAACGACGGCGTCCTGCTGCTGCAACCGCTCGACTTCGGCGTGGCCGGCGGCAACATCCGCTCGGACATCCGCATGGATGCGCGCAAGCCGACCATCGCCACCCGCGCGCAGATCTCGGTGCGCGGCATGCAGTTGGGCAAGCTGTTCCCGGACGGGCAATTGGCCAAGGAGGCCTCCGGCGCGATCGGCGGCGAGATCGCGCTGGCCGGCACCGGCAACTCGATCGCGCAGATGCTCGGCAGCGCCGACGGCACCGTCGCCGTCGGCATGGGTAAGGGCCACATCAGCAACCTGATCATGGAACTGGCCGGACTGGACATCGCCGAGTCGCTGAAATTCCTGGTCACCAAGGATCGCGAGATTCCGGTGCGCTGCGCGTTCGGCGATTTCGCGGTCAGGGACGGCGTGATGGACTCGCGCGCATTGGCCTTCGACAGCACCGACACGCTGATCGTGGGCAGCGGCACCGTCGACCTGGGCGAGGAGAAACTGGACCTGCTGCTGAAGGCGCGCCCGAAGGATCGCAGCATCCTGTCGCTGCGCTCGCCGTTGCGCGTCGGCGGCAGCTTCAAGGATCCGACCTTCCGCCCCGACTTCAAGGCACTGGGTATGCGCGGCGCGATCGCCCTCGCGCTGGGCAGCATCGCCCCGCCGGCCGCCCTGCTGGCGACGCTGGAAACCGGCCCGGGCAAGGACAGCGACTGCGGAGGCAGTTACGCGAAGTAGCCGGGATTGGGGATTGGGGATTCGCAAAAGCAGAAGCGCGCCAATGTGCTTTTGACTTTTCCGAATCCCAAATCCCGAATCTCGGCTAGCTCGTGATATAGCGCTGCAGCTGATCCAGTTCCTGCTGCTGCTCCTCGATCACCGCCTTGACCAGGTCGCCGATCGAGATCACGCCGACCACCGCGCCGGCCTGCACCACCGGCAGATGGCGAATACGCTGGCCGGTCATCAGCTCCATGCACTGCTGCACGCTCTGCGACGGGTCCACCGTGTACACCTTCGCGCTCATGATGTCGCGCACCGGCGTGGTCGCCGAGGAGCGGTCCTGCAGCACCACCTTGCGCGCGTAGTCGCGCTCGGACAGGATCCCGGCCAGGCGCCCGTCCTGCATCACCAGCACCGCGCCGATGCCCTTCTCGGCCATCAGCCGCAGCGCATCGACCACCGCCGCATCCGGCGACACCGCGTGGATCTCACCGCCCTTGTCGCCCAACAACTGTCGTACCGTACGCATCGCTGCTGCCTCCCGGTTCGCTGGATCGCACGGCCGAGGATACTCCTCCACCAGGTGCACGCCAGGTGTCGATCAGATACAGCGGACGCTGCTTGGATTCCTCGTACAGCCGGCCCAGGTATTCGCCGATCAGGCCCAGCGCGATCAGCTGCGCGCCGCCCAGGAACAGGATCGCCGTCATCATCGTCGGCCAGCCGGCGACCGGGTCGCCCCACAGCGCCGCCTTGATCACGATCCAGGCCGCGAACAGGAATGCGCCCACCGCCGTCGCCAGGCCCAGGTAGGTCGCCGCCCGCAGCGGCGCGGTGGAAAAGCTGGTGATGCCTTCCAGCGCGAAATTCCATAACCGCCACAGGCCGAACTTGCTGCGCCCGGCCAGGCGCGGCGCACGCCGGTACGGCAGCGCCAGCTGGCGGAAACCGACCCAGCCGAACAGACCCTTCATGAACCGGTGTCGCTCGCGCAACTGCCCCAACGCCGCCAGCGCGCGCGGCGACAACAGGCGGAAATCGCCAGTGTCGGCCGGGATCGGCGTCTTCGACAGGCGTCCGATCACCCGGTAGAACAGCGACGCGGTGCTGCGCTTGAGCCAGCTCTCGCCATCGCGCGCGATGCGGGTGCCGTAGATGTCGTCGTAGCCGGCGCGCCAGTGCGCGACGAATTCCCCGATCAGCTCCGGCGGATCCTGGCCATCGGCATCCAGCAGCATCGCCGCGCCATGCTCGACGAAATCCAGCCCCGCGGTCAGCGCCAGCTCCTTGCCGAAATTGCGCGACAGGCGCAGCGCCCCGACCCGCGGATCGGTCGCGGCCAGCGCCAGGATCACCTCCCAGGTCGCATCGCGGCTGCCATCGTCCACGTACAGCACCCGCCCTTCCATGCCGTCCAGGCCATCGAGCGCGGCGAGGACGCGCGGATGCAGCAGCGGCAGGGTCTGCGCCTCGTTGAAGGCGGTGACGACGACGGTAAGGCGTTCGGATTCCATGCACCGATGGTACGGAGCGGCCCGCGCGTTCACCAGCGGCTACGGCGCCTGCAGATAGGCAGGCCCGCCCAGCTGCCGCGCCTGCCGCTGGATCCAGTTGGCGCGGCGCTGCACGTAGGGACCCGGACGCGCGGCGTTGTAGCGTTGCGGCGACGGCAACACCGCCGCCAGCAGCGCGCTCTGCCCAGGACTCAGCTGCGCCGCATCCTTGCCCCAGAAGCTGCGCGCCGCAGCCTGCGCGCCGTAGACCCCGTCGCCGAACTCGGCGACGTTGGCATAGACCTCCAGGATCCGCCGCTTCGGCCACAACACCTCGATCAGCACCGTGTACCAGGCCTCCAGCCCCTTGCGCAGCCAACTGCGGCCCTGCCACAGGAACACGTTCTTGGCCACCTGCTGGCTGATCGTGCTGGCGCCGCGCAGGCGGCCGCCGCGCGCGTTGTGGTCGCGCGCCTTCTCGATCGCCTCCAGATCGAAGCCATGGTGGCTGGGGAAACGCTGGTCCTCGGCGGCCACCAGCGAGATCGGCAGGCTCGAAGCGATCTGCGCGGTATCGCGCCAGTCGTAGGCGACGCGGAACGACCAGTCGCCCTCGCCCCAGGCGCCGAGCTGGCGCTCGAGCATCATCGCCGAGAACGGCGGGTCGACGAAGCGCAACGCCAGCACCTGCGAGACGCTGGCCAGCACGAACACCAACGGCGCCATCAACAGCCAACGCAGCCAGCGTCGCCGCCGCGGCGCGGCCGCGCCACTTGCAACGCCCCGCGCCGCCCCCATTGCTATGCGTTCTTCGACTTTGTCCACCGAGATGACCCACTATCCTGCGGTCGCCATCTTCCCATGCGCAGCGAGGCCGCGATGAGTTCTTCCGATCACGATCACCTGACCCGCTTCCTGCTGCCCGGCGCCGGCGTGCGCGGCGTGCACGTGCGCCTGGAGTCGGCCTGGCGCGAGATCCTCGCGCCGGCCAGCTATCCCGCCGCGGCGACCGAGCTGCTGGGCGAGGCGTGCGTGGCCGCGGCGCTGTTCACCGGCCATACCAAGGTCGACGGCCGCCTGTCGGTGCAGCTGCGCAGCCAGGGCGCGCTGCGCACCCTGTTCGCCGAATGCACCGCGGCCGGTACGCTGCGCGGCATCGTCCAGCTCAGCGAGGGCAGCGACGCGCCGCGCGACCTGCGCGCGCTCGGCGACGGCGCGCTGCTGGCGATCACCATCGAGAACCCCGGCCTGGACCCGCGCGAACCGCAGCGCTACCAGAGCCTGGTGGCGCTGTCGGCAGCCGAACTGGGCGAAGCCTTCGAGGACTATTTCCGCCAGTCCGAGCAACTGCCGACCCGCCTGATCCTGGCTGCCGACGGCCAGCAGGCGGCCGGGCTGCTGCTGCAGAAACTGCCCGGCGACGCTGGCGACGAGGACGGCTGGAATCGCGCCGGCGCTTTGTTCGAAACCGTAGACGAATCCGAGCTACTGGCGCTGCCGGCCGAAACCCTGCTGCACCGGCTGTTCCACGAGGAGGCGGCACAGCTGCTTGGCACCAAGCCGCTGCGCTTCGGCTGCTCCTGCTCGCGCGAGCGGGTGGCGGCCATGTTGCGCTCGCTGGGCGAGGAAGAAGCCCGCGCCGCCGCCGAGGCGACCGGCCAGGTCGAGATCCGCTGCGAGTTCTGCGGCCGGCACTATGACTTCCCCTTGACGGAATTCGGCGTATTGTTCGCTGTAACCCCGGCTGAACCGGCGCCACCAGAGCGCTTGCAATAGCCGGGAACGAGCTTTAGGACCGGGGAGTCTGGCTTGTTAAAGAAACATAAACCCACTAGCATCATCCACCCTGCCCGGCGGGAACTTTAGTTCCTGCGCGAGAGTCCCACACCGCGATGCGAGCCTTACTGCGCCTGCCACTTGCCTTGCTGATCGCCCTTGCGGCGGCCACGGGCGCGCATGCGCAAAGCAAGCCCGCCAGCGACCGGGACCGCACCGTCCTGCCGATCTGGAACAAGGGCAGCGGCAAGGTCGAGGCCTTGCTGTACCTGGAACCGACTGGCGAGCAGGCGGCCGGCGCGCGCTGGCACTTCGGCCGCAATTCGCTCGACGCCGCCTTCGGCCTGTCCTCCGGCGACTCGCTGGGCCTGCTGTGCAACAGCGCCAGCGGCAGCAGCATCAGCGGCTTGGCCAGCCATTGCATGCTTGCCAGCCTGGGCGACGACGACGGCGATGCCGGCGGCCACCACGTCGCCGCGACCACCACCTTCAATCGTCCCGGCGGGCGCCTCTCGCTCTCGGCCGGCACCGGCCGCGAGAACATGCCGGCGTGGCTGGCGGGGGCCACCAAGACCCCTGCGCTGCGCATGGAGCAGAACGATCTGACCGTGTTCGCGCAGCAGAACATCGGCCGCGAAGGCTTCGTCTCGATCGGCGGCACCTATGCGCGTGCGCGCCTGGTGCCGATCGCCGATGCCTCCGAAGCCCTGGTCAACCAGTGGGACAGCAAGAGCCTGAGCATCGGCGGCGGCTACGGTTCCTTCAGCGCCAACGTCATCGGCCGCGTGGTCGATGCGCCGGGCCAGCCCGGCAAGTGGTCCGGCCTCGGCGTGGGCCTGACCTGGCGCACTCCGTGGAGCGGCCAGCTGACCGTCGGCGCCGAAAACGTCATCACCCGCGGCAAGAACCCGTTCGCCCCGAACAACATCAGCACCGAGGAAGGCACCATCCCATACGTGCGCTACGAACAGGACTTGTAAAAGCCAACATCCTGTTTCGAAAAAGAATTTCCGCAAAAAAAGCCCCTTAGAGGGGCTTTTTTTTGTCCTGAACAAGCCAATTAATGTGACTTGCATCACACTTTTACGGATATTATTAACAACTCTTTAATTTCCGGGAAGAGGCAGTTACTATCGGTTCACCCTGCGGATTTTGGCGTCGCCTTTCGACACCACCGCCGGACAACCTTCAGTTGCCACCACACCTCATTCGGAGAGAGAGCCAATGAATTGCAAGACCCACCGCCTGCGCGACGCCATCACGTTCGCGCTCGCCGCTGGCACCACCGCCCTGCTCAGCACGGGCGCGGCGGTTGCCCAGGACAGCACTTCCAGCGACCCCTCCAAGACCCTGGATACGATCCAGGTCACCGGTTCGCGCGTTGCCCGCGTCGAGACCGAGACCGCCAGCCCGGTAGTGGTGATCGATCGCGCGGCGATCGAGCAGACCGGCAAGCTGACCCTGGGCGACCTGGTGCAGGAGCTGCCGGCGATGTCCGGCGCGCCGTCCACCCCGGCGGTCAACAACGGCGGCGGCGACGGCAAGTCCTCGGTCGACCTGCGCGGCCTGGGCGATGAGCGCACGCTGCTGCTGGTCAACGGCCGCCGCGTCGCCAACAACGACGTCAACTCGATCCCCGCCACCGCGGTGGAGCGCATCGAAGTGCTGACCAGCGGCGCCTCGGCGGTGTACGGCTCCGACGCCGTCGCCGGCGTGGTCAACTTCATCCTGCGCAAGGATTTCGAAGGTCTGGCGGTCAGCGTCGACTACGGCCAGGCGACCCACCTGAGCGATGGCGCGCGCAACGGCGGCTCGGTGACCTTCGGTCAGGTCGGCGATCGCGGCAACATCATGGCGGGCCTGAACTACAACAAGTTCGACGGCATTTCCTCGGCCGACCGCAAGTACTCCAAGGACGCGACCTACCTGTACAGCGGCTACGTGACCATCCTCGGGTCCAGCCGTACGCCGGGCGGCCGCATCACCATGCCGGCCAACCTGGCCACGCAATACGGCTGCGGCACGGTCACCCTGACCCCGGGCGCCAGCGGCGCCTCGCAGGCAGACTACCGCTGCTACTCCGGCGCGCGCGACTCCTTCAACTATCAGGCCACCAACCTGATCATGACGCCGCAGGAACGCACCAACGCGTTCTTCCTGGCCAACTACCAGATCACCGACAGCATCAACGCGTTCGCCCAGGTCTACCACAACAAGACCAGCTCGAACTTCGCCATCGCCGCGCTGCCGTTCGATGCCCGCGGCGACAAGGTGGTCATCTCCGCCGACAATTTCTACAACCCGTTCGGCGTGGATTTCGGCGCGGACGTCGCCGGCAACCAGTACAACCAGTTCCTGACCCGCTTCACCTCGCTGGGCCAGCGCCGCTCGTACTACAGCACCGTCACCGACCAGGTCGTCGCCGGCCTGGAAGGCTTCGTCGGCGACACGTCCTGGAAGTGGGACGCGGCGATGAACTACGGCCACTACACCCGCGAGAACACCAGCTACGGCTACGTGTACTACGCCGGCCTGCGCGACGCGCTGGGCCCGTCGTTCCAGGACACCGACGGCGTGGTCAAGTGCGGCAGCGCCGGCAACGTGATCTCCGGTTGCACCCCGCTCAACATCTTCAACATCAACGACCCGCAGACGATCTCCACCCTGGAAGACTACGAAGCGCGTCCGACCTACTCCACCACGTACCAGATGCGCAGCTTCGAAGCCAATGCCAACGGCGAGCTGTTCACGCTGCCGGCCGGTGCCGCGCAGCTGGCTGTGGGCCTCTCCTGGCGCGAGGAGTACCAGAAGAACTCGGTCGACTACATCGCCATCGCCGACCCGGACGGCAACTGCTTCATCTCGCAGGAAGCCTGCGGCACCCCGCTGAGCGGCAAGTACAACGTCAAGGAACTCTACGGCGAACTGTACGTCCCGCTGCTGTCGGAAGTCCCGTTCGCGCACCTGCTGGCGGTCACCCTGGGTTCGCGCTATTCCGACTACAACACCTTCGGCGACACCACCAACAGCAAGATCCAGCTGGAATGGCGCCCGATCGAGAACCTGCTGCTGCGCGGCACGGTCGCCGAGGTATTCCGTGCGCCGACCATCGACAACCTGTACAGCGGTGCGACCGGCGATGCGCCGAACTTCACCGACCCGTGTATCGGTTACGGCGCTCCCGGTGGTCCGCGTGATCACGAAGCCGCGTGCGGCGCGGGCTCAGGCGCGACTGCCATTCCCGTCACCGGCATCACGCCGAGTGGCCTGTCGCAGACCACGGGCGTGTGGTCGGGCTCGGTCGCGGCTGGTTTCGAGCTGAAGCCGGAACAGGGCAAGTCGTTCGACTGGGGCGTGGTATACGACCCGGAATGGCTGCCGGGCTTCTCGGCCAGCCTGGACTACTGGCGCCTGTACCTCAACGACACGATCAACCGTGCCGATGCGCAGACCGTGGCCAATATCTGCTACGAAGACGAAAGCAGCCCGTTCTGCGGCTTCATCAACCGCTACTCGGATGGCCAGGTCAACTTCATCCGCGAACCGATCGTCAACCTGGGCCGCCTCGACACCAAGGGCTGGGATCTGGCGCTGCGCTACCGCCTGCCGGATACCGCGTGGGGCAGCTACACCTTCGGCCTGGACGGCACCTACATCGCGCGCTACGACAACAAGACCAATCCGGCCGATCCGGATGGCGTCGTGACCCACGTTGCCGGCACCTACAACAAGACCTACGGCCTGTACTCGCGGGTCCGTGGCCGCCTGTTCGTCAACTGGCAGAAGGGCGACCTGGCCGCCAGCTGGCGCGTGCGGTACATCGGTCCGTTTGACGTGGGCAGCGCCGATCCGTCGCAGAACTTCAGCTCCGATGCCGGCTTCCCGACGGTGGTCTCCGAGTACGGTTCCTACTTCATGCACAGCGTCAGCGCCAGCTACGCGCTGCCGTGGTTCAATTCGAAGATCGAAGTCGGCCTGGACAACGTGTTCGACAAGCAGCCGCCCATGCTGTATCAGAACAACGTGCTCAACGCGAACACGGACGTCAACAGCTTCGACACCGTGGGCCGCTACCTGTGGGCTCGCTACAGCATGAACTTCTGAGCACGGCAACGACGCTCTTTGTTTGAAGACGGGGCCGCGCGAACGATTCGCGCGGCCCTTTTCATTGGCAGACTCAAATGAATTCACCGCAACTGCACTACGCCATCCAACTGATCGAACAAGGTCAGGCCGCAGCCGCAGCCGACCTGTGCCGACAGGCGCTGGCGGGCGCGCCAGGCGACCCGTCCTGGAACACCTTGCTGGCGATGTCGCTGCAGCATGCCGGCGACACCGCTGGCGCCGCCGCCATCTACCAACGCCTGACCGGACTGCAACCGCACGAGTCCGCACACTGGGCCAACCTCGGCCTGACCCTGCGCACGCTCGGCGAGCATGCCCCGGCCGAGCACGCCTATCAGCGAGCGCTGTCGCTGGCGCCACGCACCTACCACTTCCTGGTCGATTACGGCCTGCTGCTGCTGGACAAGGGCGACATCGCCCATGCCCGCCACCGCTTCCTGGATGCCGTGGACCTGGACCCCTCCCAGGCCGAAGCGCGCATCTATGCCTCCATCGCCTGCTTCGAGTGCGGCGACGCGCAGCGTGCGGCGACGTTGCTGCCACCACCAGCGGTCTGGCCGCAGCTTCCGGACAACCTACGCGAGGAACTGGCGACCGCATTGATCCAGGTCGGCCGCACCGACGAAGCCGAGGCGCTGCTGTCGCAGAACCGGCCGGGGCAAAGCCCGTCGCTGTCCAACCTCATCCGCCTGGCGCAGCTCTACGAACGTACCAATCGCGTCGAGCAGGCCGAAGCCTTGCTTGCGCAAGCGGCATCGATGCCGCAGCAACACGACCGGCAGACACGCGTCGACGTGCTGCAGCTGCAAACTTCGCTGTTACTGCGGCGCAAGGACTACGCGTCCGCACGCAGCGCCGCCGAGACCCTGCTCGCGCTGCAGCCGCAGATCCAGGCCCAGGCCAACGCCTACTTCGCACTGGCCGGTATCGAAGACAAGCAACGCCATCCCGCCGCCGCGATGGCGATGCTGGAGAAGGCGCATGCCATCCATTTCAAACTCGCCGCCGATACCGTGCCGGAAATCGCGCACTCCAACGAAGAACCGCTGAAGGTTTCGAGCCTGTGGCTGGACGAGGCGCAGGCGCGCTATGCACAGGCGCGCGACGCTGCGCCCGGGAGCGACGCCTCGCCGGTATTCATCGTCGGCTTCCCGCGCTCGGGCACCACCATGCTCGAGCAGATGCTCGATGCGCACCCGGGCTACGCGTCGATGGACGAACGCGCGATTCTGCAGCGTTGCATCGAATGGATGGAGGCGCAGGGCAAGCGCTATCCCTACGATCTTGGCGAGCTGGATGAGGCGCAGGTCGAGGCGATGCGCCAGGTGTACTGGTCGGAGATCGCCAAGGTCATCGCGCTGGCGCCGGGCCAGCAGCTGGTCGACAAGAATCCGCTCAACATGCTGCGCCTGCCGATGATCATGCGCCTGTTCCCGAACGCCAGGATCATCCTCGCCCTGCGCCATCCCTGCGACGTGCTGCTGAGCTGCTACATGCAGAACTTCCGCTCCCCGGCGTTCATGGTGCTGTGTTCCAGCCTGGAGCGCCTGGCCAAGAGCTACGTCAACGCGATGCGGTTCTGGATCCACCACCAGGCCTTGCTGCAGCCGGACCTGCTGGTCCTCAAGTACGAGGAGACGGTGGCCGATTTCCCGGCCCAGGTGCAGCGCATCGGCGGCTTCCTCGGTATCGCGCAACCCGAATTCCTGGCCGGCTTCAGCCAGCACGCCGCGCGCAAGGGCTATATCAGCACGCCCAGCTATTCGCAGGTGGTGGAGCCGGTGAACCGGCGCGCGGTGGATCGCTGGCATGCGTACGCGCCGTGGCTGGCCAGCGCGTTGCCGATCCTGCAGCCGGTGGCCGCGCATTGGGACTACGACCTGGAGATGCCTGCGCCATGAAAGCGCTCAGCGACTACATCCGCAGCTACGACGACGCACTGCCTGAGGCGTTCTGCCGCCAGCTGATCGATGGCTTCGAGGCTTCGCGTGCGCATCACCAGCGCAACGGCAGCAACAGCCGCGCGGTGCTCGGCGACAGCAACTGGACCGAACTGGATGTCGGCAAGCTCGCCGACCCGGCGTTCCTGGGGTTCTTCCTGGACAAGATCGAGCACTACCTGGCGCGCTACAACCAGGATCTCGGGCTGACCCTGTCGATTCCCTACCGCCCGACCATCGACCGGCTGATCCTGAAGAAATACGAGGTCGGCGGCGGCGACCGGTTCCAGCCGCACTTCGATTCGATCGACGAGGTATCCGAGCGCTACCTGGTGTTCCTGTGGTATCTCAACGACGTGGCCGAGGGCGGCACCACGCGCTTCTGCGACCTGGACGTGGAAACCGCGCCGCGCGCCGGCAGGCTGCTGATGTTCCCGCCGTACTGGATGTACCAGCACGTCGGCAATCCGCCGGTCTCCAACGCCAAGTACATCCTGTCCACCTACCTGATGTTCAAGCGCTGAGCAGCGTGCCGCGCGCCGGCCCGGCCGTGCGAACGCGGCCGCTTGGCTACAGGCCCGCGCGCAGGTTGAACGCGCCGATCGACTCGATCAACTGCCGCAGCGCCAGCGTCTCGGCCTCTTCCAGGTCCGGGTGCCAGGTATCCAGGATCATCACCACCCGCACCTGATCGCTGTGGTTCCAGGCCTGGTGCAGGCAGCTGTCGTTGAAGGTGACCGGTTGCCCGATCTGCCAGGCGTGGGCGATGCCGGCCACCTCCAGCGCGCAGTCCGGCGGCACGATCAACGGCAGATGCGTGACCACCCGCGAGTTACTGACGCCATAGTGCGGCTTGATCGTGGTGCCGGGCGCCAGGATCGAGAACAGCACCTCCGGCGCGTGCAGGTCGATTCGGGTCAACGGGACGTGCGCCAGCGCCGCCGCGGTGATCGGGCAACGCTGCAGGTTCTCGGCGTGCGCCACGCCATGCCGATAGAAGAAGTACGCGTCCCAGGCGCCATCGCCCTGCTTGGCGCTGAGATAGTCCTGCGGCGTGGCGCCATTGCTGAAATCCAGGAACGGCTGCACCGCCTGGCGCGAGGCCAGGACCTGCCGCACTTCGTTGCAGATGCCCTCGGTGGCGCCCTGCAGCCGCGCGTACCAGGGGAAGCGCTCGGCACCCAGATACGGCGAAGGATCCAGGTCGGGCACATACAGAAAGGTCGGGCGTTGGCCATCGTCAGCCGGGCGCGGCTGCACCCCCAGATAGATGCGCAGCGCCGCCGTCACCCGGCGCAGCGCCGCTTCGCCGAAGCGCTCGATCAGCGGCTGCACCGCGGCCGCGAACAGGGCGTGCCGGCCCCGATCGATCCGCGCCATCGCCGCGAGCACCCGCGGCTGCAGCTCCGGCGCGGTGCTGCGCTGGTCGAGCCAGCGGCCCTTGGCCTGCGCGGCATGCACCGCGGCGAAGTACATCGGCAAGGCGTCGTCGCCACGCCCCGCCGCATCCAGGCTCTCGGCGTAGCACAGCCGCACCAGGAACGCGTCCGGCGCCAGCTGCAAGGCCTGCTCGAACGCCGGCAGCGCCTGCGCATGCTCGCCCAGATGGGCCAGGCACATGCCCAGCCGGCTCCACGCCTCCAGGGTCGGCTCGGCGGCGGCCACCAGGGTCCATGCCTGCGCCGCGCGCGCAAGCTGGCCGCTCTCCGTCAACAGCGCCGCGTGCATGCGCCGCAGCGTCACATCGTCCGCCGCCTTGGCCAGGACCTGTTCGCACAGCGCATCGGCACGCCGATAGTCGCCTTGGGCGAGATGGCGGCGCACCTCCTCGTGCACGCTAGCGCGCGTCAGTTCCTGAAACATCAGCCCGGGATCAGGGTCACGATGACGTGTTCGACGTAGGCCTCGAACTCCTCGCGCGCCTGTTTGGGCTGGTGCAGCTGCAGCGACAACTGCAGGAAGCCGACATAGGCGGCATACGCCAGCCGGGCGCGGTGCTGGGCATCGGTGCGGCTGAGTCCGGCCTGGCGGAACGAGGCGATCAGGTACTCCATGCGCCGCTGCGAGACCCGGTCGATGACCGGACGCACCGCCGGATGGTCCAGCGCCTTCAGCAATTCGCTATAGATGATGTGCGGCTTGACCTCGTGCGCGACCAGCTGGAACAGCGCGCGCAGGCGGGTGCGCGGATCCGGCACCTCTTCCAGGCTGCCGAACACCTGTTGCTGCTCGACCAGTTCCCAACGCTCCAGCGCCGCCTGCAGCAGCGCATCGCGCGAGGGGAAATGCCAGTAGAAGCTGCCTTTGGTCACGCCGAGCCGGCGCGCCAGCGGCTCCACCGCCACCGCGTTGACGCCTTGCTCGGCGATCAGGTCCAGTGCGGCCTGCGCCCAGTCTTCGGCGCTGAGTCGGTTGTTGCGGCCGCCGCTCGGAGCGGCGGCATCGTCGGTGCTTGGCGCGGAAGCATTGTTCATCCGGCGATTTAACCATACGGGGAAGTCGGTTGCAGTATGTGTGCTCCATGAATCGAGCGCAAATGCCCGGCAGCGTTGGCTTTTGGCCTCCATACTGCATCGTATTGACATCGCCGCGCACTACTCCATACTAGCCGGTATGGTTTCCTCTCCCTCCACCGCGCCCACTGCCGCCTCCGCCGTGCTTACCGGCGCGGACGACATGCGCCTGGCGGCAACCGTGATGGACTCCGGCGACGCCGGTAGCGTGCTGTTCGCGCACGGTTTCGGTCAGACCCGGCACGCCTGGATGACCAGCGCCGCGGCGTTGCAGGCGCATGGCTATCGCAGCGTCGCCTACGACGCGCGCGGCCATGGCGACTCCACCCGCAATCCCGCCACCCTGGCCTACCGCGGCGAACAGTTCACCGACGACCTGATCGTGGTCGCCGGCGAGATGGCGCCGGCGCCGGTGCTGGTCGCCGCCTCGATGGGCGGGCTGTTCGGGCTGATGGCCGAGGCACGCTGGCCGGGCCTGTTCCGCGCGATGGTGCTGGTCGACATCACTCCGCGCTGGCAGCCGGCCGGGGTCGAGCGCATCCTCGCCTTCATGAGCGCGCATCCGCACGGCTTCGCCACCCTGGACGAGGCCGGCGACGCGATCGCCGCCTATCTGCCGCAGCGCGCGCGCAAGTCGCCGGAGGCGCTGCGCAGCGTCCTGCGCCGGCACGCCGACGGCCGCTGGTACTGGCACTGGGATCCGCGCCTGGTCGAGGAACTGGCGCGCGACAGCGACCAGCACCAGGATGCGATCGCGCAGGCCGCCAGCAAGGTGCAGTGCCCGCTGCTGCTGGTCAGCGGCGGGCGCAGCGACCTGGTCACGCCGCAGACCATCGAAGACTTCCTGTCGTTGGTGCCGCATGCGCAACATGCGCACCTGCCCGAGGCCACGCATATGCTGGCCGGCGACGACAACGCCGCATTTACCGCCACTGTGTTGCATTATCTGGACGCACTGCCATCGGCTAGCGCAGCCGCACCGTCCGCCGTCACCGAGCATGTCCCCGGAGCAAGCCCATGAGCATCGTCGCACCCTTCCTCGTGTTGTTGTTGGCAGGCGCTTTCGCCGCCTATCACCGCATGCGGCTCGCCGTCTGGGCCGCGCTGAGCGCCACGCTGCTGGTCGCGTGCTGGCTGCTCGGCGCCAACCACACCGCCACCATCGTCGCCGCGGCGCTGCTGGCGCTGGTCGCGGTGCCGCTGCTGTTGCCGTTCGTGCGCAAGCCGCTGCTCACAGCGCCGATGCTGAAGGTGTTCCGCAAGGTGCTGCCGCCGCTGTCGCAGACCGAGCGCATCGCGCTGGAAACCGGCTCGGTTGGGTTCGAGGGCGAGCTGTTCACCGGCGACCCGGACTGGCAGAAGCTGCTCGACTATCCCAAGCCGCAGCTGACCGCTGAGGAGCAGGCGTTCCTCGACGGCCCGGTGGAAGAGCTGTGCCGCATGACCAACGACTGGGAAATCACCCACGTCCATGCCGACCTGCCGCCGGAACTGTGGAGCTTCGTCAAGAAGCACAAGTTCTTCGGCATGATCATTCCCAAGGAATACGGCGGCCTGGGCTTCTCCGCGCTGGCCCACCACAAGGTGATCCAGAAGATCGCTTCGGTGTCGAGCGTGGTCAGCTCCACGGTCGGCGTGCCGAACTCGCTGGGCCCGGGCGAGCTGCTGCTGCACTACGGTTCCAAGGAGCAGAAGGACTACTACCTGCCGCGCCTGGCGGTGGGCCAGGAAGTGCCATGCTTCGGCCTGACCGGCCCGTTCGCCGGTTCCGACGCGACCTCGATTCCCGACTACGGCATCGTCTGCAAGGGCGAGTGGAATGGCGCCAACGTGCTCGGCGTCAAGCTGACCTTCGACAAGCGCTACATCACCCTGGCGCCGGTGGCGACGCTGGTCGGCCTGGCGTTCCGCATGTACGACCCGGACGGCCTGATCGGCGACACCAAGGACATCGGCATCACCCTGGCGCTGCTGCCGCGCGAGACCCCGGGGGTCGAGATCGGCCGCCGCCACTTCCCGCTGAACTCGCCGTTCCAGAACGGCCCGATCCATGGCCGCGAGGTGTTCATCCCGCTCAGCCAGCTGATCGGCGGCGTGGACATGGTCGGCAAGGGCTGGAACATGCTCAACGAGTGCCTGGCCGTGGGCCGCTCGATCACCCTGCCCTCCACCGCCAGCGGCGGCGCCAAGTACGGCGCCATCGTCACCGGCGCCTACGCGCGCATCCGCAAGCAGTTCGGCCTGTCGGTCGGCCGCTTCGAGGGTGTGGAAGAGGCGCTGGCGCGGATCGGCGGCAAGGCGTACGCGATCAGCGCGCTGTCGCAGGCCACCGCCGCGGCGGTGGATCGCGGCGACGTGCCGTCGGTGCCGTCGGCGATCGCCAAGTACCACTGCACCTCGATGAGCCGCGAAGTCATCAGCGACGTGATGGACGTGGTCGGCGGCAAGGGCATCATCCTGGGGCCGCGTAACTTCGCCGGCCGCAGCTGGCAGGCGGCACCGATCGCGATCACCGTGGAAGGCGCCAACATCATGACCCGCAGCCTGCTGATCTTCGGCCAGGGCGCGATCCTGTGCCATCCGTGGGTGATGAAGGAGATGAAGGCCGCCGGCAATCCGGACCACAAGGCCGGCGTCGACGAGTTCGACCGCAACCTGTTCGGTCACATCGGCTTTGCCATCTCCAACGCGGTGCGCTCGCTGTGGTTCGGCCTGACCGCCGCGCGCATCGGCGCCGCCCCGGGCGACGCCTATACCCGCCGCTTCTTCCGCAAGCTGGACCGCTACTCGGCGAACCTGGCACTGATGGCCGACGTGTCGATGCTGATGCTCGGCGGCAAGCTGAAGTTCAAGGAATCGCTGTCCGGCCGCCTGGGCGACGTGCTGAGCCACATCTACATGACCAGCGCGATGCTCAAGCGTTACCACGACGACGGCGCGCCGGCGACCGACCAGCCGCTGCTGGCGTGGGCGTTCCACGACAGCGTGCATAAGATCGAGCTGGCGCTGTCGGCTGCGCTGCGCAACTTCCCGATCCGCCCGGTGGGCTGGCTGATGTGGGCGCTGATCTTCCCGTGGGGCCGCCGCGCCGAAGCGCCGGGCGACCGCCTGGGCCACCGCGTCGCCGCGCTGCTGATGACCCCGAACGAAGCCCGCGACCGGTTGGGCCAGGGCGTGTTCCTGACCCCGTGCGAGAACAACCCGGGCGGGCGCATCGCCAGCTATCTGACCAAGGCGGTGCTGGCCGAGCCGGTCGAGCGCAAGTTCCTGAAAGCGCTCAAGAGCAAGGGCATCGAGGCGCTGGACTTCGCCTCGCAGCTGGACGAGGCGGTGCGCGAAGGCGTGCTGTCGGCCGACGAGCGCCGCCAGCTGGAGGAACTGCGCGAGATCACCATGGACACGATCAGCGTGGACGACTTCGACGCCGACGAACTGCGCTCGGCCAGCTACTACCACGGCGCCACGGCCGGCGACGACCATTCGCGCGAAGCGGCCTGATCCATACCGGCATGCTCCACGCGGGCGACACGCTCACCACGACGGCGGACTTCGGTCCGCCGTCGTCATTTGGAGACGCACACCATGAGCCAACTGCTGTCGCTCTATCAACGCATGCAACGCTGGCCGGCTGGGCAATGGCTGTTCTCGCGCGCGGTGTGCTTCAAGGCACCCTATTTCGCCAGCATCGCCCCGCGCATCACCGTGCTGCAGCCGGGCCGCTGCGAGGCGCGCTTCGCGCATCGGCGGCGGGTCAGCAACCACCTGGGCACGGTGCATGCGATCGCGCTGTGCAACCTGGCCGAACTGGCCGGCGGTGTCATGGTCGATGCCAGCCTGCCGCCGTCGATGCGCTGGATCCCGAAAGGCATGCGCGTGGAATACCGCAGCAAGGCCCGCGGCACGATGCACGCGGTGGCGACGCCGGACGTGGCGATCGTGGCCGCCAACAGCGGCTACGAGCTGCCGGTCAGCGTGGAGATCCGCGACGCACGCGATCAGGTCGTGTTCTTCGCCAGCATCGCCATGTGGGTGTCGCCGCGCGCGCCGGCGAAGGGCTAGGCAGCTGCGCGGCGCTCAGTACGCGAGCAACAGCGCCGCGATCGCCAGCGCCGCCGGCAGCGCCTGCACGTAGAGGATCCGGCGGCTGACGCTCCACGCGCCGTACACGCCGGCCACGACCACGCAGCCGAGGAAGAACAGCATCACGTCCACCCGCTGCGCCGCCACGCCCCAGCCCAGGCCCGCAGCGAGAAAGCCGTTGTACAGGCCCTGGTTGGCCGCCAGCACCTTGGTCAGCTGCGCCTTTTCCGGCGTGTTGCGGAACACTTTCATGCCCAGCGGGCGCGTCCACAGGAACATCTCCAGCACCAGGAAATACAGGTGCAGCAGCGCCACCAGGCACACCAGGATCGAGGCCAGCAGGGTCATGCGCGCGTCCGTCGGCGAAAGAGAAGACGCACAGCATAGCCGCTGGCGCTGCGGCGGGCATCGCGGCCCAGCAACGCACGTCGGCGCGGATCAGCGTGCTGGCGGCGGCGTCTCTGCCGGGGTGGGCGCCGCGCTTTCGACGGCACGCGCCAGGCGCCAGCCGATGACGCCCGAGAGCGTGGCCGCAATCGCGGCCAGCGCGGCGAAACCGGGTACGCCCATGCCCAGCGCGCGCAGGCCGTTCATCGCCGAGGCGACCGCCACGTCGCCGGCACGCCAGACCGCGGTGTCCACCGCGTTCTTGCCCTGGTAGCGCAGTTGCCGCGGCACGCGCGTGTACAGCGATTCGCGCGCCGGGCCGACCATGCCGTAGGCCAGCGAACGGGTGATCACCAGCGGCAGCACCACCCAGGGCACGATCCACACCGCAAGGGCATAGGGATCGGGCGACAACGCGGTCGCGACCAGCGTGCCCACGCTGATCAGCGCCCATAGCGCGATCACCGCGCCGGCGCCCTTCTTCACCAGCAGCCAGCGGGTCAGGGTGATCTGCACGACGATCTGCAGCGCGTTGGTCAGCATGTCGATGTTGGCGGCGAACTGGGTGCGCTCGACCGCGTTGTGGAAGGTGGCGCCGGAATAATCGGTCATCAGCGCGTAGCCGACCGTGCCGATGCAATCGCCCAGCAGCATCAGCAGCGCCATGCCGCGCATGAACGGATTGGCCAGGATCTGCTTGAGGCCGTCGAACATGCCGCCGCCGACCGCCGCCTCGTGGCCGGCGTCGTGGCGGCGCGCGCCATGCACCCGCGCCCAGCGTCCGAGCAGGATCACGCACACCAGCGCCACCCCGAGCAGCGCCGCCGACACCACCAGCAATGGCGCCACGCCGATCACCCCGACCAGCCCGCGGGTCAGCAGCGGGCCGGCCACCGCGCCGGCGGTGCCGCCCAGTCCGATCAGCGGGAACAGCCGCCGCGCCTGCTCGTTGCTCCAGATGTCGGCCATGAAGCTCCAGAACACCGACACCACGAACAGGTTGAACACGCTGACCCAGACGAAGAACACGATGCCCAGCGCGCGCGGGCTGAGCCCGCCATGGCCGCTGAACAGCGGCACGAAGCCGAGCAGGCACAGCGCGAAGAACACGTACACCGCCGGCACCACGATCCGCCGCGGCCAGCGCGCCGCCATCCACGCGAACAGCGGGGTCAGCAGCAGCGTGGCGACGAAGGTGGCCATGAAGAACCAGGGCAGCTGGGTCGAGCCGACCGCCGCGGACAGCTGTTCGCGTACCGGCCGGATCACGTAGTACGCCGACAGCACGCAGAAGAAATAGACGAAGGACAGCAGCACCGCGCGCAGCTCGCCGGTCTGGACGCGCTTGTTTTCCGCTTGCATCGGCTCGCCGTTCGCCGTGTGGTTGCGCGCACGGTAGCCGATGCACTGCAACATCGCCAGCGCCGCCGCCCGCGCGCAGGCCCGGCGCCGCATGCACGCTGCGGCGCGCCGAGCATATGCTCTATCCGCGGCGTCTAGCGTCGACGCCACGAAACAGGGGAACCGCGGGTGTACGACTACATCATCATCGGCGCAGGCTCGGCGGGCTGCGTGCTGGCCAACCGGCTCAGCGAGGATCCCGATTGCAAGGTACTGCTGATCGAGGCCGGTCCGCGCGACCGCAATCCCTTCATCCACATGCCGGCGGGCCTGGCGCGGCTGGCCGGCAATCGCCGCATCAACTGGAACTATCTCACCGCGCCGGAGCCGGCCTTGAACGACCGGCGCCTGTGGTGGCCGCGCGGCAAGGTGCTGGGCGGCTCCAGTTCGATCAACGCAATGTGCTACGTGCGCGGCGTGGCGGCCGACTACGACGACTGGGCCGCCGACGGTGCCGAGGGCTGGGACTGGCGCGGCGTGCTGCCCTATTTCCGGCGCAGCGAACGCAACAGCCGCGGCGGCGATACGCTGCACGGCGGCGACGGGCCGCTGCACGTGTCCGATCTGCGCTACCACAACCCGCTCTCGGACGTGTTCATCGCCGCCGGGCAGCAGGCCGGCTTCGCCCACAACCCCGATTTCAACGGACCGCAGCAACAGGGCGTGGGCCTGTACCAGGTCACCCAGAAGGACGGCGCGCGCTGCTCGGCGGCGGTCGCCTACCTGGCGCCGGCGCAGGCGCGCGACAACCTGCAGGTGATCACCGATGCGCTGGTGTTGCGCCTGCTGGTCGAGGGCGAGCGCGTGGTCGGCGTGGCCTACGCGCAGCGCGGCAGCGAGGTGCATGCGCGCGCCGCGCGCGAGGTACTGCTCAGCGCCGGCGCGGTGAACTCGCCGCAGCTGCTGATGCTGTCGGGCATCGGCCCGGCCGACGAGCTGCGGCGCCACGGCATCGCGGTGCGCCTGGACCAGCCGCAGGTCGGCGCCAACCTGCAGGACCACCTGGACGTGTGCACGCTGTACCGCACCCGCCCGGGCATCAGCTACGACCGCCGCAACCAGCTGAAGATCGCCTTCGACTATTTCCTGCGCGGCCACCGCGGCGCCGGCAGCAGTAACATCGCCGAGGCCGGCGGCTTCATCCGCTCGCCGCTGGCGCCGGACGCGCGCGCCGACATCCAGCTGCATTTCGTGCCGGCGATGCTCGACGACCACGGCCGCAACCGCCTGCCCGGCGACGGCTTCACCCTGCATGCCTGCCACCTGCAGCCGCGCAGCCGCGGCCGCCTGTCGCTCAACGACGCCGACCCGCGCACGCCGGCACGGCTGCAGGCGAACTACCTCAGCGATCCCGACGGCTTCGACCTGCGCATGCTGGTGGAATGCGCGCGGCTGGCGCGGCGCATCCTGCAGCAGCCGGCGTTCGCTCCCTGGCGCGGCGCGCCGCTGCTGCCGGCGCGCGAGGACCTGGACGAGGCCGGCCTGATCGCCTACATCCGCGCCAAGGCCGAGACCATCTACCACCCGATCGGCACCTGCCGGATGGGCAACGATGCGCAGGCGGTGGTCGATCCGCAGCTGCGCCTGCGCGGGCTGGAAGGCGTGCGCGTGGTCGACGCGTCGGTGATGCCGCGCCTGGTCAGCGGCAACACCAACGGCCCGACGATGATGATCGCCGAACGCGCCGCGGACCTGATCCGCGGCCGCAGCGCGCTGCGCGACTGAGCCGCCGCGCCGGCGCGCGCGGCCGCCGGCCGCGTTTCAGCGCGCGCGCCCGGCCAGCCACACGCCCAGCGCCGCCAGCGCGAAGCCGCACAGCTTCAGCGCGGTCAGGTGCTCGCCGAGCAGCACATGGCCGAACACCGCGGTCACCGGCGGCATCAGGAAGAACAGGCTCGCCACCTGCGTGGCCGCACCGCGCCGCAGCAGCAGGAACAGCAGCGCGAAGCCGCCGATCGAATTGACCAGCACCAGCCATGCCATCGCCGCGACGAAGCCGTCGCTGGCCTGGAAGCGGAAGCCTTCCCACGCCGCCAGCGGCAGCAGCACCAGCGTCGCGGCCGCGTTCTGCACCGCCAGCCCGACGCGCAGGTCGAGCTGCGCGGCATGCCGCTTCTGGTATAGGGTGCCGGCCGCGATTCCGAACAGGCCCACCAGCAACGCCAGCCAGCCGCCCCACGGGGTGGCGCCATCGATGCGGTCGGCGGCGACGGTGGCGACGCCGGCGAAACCCAGCGCCATGCCCAGCCACTGCGCGGCGCGCAGCCGCTGGCCGCCCCACCACGGGCTGGCCCAGGCCACCAGCAACGGCATCGCCCCGATCACCAGCGCGGCCACGCCCGAGCCGGTGCCCAGCGCGAACGCCGCGTACACCCCGCCGAACTGCAAGGCCAGCATCAACACCCCGGCCACCGCGCTGCGTGCCAATTCCTGCCGCGGCAGCGCCCGCAGGCGCGCGCGGCCGGCGGCCAGCGCGAAGCACACCGCGGTCAGGCCGAAGCGCCACAGCAGCGCGGTGAACGGCGCGGCATGCGCCACTACCTGCTTGCCGGCGATGTAGCCGGTACACCAGACCAGCACGAAGGCCAGGCCCAGCCAGGTCGCGGCGGCGGGCGCCGTACGCGCGGCGGGGATCGGGGGAAGGTCGGGATCGGGCATGCGGCATGATCCCGCAGCCGCGTGGCGACGTCACTGTGGGCAACGGTTCAGCCAGTCCCGCGGGGGTCGCGGCGGCTTCGGCACATCGGTTGCATGCGTTTCCAGGCATACGTTACGCCGTCGCGGCAGCCGCTGCGGACGGCGCACTGCCGGCCGTGTCGGCCCGGCAAAATCACCAGCAGGATCAAGACGATGCCCATTCATCTTCTCCCGGTTTGTGCAATGGCGAAAAGCGGCGCTAGAATCGGTTTCGGCAGTACCTCACAGGCCACACGCGCGATGAAACAGAACAGCAGGCACCGGCTCCTTCGACCGGTGGCAACCGGGTTGCTCGGGGCATTGCTGCCCTTTGCGATGTCCTCCACCGCGCAAACGCCGGCGCCGTCGCAGCCGCTGCCGCCGCCGATCTACACCGAAGCCACGCGCTACACCTCGCCGACCCAGCCGCTGCCGTACCGCGCCTCGCTGCCGGACAGCAAGGTGATGCCGCTGGCCACGGACTTCGATGTCGCCAGCCTGGAAGCGATGGCCGAGCAGCTCACCTACGGCGAGCGCGTGCCCGGCCTGGCGGTGGCGATCGTGCACAACGGCCAGGTGGTCAGCGCGCGCGGCTACGGCGTCACCGACGTCAACCGCCCCGAGCCGGTCGATGCGCACACCGTGTTCCGCCTGGCGTCGCTGTCCAAGGCCTTCGCCGGCACCATGGCCGGCCTGCTGGTCAACGACGGCACCCTGCGCTGGGACAGCAAGGTCACCGACTACGTGCCCGGCTTCCAGCTCAGCGATCCGGTCGCCACCCGCCAGTTGAACGTGGCCGACCTACTCAGCCATCGCGTCGGCCTGACCTACAACGCCTACGATCGCGACGTCGAATCCAACGCCGACTACTACACGCTCAGCCACAAGCTCGCCTACGCCCCGCTCAAGTGCGCGCCGGGCGAGTGCTACGCCTACCAGAACGTCGCCTTCAGCCTGATCGGCGACGTGGTGTTCGCCGCCTCCGGCAGCTTCTACGAGCAGTCGGTGGAGCGCCGCATCTTCAAGCCGCTGGGCATGAACGACGCCAGCATGGGCCTGGCCGGCATCCAGGCCAGCCCGCGCTGGGCGCGCCCGCACGTGCGCAGCCGCAACGGCTGGGTGTCGCTGATGCCCAAGCCCACCTACTACCGGCTGGCCCCGGCCGCCGGCGTCAACGCCAGCATCAGCGACATGGCGCAGTGGCTGATCGCGCAGACCGGGCATCGTCCGGACGTGCTGCCTGCGCCGCTGCTGGCGACGCTGCACGCGCCGCTGATCCTCACCCCCGGCGAGATGCGCTCGGGCTGGCGCCGCGAGCGGGTCAACTCGGCCAGCTACGCGCTGGGCTGGCGCGTGTTCGATTACTCGGGCCACCAGGTGGTGTTCCATGCCGGCGCGGTGCAGGGCTATCGCGGCCTGGTCGCGCTGGTGCCCGAACGCGACCTGGGCGTGGCGATCCTGTGGAACGGCGAGAGTGGCCTGCCTTCCGGCCTGCTGCCGACCATCCTCGACCGCGCGATCGGCCTGCCGACGCAGCGCTGGCTGGACGTGGATACCGACTTCGGCAGCGACAACATGATGGCCGAGCGCCCGGATCCGAAGGACAAGAAGGGCGCGTCCGCGTCCAAGTCGGTCGCCTCGCCGCACTGACGCAGGCGGTCTCCTGATGGATTCGGTGGAAGGCGGCGCGAGCCGCCTTTCTGCTGTCTGCGCGCTGCCTTCGCGGGAGCTGCAGCTTCAACGCGACAAGATCAGGTGGCGCTGCACAAGCCAGCAACTGCGCCTGATCCGACGTTGATGGAATCCAGGCGATATGGCCGCGGCTGAAGCCGCTCCTACAGGGGAGCGGCGTGCGGTAACGGCACCGGCTCGGCCCACGCCGAAACGCTGCTTGAAGCCATCGACCGAAAAGTCACTTCCGGCTTCGGCCGTCGTCTGTCACTACAACGACCGGCCACCGGATCAGCTGCGGACACTCGCACACACATCCATCAAGCGAATAAAGCCCCTCTCCCGCCGGGAGAGGGGTTGGGGTGAGGGTCCGGGCGAAGCCTCGCGGCAAGAGGTTGCTGTGAGGGTCGGGGTGAAGCCTCCCGTCAGCGAGTGCGCCTGGCGATGCACATCGCCTCGCTGCATAACCCTATGCACGCCCCTCATCCGGAGCTTCGCGCCACCGTCCCCCGAATATGGGTGCTGGTCCCGGTGGGCGAAGGTGGCAGAATGATTATGCAGCGACTGCAATCCGGGGACGCCGGTTCGATTCCGACCCAGGTCGCCACGAATGGAGATCAGCAGCCAGGCAAGGCAACAGGTCGACACTCCCGCGATGGTGTTGCCCGCACGCCAGCGCCGGCTTTTCCACGCTCGCACGCTCCGCGCATCGAGCGCATCGAGCGCGGCAAGCGCGGCAAGCGGCGTATGGAGCATGGCGCGGATGGTCCGAAAATGCCAAGGCTGCCAGCGTCGGCATGGCAGCACTGTCGGAATGCCATTGCGCAAACGAAGGAGAAGCCGAACGAGCCGGCAAACCTCGCCTGCGACAGCGAAGCAGCCGCTTGGCGGACGCGCGGCATTGTCACTGCCGGGGAACGAAGTCCGAATTCGGTGCAGTTCGGGCACGCATCAGGCGGCGACGGAACGCGACGGCGGCCAACAGCGTCGGCTCGGGACTGGCCACGGTGCAGGCAACGCGTCGGTGGCAGGTAGGCGGATGGCACGTCAGCGGCGCATCGGCGTCCCGGCAAACACTCGCCGCGGCGACGGCAACCGGTCGCCCATAAAAAAGCTCCCTCCCCGCTGGGCACCGGGGAGAGAGCTTAGGTACGGCTATCGGGATGGATCAGATCAGATCAGCGGCGCGGGCGTTGCCGGCAGTGCGACCGGAGCGGTCTTCTTCTTGCGGGCAGCCGGCTTCTTCTTCGCGACGGCCTTCTTGGCGACAGCCTTCTTCGCGGCCGGCTTCTTGGCAGCCGACTTCTTGACCGCCTTCTTCGCCGTGGCCTTCTTCGCGGTCTTCTTTACCGCCTTCTTGGCGGTAGCCTTCTTCGCGGTCTTCTTGGCGGCGGTCTTCTTGGTCGCTGCCTTCTTCGCGGTCTTCTTTACCGCCTTCTTGGCGGTGGTCTTCTTGGTGGTGGCCTTCTTGACGGCCTTCTTCACCTTGGCGACCTTCTTGGCGACTTTCTTGGCAGCCTTCTTGACCGCCTTCTTTACCGAGATCTTCTTCGCTGCCGGCTTCTTGGCGGCAGTCTTCTTGACCGCTTTCTTAGCGGCCGGCTTCTTTTTCGCAGCTTTTTTCGTGGCCATGGGATGGCTCCTCGTCAGTGAACTATGGATTGAAAACGCCCAGTTAAAGCAAACCCGCGGCGATGGTCCGCCTGCAGGATCCGCCGGCGCGTCGTGCGGGCCGGGTCGGATACAGAAACACCCGTACCGAAACTCGATACGGGTGCCGTGCCAGGGGAGACGTTGCGTTTCTCGGAGGGAAGCGACACCTGATCCACCATCATCGGGTTCCTGGCGGATGTCCAAGTTGTGCTTCGCGGTTTGATGTCGATCCGATTCACTCGCTTTCGCAGCAACGTCTGCTGGGCGAAACCTAATCACGCTTTTTTTTACTGTCAACAGTTCTACGCAATTTTTTTTCAGGCGTCGCGTGCCGCGACCATGCCGATCGCCGCGATCGGCAGCCCTCCGACCTCGACAACCGCAGCCGCCAAACCCGCGACGAATCTTCGACGCAAACAAAAACAGCGGTAATTCCCGTGCTTTTTTGCAACAGGCCAACGCGAGCGGCAGTTTGCCGCGCGGCCATGCCGAGCGTGGGCGGCAGCGAAGCGCGAGCGCGCGAGCCTGTCCGCAAGCTGAAAAAAACTTTTCGCGGCATGCGCCGTTCCGGCATCGCACAAGAGCAAATGCGCAAAACTGCGCAAACTTTTTCGCGCTGTTCGGCGCTTGTCGGCGCGTTGCGTGCGTCGCCACGCAGCGCAGCGCGGCGGCGCGCGATGCCGCTGCGACGTCCGCTCGCCGCGCTGCGTTCCTCACCATCGCGTCACGCGCACGCGGCCGGCGCGTCGTGTTCCATCGCGCCATCGCGTCCGCTGCCGAGCGCGCGGTCGCAGCGCCGGCACTGCTGCATGTCGCATGCGCGTGGCCGCGGCGAACACGTTCCGATCAGACGAACGCGGCATCTCTGCCGTCCGCGCTCGCACTGCAGCGGACTTGATCGCCGTCGCCGTCGGGAGATGCGCTGCACGCGCCGCCCGAGTGCGATGCGCTGCGACGCGCATCACCGCCAAAAATCCGACGCGACATCCGCTCGCGTCGCAGCGTCCGTCCCGCGGCATCGCCTCGACCGGTGGCAAGGGCGAAGTGCGCGGCGCGCTGCCGTCGCCTGCGCCAGGTCGATCTCCCACGGTGCGCCGCATGCGTCGTTCGCGACCGCGCCGATCCGCCGGCTGCCGAGAGCATCACGCTCCGTGATACGCCACCACCCTGCTCCGACGCCCCAAACGAAAACCGGCCGCACAAGGCGGCCGGTTCGGCTGTCGCGACGAGGCGGCTCGGCTCAGTGGCCGTCTTCCTCGAGCAGTTCGGCGTAGTCGTCGGGGGTCAACAGCTCGTTCAACTGCTCCTGGTCGGCGATCTCCAGCACGAAGATCCAGCCTTCGCCGTAGGCGTCCTCGTTGATCGTCTCCGGCTTGTCGCTGAGCGCGGCGTTGACCTCGACCACCTTGCCGGTGAGCGGGCTGTACACGTCCGACGCGGCCTTGACCGACTCGACCACGGCCACGCCGTTGCCGGCGACGACGTCGTCGCCGACGTTGGGCAGCTCGACGTAGACCAGGTCGCCGAGCAGGCCCTGGGCATGGTCGGAAATGCCGATGGTGACGCGACCGTTGCCTTCGACGCGCGCCCATTCATGGGACTTGAGGAATTTGAGGTCGCCAGGGATCTCGCTCATGGGGCTGCTCCGGAAAAGACGATGTCGGGGATGGGTGGCTAGTGTAGCGAACCGGATGCCCCGCAACGACGTCGCGGGCGCATCGCGGCGACCGGCGGCTCAGCCGAGAATGCCGGGCTGGACCTGGCCTTCGCGCACGAACGGGAACTTGACCACGCGCACCGGCACCTCCTTGCCGCGGATGTCCACCCGCACCTCGCCCGGCGCACCGGCCGGCACGCGCGCGAACGCGATCGCCTTGCCCAGCGTCGGCGAGAACGTGCCGGACAGGATCTCGCCCTCGCCCTGCGCGGTGAGCACCTTCTGGGCGTGGCGCAACACGCCCTTGTCGTCCATCACCAGGCCGATCATCTGCCGCGGCGCACCGTTGGCCTTGTGCGCTTCGAGCACGTCGCGGCCGATGAACACACGGCCCTCGTCCAGCGTCACGGTCCAGGCCAGCGCCGCTTCGTACGGCGACACGGTCTCGTCCATGTCCTGCCCATACAGGTTCATGCCGGCCTCCAGGCGCAGCGTGTCGCGCGCGCCCAGGCCGGCCGGCTTGACCCCCGCCTGCAGCAGCGCGTCCCAGAACGCCACGGCCTGCTGCTGCGGCAGCACGATCTCGAAGCCGTCCTCGCCGGTGTAGCCGGTGCGCGCGACGAACAGCGCCACGCCGTCGGCCGAGGTCGCCTCGAACGCGGCGAAGCGGCCCAGCTTCTGCACCGCGGCGCGATCGTCCTCGCGCAGCAGGCCGATCACCTTGGCGCGCGCGTTGGGACCCTGCACCGCGATCATCGCGAAGTCCTCGCGCTCGCGCACCTCCACGCCGAACGCCTGCGCCTGCTCGCCGATCCAGGCCAGGTCCTTGACCCGGGTGGCGGCGTTGACCACCAGGCGGAAGAACGTGTCGGACATGTAATAGACGATCAGGTCGTCGATCACCCCGCCCTGCGGGTTGAGCATGCAGGTGTACAACGCCTTGCCCGGCTGCTTCAGCTTGTCCACCGAGTTGGCCAGCAGGTGGCGCAGGAAGCCGCGCACCTGGCTGCCGTGCAGGTCGACCACGGTCATGTGGCTGACGTCGAACATGCCCGCGTCGCTGCGCACCTGGTGGTGTTCGTCGATCTGCGAGCCGTAGTGGATCGGCATGTCCCAGCCGCCGAAGTCGACCATCTTGGCGCCGAGGGCGCGATGGCTGTCGTTGAGGATGGTCTTCTGGGTCATGGCGCGGGTCCGTGAGTAAAGTCGCCCATTATCGCCGGCCGTGCGGGGGATAAGGAATGGGACTCGGGACTCGGGACTCGGGACTCGGGACTCGGGACTCGGGACTCGGGACTCGGGACTCGGGACGGCAGGATGCTGTCCGAGGGTAAATCGCTGTCAAGCGATCTGATGCGAAAAGGGCCGCTTTTTTAGAAAAGCGACCCTTCCTTGCGGCTCCGGCGCAAACCGCTTTCTGTAGGAGGGGCTTCAGCCCCGACGCCTTACCGGTAACGCGTCGGTGCTGAAGCCCCTTCTACAGAACAGCGCAAAAGCTGCGAACTTGCGAAAATCCCGAGTCCCGAGTCCCGAGTCCCGAGTCCCGAGTCCCGAGTCCCGAGTCTCACTCCGCCTGCACCAACAACGTCATCCCATCCACCCCGACGATGCGTACCGCGCTGCCGGCCGGCAGGTCGGGGCCGCCGACCACCCAGAACGCGTCGTCGACCTTGGCGCGGCCGCGGCCGGCCTGGATCGGCTGATCCAGGGTCACCACGCGGCCGATCAGCTGCTCGGCGCGGCGGTTGAGCAACGGCCGGTCGCTGGCCCGGTCGCGGCCGCGGAACCAGGTGCGGTACACCTGGATCGAGACGAAGCTGAGCACCACGAACGCGCCGATCTGCAGCAGCAGCGAGACATCCGGCAGGACCAGCACGGCGACGAATACCGCCGCGGCGGCGAAGCCCATCCACAGCATGAACGCGCCCGGCGCCAGCGCCTCGGCCGCGAACAGCAGCAAGGTCAGCGCGCCCCACGCCACCACCTCCGCGCGCATGGCTCAGGCTCCGCTGCGTGGCGGCATGCCGCGCGGCATCGCCGGCGGCGCGGACTGCTGCTTGCTCAGCGCCTCGCGCGCCAGTTCGCCGATGCCGGCGATCGAGCCGATGATGCCGCTGGACTCCATCGGCATCAGCACGAACTTCTGGTTCGGCGCGGTGGCCAGTTCCTTGAACGCCTCCACGTACTTCTGCGCGATGAAGTAGTTGATCGCCTGCACGTCGCCCTCGGCGATCGCCTTGGACACCATCGTGGTGGCGCGCGCTTCGGCCTCGGCCAGGCGCTCGCGCGCCTCGGCGTCGCGGAACGCAGCCTCCTTGCGACCTTCGGCCTCCAGCACCGCCGCCTGCTTCTCGCCCTCGGCGCGCAGGATCTCCGACTGCCGCGAACCCTCCGCTTCGAGGATCTGCGCGCGCTTCTCGCGCTCGGCCTTCATCTGCCGCGCCATCGAATCGATCAGGTCGCGCGGCGGCTGGATGTCGCGGATCTCGATGCGGGTGACCTTGATCCCCCACGGGTTGGTCGCATGGTCGACCACGCTGAGCAGCTGCGCGTTGATGGTCTCGCGCTGGCTCAGCGATTCGTCCAGGTCCATCGAGCCGATCACGGTGCGGATGTTGGTCTGCACCAGCGCGATGGTGGCGATCTCCAGGTTCGACACTTCATAGGCGGCCTTGGCCGCGTCCAGCACCTGGAAGAACACCACCCCGTCCACGCGGACCACCGCGTTGTCCTTGGTGATCACGTCCTGGCTGGGCACGTCCAGCACCTGCTCCATCATGTTGACCTTGCGGCCCACGCCGTAGACCACCGGGATCAGGAAGTGCAGGCCCGGCGACAAGGTATGGGTGTAGCGGCCGAAGCGCTCCACCGTCCACTGGAAACCCTGCGGCACCATGCGCACGGTCTTGAACAGCACGATCACGCCCGCGACCAGGATCACCAGCGCGAGGAAATAGGTGGACGGCATCGATTTGCTCCATGTAACCGAAAGGGTCTATCCGGCGAGTATAGCGAGCGCCCAGGACGCACCGGCTACCAGCGGATGCGCCCGAGCAGCATGTCCTTGAACATGACCCAGTCGCCGGCGAACGAGTACAGCGGGTGGCGGAAGGTGGCCGGGCGGTTCTTCTCGAAGAAGACATGCCCGATCCAGGCGCAGCCGTAGCCGCACAGCGGCGCGGCCCACAGCCAACGCGGCCGCCCGGTGCAGATCGCCAAGAGCACCGCCAGCAGCACCGCGGCGCTGCCGACGAAATGCAGGCGGCGCGACAGCGGATGCCGGTGCTCGCTCAAATAGAACGGATAGAACTCGCGGAAGCTGGCGAAACGCCGCATGCGGTGGCCCTCCCGAGGCAACGCAGGCAGCCAGCATACGCCGCGCTGGCGCCTACATTAAAGAAGAGAGTATCGGCGCCCGGCGTAGCCGGCCACCGCCGGCAGCGCCCCCCCCCCCGTGCGGTCACGCACGCAGCAGCGTCGAGCGCGCCTGCGAATATGGAGCGCCGCCTCGCCACAGCCCACCGCCATCGCGCTGAAGATCGCGGCGCACGGCAGGCGCCGATCCCGCGCGCCGCGCGTGCGTCAGCCCTGCCGCGGCGCGAACATGATCACCGCCATGCCGAGCAGGCACAGGCCGGCGCCGAGCAGGTCCCAGCGCGTGGGCCGGATCGATTCCACCGCCCACAGCCACAGCAGCGCCACCGCGATGTAGACGCCGCCGTAGGCGGCATAGACGCGACCGCTGGCTTGCGGATGCACGCTCAGCAGCCAGACGAACGCTGCCAGGCTGGCGGCCGCCGGCAGCAACAGCCACGCGCTGCGCTGCTCGCGCAGCCACAGGTACGGCAGATAGCAGCCGACGATCTCGGCCAGCGCGGTCAGCACGAACAGCAGCAGCGTTTTCACTGCGCCGCGTCGCGTTCCTGGCGCTTGGCGCGTTGCCAGTACGCTTCCTGCTGCTCCAGCGACAGCCCGTCCAGCGCGCCGCCGTCGTGCTGCGCCAGCCGTTCCATCGCGCGGAAGCGGCGTTCGAACTTCTGGTTGGCATGGCGCAGCGCAGCACCGACATCGACCTGCGCGTGGCGCGCCAGATTGGCGCAGACGAACAGCAGGTCGCCGATCTCGTCCTGCAGCCGCGCCTGGTTGTCCTGCACCGCGCCGCGCGCGAACTCCACGCGTACCTCTTCCAGTTCTTCCTGCAGCTTGTCCAGCACCGGGTCGGGGCCAGGCCAGTCGAAGCCGACCCGCGCCGCGCGCGCCTGCAGCTTCACCGCACGCTGCCATTCCGGCAGGCCGCGCGCGATCCCGGCCAGCGCCGAACCGTCGGTCTTGCCGGCCGCGGCGCGCTCGTCGCGCTTGATCTGTTCCCAGTTCAGCGTCTGCTGCTCGGCGTCGGCGACCTGGCTGTCGCCGAACACGTGCGGATGCCGGCGCACCATCTTGTCGCAGATCGCCGCGACCACGTCGTCGAAGCCGAAGGCGCCCTGCTCGCGCGCCATCTGCGCATGGAACACCACCTGCAGCAGCAGGTCGCCGAGTTCGTCCTTCAGTTCGCCCAGGTCGTTGCGGTCAATCGCGTCGGCCACCTCGTACGCTTCTTCGATCGTGTACGCGGCGATGCTGGCAAAATCCTGCTCCAGGTCCCAGGGGCAGCCGTGCTCGCGGTCGCGCAGGCGCGCCATGATCTCGAGCAGGGCGGGAAGGTCGTAGCGGGCTGCGGTCACAGGGTCGTTCCAATGCGACGGCCACGGCGCCGCCAGGCGGTTAGTTTGGCAGAGCGGCCGGCGCGGCGGGCGCCACGCGGCACGGCACCTGGCGGCGCGCGGCGTTCGCCGCACGCGAGGCCCGGCGCCGTTGTCCGCGCATCTTCGTCATGGCGTTTGCCGGCCGCTGGCGCGCGTCGCCGCGCGCCAGCCGCAGCGGCGACGTCCGTACCGCGACCGCCTGCGGCGGCAGCGCCCGCTCAGCCCAGCCAGTTGCGCCACGGCAGCGCCGGATCGCCCAGCGCCATGAAGTCGCCGTTGAGCAGCGATTCGCGGCGGTTGTAGCGGAACGGCTTGCCGGTGGCGGCGGCGAGCAGCGCGCCGCCGGCGGACTGCAGCACGCACTGGCCGGCCGCGGTGTCCCATTCGGAGGTCGGGCCGAAGCGCGGGTACACGTCCAGCTCGCCGTCGGCGATGCGGCAGAACTTCAGCGACGAGCCCTGCGCGACCGTCTCGATCTCGCCCATGCGCAGCAGCAACGCATCGGTGCGCGGATCGCGGTGCGAGCGGCTGGCGGCCACCCGCAGCGGCGCGCTGGCCGGGCGCCGCGTGGCCAGGGCGGTGTCGCGGAAGCCTTCGCGGCGGTACGCCTGCTCGCCGCGCACCGCGTGCCAGACGCGGCCGTCGACCGGCGCCTGGACCACGCCGAACACCGGTGCGCCCTGGTGGATCAGCGCGATGTTGACGCTGAACTCGCCGTTGCGCTTGACGAATTCGCGGGTGCCGTCGAGCGGGTCCACCAGCCAGTAGCTGGTCCAGTGCTCGCGCACGTCCCACGGAATGTGCGCCGACTCCTCGGACAGCACCGGCAGGTCCGGGGTCAGCCGCTCCAGGCCTTCGACGATGATCCGGTGCGCGGCCAGGTCGGCCTGGGTCAGCGGGCTGGCGTCGGCCTTGTGCTCGACCTCGAAGCCGGTGGCGTAGACGGCCATGATCGCCGCGGCGGCGTCGATGGCGATGGCAATGACGGTTTCGCGCAGGTCTGCGGTGATGCGGATCATCCGGCGCGACCCAGCCACTCGCGGGCGATGAACAGCGCCGCCAGCGAACGCCCTTCGGAAAAATCCTCACGCAACATCAGTTGATCCAGTTCAGCCAGTTTCCAGGGCACCACTTCAAGTTCCTCCGGCTCGTCGCCGGCCAGTTTTTCGGGATAGAGGTCTTGCGCCAGCACCAGCCACGACTGGTGGCTCATGTAGGTCGGCGCCAGGGTCATCGCGCGCAGCACCTGCAGCTGCCGGGCGCCGTAGCCGGCCTCTTCCTTGAGTTCGCGGTCGGCCGCCTGCAGCGGCGTCTCGCCGGCATCGATGCGGCCCTTGACCAGGCCCAGCTCGTAGCGGTGCACGCCGGCGGCGTACTCGCGCACCAGCAGCACGGTCTGCGCGTCCAGCATCGGCACCACCACCACCGCGCCGTGGCCGGGGGATTTGAGCCGGTGGAACACGCGCCGTTCGCCGTTGCTGAACTCCAGGTCCAGCTCCTCGACCTTGCGCTCGGCGGCGGACTCGCTGCGCTCGCGCAGCGCGTGGATGATCGGCAACGGACGGCTCACGCTGCCGCCCCGCGGCGCGGCGCGGCGTCGGCCGATAGAATGCACGGAGCGAAGAACCTGTTCATGAGCGCGAAATGCTAACAGACCTGACCGCATCACAGACTGCCGCAACCTGGCGGCAACGCGACCTGGCGGTGCTGTGGCATCCCTGCACGCAGATGCGCGAGCACCCGGACACCCTGCCGCTGCTGCCGATCGCGCGCGGCGAAGGCGCCTGGCTGATCGATCACGAGGGCAACCGCTACCTGGACGCGGTGAGCAGTTGGTGGACCAATCTGTTCGGCCACAGCGAGCCGCGCATCGCCGCGGCCATCGCCGCGCAGGCCACGCAGCTGGAACAGGTGATGCTGGCCGGCTTCAGTCACGCCCCGGCGGTGGAACTGGCCGAGCAGCTGCTGGCGCTGGCGCCGCGCCAGGACGGGCGCGCGCCGCTGGCCAAGGTGTTCTACGCCGACAACGGCTCGGCCGGGGTCGAAGTGGCGCTGAAGATGGCCTTCCACTATTTCCACAACCGCGGCGAGACCCGGCGCACCCGCTTCGTCGCGCTGGAGAACGGCTACCACGGCGAGACCATCGGCGCGTTGGCGGTCGGCGACATCCCGCTGTACCGGCGGGTGTATGCGCCGCTGCTGGCCGAGGCGCTGTTCGCGCCCTCGCCCGACGCCTACCTGGCCGCGCCCGGGCAGACCGCGCGCGAGCGCGCCGATGCCGCCGCCGATGCGCTGGCCGACCTGTTCGACCGCCATCCGGGCGAGATCTGCGCGGTGATCCTGGAGCCGCGCCTGCAGTGCGCCGGCGGCATGCGCATGCACGACCCGGCCTACCTGCGCCGCGCGCGCGAACTGTGCGACGCCAACGGCGCGTTCCTGATCGCCGACGAGATCGCCACCGGCTTCGGCCGCACCGGCACCCTGTTCGCCTGCGAGCAGGCCGGGGTGATGCCGGACCTGCTGTGCCTGTCCAAGGGCCTGACCGGCGGCTTCCTGCCGTTGTCGGCGGTGCTGGCCACGCAACACTTATATGACGCCTTCCTCGACGACAGCCGCGAGCGCGCCTTCCTGCACTCGCACAGCTACACCGGCAATCCGCTGGCCTGCGCCGCCGCGCTGGCCTGCCTGCGGATCTTCCAGCAGGACGACGTGATCGTGCGCAATCGCGGCACCGCCGAGACCATGCGCGCGCTGTCGGCGCCGTTCAACGACCACCCGCACGTGGCCGACGTGCGCCAGGCCGGGATGGTGGTCGCATTCGAACTGAGCCGCGACGGCGACAAGCGCACGCCGTTCGCGGCCGGTGCGCGGGTCGGCCTGTGCGCGTATCGCGCCGCCCTGCAGCGCGGCGTGGTGCTGCGCCCGCTGGGCGACGTGCTGTACTGGATGCCGCCGTACTGCGTGGACAACGAGCAGTTGGCGCTGCTGGCCGAGACCACCCTGGCCGCGATCGACGAGGCCGTCGCATGCGCCTGACCCGTTGCCATGTCGATGTGCCGCTGCGCGAAGGTGACGATCTGATGCTGCCCGAGGACGTCGCCGGGCACCTGCTGCGCGTGCTGCGGCTGCGCGAGGGCGACCGCTGCGTGCTGTTCAACGGCGACGGCTGCGACTACGACGCCGAACTGCTGCAGGTCGGCAAGCGCGGCGCCAGCGCGCGGATCGGCGCGGCGCGGCCGGCGGACAACGAATCGCCGCTGGCGATCACCCTGCTGCAGGGCGTGGCGCGCGGCGAGAAGATGGACCTGATCCTGCAGAAGGCGACCGAACTGGGCGTGGCCGCGATCGTGCCGGTGTGGGCCGAGCGCACCGAAGTGAAGCTGGATGCCGCGCGCGTGGACAAGCGCGTGGCGCACTGGCGCAGCGTCGTGATCGCGGCCTGCGAGCAGTCCGGCCGCGCGCGCGTGCCCGACCTGGCCGCGCCGCTGGCGCTGGCCGATGCCGCGCGCGCCGTCGCCGCCACACAACTCAAGCTCACGCTCGACCCGCAGGGCGAGCACCGGCTGCGCACGCTGCAGATCGCCGGCGATGCCGCGACGATCGCGATCGGCCCGGAAGGCGGCTGGTCGCCGCGCGACCGCGCCACCCTGCAGGCCGCCGGCTTCGCCGGCCTGCGCCTGGGGCCGCGCATCCTGCGCACCGAGACCGCGGGCCTGGCCGCGATCGCGGCATTGCAGGCGCATGGCGGCGACCTGTGAACTGATGCACACAATCGCGTAGACATCGGCTACGGAAGAGACCGCCCCGACGGCGCCGCAGAGCGCCTCGTGCCGGCGCATTGCCCTGAAAAACAGCGGTTTTTGAAGGGAATCGCCAGCCGCACACTCGTTGACAACGAAGGACAAGCGCGACACAGTCGGCGCTCCTGAGCCAACACGGATACCTCCGGTTTGGATCGATCAAAACCACGCGACGCAGCATCGTCGGCGTGCGGTCGCCTAACCCGACGACGTCCGCATGCAGCGCGACGCGCGATCTCCGCAACCAGCGCGCCCATGCATCGCGTGCGCTTGCCGACACGCAGCGCCGCCGCACCCCACACCCCGCATCCGCCGCTCGGCGGCATGCGCGCATTGCCGCCCTTTTCGATTCGCTCATCGCGCCGCATCCGGGCCGATGGCGTCGCTTGCCCGCCGCCACGCCGGCGGGCCTTTCGTGCCCTGTGCCACTTTCGGAGACCGCCCACGTGAATCGCATCCGCCTCGCTCCCCTGGCCTTCGCCGTCGCCGGCGTCCTGGCAACGCCCGCCAGCGCCTTCGCCCAGCAACTTCCCGAACAACCGCGCGACGCCGCAGCGCCGCCCACGACCGACGGTGCGGCCGCCACGGACAGCGCCCAGGCCTCGCCAGCGGTGCAGGAACTGGACGCGGTCAAGGTCACCGGCTACCGCGCCAGCCTGCAGAAATCGCTCAACATCAAGCGCAACGCCGATGCGATCGTCGATGCGATCTCGGCCGAAGACGTGGGCAAGTTTCCCGCCGCCAACGTCGCCGAATCGCTGTCGCACCTGCCCGGGGTCAGCGTCGACCGCCAGTTCGGCGAAGGCGAGAAGGTCTCGATCCTGGGCACCGACCCGGCCTTGAACCGGGTCCTGCTCAACGGCCAGAGCATCGCCTCCACCAGTTGGGGCGGCGATCCGAACAATCCGGACAGCCGCTCGTTCAACTATTCGCTGCTGGCGCCGGAAGTGATCGGCAGCGCCGAGGTGTACAAGAGCCCGCAGCCCAGCATCGACGAAGGCAGCCTCGGCGGCACCGTGATCCTGCACACGCGCAAGCCGCTGGAGCTGGACAAGAACCTGCTGACCGGCAGCGTCAGCTACGGCTACAACGACCGCTCCGAGGACGGCAAGCCCAACGCCTCGCTGCTGTACAACTGGAAGAACGATGCCGGCACGCTCGGCGTGCTCGGCTCGGTGATGCATTCGGAGCGCTCGCTGCGCCGCGACGGCGTGGAAATTTTCGGCTACAGCGACATCCAGGGCGCCGGGTTTCCCGACGCGGTCGCCGCCGGCAAGCAGGGCGTCTACCCCACCGCGATCAACAGTGCGCTGTTCACGCAGACGCGCAAGCGCGACGGCGTCACCGGCTCGCTGCAGTGGAAGCCCAACGACGCGTTCGAACTGACCTACACCGGCCTGTACGTCGAGGAGACGTTCGACAACGTCAACCAGAGCCGCTACGCCAACTTCGTCCCGGCCAACGCCACCGCGCTGGACGTGGTCGACGGCGTCGCCACCTCCGGCGCCTACGGCGGCAACGCCGAAACCATCCTCGATTCGTACGTGCGCAACACCACGGTCAAGACCAGCAGCAACACCTTGCGCGGCGACTGGCACGGCGACGGCTGGAACGTCTCCGGCCAGGTCGGCGCGACCCGCTCGGCCGGCGGCGCCGACCGCATCTATGGCCTCACCTTCCGCGGTAACGGCGGCTACGACTACGCCATCGACCATCGCAGGGTCGGCGTGGACTATGCGGTGCCGCCGTCGGCGCTGGACACGATGTCGGTGATCGGCGCCACCGTGAACCGCTATCCGAACCTGGACAAGGAGCGCTACGCGCAGCTGGACTTCGACCACGACGTGGCCTGGGGGCCGATCACCAAGCTGCGGCTCGGGGTCAAGGCCACCCGCCACAGCACCGCGCAGGACATGTACTACGACAGCTTCCCGGCCGATCCGAACACGACGTTGGGCGCGGTCTACGGCGGCGACACGCCCGGCGGCTACCTGGACGGCCTGTCGGTCAGCGACGACATGCGCCATTGGCCGCGGCAGAGCCCGGGCGCGCTGATCGACTACGTCAGCGGCCTGCCCGGCAGCGATACGCTCGCGCCGAGCTACGGCAGCACCTTCGACGTGGTCGAGCGCAACCGCGCCGCCTACCTGCAGGCGGATTTCTCCGGCTACAACTACCGCGGCAATATCGGCGTGCGCTACGTCAACACCCGCGACGCGATCGGCGGCTACCAGTACGACGGCAGCGCCTATGCGCCGGTGCGCTACAACAAGTCCTACGGCGAGTGGCTGCCGTCGCTGAACTTCGCCTACGACCTGTCCGACGCGCTGATCCTGCGCGTGGCCGCGGCTAAGGTGATCGCGCGGCCGCGCTATGCGGACCTTACGCCCTACGTCAACGCCGACGACAACAAGCTCACCGCCAGCAGCGGCAATCCGGCGCTGGATCCGTACCGCTCCACCAACTACGGCGCATCGCTGGAATGGTATTTCGCGCCCAACAGCGTGTTGGCCGGCGAACTGTTCTACCGCGACATCTCCAACTACATCCTGCAGACCCTGGTGCAGCGGCCGCTGCACAACAACACCTACGACCGCGAGGACATCTACGAGGTGACCCTGCCGCAGAACTCCGGCGCGGCCAAGGTCAAGGGCGTGTCGCTGAGCTACCAGCAGGAATTGGGCGGCGGCTTCGGCGTGGCGGCGAACTACACCTACTCCAAGGCCGACACCCAGGGCGACTACAACCTGCCCTACAACTCCAAGAACAGCTACAACCTCAGCCCCTACTTCGAGAAGGGGCCGTGGGAGGCGCGGCTGACCCTGGGCTGGCGCTCGGCCTACTTCACCCAGATCGGGCGCCTGGGCGCGAACCAGATGACCGACGCCTTCACCCAGCTCGATGCGTCGGTGTCGTATGCGATCACCGACAAGGTCAAGCTGCAGCTGGAAGGCAGCAACCTGCTCGACGAGACCTACTACAGCTACGTCGGCCAGGAGAGCCAGCCCTACTATCTGTACAAGAACGGGCGCGGCTACATGCTCAGCGTGCACTTCACCCTGTAGCCGCGGCAACGGCGGCGGCCGCGCAGGCCGCCGCATCGCAGGCGCGACCGCGTCGCCACCGGCGTGCAAGGCGTCGCTGCAAAAGTGGTTGCGGTCGGATAGACGCCGCTACATAGGCAAAGCCTGTCGCGACGGAGATGGAGCCTGTCGCGAGGGACCACCCAGTCCCCCGCTGCATCCGACACGGCGACCTGTGGGAGCGACTTCAGTCGCGACGGGCCTTGCCGACACCGCTGTCGCGCCCGACGCCACTGCGCCGCCCGCGCAAACGTCCGCGTCGCGAACGCGCTATCGCTGCTGCTGCAGGAACCAGTTCGCCGCGCCGATCACCCCGAGCTGGCCATGCTCGACCAGCTTCACCGGGATCTGTTCCAGCGCCGGACGCATCGCGCCCTTGTTCAAGTAGCGCGCGACGAAGTCGCTGGCGGCCAGGAACTCGCCGATCTGCGGCAGGAAGCCGCCGGCCAGGTAGATTCCGCTCTGGATGCCGTACAGCAGCGCCATGTCGCCGACCACGCTGCCGAGCAGGCCGCAGAACGCCGACAGCGCCTCGCCCGCCAGCGGATCGTGCCCGGCCAACGCCGCCGCGGTGACCTCGCTGGGCGTGGCGTGCGCCGGCGCGGCATCGCGCAACTCGCACAACACCTTATAGAGATTGAGCAGGCCAGGGCCGGACAGCAGGTGTTCGACCGGCACGTAGCTGCGCGTGCGCAGCAGCCGCTGCGCCATGGCCATTTCCAGTTCGCTGCCGACCGGCAAGGCGGCATGGCCGGCCTCGGTGGCCAGCACGACGGCGCCGCCGTTGGCCGGAATCCACACCGCCGCGCCAAGCCCGGTGCCCGGCCCGATCACCAGCGCCGGTCCGCGCTGCGCCTTGCGCGGGCCGGTCAGGTGCAGCACTTCGCTGGCATCCATCGACGAGGCCGCGTACGCCACCGCCTCGAAATCGTTGACCAGGTGCAGCGCCTGCAGGCCCAGCCGCTCGCGGATCTCCGGCGGCGACAGGCTCCACGGCAAATTGGTGGTGATCACCCTGCCGTCCTCCAGCGCGTAACCGGCGCTGGCGATCACGCCACGGGTCGGCGCCGGGCCGCTCACGCCGGACAGGAACTCGCCGATGATCTCGGTCAGCCCCGGGTAGTCGGCACAGCGGTACTTGCGATAGTCCAGCACCTTGACCGGCGCGGCATCGGTCGCATCCCCGCGCGCCACCAGGCCGATGCGGACATGCGTGCCGCCGACGTCGGCGGCAATGAAAGGTTCGGCGCGCGACGCGGCCGCTACCACTGGTGAACTGCTTGCAGACACGTATTCTCCCGTTGCGCCCGACTGGGCGCACGCCGATGGGCCTGTTGACCGATCGAGTTTCAGACCACCTTGACAACGTTGTCAAGATGAATTCGTCCAGTCTCGCTCTTCCTCATTCCTTCACCACGGCATCGTGGCGTCTTCGTCGTCCTGTTCGAATGGGTCACAACCATGCCATTCAGGGCTGTGCACCAGTAAACAGTTGTCGCAAAAAGTTCGCCGCAATGCACAAATTTACATGGAAAGTGTGCTGACGACCACAATTAGCGCGTCATTGCAGATGCGTCAGCAAATGAACCCCGCAATTCTGCCCGCGGCATAATTTCCTTCGTAGACAAATACCTACGTTCAGCGGCAGTGCCCACTTCCAAACTATCGCGCCACGCTTGGCCGCAATCGCACCGAGATTTGTCAAAATTATGTGAAGCATGTGTTGACAACGCTGTCAGCGCTATTACAGACTCGGATCACACAAATTTTTACAGCTTCGCGACATGGCATGTTCAGGGCCTGGAACCAGCACCGACTGCAGTTCCAGCGTCATGGCAAGCGCGTACCGAAGCCGTCCTACGGCGCGCGCCCGCAATGGAAAGCGGATCGCTTGCGCCACTGCCCGCCAGGCCGTCCCGGCGAGCACGAAATATCGGGACATGCACTGTTTGCTGTATTTGGTTTTGCAACAGGACACAAAGGAAGGACCGGCGCCGCGGTGCCGCCGGCCGGCTACTTCCGCGTCAACGACCGGACGACGCGCACCGAAACGCGATACGCGCAGCCACCGCAAGGTGCCGCGCAGTCAACAGGCCGGGCAGCGGCCAGCACGCCGGAACATCGGTTGGCACCTCATGCCCATGTACTAACCCAGAGGTTTAGCCAATGAATAGCCGCACCACCACGTTAGCCATCAGCATCATGGCCGCGCTGTACCTGTCCGGTAACGCAATGGCGCAGGAAGCACCCGCTTCCGGCGCGGAATCGAAGAACGTCCAGGAGCTGGACACGATCACCGTCACCGGCTACCGCGCCTCGCTGGAGAAGAGCCAGGCGGTCAAGCGCTCGGCCAACTCCATCGTCGACGCGATCAGCGCCGAGGACATCGGCAAGTTCCCGGACACCAATGCCGCCGAGTCGCTGGCGCACCTGCCCGGCATCAGCGTGGACCGCCAGTTCGGCGAAGGCGAGAAGGTCAGCATCAACGGCACCGACCCGGCGCTGAACCGCGTGCTGCTCAACGGCCAGACCATCGCCTCCGGCGACTGGGGCGGCAACCCGTCCGACACCAGCGGCCGCACCTTCAACTACACCCTGCTGTCGCCGGAAATCATCGGCCTGATGGAGGTCTACAAGACCCCCGAGGCGCGCATCGACGAAGGCTCGATCGGCGGCACCGTGATCGTGCACACCCGCAAGCCGCTGGACCTGCCGAAGAACACCATCCGCGGCTCGGTCGGCTACAACTACAATGACCGTTCGGAAGAAGGCAATCCGCGCGGCTCGGCGCTGTGGAGCTGGAAGAACGACGACGAGACCTTCGGCGCGTTGATCTCCGCCACCCACGACAAGCAGGACATCGCGCGCGCCGGCATCGAGTTCTTCGGCTACACCACCGGCGCCGGTATCCCCCCCACTGCTGCCATTTCGGGCGACGGAGGTAACGTTGCTACTGCCAAGATTCCGGCCGGCATCAACAGCGCCTACTTCCAGCAGACCCGCGAGCGCAACGGCCTGCAGGGCGCGCTGCAGTGGAAGCCGAACGAGCAGAACGAGTTCAACCTGACCGGCATCTACATCAAGGGCAAGTACAACAACTTCAGCGAATCGCGCTACGTCTGTCCGGCGTGCAACAGCGATCTGCAGAAGGTCACCAGCGCCAACGTCCAGAACGGCTACATCACCTCCGGCACCGTCACCGACGGCGCCGCCGGCCAGCCCTACGCCCAGCTCGACACCAACTATCGCGAGAGCGAGGTCACCACGCAGAGCCTGAACCTGCGTCACGACTGGTACGGCGACAACTGGGTGTTCACCACCCAGGTCGGCACCACCAAGGCGACCGGCGGCAAGAATCCGGAATACCTGATGAAGTTCCTGCTGCAGGATGGCGGCTACAACTTCAACTACGACGGCTCGCACACCGGCGTCACCTACGACAACAACAGCGCCTCCAACTGGGGCCTGGCGTCCGGCCAGCAGGCCGGCGGCGTCGAGTACACCACCACCGAGGACAAGGAGAAGTACTTCCAGTTCGATGCGGCCCGCGATCTGGAATGGGGCCCGTTCAACAAGGTGCTGGTGGGCTACAAGTACATCAACCACAACAACGGCCAGAACTCGCGCGGCAATGCGATCTTCGCCAATCAGGATGTGCTGCTGACCGGCTTCAACCCGGGCACCACGCCGGGCGGCCTGTACGACGGCCTGGGCGCCAGCGGCGACCTGGTCACCTGGCCGACCGCCAACCTCAACTCGGTGCTGGACTATCTGAAGGGGCTGCCGCAGGCGGCGCTGACGCCCAAGTTCGGCCAGATCTACGACGTCAAGGAAATCACCAGCGACCTGTACGCGCAGATGAACTTCGAGGCCGGCAAGTTCCGCGGCAACGTGGGCCTGCGCTATGCCGACACCAAGGACAAGTCGCAGTATTACCAGACCAATGATGGCGGCACGACGTACGCGTTCCAGCAGGTCAGCAACGAATACAAGAAGCCGCTGCCGAGCTTCAACATCGCCTACGACCTGGACGACACCAAGGTGCTGCGCTTCTCGGCCGCGAAGGTGATCGCGCGTCCGCGTTACGGCGACCTGGCCGGTTCGTTCTCGCTCAACAGCACCAGCGGCGACCTGACCGCCAGCGGCGGCAACCCGGACCTGAAGCCGTACGAGTCGACCAACTACGATCTGGCCGCCGAGTGGTACTTCGCTCCGTCCAGCATGCTGTCGGCGGAACTGTTCTACCGCGACATCGGTTCCTACATCGTCAGCACCACGACCACCGAGATCCTCAGCGACCCGACCAACGGCATCGTCAACCAGCCGTACAGCGTGACCCGCCCGGTCAACGCCACCGGCGCCAAGGTCAAGGGTGCGTCGCTGAACTACCAGCAGGCGTTCGGCTACGGCTTCGGCCTGCAGGCGAACTACACCTACGCCGAGTCCAGCTCGCAGGACGGCCTGAACCTGCCGTACCTGTCGCGCAACACCTACAACGTGATCCCCTACTGGGAAAACGGTCCGTGGATGGTGCGGGTGAACTACAGCTACCGCTCCAAGTACTTCACCCAGATCGGCCGCCTGGACTCGAACGTGTTCACCGACGAGTACAAGCAGCTGGACCTGACCGCCTCGTACGAGATCAACGACTGGATGAGCGTCAGCGTCAGCGCCACCAACCTGCTCGACTCCACGTACTACTGGTACAACGAGGTCAAGTACGCGCCGATCGGCATGTACAAGAACGGCCGCGGCTACCAGGCGCAGCTGAACTTCAAGTTCTGATGTAGGACTGGCGCGCCACCGACCCTCCACGGTGGCGCGCCCTTTTTTTGTCCGATGTAACGCTACGCCGCTACATGCAGGAGCGCAGCCGCGCGTAACGCGTCCAATGATCCGGACGCGGCAGATTCGCTCTCCTGCAATCCCCGGAGCCGGCGTCCATGCGCCGGTACCGACTTCGACCCAGGAGTGCAGTTCCATGACGTCCGAGACCCGCCCGCGCGCGGACCGATCCCGCCACGCCGGAGCTGTACGCAAGACTCTGGCCAGTACCCTCTCCCTGATTCTCGCGCTGGCGGCCGTGCCCGCCTGCGCTGCGGATGCGCCGTCGCCGACCGCGCCCACCGCCACCACGCTCAGTCCCGAACAGATCGACCAACAGTGGCTGCAGGCCACCGCCAAGTACGCGCCCGAGCGCGCGCGCCTGGTCCGCGAAGCCGCTGCCGGCGCGCGCAAGGGGCCGTTCCGCCCGGACTGGACGTCGCTGAAGAACTACCGTTCGCCCGGCTGGTACGACAACGCCAAGTTCGGCATCTTCATCCACTGGGGCGTGTTCTCGGTGCCGGCGTTCGGCAACGAGTGGTACTCGCGCAACATGTACCAACCCGACGCCAAGGACAGCAAGGACTACGCGCACCACCGCGAGAAATACGGTCCGCAGTCCACCTTCGGCTACAAGGACCTGATCCCGCTGTTCACCGCGCCCAAATTCGACCCGCAGGGCTGGGCCAGGCTGTTCCGCGACGCCGGCGCCCGCTACGTGGTGCCGGTGGCCGAGCATCACGACGGCTTCGCGATGTACGACTCGCAGCTGTCGGAGTGGACCGCGACCAAGATGGGCCCCAAGCGCGACGTGATCGGCGAACTGTCCAAGGCGATCCGCGCCGAAGGCCTGCATTTCGGCCTGTCCTCGCACCGTGCCGAGCACAACTGGTTCTTCGACGGCGGCCGCACGTTCGAATCCGACGTCAACGACCCGCGCTACGCCGGCCTGTACGGCCCGGCGCAGATCCGCCTGCGCGGCAAGGACGACGCCGACGTCGCCAACGACTGGACGCCGGTGTCGCAGGCATGGCTGGACGACTGGCTGGCGCGCACCACCGAACTGGTCGACCGCTACGACCCGGAACTGATCTATTTCGACTGGTGGATCGCCCACCCGACCTTCCGCAGCACCTTGCCGACCATGCTGGCGTACTACTACAACCACGGCGCCGCGCACGGCGACGGGGTGGTGGTGAACTACAAGCTGGGCGCGTTCCCGGAAGGCGCCGGCACGCTGGACATCGAGCGCGGCCAGCTCACCGGCATCCACCCGACCCACTGGCAGACCGACACCTCGGTCAGCAACGCCTCGTGGGGCTATGTCGAGAACGACACCTACAAGACCCCGACCTTCATCGTGCACATGCTGGTGGACGTGGTCAGCAAGAACGGCAACCTGATGCTCAACATCGGCCCGCGCGCCGACGGCTCGATTCCCGACACCGAGCGCGACATCCTGCTGTCGATCGGCAAGTGGCTGAAGACCAACGGCGAGGCGATCTACGACAGCCAGCCGTGGCGCACCTACGGCGAAGGCCCGACCGAAGTGGTCGGCGGCACTTTCCAGGACACCAAGACCAAGCCCTACACCGCCGAGGACTTCCGCTTCACCACCGGCCACGGCGCGCTGTACGCGATCGAGTTGGGCTGGCCGGCCGGCGGCAAGGCAGTGATCCGCTCGCTCACCCCCGCCGACGGCGTGCGCGGCGTGACCCTGCTGGCCACCGGCAAGAAGGTGCCGTTCGTACAGCGCGCCGACGGCCTGCACCTGACCCTGCCGGCCAAGCCGGCCGGCGAACACGCCTACGTGTTCCGCATCGACCTGCCCTCCCCCACTTCCACCCGCTGACGGATATCCCCCCGATGATGAAGCGATTCGCAGGGCTGCTGCTTGCCCTGGCCATGGTCTGCACCCCGGCCATGGCCAAGAACCCGACCGCGCTGTTCTATCTGATGAGCACGCAGAAATCGACCAATTCGTTCCTGGCCAACGTCGACAAGATCGACGTGGTGGTGCCGACATGGTACGGCGTGGACCAGAACGGCCTGGTCAACGGCACCCCCAACGCGTACATCTACGACATCGCCAAGCAGAAAAAGCTGCGGGTGATGCCGATCCTGTCGATGACCACCGGCCGCGACGGCTTCCACAAGCTGATGCACGATGAAGATGCGAAGAAGCGCATGATCGCCTCGCTGCTGATCCACGGCAAAAAGCACGGCTACTACGGCTTCCAGTTCGATTTCGAGAACATCGCCTGGACCGACCGCGACGCCTATACGCTGATGGTCAAGCAGACCGCCGATGCGCTGCACAAGGCCGGCTTCAAGATGTCGGTGGCGGTGGTACCGAACGCGCCGGGTTATGGCGAGGGCGGCCAGTTCTCCAAGTGGATGTGGGAATATTGGCGCGGCGCCTACGACCTGAAGGCGCTGGGCCAGGCGGTGGATCTCGTCAGCATCATGACCTACGACCAGCACACCCGCTGGACCACGCCCGGCCCGGTCGACGGCATGGTGTGGATGAAGAAGCACCTGGACTACGCGCTGACCCAGGTGCCGAAGGAGAAGCTGTCGCTGGGCATCGCCACCTACGGCTACCGCTGGTACACCGGCAACCCGGTGAAGGAAGACGGCACCGAAGCGTCGAACATCTCGGCGACCTACATCGACGCCGACGAATCCTTCCCGCTGGCGATCGAGCAGAACGCCACCGTGCAGTGGGATCCGATGGAGCAGGAGTCGTGGTTCTATTTCTACCGCGACGACATGCGCGAGTGGGTGTTCCGCCCGGACGCGCGCAGCTTCAAGGCGCGCTATGACATGGTCAAGCAGTACGGCCTGGAAGGCTTCAGCTGCTGGGTGCTCGGCGCCGAAGACCCGAAGGTGTGGGACGAGCTGCCGACCGCCGCACGCTGATCCACTACGATAGAGGCCCCCAGCACGAGATAGACCGAATGACTGCAGCAAGTGCACCCCCGCGCACGCCACACCGCCCGACGACCGCCCCGGCAGGCGCCGCGGCGGCCTTTCGCACCACGTGGCTGGGGCTTGCCCTGTTCGCACTCACTGCCGTCCTGAGCGGCTGCGGCCGCGAGGCCCCCGCCACCGCGGACACGGCCAAGCCGGCCGCGGCGCCGGCCCCCGCAGCGCCGAAGCCGGCCAACAGCGCGCCGCTGCCGCTGATCCCGGCGCCGGCGCAGGTCAAGCGCGGCGACGCCACGCTGACCATCGGCACCGGCAGCACGCTGTCGGTGCCCACCGACGACGAAGCGGCGATGCGCGTGGCCCGGCAGCTGGCCGCGCTGCTGGAAAGCACCCGCGGCCTGGCGCTGGAAGTGCGCGCCGAGACCATTCCGCCCAACGGCAGCATCCGCCTGCAGATGAACCCCAACACCGGGGTGGATGCGCCGGAAGGCTATGCGCTGGACGTGGACGGCAACACCATGCTGATCCAGGCGCGCGACGAGCGCGGCCTGTTCTACGGCGCGATGAGCGCCTGGCAGCTGCTCACGCCCGACGCCGGCAAGGGCGAGGTGGAGGTGCCGGAGGTCAAGATCCGCGACTGGCCGCGCTTCGGCTGGCGCGGCCTGCTGCTCGACGTGGCCCGCCACTTCCACGGCCCGGACACGGTCAAGCACGTCATCGACGCGATGGCCGAGCACAAGCTCAACGTGCTGCACCTGCACCTGACCGACGACCAGGGCTGGCGCATCGAGATCAAGCGCTATCCCAAGCTCACCGAGATCGGCGCCTGGCGCACCCCGCCCGGCGCCGGCACGCAGGGCGTGCCCGAACGCTACGGCGGCTTCTACACCCAGGACCAGATCCGCGACCTGGTGGCCTACGCCGCCGCGCGGCACATCACCATCGTGCCGGAACTGGACATGCCCGGGCATGCGCAGGCGGCGGTGGCGGCGTATCCGGAACTGGTCGGCGTGACCAAGCAGCGGCCGAAGGTGTCGGTCGACTGGGGCGTCAATCCCTACCTGTTCGACACCGACGAAAAGAGCATGACCTTCATCCAGGGCGTGCTCGACGAAGTGCTGGCGCTGTTCCCCTCGCAATACATCCACATCGGCGGCGACGAGGCGGTCAAGGACCAGTGGGAGCGGTCGCCGGCGGTGCGCGCGCAGATGCGCAAGCTCGGGGTCAAGGATGCGCACGCGATGCAGGGCTGGTTCAACCAGCAGCTGTCCGATTACCTGACCAAGCACGACCGGCGCCTGATCGGCTGGGACGAGATCCTGGAAGGCGGCTTGCCGGCGAGCGCGTCGGTGATGTCCTGGCGCGGCGTCGACGGCGCGGTGACCGCGGCCAAGCAGGGCCACGACGTGGTGCTGGTGCCGGCCGGCTGGCTGTACCTGGACAACCTGCAGAGCGCGCGCAGCGACGAGCCGAACGGCCGCCTGGCGGTGCTGCCGCTGCAGAAGGTCTACGAGTTCGATCCGGTGCCGGCCGCGCTCAGCGCCGAGGAAGCCAAGCACGTGCTCGGCGCGCAGGCCGCGCTGTGGGCCGAATACATCCCCTCGGCCTGGCACATCGACCATGCGCTGTTCCCGCGCCTGGGCGCGCTGGCCGAGGCGGCGTGGTCGCCGATGGCGGTGCGCAGCTGGGACGGCTTCCTGCAGCGCCTGCCGGCGCAGCTCAACCGCTACCGCGCGCTCGGCATCGACTACGGCGACGGCGCGTTCGCGCCGGACATCGCCATCCAGGGCGGCGACAACGCCGCGCTGGACAGCGGCAAGGCCAGCATCGCGCTCGGCAACCAGGCCAAGTTCGGCAGCTTCCGCTACACCACCGACGGCAGTGAGCCCAAGGCCGATTCGCCGCGCTATACGGCGCCGTTCGAGGTCGCGCTGCCGGCCACCGTGCGCGTGGCCACCTTCGCCGACGACGGCAGCCTGCTGGCTGCCCCGCGCACCCGCATCCTCGACCGCCCCGGCCTGCTCAGCCGCGACACCCAGGGCCTGAGTTCCTGCGCCGACGGCAGCCTGGGCCTGCGCGTGCCGCTGCTGCCGGACCTGCCGGGCAAGGACGCGCCGGTGTTCAACATCGACCTGTTCAGCAGCTGCTGGCGCTATGCCGACGCACGCCTGGAGGGCATCGGCAGCATCCGCATCGATGCGGCGCGGCTGGCGCGCAACTACGGGCTGGCGCATGACCAGGTCAAGGTCAAGCGCTACCCGGCCAAGACCGCGCACGGCGAACTGGAAGTGCGCCTGGGCGACTGCAAGGGCAAGCTGCTGGCACGGATCCCGCTGCCGGGCGGCAAGGCGCTCGGCGAGCAGTTCTCGCTGGAAGCGCCGCTGCCGAAACACAGCGGCACGCACGACCTGTGCCTGCGCTCCACCGCACGCATCGACGGCCCGTACTACGCCATCGGTGCCGTCCACCTGATCGAAACCACCGCGCAGGCGCCCCCCGCCGCCACGCGCTGACCCTGGAGACCTCCGCATGACCCAGCCCCACCGCCGTCCCCGTTCCGCGCCGCGCTCGCGCTTCCCCGCCCGGCTCGGGCTGTTGCTGGCGCTGGGGCTGCCGCTGCTGGGCCAGGCCGCGCCGCCGTCCTCGCTGTCCTTGCAGCAAGGCTGGCAGGTGCGGCTGGCGCCCGGCGAGGCGCGCGCCAAGGAATTTCCGAAGGCGGCGAAGTGGCTGCCGGCGCAGGTGCCGGGCACGGTGCAGACCGACCTGATCGCCGCCGGCGTGGTGCCCGATCCGTTCTATCGCGACAACGAGGCCAAGATCCAGTGGGCGGGCTTGAGCGATTGGCAGTACCAGACGCGCTTCAAGGCCGATGCCGCGCTGCTCGCGCGCGAGCACGTGGAGTTGGTGTTCGACGGCCTGGACACCTACGCCGAGGTCTACCTCAACGGCAAGAAGCTGCTGACCGCCGACAACATGTTCCGGCAGTGGCGCGTGGACGCCAAGCCGCTGCTCAAGCGCGGCGACAACGTGCTGGAGGTGCGGCTGTTCTCGCCGATCAAGAAGATCCAGCCGTGGCTGGCCAAGCAGCCGTACGCGCTGCCCGGCGCCTACGACTCGGCGTTCGGCGACGAGCCGCTGGCGCGGCACAGCTCCACCTACGTGCGCAAGGCGCCGTACACCTTCGGCTGGGACTGGGGCCCGCGCATCGTCACCGCCGGCATCTGGCAGGACGTGCGCGTGGAAGCGTGGGACGCGTTGCGCGTGGACGGCCTGCACATCGCCCAGCAGCGCGTCGATGCCGACACCGCGCAGCTGCTGGCGCAGCTCGACGTGCAGGCCGGCCGCAGCGGCGAAGTGCAGCTGGATCTGGACGTGCTCGGCCCCGACGGCCAGCGCGTGGCGCAGCTGAGCCAGAAAGCGGTGCTCGACCCCGGCAGCAATACGCTCACCGTGCCGGTGCGCATCGCCAAGCCGCAGCGCTGGTTTCCCGCCGGCTACGGCAAGCAGGACCTGTACACGTTCAAGGCGCGCATCCGCGACGCCGCCGGCGACAGCTACGCCGCCCAGCGCGTCACCGGCCTGCGCAGCGTCGAGCTGCGCCGCGAGAAGGACAAGTGGGGCAAGGGCCTGGCGATCGTGGTCAACGGCATCCCGGTGTTCGCCAAGGGCGCCAACCTGATTCCGTTCGACAGCTTCCCCAGCCGCGTCGATGCGGCGCGCATGCGCGGCATCCTGCAGTCCACCCGCGACGCCAACATGAACATGCTGCGCATGTGGGGCGGCGGCCACTACCAGCCGGACAGCTTCTACGAAGACGCCGATCGCCTGGGCATCATGATCTGGCAGGACTTCATGTTCGGCGGCGCGATCCCGCCCTACGACGTGGCGTTCCGCGAGAACACCCGCGCCGAGGCCGAGGCGCAGGTCAAGCGTCTGGGCGACCACCCCAGCATCGTGATCTGGTGCGGCAACAACGAAGTGCAGACCGGCTGGGAAAACTGGGGCGACCGGGTCAAGTTCAAGCAGTCGATCGATCCGGAAGAACGCAGCCGCATCGAACGCGGCATGACCACGCTGTTCGGCACCGTGCTGCGCGAGGCGGTGAGCAAGTACGACAGCGACACGCCGTACTGGGCGACCTCGCCCGGCACCGACTTCGACGGCGGCGCCGACCAGCCCGACGACGGCGACATGCACTACTGGAGGGTGTGGGGCGGCCCGGCGCTGCCGGTCACCGAATACCTTAACGTGACCCCGCGCTTCATGTCCGAATACGGCCTGCAGTCGTTCCCGGAAATGCGCACCATCCGCGCCTTCGCCGAACCCGGCGACCTGCAGCCGGAATCGCCGGTGATGCGCGCACACCAGAAGTTCGACAAGGGCAACGGCAACCAGCGCCTGCTGCTGTACATCCGCCGCGAGTTCGGCGAACCCAAGGACTTCGAGAGCTTCGTCTACCTGAGCCAGCTGATGCAGGCCGAAGGCATCGCCCTGGCCGCCGAGCACCTGCGCGCGTCGCGGCCGCAGTCGATGGGTTCGCTGTACTGGCAGCTCAACGACGTATGGCCGGGCGCCTCGTGGTCGAGCCTGGACTACTTCGGCCGCTGGAAGGCGCTGCACTACCACGCCAAGCGCTTCTACGCGCCGGAACTGATTGCCGCGCTGCGCAACGACAAGGGCCAGACCGAGGTTTCACTGGTGTCCGACCGCACCGTGCCGCTGGCCGCGCGCTGGCGCATGCGGGTGATGGACGTGTCCGGCAAGGTGCTGAGCAAGAGCGAGAAGCCGGTGACCCTGGCGCCGCTGTCCAGCGTGCGCGTGGGCAGCTTCAGCGATGCGCAGCTGCTGCGCCGCGCCGATCCCAAGCGCAGTTTCGCGGTGTTCGAACTGCTCGATGGCGCGCGCGTGCTGTCGCGCAACCTGGTGTTCTTCGACGCGGCCAAGCGCCTGCAGCTGCCCAGCCCCGACATCCGCAGCGAGCTGCGCGCCGACGGCGACGGCTATGCGCTGACCCTGACCAGCGCCACGCTGGCGCGCGAGGTGTGGCTGGCGTTCGGCGACCTGGACGCCATGCTGTCCGACAACGCCTTCGACCTGCTGCCGGGCGAACCGTTGACCGTGCACGTGCGCAGCAGCGCATCGCTGGAGCAGTTGCGTGCGGCACTGCAGGTCCGCGACCTGGCCGCCACGCTGGCCGGCGCGCCGGCCGAACCGGCGGAGGCGAAGTGATGCGGGTTGCGAAGATCGGCCGGCCTGCGTCGCTGCGCAATGAAATCCGTGGGAATGCGAGCGGTTGCGTGCGGCGCGATGCGGATAGTGGGTGGTCGCGGCTGAAGCCGCTCCTACAGGGGATTTCGCAGGGGCTGTGTCTGCTTGGGTTGGCCGCTGCGCCGCTCGCCCATGCCGACGACGCCGAGGACCGCGCCGCCGCGCTGGTGGCGAAGATGACCCGCGAGGAAAAAGTCGCACAGGCGATGAACGATGCGCCGGCGATTCCGCGCCTGGACATACCGGCCTACGAATGGTGGAGCGAGGGCCTGCACGGCATCGCCCGCAACGGCTACGCCACCGTGTTCCCGCAGGCGATCGGCCTGGCCGCGACCTGGAACACCGCCCTGCTCGAGCAGGTCGGCACCGTCACCTCGACCGAGGCGCGCGCCAAGTTCAACCTCGCCGGCCGCCCCGGCAAGGACCACCCGCGCTACGCCGGGCTGACCATCTGGTCGCCGAACATCAACATCTTCCGCGACCCGCGCTGGGGCCGCGGCATGGAGACCTACGGCGAGGATCCCTACCTCACCGGGCAACTGGCGGTGGGCTTCATCCACGGCCTGCAAGGCGACGACCTCAGCCACCCGCGCACCATCGCCACGCCCAAGCACCTGGCCGTGCACAGCGGCCCGGAACCCGGCCGCCATGGCTTCGACGTGGACGTATCGCCGCGCGACCTGGAAGCGACCTACACCCCCGCGTTCCGCGCCGCCATCGTCGACGGCCGCGCCGGCTCGGTGATGTGCGCCTACAACTCGCTGCACGGCACCCCGGCCTGCGCCGCCGACTGGCTGCTCAACGGCCGCCTGCGCGGCGACTGGGGCTTCAAGGGCTTCGTCGTCTCCGACTGCGACGCGGTCGACGACATGACCCAGTTCCACTATTTCCGCGCCGACAACGCCGGCTCGTCCGCCGCCGCGCTCAAGGCCGGCCACGACCTCAACTGCGGCCATGCCTACAGCGAACTGGGTACGGCGATCGAACGCGGCGACGCCGACGAAGCCTTGCTCGACCAGTCGCTGGTGCGCCTGTTCGCCGCGCGCTACCGGCTCGGCGAACTGCAGCCGCAGCGCAAGGACCCGTACGCGCGGCTCGGCGCCAAGGACGTGGACAACGCCGCGCACCGCGCGCTGGCGCTGCAGGCCGCGCAGCAGTCGATCGTGCTGCTGCAGAACCGCAACGCCACGCTGCCGCTGAAGCCGGGCGTGCGGCTGGCGGTGCTCGGCCCCAACGCCGACGCGCTGGCCGCGCTGGAAGCCAACTACCAGGGCACCTCGGCCGCGCCGGTGACGCCGCTGCTGGGCCTGCGCGAGCGCTTCGGCGCCGCGAACGTGAGCTACGCGCAAGGCGCGCCGCTCGCCGCCGGCGTGCCCGGCATGATCCCCGAGACCGCCTTGCGCAGCGACGGCAAGCCCGGCCTGCGTGGCGAGTATTTCGACAACGTCGATCTGGCCGGCACTCCGCGCACGCAGCGCCAGGACCGCGTGGTCAGTTTCAACTGGGACCACGTGGCGCCGGCCAAGGGCGTGGACAAGGACCGCTACTCGGTGCGCTGGAGCGGCGAACTGCTGCCGCCCGGGCCGGGCGACTACACCCTGGCGGTGCGCGTGGCACGCTGCTTCGACTGCACCGGCCACGATCCGGTGCGGCTGTACATCGACGACAAGCTGGTCGTCGCCGGCAACGCCGAAGACAAGCACCTGCCGCCCGGCATGCACAACGCCGACGGCCGCAACGTCGAGACCGTGCTGCATTTCGACGACACGCGTCCGCGCCGCATCCGCCTGGAACTGGAGCACCGCGGCCAGGACCAGGGCCTGCGCCTGGAATGGCTGGCGCCGGCCGCGCCGCAACTGGCCGAGGCCGAACGCGCGGTGGCGCAGGCCGATGCGGTGGTCGCCTTCGTCGGCCTGTCGCCGGACGTGGAAGGCGAGGAACTGCGCATCGACGTGCCCGGGTTCGACGGCGGCGACCGCAACGACCTCGCCCTGCCCGCGGCGCAGCAGGCGCTGCTGGAACGCGCCAAGGCCAGCGGCAAGCCGCTCGTGGTGGTGCTGATGAGCGGCAGCGCGGTGGCGCTGAACTGGGCCAAGCAGCACGCCGACGCGATCGTCGCGGCGTGGTACCCGGGGCAGTCCGGCGGCACCGCGATCGCGCAGGTGCTGGCCGGCGACGTCAACCCCGGCGGCCGCCTGCCGGTGACCTTCTACCGCTCCACCAAGGACCTGCCGGCGTACGTCAGCTACGACATGAAGGGCCGCACCTACCGCTACTTCAAGGGCGAACCGCTGTTCGCGTTCGGCAGCGGGCTGAGCTACACCAGCTTCGCCTACACCGCGCCGCAACTGTCCACCACGGCGTTGCAGGCCGGCGCGAACCTGCAGGTAAGCGCGCAGGTTCGCAACAGCGGCACGCGCGCCGGCGACGAGGTCGTGCAGGTGTACCTGCAATATCCGCAACGCCCGCAATCGCCGCTGCGCTCACTGGTCGGCTTCCAGCGCGTGCACCTGCAGCCGGGCGAAACGCGCGAGGTGCAGTTCACGCTCGACCCGCGGCAGCTGAGCGACGTCGACCGTGCCGGCCAACGCGCGGTGCAGCCGGGCGACTACCGCGTGTTCGTCGGCGGCGGCCAGCCCGGCACCGACGCCCCCGGCGGCGAGGCTGCGTTCTCGATCCAAGGCAGCGTGCCACTGCCGCGCTGATCAAGGGACATGCGCCGTCGCTCGCTTTTCTGTAGGAGCGGCTTCAGCCGCGACCAGGCCTTCCCGGTAACACCCGGTCGCGGCTGAAGCCGCTCCTACAGAAAGCAAAGCAACGCACAGACCGCCTCGCGCCGCCACGTACAACGACAGACCAGGAGCTCCACATGCCCTCCCGCCGCGATGTCCTCCAGTTGCTCGGCACCACCGCCGGCGCCGGCCTGCTCGCCACCGCCGTGCCCGGCTTCGCCGCCGCGTCCAGCGCGGCGGCGGCCACGCTGCCCAGCAAGCGCCCGCCGCCGGCGAAACGCCACTTCGTCAGCGCCGCGGTGGAAAAGCACCTGCGCACGATCAAGGCCGACATCGGCGATCCGCGCCTGGCCTGGCTGTTCGAGAACTGCTACCCGAACACCCTCGACACCACCGTGCGCACCGGCACCCGCAACGGCAAGCCGGATACCTTCGTCATCACCGGCGACATCGAGGCGCTGTGGCTGCGCGATTCCTCCGCACAGGTGCATCCGTACATCCCGCTCGCCAAGCGCGATCCGGCGCTGCGGCGCATGTTCCATGGCCTGATCCAGCGCCAGGCCGCCTGCATCCAGCTCGACCCCTACGCCAATGCCTTCCTGCCCGACGGCACCAGCCAGCGCCTGAAGTGGTCGGTGGCCGACATCACCGAGATGAAGCCCGGCGTCGGCGAGCGCAAGTGGGAAATCGATTCGCTGTGCTATCCGATCCGGCTCGCGCACGAGTACTGGCGCGCCAGCGGCGACACCGCGCCGTTCGACGACGACTGGCGCGCGGCGATGCACGTGGTGGTCAGGACCTTCCGCGAACAGCAGCGCCTGCACGACCGCGGCCCCTACAGCTTCCAACGCCCCTCGCCGCTGGCCACCGAGACCCTGGTGCTGGAAGGCTACGGCCAGCCGACCAAGCCCAACGGCATGATCCATTCGATGTTCCGCCCGTCCGACGATGCCTGCGTGTATCCGCTGTTCGTGCCGGCCAATCTGTTCGCGGTGGCCTCGCTGCGCCAGCTGGCGACGATGAGCGAGACGCTGCACCGCGATACCTCCTTCGCCGCCGAGTGCCGCGCGCTGGCCGACGAAGTGGAGACCGCCACGCGCAAGTTCGGGCAGATGCGCGATACCGACGGCCAAGCATTCTGGGCCTACGAAGTGGACGGCTACGGCAACCAGCTGTTCATCGACGACGCCAACGCGCCGGGCCTGCTGAGCCTGGCCTACCTGGGCTGCTGCGATCGCCGCGATCCGCTGTTCCTGCGCACCCGCCAACTGGCGTGGAGCGAGCGCAATCCGTATTTCTACCAGGGCCGCGCCGCCACCGGCGTAGGCAGTCCGCACAGCGGCATGGGCACGATCTGGCCGATGGCGATCATGCAGTACGCGCTGGCCAGCGACGACGACGCGCAGATCCGCCAGTGCCTGGCCTGGCTGAAAACCACCGACGCCGGCACCGGCTTCATGCACGAAGCCTTCGACAAGGACGACCCGAGCAAATTCACCCGCGACTGGTTCGCCTGGGCCAACACCTTGTTCGGCGAACTGATCATCGACCTGCATCAGCGCAAACCGCATCTGCTGAAAGCCTGACCACCACCGCCCCCTGTAGGAGCGGCTTCAGCCGCGACCGAAACTCACCGGTAACGCCCGGTCGCGGCTGAAGCCGCTCCTACAGAAAACCATCCCTCTCCGCTGCACACCCCGAGGACAGCACCATGGCCACACGACGCGGTTTCCTGCAGGGCGCCATCGCCCTGGCCCTGTTCGGCAGCAGCGGTATCGCCCGGCTGGCGCAGGCGCGCGCCGGCAGCTACGCGCTGCCCGCCGACGCGCGCGCCAAGGCCGCGCTCACCCGCCACGTCGACGTGTTCATCGGCACCGGCGGCCACGGCCACACCTTTCCCGGCGCCACGCTGCCGTTCGGCATGGTGCAGTTGAGCCCGGACACCTACAACGCGGTGTGGGATTCGTGCTCCGGCTACCACGAGTCCGACGGCTCGATCATGGGCTTCTCGCACACCCACCTGTCCGGCACCGGCATCGGCGACATGCTCGATTTCCTGGTGGTGCCCGCCACCGGCGACGTGAAACTGGTGCCAGGCACGCTGGAAGATCCCGACGCCGGCTACCGCTCGCGCTACGACCATGCCGACGAAGCCGCCTCGCCCGGCTACTACCGCGTGCGTCTGAAGGACAGCGGCGTGCACGCCGAGCTGACCGCCACCGCGCGCGCCGGCCTGCACCGCTACCACTTCCCCACGGGCAAGCCGGCGCACCTGCTGCTGGACCTGTGCCACGGCATGCAGGACAAGCCCGAGATCGCCACCCGGGTCAGCGACGCGCAACTGCGCATCGTCGACGCCAGCACCCTCACCGGCGGGCGCCGCGTGTACCAATGGGCGAAGGGCCGCTATATTTACTTCGCGATGCGCCTGTCGCGTCCGTTCGCCAACGCGCAGCTCTACTCCGAAGACCAGCCGCTGGCCGCCGGCGCGCGCCAGGCCGACGGTACCCACCTGAAGGTGGCGCTGCACTATCCCGATGCGGCCGACGCGCCGCTGCTGGTCAAGGTCGGCATTTCCGCGGTCAGCGCCGAGAACGCCCTGGCCAATCTCGACGCCGAACTGCCCGACTTCGATTTCGCGCGCGTGCATGCCGCCGCGGTGGCCGCGTGGGAGAAGGAACTGGCGCGCGTACGCATCGACACCGACGACGACACGCAACGCCGCATCTTCTACACCGGCCTGTACCACAGCCTGCTCGCGCCGACCCTGTTCAGCGACACCGACGGCCGCTACCGCGGCATGGACCTGCAGGTGCACCAGGCGCCCGCCGGCTACCACAACTACAGCACCTACTCGCTGTGGGACACCTACCGCGCGCTGCATCCCTTGTTGACCCTGGTGCAACCCGAACGCGTGCCCGACCTGGTGCAGTGCCTGGTGCGCGGCGCCAACGAATGCCCGGACGGCGTCGGCATCTGGCCGCTGCAGGGCGTGGAGACCGGCTGCATGATCGGCTACCACTCCGCCGTGGTGCTGGCCGAAGCGCACGCCAAGGGCTTCACCGGCATCGACTACGCCGCCGCCTGGCCGGCCTACCGCAAGCGCGCGATGGACGACACCACGCACGGCCTGGGCGAGTACCGCAAACTCGGCTACATCCCCAGCGACACGGTGGACGAAGCGGTCAGCCGCACCCTCGAATACGCCTACGACGACTGGGCGGTGGCGCACCTGGCGCAGGCCGCCGGCGCCGCCAAGGACGCAAGCGCCTTGCGCGAACGCTCGCGCAACTACCGCAACGTGTTCAATCGCAAAAGCGGCTTCGTGCAGCCACGGCTGAGCAACGGCGACTGGGCCGCCCCGTTCGATCCGCGCGCGATGGGCCACATCGCCAAATGGCGCGACTTCACCGAGTCCAACGCCTGGCAGGCCACCTTCCTCAACCAGCACGACCTGTACGGCTACATGGAGCTGTTCGGCGGCCGCGACGGTTTCGTCGCCAAGCTCGACGAACTGTTCTCCACCAGCTCCGAACTGCCGGCCGACGCACCGCCGGACATCGACGGCCTGGTCGGCCAGTACGCGCACGGCAACGAGCCTAGCCACCACGTCGCTTACCTGTTCGCCTACGCCGGGCAACCGTACAAGACCCAGGCGATGGTGCGGCGGCTGCTGCGCGAGCAATACCACGACGCGCGCAACGGCCTGTCCGGCAACGAGGACTGCGGGCAGATGAGCGCCTGGTTCGTGCTCAGCGCCCTGGGCTTCTACGCCGTGGACCCGGTCAGCGCCACCTACGTGCTCGGCAGCCCGCTGTTCAAGCGCGCCGACGTCGACGTCGGCAACGGCCGCACCCTCAGCGTCGTCGCCCACGGCAACAGCGCCGCCAACGTCTACATCCAGCGCGCCCGCTGGAACGGCAAGCCGTACACCCGCAGCTGGCTGCGCCACGCCGACCTCGCCGCCGGCGGCACCCTGGAACTGGAGATGGGCCCGAAGCCGAATCCCGCCTTCGGCGCCGCCAAGGAAGACCTGCCGCCGTCGTTCGTTTGAAGCGCACCCTCCTCGCCCCTGTAGGAGCGGCTTCAGCCGCGACCGAGACTCTCCGGTAGCACTCTCTGTCGCGGCTAATGGCCCGAGGCCACCCAGAGCCGCTCCTACAAAAACCCAACGCCCCCGCCAGAGACCCCCACATGCTGCGTCACTCCCTGTCCGCCCTTGCCCTGTCGCTCCTGCTCACCCTACCGGCATCCGCACAGCCGACGCACGCATCAACCTCCTGGCCCGCCTTCTCCACCCAAGGCGAACACTTCACCCGCGACGGCAAGCCCTACCAGATCATCTCCGGCGCCATCCACTTCCAGCGCATCCCGCGCGCCTACTGGAAGGACCGCCTGCAGAAAGCGCGCGCCATGGGCCTGAACACCGTGGAGACCTACGTGTTCTGGAACCTGGTCGAACCGCGCCAAGGCCAGTTCGACTTCACCGGCAACAACGACGTCGCCGCCTTCATCGACGAAGCCGCCGCGCAGGGCCTCAACGTGATCCTGCGCCCCGGTCCGTATGTGTGCGCCGAATGGGAAGCCGGCGGCTACCCCGCCTGGCTGTTCGCCGAACCGGGCATGCGCGTGCGCAGCCAGGACCCGCGCTTCCTCGCCGCCAGCCAGGCCTACCTCGACGCCGTCGCCGCCCAGGTCAAGCCGCAGCTCAACCGCAACGGCGGCCCCATCATCGCCGTGCAGGTGGAGAACGAATACGGCTCCTACAACGACGACCACGCCTACATGCAGGCCAACCGCGCCATGTTCGTCAAGGCCGGCTTCGACCAGGCCCTGCTGTTCACCTCCGACGGCGCCGACGTGCTCGCCAACGGCACCCTGCCCGACACCCTCGCCGTCGTGAACTTCGCCCCGGGCGAAGCCAAGAGCGCCTTCGACACCCTGGCCAAGTTCCGTCCCGGCCAACCGCAGATGGTGGGCGAATACTGGGCCGGCTGGTTCGACCAATGGGGCGCCAAGCACGCCGCCACCGACGGCGCCAAACAGGCCAGCGAATTCGAATGGATCCTGCGCCAGGGCCATTCCGCCAACCTCTACATGTTCGTCGGCGGCACCAGCTTCGGCTTCATGAACGGCGCCAACTTCCAGAAGAACGCCAGCGACCACTACGCCCCGCAGACCACCAGCTACGACTACGATGCCGTGCTGGACGAAGCCGGCCGCCCCACCCCCAAGTTCGCCCTGTTCCGCGACGCCATCACGCGCGTCACCGGCGTACAACCGCCCGCCCTGCCCAAACCGATCCGCTTCGCCGAACTGCCGGCCACCCCGCTGCGCGAATCGGCCTCGCTGTGGGACAACCTGCCCGCGCCAGCCGCCACCACCGACAGCCCGCAACCGATGGAGCGCTTCGGCCAGGCCTACGGCTACATCCTCTACCGCACCACCGTCACCGGCCCGCGCAAGGGCAGCCTGTACCTGGGCGACGTGCGCGACTACGCCCGCGTCTACGTGGATCGTCAGTTGGCCGGCAGCGCCGAGCGTCGCCTGCAGCAGGTCGCCGTGGACGTGGACATCCCCGCCAGCACCCACACCATCGACGTCCTGGTGGAAAACGGCGGCCGCATCAACTACGGCGCCCACTTGGCCGACGGCCGCGCCGGCCTGATCGACCCCGTCCTGCTCGACGGCAAGCCGCTGACCGGCTGGCAGACCTTCCCGCTGCCGATGGACGCCCCGAGCAAGCTCACCGGCTGGACCACCGCCAAGGTCGACGGCCCCGCCTTCCACCGCGGCACCGTCAAGATCGGCACGCCCACCGACACCTTCCTGGACATGCAGGCCTTCGGCAAAGGCTTCGCCTGGGCCAACGGCCATAATCTAGGCCGGCATTGGAACATCGGGCCGCAGCGGGCGTTGTATTTCCCGGCGCCGATGCAGCGCAAGGGCGAAAACAGCGTGATCGTGTTTGATCTGGATAGCGCGGCGGAGGCGAGTGTGCGTGGGGTTAAGGGGCAGGTTTGGAGTGCGCCGGGTAATTGAGTTATCCGGAGAACGCGCCGTCCGGTAAATCTGGATGGCGCGGCATCAAACAACTTGTCTACGAATTAAGGCCGCCGGCGGTTACGCCGAGCGGCCTTTAACTTGTGACGGCCGTCAACAAGTGATAGCGTCGGCCTTGTGCGGGGATGCACTGGGGAATGGACACGGGGTTAGGCGCAGGGATTATGCGACAGCGCGCTGGCGAAGATCGAACTTGGGATGCGCGCTGTTCCGAAAGGTAGTGATATCGGCGCGCTACACACCTGCTTTACAAATTATTTTTCACAAATAGTAGTCAGATCTTGCATGGAACCAAGTTAATAACCTGGGAGAGAAAGCATGAAGCTTGTAAAGCTAGCCACCGTTGTGATCACCATTCTCGTTTCGGGCTGCGCAAACTTTCACGCACCATCATCCAGAAAAGAGCTTAAGGCAGGCCAGAGTTACTGGATGAGTTACGATGCCTCACGAAGAGGCGCGATAATTGTTCCCGAAGATTCCAAGATAAAAACCTGCGCGGAACCCGGGCCGGACGTGGGAATGTCTTTTATTAACACCCTAAAGGGCGACTTTAAGTTTCCCGGAGAGACTTCTGCAACTGGCGTTGAAGCAGCGCTCAAAGCAACGGCGATGGCACTTGCAGGCCGAGATAATGTAGTGCTTCTTGCAAGAGAGGCACTGTTTCGAATTTGCGAAGCAAACATAAATGGGGCCATACCCCCATCGGATGTCAAAGCATTGTTCCAAGATGTTTTCAAACAGGTAACAGAGATTGCAGTGGCGCAGGCCAACAAAGCGAAAAGCGAGGCAGATACTGAAAAGTCGCGAGTCCAGCAGCTGCAGATTATGCAATCAAAATAGCTATTGCCACTTCAAACAACACCTAAAAAACTGTTCAAGCCAAAATTACTTCGTTCCAGCAAAGGCTCAGTCGGGAAGTAGATCGCGGATGCGATCCCATTGATCGTCTCGCGGGGCGTAGCGACGTGCCATTGCAGGGAGATGCAGGAAGGGCGATAAGCATCGCCTATCTGAGCAATTGATGAGAGACCCTAGGGTAGGGAATCCATCACTGCTCGAAGATCGTTCAGCTAAGATTTGGAAAAGCAAGCTGTTGCAACGGCGCAACCAAGTTCCACAGGGGGAACGATGCATAGAGGTTTTCAGATTGAAGGTCTTTCCGAGTCCTTTGGGTCTTCGAGTAGCATGCGTGGGCGCGCGATCCACGATCACCAAAGCTCAGTCGTGAGAAGCACTCTGGATGCTTACCTCACGGAAGACGGAATTTTGGACGCAAAAGCACTCAGCAAGGCTTGGTTCCCCGCCATCAAAGCTGACGTCTTTATATCTCACTCTCACAATGACGAGGCCAAAGCACTTCGGCTGGCAGGCTGGCTCGAGGAAAATTTCGGCCTAAATTCATTTATTGACTCGACGGTGTGGAGTAGCGCAGATGCGCTGCTAAAAAAAATCGATGATAAATATTGTATACACAAAAATGGCACGAGCTATGATTACGAGAAGAGAAACCTTTCGACGAGCCATGTGCACATGATGTTGGCGATGGCAATCACAGAAATGATTGACCGCTGTGAATGCTTGTTCTTCTTAAATACACCTGCATCTATTACGCCGGGGAAGACGATCAACGAAGCTAAGACTTCATCGCCCTGGATTTATGCAGAGATAGCCATTTCAAAGACGATCCAGAAGAGGCAATTGCCCACTTCCCGGAGGATCGTAGAGTTCGCAGCCATGGACTCGGTGTCAAATGAGTCGGACGGATCAATTCCATTGATCCATGAATTGGATGTGGCGCATCTGTCGCGAATAAGCGAGATGCAACTGCTTGTCTGGTCAATTAAAAACAGTGCCCCTCCTCGGGACAATCCGCTTGATGCCCTCTATGAGCAAATACCGAACAGAAAGTACCCCCTTCTGAAAAATGGATTTTGAAATGAGCTATCGAAATAAAACTTATATCGCCTTCGCAAGTGAAGACATCAGGTCCTATCGTTTGATGGAGGCATGGAGAGACAATGATAAGATTGACTTCAATTTCTATGACGCGCACGATCTTTTTGAGGCTAGGGACACAAGTAAACCAGAGACCATCAAGCGAAACCTGAGAGAGCGCCTGAAAAATGCGAAGCAGGTTGTGTTGCTTGGTAGCGATCACGCAAAAACAAAGGGTGGCGACGGTAAATCATTCCTCGCACACGAGATTGAAGTCATAAAAGAGTTCGATCTCCCGGTTGTGGTTGCAAATTTGAACCAATCTCGAAATATCGCCACTCAATTCATTCCCAAGCCGCTCTTGGACGCCAACTATTACACCATGTCGGTGTCGTTCCAGATGAAAATCATAAAATTTGCTTTGGATAATTACGTCGATTTCTACCCATCTAAAAAAGGTCAAGGCCCGCACTACTATGAGTCAGCAATTTATACAAATCTTGGCCTGTAGGGGTAATTAATAATGGGAGAGCTGCGCCAAGACATGAAGACGCGACGCTTCTGGAAGAACTATATTATAAAGTCGTTCGCTGTATTGGGCACAATTGTTGCTGCCATTAGAATAATGGTGCTATTCTTTCCCGCACGGGCTGAGCTACTTGACGGCATATCGTTTGTAGCCACACTCCTTTTATCACTAGCAGTCGGCCTGTATTTGAATTGGCCAAATCCAATCCAGGCTGAATACTCCTCCCCAAAAACCAAGATAAAAATAATCAAGGGTGATATTTTCAGCCAAAGTGGAAGTATAGTCATCGGCGTCTGCAACACGTTCGATACTGAAACTCCACATATCATTGAGCGCAAAAGCCTTTTGGGTCAAGCCATCGACAAGCTTTATGAAGGCTCATGGAAAGAGCTGGATAAACAGATCGGTGAGGCTCTGGTGGCTAAGGTTCCAGTCTCCCATATTGAAAAGGAAGGGAAGAAAGAGAAATATGAAATAGGGACCACTTTAACGGTCAGGCAGGGCGGGAAGAAAATCTATCTGTCAGCATACGCTGATATGGACAAGGACAATAAAGCGAGTTCGCAGATCGAAACACTGACAAAGAGCCTATTCGACTTGTGGGCTGAGGTTACAACGAAGGGAAATGGTCAGCCTGTATCTATTTCGCCCTGGGGTGGAGGGCTCTCGAGAATTTCAGGCGTGCTTCCAGCACAGGACTCAATTAGGCTCATCATTCTTTCCTATATGTTTTGTTCAAGAAAGGAAAAAGTATCCGATGAGCTTACTATAGTCGTTCCTGATGAGGAATTTAAACAACTGGACCGATTGGAGTTGCAAGCCTTCTTGTCTTCTCTGAGGAACTCGTAATGGGCGAGACCAGCATTGAGCTTCCTGACGACGGCGCGTGTGCCTTCTGTGCATATCTCAGGGGAGATCGTCCCTACACGATCTTGGGGCGAGATGACTTCACCGCAACGCTGGTGACGCGCGAACAAAGAGGCGTCCCACATCTGCTGGTCATTCCGATTGCCCATCGACCAACGCTATTGGAGCTGCGAGACAGTGAGAGCCTCGCGTTGATGACCGCTGTTCGGGATGCAGCTCGTCTTATTGACAAAGCATATGAGAGGCCTGGTATCGCGGTTTGGCAGAACAACGGGAAGGACGCGAACCAAGCCATTAGCCACCTTCATTTCCACGTTGCTGGAACGCTTGATGAGGGGGGCACAGAGTGGGGGAAGGTGAGGGAGATCTCGGTGGCCGAAACGGATGAAATCGCTACGAGGCTCCGGAACAGCAATATGGGGTGAAGTCAGTGCTATGCCAGAAGCGGGGTCAGGTTGACTTCCTAAGTGAACCCAACTCGTTACACGATCCGAGCCAAGACACAGCGCTTCGCAAGCATCAGGCCCGCATGAAGCATCCAACTCAACGGAAAACGAAAACAGGGGTCAGAGTGCACTTTCCTCTCCTGTCACCCGGGCCTTCGGCGGCCTACCCATTCGCGCAGCGGGCCCGACACGACGGCCAAGCTGGCGCTCGATGGCCGCACAGAAGCGGTCGTTGCCCAGCGCGTGTTGGCGCTGCAGATTGAGACGGATGCCAGCTGTCTCGTCCGGGTCGATGGCATCCAGAACGAAGCGACGATAGTGGTGTACGCGGTCGGCGACCGGGGCAATGGCTAGATAGCCCCCATGCGGTTGCACCAGCGCATTGGCTTGACCGAGTCCGTTGCAGGAATGGCTCGACCAACGATAGTCCGCCGGATCGGCAACCATTCCAGCCCGTACCGGGTTGAGTTCAATGTAGCGGTAGCAGCGGAGCAAGTAGATCTCCTCCTGTACGGGGCACGATTTGTAGCGGCCTTCCCAGAGGGTGCCGGTGCGACGGTATTGAGTGTTGATATAGCGCACATAGCGGCGTCCAAGCGACTGCATCAGCGTTGACGCCGCACCGGTCTGCTGACTGGTGAGCAGCAAGTGCACATGGTTGGTCATCAACACATAAGCATGTACGGCGATCCCAAGCTTGAACGATAGCTCGTGCAGATCTTGCAGGTAGCGTATACGGTCGATGTCGGTAAAGAAACATGGCTGCCGGTCATTACCCCGCTGCACGACATGCTGAGCGACACCGGGTAGATCCAGTCGGGGACGGCGTGGCATGTGCGATCCTTCGCTCTGAGGCGGGATCAGCGTCGCGCATCCAAACGAGCCGCCCCATCGGGTAACATCGAGAGCCTGTGTAGGGAAAGTGCACTCTGACCCGCTTTCTTCGCTCTGACCCCAGCTTTCTTCGGCACGCCCTCAAGTCAAATGTTAGGACTCATGAAAGCTCTGCTGCTAGCGGCTCTCTTATTAATCTCATCCATGCCTGCCTCTGCTCAGGAGCATAGAGAATTCCTGTCTTGGTACAACGGCTGGACGGTTCACACCATCTGGGGCATCGGGAAAATCTACGGCAGTTACTTCGGCACGACAGTGAAGTGCGGAAATTTCACAATTCCGGTGCATCCGATCTACGACACCCATCAACACTCCACTCCGCCAACAGCTAAACAAACAAGCGAGTATGCAGCGTCGGCAAACTCTGCGCTCCTACATGCACTTGATGCAGATGGAACCAAATGCGCGTTCCAACTCATCAAGTGAAAGCAAGGCACAGGATTTACTTTCCTCCAGGACGCTGGGCAACAACTGGGAGATCCAGCCGGGGGTGGCGTGGCATGTGAGATCGTTCGCTCTGCGGTCAGGAACAGCATTGCGCATCCAAACAAACCATCCCATCTGGCAGCCTCGTGAACTTGGCAGAGAAGTGCACTCTGACCCCCGTTTTTGTTTTTTCAGGGCGATTACACGCTATCCCGCAGCCTTCTGGACACGATTTCACGTCAAGGCGTAGTATCGTCCACCGTACAGGAGGTTCTTTCATCGCATATCGCGGAGTGAGGCCTAAATTTGTTTAAGCCGAACCGCTTCGCGGGCCTGCTTACTTCAGCGATCAGACTTATGAAGCTCTCAAGCACAATATTCACTTTAATTGCAGCCTTCTCACTACTTGCCGCCTGTTCCAAGACAACAGCACAGCCTCCTACATATCAAAATTCTGCGCCAGTGACTCAAGAAGAAGTTACATCAGTCACCATGCATCGCTCAGCCTGTTATGGAACATGCCCTGTCTACACAGTTACCATCAAAGCGGATGGCACTGTTGAATTCAATGGCGATCAGCACGTCCTAATTCCAGGCAAGTCCAAAAGTTTCGTCGCCAAATCCGATTACGACTACCTTGTTAGCTCGATCGATCGACTTCAATTTTCAACTTGGAAAGGCCAATATATATACAAAGAAGACGGCTGCAAATCTGTGTGGACGGACAATCCAACAGTAGACATCACAGTAACGGGGAAAAAAGGCAAAAAACATGTGTCGTATTATTACGGATGCCGCGGCTTCATTCTCGCCCCGAAAATCGATCTACTGTCTAAGATCATCGATGACGTCGCCGGCACCTCTAAGTGGATTGGCCTAGAAAAATAGACGAGACAGGGATTCGGAGTAGTACAACGGAGTCAGGCTACTTGAAAGCCAATCTTCGCTTTACAGCCCAAACCAGTTGACATCCCCAAAATCCAATAGCACCATTCCTCCAAGGAGCGTAGAAACTCCTCACGTAGCGGCACCCACCTCCGTCAAACCGGTGGGTTTTTTGTGCCTGTTCGCAGGCACACTCCGACGCGCTGTCTGCGTCGGGAGGGCGGTGAATACAACACCCTTCGGGGAAATAAGCCCGCCGGCTCTCTGCGGTTTCTAACCTCCCGACATCCCGTCGCCGTTCGGCGCGGGTTCCTGTCTGCCAAGGAGGCTGTGCCATGCGCCAACCGTCATCCCGCCCCGCCGCTCCCCGCAAGCGCAAGTCGCACAAGCATCGCCACTGCCCACAGTGGACGATCGCCGAATCGGCGCTCATCCCCATGCTGACGCCCGAACAGGTCGCCGCCGCCGAGGCCGCCGATCGTGCCCGCGCATCGCGCGCACCCCGCCGCCCACGCCCGCCGCAGCAGTGCACCGTCGGCTGCGGCCACTCCGTCAACGGCAAGCGCACGCCGGCGCTGCGCCTGGGCGGCCGCTGGATGGAGGAACTGGGCTTCACCATCGGCAGCACGCTGCGCATCACAGTGCGCGATGGCCAATTGGTGGTCACGGCAGCCGGCAAGGATTGAATCGCCCGCCGCCCGCCGAGGCACCCGTTGTGTGTGGCCACATACCCTCCCAGCATATGCCGCGGCTTTTAGAGAGGCGGCGCCAGGCTACACACGATGCGCTCTGCAATCTCTAAGATTGCATGATCTGGCATCGCTACTGCAGAAACGGGGTCAGGTGGATTTCCTAAGTGAACCCGACCCGCTGGATTCACACCATTTTATCGTCAAATAGTAGGCCCTAAATGGAAGGTCAGTTACCAACCCAGCAAATGCCATTCGTCTGGTGCGACTTCAATGCCTGTGGCTGGGCGGGCAACGGAGACAGGAGCTACTACGCACTGGATCGGGACAAGCTGGCTGCCATCGATGCCCATGACCGAATGCTGGTGTTTCTGTACGACACAGACGAGCCTGGCACCATCCTAGGATGTGTCGCTCAACTTCAGCACGTGGCACTTAGCGGTTTCGTCGGGTGGCGTGCTGAGCCCGTTGCGGGCACCGACTACCGTGGCCCATTCCCCGCTCCTCTCGTGGGTGGATTTGGTGCCTGACAATTCGTTGAAGTATTACACGCCCGTTTTACACACATTTTTTCGTCGAACAGTAGTTAGGCAGAATCGGCAATGACCCAGCAAGCCTGTGAAAAGCTTCTTTCGAACCTCTCGCCTGCAGAGCAAGCCCAATTCCTTACGCTATTGGGTCACGAACTCACCATCCTTGGACGTTCCTCATACGAGTTCCAAGGCCCTGGCGTCACCAACCCCAGGTTGCTCCGCGACCTCAATGAGATACAACATCGCGTTCACAGGCAGCTATTCTCTCTGACATCACGTGGCGAGCCGGATTTTGCCCCTGACCTGCTGGCATCTTGGCTGTTTGCGGAGAGCAAGCCATACCTTCAACCAGGTTTGGCGTTTGCATTCGAGCGGGCAGCTCGGCGCTTTCGGGCTGCTGCTGCCTAACAATTCAGTCAAGCCGAACCCGCTTCGCAGGCCGGCTTAACTCAGGCGCTAGAGGGCATACGGCGGTTCAACGGCTAGGCTGAGATACAACCAGTGTCGATGAACTCTCTTGGGATGGCAGCCCCCTCGGAGGCCAGGTAGACCAGTGTGCGGCGGATGGGCGCTCTATCTGCAGCCCGCATCATGCGGGCACGCTCTGCAGCACACGTTGAAGCACCGTCGCTGCGGCCTGGGGCTTGCCGAGCGCAAGGCTGCACGCGGCCATGGTTCGCAATTTCGGCCGATCGGCCATCAACCGTTCGATCTTGTAGTCGAGGCCAATGTCATCGTAGGCCAGCCATGCCGCGCCTTCTTCCATCAGGAAGCCTGCGTTGTGTTCTTCTTGGCCAGGGATCGGCGAGATCAGCAGCATCGGCTTGCCCAGCGCCAGGCATTCGGACACGGTGAGGCCGCCGGGCTTGGTGACGACCAGATCGGCAGCGGCCATGAGCTTGTGCATCTCGTCGGTGAAGCCCACCGCAATCATCCGGCCCGGATGGCGAAGCGCCAGCGCCGCCAGTCTGGCGTGCGTTTCGGCATTGCGGCCCGCCACGGCGATTACCTGGAAATCGCTTGCCATGCCCAATGCACGTTCGACCATGCTCGCAAGATCGCCAACGCCAGCGCCGCCTGACGCCATCAAAAGCGTGGCATGCGATGGCTCCAGCCCCAGGGCGGCCGCGCAAGCGTCGCGCTCCAGCGCAGGGGCGTCGGGCTTCGAGAATGCCGGCATCACCGGAATTCCTGTGACGTGCACACGGTCGGCCGGAATGCCGCGTGCGCGAAGCCGGAACGCGACCTCTTCGTTCGCCGCCAGGTAGCCGGTCATCTCGGGAACGAGCCACATGTTGTGCAGGTCGTAGTCGGTGATCTGCAACCAGACGGGGTAGTCGAGGCGACCGTTCCTGCGTTCGCGCATCAGCAACTCGGCCGGCAGGAAATGGGTGCAGATCACGGCATCGGGCTTCGCGTTTCGAATCTCGCGCAGCAGCGCGCCGGTGCTCAGTCGCTCGATGCCGCGGCGCAAGCGCTGCGACGCCGCGTGGTGCGGCGTGACGTCGCTGCGCTGATGCAGATACGACCAGAGTTCGGGCGCGCGATTCACGAGCTGGATGTACCAATCGGCGTAGACACTGCGGAACGCCCCTGACACATTGGCCATGGCGTCGATATGTACAGCCGTGCACGAGGGAGCGAGAGAGTGTGCGGCGGCAGCGAGCGCCTGCGCTGCGCGCACGTGGCCATTGCCGGCGCTTACACTGAGGATCAGAACTTTGGTCATGGCTGGAGGTCGGTGGTTGGCGTCGGGGGATTAAATTGGGAAAACAGGGCGCAGATTTTGAGGTTTCCCCAGCTTTAGTTCTTGGCAATCAACATCGTGCAGCGGCGTTGGTCTGCAAAACGCGCGCATGGCGCGATCTTCACGGTTACCACACCGATGAGGATCGCCAACAACGGCCAGAGGAAATATCAGTTTCAAGCACATATTCCTCTGGCCCCACTGTCGAGCCCCACCATTGCCCTTAACGCCAGGTCGACTTACGGCGCCAGATACCCGCTCACGTCCTCGGCAGTGCGCTGCATGTCGATCGCCAGCAGGTCCTTGAGGATCGCGGTGTGGCCGGATCCAGCAATCACCAGCACGCGGTGGCCGGGTTGGGCGGCCTTCTGCACGTTGGCATACATGCGGAAGTTGCGGTGCCACCAACTGGCCGCAGCGTCGGCACCGGCAAAGCTGCCACCGGCATCCACGGCATTGGTGCGGATGTAGAGATTCTTGTTTTCGCGGTCGCGCGCGGGATCGTTCGTCAGGCGCAGCAGCTCGTGCAGCGGCAACGTCGATTGCTCGCGATCGGCGCGCGCGGAAAGATCCTTGAACGTGGCATCCATCGTCGCCTGCATGGCCGGGTCGTTCGCCTTGATGTAATCGAACATCGGATCGGCGTCCCAGCCGACCTGGCCCTCGTCGAAGCACGTCACTCCCGCAATCCCCGAGGCTTTGGCGACGCGGAAGCCGATCTGGTGGACTTCGTTAGCTGGCAGGGTCGACTGACCGTCGCGGTAGCGGGCAAACGCGGCGTCGTAGTTCGCCTGCTCGGACGGCTCGCACTCCACCAGTACGTCGGTGGGGCGAAACGCCGCGATCCGTGCGGCAAGGCCCGCAAGGTAGGCCTGGTTGTCTTTCGACATCACGTCGGAGACCTTGAACTTCACCATGTCCCGGCCCGGATTCTCGAAGTGGAACGAGCCAAGCATCATCACAGTCGCCGGCGCGACGGGCGCCTGCGTCGCGGCGGCGGCGAGCGCGGGCAACGTGGTCAGGCAAGCGGACAACGCGGCGACAAAAAATCGATGGGCGTTCAAGGTGTTTGCTCCAGTACGGTAAAGCCGGTGGCGGCTGCGGCATTAGAGCACTCGTTTGAGCGTTGGGCATAGGGTTGCCGATCGCCGGCTTGGGCAGGCAAACAGCCGACACACGAACTCGCCATTGTGCTGCTGCTTCTGCTACCACGTCCAAAGGACTCAGCACTTTGCCGGCTGCCATCCCGCACACAGCGCATCCGCAGGGCGACAGAACACGCGCTCGCCGCGGCTCAGCGACCCGGCCACAAACTTCACTTGCACAGGTGTGCCCACCGCAGGGCACCTAGCGCTAGTAGGCATCCAGAGCGCGCTTGCTGCCTGCTATTGCACCAGGTTCCCAAAGAAGTAGCGCTTCCCTACATCGAAACGCATGGGCGAGGACATGTACTTGTCCAGGATGGTGGCGGCATTGCGCGGCAGGAACTCGGCGTTTTCCCCGTAGAATCCCGAACAATCGACGCCCGAATACACCTCGAACTTGCGCCGCCAGAGCAGGAAATCACTCCAATCGATCCACTCGTCGGTGGCTTTGGGAACAAGCGCCTTTCTCATCAACCAAACCTGCTTCTCCATATCGACGGGCTCGCCCGCCAGGACTGCAACTCGGTCGCTGCCATGGGTATCGCTCAACGCGGCAAGTCGCGCCTCGACAGCCCGCCTGTAGTCGGCCTTGCCCAAGCCCGTATCGAAGAACGCTGGCTCGCCTTCACGGACATCGAGCAGGTTGGATATGTTCGCCTCGATGGCGTCCCGGTCGGCGCGCCGATCAAGCGAACACCAGGCTTCGACCATGAAGGGGATCAACCAGAGCACCCCTGACCATTGCGCCGCCAGGCTGGCCTCGATGCGCAGATAGCGGGGCCCGTCGATCATGAGTTCGGCGAGGAACTCCAGGTCCGCATCAAGCCCTGAATCGGCGATCAAACCCAGGCAGGCCGACACCAGGGTCGGATCGTTGTCCTTGTCCACTATCCACTTTCTCAGCTGGGATACGTGACTGTAATCACCATGCGTCGCACACTCCATGATCGACGCAAGCGCGATCCAGGGATTGTCGCTCAAGCATCCGTCTGGCGACACCATCCCTTCAGGTGCGGAGTTGGAATAGTGGTACCCATGCCCTTTCCAATAGAAGCAGCCCTGAAGAAATGTCGGCCTCTGGGGGTGCTGGTAAGTAGTGGTGCGCATCGCTAGGGCTTCGGATCTATTGGCGCGTTTGCCTTGAAGTGTACTCAACTACGCTTATGACCGACGGTGCGCTAAGCTGCTCGATCCCTCGCTGCTCGACGGCAAGCCGCTGACCGGCATACAAAACTCTTCCGCTGCCGATGGACGATGCGAGCAAGCTCAAGGCTGGACCACGCCAAGGTCGAAGGCCCGCTTTCCACTGTGGCAGCGCCATCAAGATCGGCGCGCCCACCGCCCACCGCACGTCCCTGGATATGCGTGACTTCGGTCAAGGGCTCCGCCTGAGCCTAGGGCCGCGATCTTGGCCCCCGCGGGAAGATCGGCTCGCAGCAGGCGACTGTACGCCCGTGCCGGTGCAGCGCAAGCGACAACAGCGTGAACCACCGCCCTATAAGATCTATTTTCGAGGAAGCTCCACATGCCTGAAACACCGTTGAATGGCCTCATCATGCGCACTGCAGTAGTACGTCTACCCGGCCTTGGTTATATCTATGCCGCAGACCCTAAAAAAGAAGCCGATGAGATTCCACATGCTATTACGTTCAGATACAAGGACGGTACTTTTACCAGAGGCGAGGCCAACTATGACGCCCATTCGTTAGCCATTGTTTCTCAGCCTGAGCTAGGACTCATTGCCGTATCTGGCGCCGGCTATTACTCAGCCATCATGGCAAGCGGCACCACTGCCGGCGACATATTCGACGACAGCACACCTGCACCCAAAGCGCCAAGAACGGGCGGTATTCGCAGCGTGGCGGCGATCGACGGACAAGCCTTTGCGGTTGGCCTGAGGGGCATGGTTTACCGCTTTGACGGCCCCAAACGCTGGATACGGATCGATGATGGCCTACCGGAAACGTTCGATGCGCAGGCGATTCATGGCTTTTCAAATACAGAAATCTATGCAGTCGGCCGGGATGGCGCGATATGGCGATTCGACGGACATGACTGGCACCCTTGCGAATCGCCAACGGCGGTGACGCTCACATCGATCAAGTGCGCGCCTGATGGAACGGTGTACATAGCGGGCCACCGCGGGGTGCTGCTGCAAGGGCGCAAGGATATGTGGAGCGTCATCGATCAAATAGCAGTCTCCGATGATATCTTGGATCTTGAATGGTTTATCGACACCCTTTACGCCTCTACCATGTCGGATGTCTATCGGCTGAAACAATCGCAATTAGAGCCTGTGAACTTCGGCGATGATCGTCCAGCGTCCTGTTACCAGTTGAGCGCCACCAGTGACGTGATGTGGTCGAATGGCGAGTCCGATCTTATGTCTTTCGATGGAACTGAATGGACGAGGATCGTTTGAGCAGCTGTCTGGCTTTGAGCAATGGGCCTTCCCCGATAGGCTACTTGCCTTCAATGGGTGCATGACGTCAGAATTTCCGATCGTCCGACAGGGAGCGATGAGCATGGACTTACATGACCACCCCACCTTCGATTGGCTGCAATTCCCGGAGGGGCGCGCCAGGTTTTCAGGCGGCGTACGCGGCATCATGGATGAGCAGGGCCATGAGACGTTTGCCGTCGAAGTGGATGGCGAAGAATACTTCGGCGAGATCCAGAATGCATTCCTGCCGAATGGCAATGACTACAACATCGAGGTCGTCTCATTTGGCTATGGCCGCGACGGCGACATCGGAATGCCGATGCAGGGAAGGACATGTCGGGTCTTCACGGCAGCACAAGCAAGCACCATTCAGTCCCTGACAGTCCAATTGATCGCTGCTGGCATTCAATTTTCGGGCAGGCCTTCTTTGCTGAGGGAATATCCGGATGCGCACTTCATGGGCCACGTGACCTTCAGGAAGGGCTGGGCTTTAGTTACGGGTGATGAGACCACTTCGCAACCATCGCGTCTTTCTTGAAATCCCCGCTGTGATGGCAGAAGCTATCATCGAGTCGTAGAGTAGGAGCTCGCAGGTCGGGCACCAAGCGAATCGCCTGATCGGACCTGGCAACTGGAAGCCCGCTTGCAAGGTTGTAATTTCCGATGACCCAACATGGAAGACTAAGCATGGACTTGTCCAACCACCCCACTTTCGATTGGCTGCAGTTCCCAGAGGGACGCGCCAGATTTTCAGGCGGCGTGCGCGGCATCATGGATGAACAGCGTCATGAGACGTTCGCCGTCGAGGTGGATGGCGAAGAATACTTCGGCGAAATTAGAAGAGCCTTCCTGCCGAACCACAATGACTACAATATTGAAGTCGTCTCATTTGGCTATGGCCGTGACGGTGACATCGGAATGCCGATGCCAGGCGCATGCCGTGTCTTCACTACAGCGGAGATCCACGCTGTTCATACACTAATCGTTCGACTGATCACTGCCGGTACACATTTTTCGAATAGACCCACGCTGCTGAACGAGTATCCGAATGCCCACTTCATGGGTGAAGTTTTCTTCAGGGACGGCTGGGCCTTAGTCATGGATGACGGGGTACGCCATGAGTGACGACTACTCCAAACAGATCGAGCAGATAAAGAAGGCAGCTTCTCTTGAAGAAATTCAAGCGATCGCGCGCCAGTATCCTGCCAAAGCCATAGGCGAAGGTGGCATTCTCTACAGTCGCCCAATCGGCGACGTGTCATCCGAGGTGATCGCCAAGGAACTCGCGAGTAAAACCGGCGAGCCCATCATCAACAATACTGCGCGCGCACGATTCCTTGGGAACAAGGATGTCGAAATGGCGATCGCCGACGCAGCTGAGCGCATATTCACGGTGCAAGGACAAGATCTCGATCAAGTCGAGAAGTCCGTGGCAGACTTCCTGTATGGCAACCCGAAGGCCGCTGCTCGAAGCGCCACTTCACTGGAAGGCTCCCTTTGGGGCGAAGCCTCCAACGAGTTCGCAGGTTCGCTGCGCGGCGACATCAAGGTGGTCGCCACCAACGCCAACGTAGAACGGGTTTTCGGCAAGGTGGAACTGCCTGCCGTGCTGGAGAACCCCAACGTCAGAACCCTGGGCGGGCAGCCAGTAAGTGAACTGAAAGCGCTCTACGCCCAAGGCGGCGCCGATGCGGTGCTGCCCAAGGTGCAGGCGCAGTTCATCGAGGCGGCGTCCAAGGGCATTTTCGTGGCGCCCGACAATGTGGGAGCGAAGGTCACCAAGGTCTCGCTGTCGCAGGAGGTTGCCGCGACCCTCGGCGCAGATGCCGCCAAGTTCCCGCCCGCTGCCGAACTGGCAAACGCGGGCTTGACCCGTGCGCCCACCGGATTCAGTGCGCCTGCGGCGTCGGTGGGAGAAGCGGCCATCACCGGTGAAGCGGTGGCGGCGTCCAAGGGCCTGCGTCCCGGCATGCTGGCGAAAGGCGGGACCGTGATCGCGGTGGCCGCGCTGGCGTACGACTTCTCCACCACCGGCCATCAAGTGGTGAAGCTGGAAGCGCAGGGCAATACGACAGGGGCGGAGTCGGCCAAGACCCATTTCATCGGCCGCAATGTCGGCGGTATCGGCGGCGGCATCGCCGTCGGCTTCCTGGCCGGTGCCGGCTATGGCCTGGCGGGCGGCTCGCCGAGCGGCCCGGGCGCGCTCGTCACGTCGGCGATCGGCGGCGTGGCTGGCGGCGTCGGCGGTGCGTTCCTGGGCGAGAAATGGGCTCAGCAGAAGGACATCGATAGCGTCTTCACCCAGAAGGACCGGGACGGCAACGAATGGAGCCGCGATCCCAACGATGCGAAAGGCACCTGGTCGCGGGTGGCCGAGACGCAGCAGATCAAGGCCACGACCACCGCGGCATCGCCGGACAGCGGAAGCGCCACCTACAGCAAGGTCAGATACGTGGCCGGAGACGTGCTGGCCAACCAACTGAACTACAAATCCGCCAACGCGTCCTACGAATTGGGGCTGGCGAATCTGTCGCAGCCGCAGAACCCGTATTCCATCCCATCCGGCAAAGGCGAAGCCCGCAGCCTGGACGGGGAAGGAAACTGGAACCGCGACCCGCAGACCCACGCCTGGTCGCGGACGGTCGTGGACCAATACATCGAGCACGGCATGAAGGTCACCCATGCCGAAATCGCCACCCCGCAACGCGCGGCCGAGCTGGACCAGGCCTCGAAGCTGATCATCGCCCAGAACGCGGCCAACACGCCGGCCGCGATCGCGGGCCGCTACGAAGTGGCCTACAACCAGTTCGGCTGGCACCAGCACGGCGACATGCCAGCCGCAGTGAAGCACGCCAGCGCGCAGACGGACTCCCTGCAGGCATCCGATGGCCACACCTACACCCGCGGCGCCAATGGCGAGTGGGCGACGCCGGGCATGATCTACGGCACCAACCAGGCGCAGGGCAACATCCGCGACGAATTGAACGAAGTGCACCGCAGCCAGCAGGCCGGGTTGCAGGAGTACGCGGCCATGGCAGCCGAAGCGCAGGCCAATCCGACGCTGCCGAAAGCCACGACGATGCGCGGCATGGTGGCCGGCACCTATGCCGCCGCCGGTATCGCGCGAACCGACGCGGAGATCGACGCCGCCACGGCCGCCGTCGCCCGCACGCACGCCCACGACGGCCTGGATGCCGGCAAGCCGTACTCCCTGATGCTGCAGCCCGATCCCAAGACCGACCGTCCGGGCCCGAACAGCGCGATCGTGACGATGATGGACGATGGCCGCGACGGCTTGCTGTCCGACAGCAAGATGGTGCCCAAGGCCATCACGACCGCCGCAGAGATCAAGCAAGCGCAACAACCGGCGCTGGACGGCCAGAGCCCGGCGATCAAGGGCGAGGCCAAGCCAGCGGAACCCAAGCCGCATGCCTCCCTGCCGGCGGGCGGCTCGCCGACGGCCGCCGCTGCCGAGCACACCGACAAACAGGCACCGGCCCTGGGACAACTTCCCCCGCACGATCAGGCGCTCTTCGCGAAACTCCGCAGCGATACGCCGCCACAGGTCTCGGACGATCACGTGGCCCGCGCCATGCTGCTGAGCAAACAGGAGGGCATGACGGACGCCAGCACCATCGGTGGCGTGCGGATGGCGGGCGACACGCTGTGGGTGACCGGGACCACGCCGGGATTCAGGGTGTCGGTCAATACCAACGAACCTGCGCCCCCGCTGCAGGAAACGTCGCAGCAATCGCTGGCCTTCAACCGAGCGCAGGAGCAGCAGCTTGCGCAGGACGCGACGCAGCGACATCAGGACAGCCTTGGTCGTGGCGGACCGACCGTCTGACGACCAGGCCGCGCCGAGCAGCGGCGCGTTTTATCCAGCACCCGAGCGCGAACCAACATGCCCATCACCGTCACTGCCGAAAGCGAATTGATCGTCGGCACCGCCCTGGTCGTCGAGGCGCAAGCGCCCCAGGACGCCTTCGTTGCCGTCTTCGAAGACGACGGCGATACCGGCTATTTCTATGCGCTCGACACGTCGGCGCACGACAACCCCATCCAGGACGCCCTGCACATCTACAACGCGGCCGACGTCGCCGACAAAGAAGAACCTTCCGAAGTGCAGATCGGCTGGTCCCAGGACAGCAGGAAGGTGGTGCTGCTGATCAACGGCTATCCGCATGCGGTATTCGATTTCGAGGCAAAGCGCGGTTACTGCCGGACCGGGTTCCCGCCGGCTGCGGAAGACAGCCCGTGGGGTATGCACGGCCATGCGTGGAGCGATGCCGCCGTGGAATTGTTCGCGTGATGCGCTTCCAGTAGCCGGCCGACCGAGGATCAACCCATCGTGGGCGGCTGCACGACAACGGCGCCAAGCTCGCTCATCGCACCCGAGCCTCCGAACCAGGCCCATCGCCATACGAAAAGCCCGCGCCCGGATGATCGGGCGCGGCCTGTGCATGTCGCGGCCTTGGCCCTGCGCCGCGCTCTCGGCCGCCTGCTGCAGGTGCACGTTGACCTACGGATAGGCCTGCTTGATCTGCGCCACCGCCGGCGGCAGCACGAAGCGCGCCTGGCTGTGGGTGGTGGTCAGGGTCAGCCGGCCCTGGCTCTCGCGGCGCTGGTTGGCGGCGTAGGTGCGGATGGGCGGTTCAGCGCGTAGCGGCAGCGCCCACGTCGAACAGTTGGAACTCGCGGATCTGCGCTGCATCCGCGCCGGACAAGAGCAGGCTCACGCGCGAGGCGCTGATTGCCGGGAAGTGATCGATCTTCATGCGCCCGATCGCCTGCGCCACCGGTGCCCAGGCGCCGTCGCGGAACACCTCCACCCCGGTCATCGGGCAGCCGGTTGCTGGCGCCAACCGCGGCATGTGGTATTTAATTGATAATAGAGAGGTATCGTCAAAACCCGGCCAGGACCGGACCACCATGCTGCGTTCCTTGCTGTTCCCGCTGCTGTCGCTGTTCGCCGTCCGCGCGATGGCCGCCCCTGCGCCGGCCGCGCCGTCGTCGGCCCCGCCCTCGCCCATCGTCTACAGCGAATTCGTCAACGCCGAGGCGCCGACCGCGCAATGCCACGCCTCCACCCTGCTGGAAACCCGCGACGGCCTGCTCGCCGCGTGGTTCGGCGGGCGCCACGAAGGCGCCGACGACGTCGGCATCTGGGTCGCGCGCCGCGACGCCCGGGGCTGGCAGCCGGCGCAGCGTGTGGCCGACGGCGCGCAGCCGCAGGGCGCCCCGCTGCCGGCATGGAACCCGGTGCTGTTCCAGCCGGCGCGCGGACCGCTGCGGCTGTTCTACAAGATCGGCCCCGACCCGAAGCGCTGGTGGGGCATGCAGATCACCTCCGCCGATGGCGGCGCGCACTGGTCCGCGCCCGTGCGCCTGCCCGACGGCATCCTCGGCCCGATCAAGAACAAGCCGGTGCAACTGGCGACGGGGCGCATCCTCAGCCCCAGCAGCAGCGAGGACGCCGGCTGGGTCGCGCACGTGGAGTGGTCCGACGACGACGGCGCGCACTGGACCCGCGGCCCGGCACTGAACGACCCGGCGCGGATCGGCGCGATCCAGCCCAGCGTGCTGGTGCATGCCGACGGCCGCGTGCAGGCGATCGGCCGCAGCCAACAGAACCACGTGTTCAGCACCTGGTCGCGCGACCACGGCCGCAGCTGGGAACCGATGACCTTGCTCGACCTGGCCAACCCCAACTCCGGCACCGATGCCGTGGTGCTGGCCGACGGCCGCTCGCTGCTGGTCTACAACCCCACCGAAGCGGGCAAGGACTGGTGGGACGGCCGCGGCACGCTGGCGGTGGCCCTGTCCGACGACGGCACCCACTGGACCCGCGTCCTGACGCTGGAAGACAGCGCCAAGGACGAATTCTCCTATCCGGCGGTGATCCAGACCCGCGATGGCCTGGTGCACATCAGCTACACCTGGAAGCGGACACGCATCAAGCACGTGGTGCTGGATCCGAAGCGGCTGCTTGCTGCTGCAGCGAAGCTTGATGGCAAGCAATGAGATGAGATCGCGCGCCGGCATGAGGCGCCCTGGCGATGTCGGCGGCGTCACCGCGCTCGGGGCTGCGTGAAGCGGCATTCGCGCCGTGCGCGAATAGCGATCCGGTACCGCAGCTATCAGCGAACGCAGCGTGGGCTTTCCCCTGTAGGAGCGGTTTCAACCGCGACACAGGCTACAGCGCGATCGCGGACTCCGGCAGTCGGGACTGAAGTCCCTTCCACAGTGCACCCAGCCGACTAACCGCGCGCCCCTTTGTAGGGGCGGTTTCAACCGCGACACAGACCACAACGCGATCGCGGACCTCGGCAGCGTCGGGACTGAAGTCCCTGCCACAGTGCACCCAGCCGACTAACCGCACGCCCCTTTGTAGGAGCGGTTTCAACCGCGACACAGACCACAACGCGATCGCGGACTTCGGCAAGCGTCGGGACTGAAGTCCCTCCCACAGTGCACCCAGCCAACTAACCGCACGCCCCTTGTAGGAGCGGTTTCAACCGCGACACACACCACCACGAAGCAGCAAACTTCGGCAACCGGCGGGGCTGGCGCCCTCCCACAGTGCCCAAGGAAGCCCGACCGCAAGCCCCTGTGGGAGCGACTTCAGTCGCGACGAACGGAGCCTGTCACCACATCGATCTGGTGACCTGCCAAGGCCGAAGCTCCTCCTGCAATGTCGCGGACGCTGGCATCAATCCGCATCATCGCCGCAACCACGAGCACCTCGCCTATGCCATCGCTGTAAGCGAATCATTCACGCACCAACCACCAGCGCCCTACTCCGCCAACAGCGCCGCCATCCGCCGCACCCGCTCCACATCGGTCTGCATGCGATCGCCGCCCAGACTGCGCACATGCGGATGCGGCGCCAGCGCCCGCGATGCCAGCGGCCCGCGCGCCGAGCCATGGAATTCGCGCGCACCGGTCAGCGCCCTCAATCGCGCCAGATTGGTATCGGACACCCCCGACCCGGGCATCACGCTCAAACGCGCACCCGCCTGCTGCACCAACTCCGCGATCAGGGCCGCGCCCTCCTCCGCCGTCTCGCGCGCGCCGGACGTCAGCACCCGCTCGCAACCCAACGCGATCGCATCCTCCAGCGCACGCCGCGGATCGGCACTGACGTCGATGGCGCGATGGAACGTGACCCCGAGCGATCCCGCCGCCGCGACCAACACCCGCATCGTCGCCATGTCGACCTCGCCGGCCGGATCCAGCGCCCCCAGCACCACCCCGTCGCAGCCCAGGCGCACGCACTGCTCCACGTCGCGGCGCATCGCCTCCACTTCCGCTTCGTCGAACACGAAATCGCCGACCCGCGGACGGATCAGCACATACAGCGGAATGCGCAATTGATCGCGCAACACCGCCAGCGTGCCGAACGACGGCGTCAGCCCGCCGCCGTCCAGGCCGCCGCACAATTCCACCCGCATCGCCCCGCCAGCCTGCGCCGCCAGCGCAGAGCCGATCGAATCGGCGGCCACCTCCAGCCCCATCTTCACCACCTCGCTCATGCGGCCGGCTCCGCGAAATGGCTCTGTCCGGGCAGCAGCAGATCCTGCCGCTGCGCATCGCAGACCGCGTAGCTGAAACCGGGTTGGATCGCGAACGCACCGACCTCGCCGCGCTTGTTCATCGCCAGGAACCCGACCTGCAGATCGCGGGTCAGCTGCGGCTTGCGCCGCACAATGCGCATCACCACCTCGCGGCAGGCCTCGGCCGGGCTCTTGCCCTGGCGCATCATCTCCACCACCGCGAAACTGCCGACATTGCGGATCACCTCTTCGCCGACGCCGGTGGACGTGGCACCGCCGACCTCGTTGTCGACATACAACCCGGCGCCGATGATCGGACTGTCGCCGACCCGCCCGTGCATCTTCCACGCCATGCCGCTGGTGGTGCAGGCCCCTGACAGATTGCCGTGCGCGTCCAGCGCCAGCATGCCGATGGTGTCGTGGTTGTCCTTGCCGCCAGGCAGCGTGCCCTTCTGGTACGCGCGGTTCTCGATGTTCGCTTCCGGCGCGTACTTGGAGGTCTTCAGCCACTCCTTCCACACCTTCTCCGAAGACGGCGTCAGCAACTTGGTGCGCTCGAAGCCTTGCGCCAGCGCGAACTGCAGCGCCCCGTCGCCGACCAGCATCACGTGCGGCGTCTTCTCCATCACCCGCCGCGCCACCGAGATCGCATGCACGATGTCCTCCAGCGCCGCGACCGACCCGCAGCCGCCGGTGTGGTCCATGATGCAGGCATCGAGCGTGACCCGCCCATCGCGGTCGGGATAGCCGCCCAGCCCCACGGTGGGATTGTTCGGATCGGCCTCCGGCACCTTCACCCCGGCCTCCACCGCATCCAACGCCGCGCCACCGCGCGACAGCACCTGCCACGCCGCCTGGTTCGCCGCGATCCCGAAGTCCCAGGTCGAGATCACCCGCGCCGCACCACGCGGCAGCGGCGCGACGCTGCCCTTGGAGCTCGCCCACGCGCGCGGCAACGCGGCGGCCAGGCCGGTGGCGAGGGCGCCGAAGGCGGCGGTCTTCAGGAAGTGGCGGCGTTCGTGCATTGGGTGGCTCCGGCGCGGGAAGGAAGGGCGCAGCGAGAAGATCGCACGCGGCTAGCCTTGCATCATGCGGCAGAGTGGGAGTGGATTGAATGGGGGGCTGTGACGACGGCGCCAGCTGAGGCCAAGACCAACGCGTCGACACGGCCCGCCAGCGGCCACCGCGATAGCACACGCCTACTAGCCGCTGCTCAGCAAGATCTGCAGCGCGGTGACAGACGAGCAGGTCATGAAGTCCACAAGGCGGAGAAGAGCATGCCGAGGCCAATACCTACAGCCGCCTCCTCAGGCGCAGAACGAAAAATGGAGATGCCGACTAGCGAAGAGTGCAGCACAATGCCTTCAAGCTTCCAATTTACAGACACATGAGCACGGAAATCCGCAAAGCATTGGAGAAGGAACTGCTGGCAAGGTTCGAACAAACCGCGTCTTCGCGCCCACACCTGAAGGCAGGCAAGAACAAGCTCAGCCTGGTTGCCGCAAAAGAGAAGCTCGGCGAGATATATATCCAGCACTTGCGCAACGCGGACGGCTATTACGCAGGACTGGAAATCCATGCATGCGAAGCGCTGAACTTCTGCAAGAGCCAATCGCCGCCTTATCCAAGTCGACTGACGAACGCTTCTTGCATGTCAAAAACCTCCCTCTCTGAAGAAGCAAAAAGTTTTGGCGACGAGCTGGGCGGCATCATCAGAATCCCACCTTTTCAGGAAGCAGCATCAACAGCAACGAAGATAAATGATCGCATAGTGAAATTTTATCTCCCGAAGGCAGAGAACTGCATTCTTGGCACCACCTCTCTGATCGAAGACATCCTGGTCGAGCCGAGCAACTACGCCTACCCATTCCTAACCTCGCTGTATGTGGCGCATAAAAACGGACTCGACCTGAGCTCAGATCTATTCCATGAAGTTCTCAGCACCAAGGCCGTATTCGGAAACAAGAATTTCGATGTTGCATTGGCAAATGAGCTCTTGAAGTCATAATAAAAATAACACTTAACCACCCAAGACTGACCGCATGCATCTTCTTGATGTTAATTAAAATCGCCCTGAAGTCTATTGACTCAGTACGGCCAGGCAGTCTCGCCGAATCACCTGTCATTTATTTATGCTGAAGCTGGCGCGGCATCGGTCGCAAACGCATGCCAATTCAGATGGGACGTGTTGCCATGCCCTAGAAAGGCGAACACGACAATTCCCAAAGTAGCCAGGCGCCGAAATTAGCGAACGGAATCCAACAGCGTCTGAGCTGCCTGCCTTACATGGGCAGCCGGATCGTCCAAGTAAGGCGTTATCAGATAAGCGTCATCAGCGGAGATAAGCCCGTCCAGTTCATCGATCGCGTTTTCTCGAACAATTGGATCCTCGTCATCCAGGCCCGTCAGCAACAGCGGCAGTGCGTCCTTACCGAGCGCTTCTTTTGCATATCTGAGAGCCGCGCCCCGGACATAGGGGGAAGCATGGTGCCGTTGCGATGAAATGATCGGCCATTCCGCCGAACCGACCCGCCTCAGCCCATCAATAGCAGCGGCGACAACCAACGCTTCATCATGATGAAGGAAGTTCTTGATCGCCGACTCACTCTCACTAGAAGAAGCCATTCCCAAGCCACAGATAGCTGCACGTAGACGTTTATTGGAGAGACTTCCCAACATCGCCTCCAACGCATGCCGGTGGTCTTTCGCCAGCTCAGCGGCGACGACGTCGTAGAAATCATCGTCATCAAGGACTTCGCAGAAAAAAAGACCCATCAATTCATCAAATGACTTCCCTACTATACTAATTAGAGTAGTCATCAGCCCGCCCCCCGCAAATACGACGAATTTTATTCAAGCCCTTACCACGATCGGGAGCCGCCCAGCCCTACCGTCGGATTATTGAGGTCGGCCTCCGACACCCGCACCCGGCCTCCACTGTATCCAGCGCCGCGACGCCACGCGACAGCACCTAATTTAGTCAGTGAGACCCAGAACACTCCCATTCCCCAGAGGCATCCACAGATTCGTGAACACACAGATTGCTACCAGGGCCAAAATACTTAAAAACCAAAGTATAACCTCCTCCTGCATTAGAGGCATAGATGAAGGTTAATTGATCGCCACCAGCGCCATTTTCGATCGCTGCAAATTGGCCACCCAATTGTTTCAGCGAAACTGGGTATTGACCATTCTTTAAATGGTATGCATTCAACGCAGTGACAATTGCGTCACCGCGTTTCTTACCAGCGCTAAATTTTCCACCTTGGCCGGGAGCCACGCATGCAACAATAAAAATGGAAAAGAACAGTAAAAAAAAGGCACAGCGAGGGAGCTTCATCATTTACACCCGCAACTTGATTTTGCAGCAACCACCGCTTTCAACGCCTCATGAATCTCACTAGCAAGCCCGCCTTGATCTGCTCGCAGATAAGAATCCTCCCACATCTGGGCTTGCCCCTCGTAGCGCCCTCTGTTAAACAAATCATTAAAATACAAGGCTGCACCACCTGCACTTGTTGAAGCACCATAGACATATGGGTCGCCGAATCCAAAGTAATTCGCAATTTGAGGTACAACAAGCGAAGAAGTAACTCTCGCACCTTGCCTCCTTTGCCAGACATGAAAAACTTCATGCGCCAATGTGGACCTGGCATTAACGCTATAGAGATCCAAACCCTTATTTACGTCACCACCATTAAACAGCGAAGCGGGGATTGAAACGCTCCCACCACTTAATGACGAAGCGCGTTCACGTGAAGTCCCACTGATATCTATTGAGGCAAAATCAAAACAATCACCAAACAAGCTTGATATAAATGCGGCCTCTTGCTCATTTGGAGAACGAAGCCCCAATGGATCGATGCGACCCATCGAGCTTCCGCCGACATAAGCATAAGTTGAATAACCCCCATTTAACCCAATAGGGTCACTCTGCCCATACCGCCCAGTGCCCGGCTCGTAGTCACGGAAGTAGTTCTGGTTGAACCCCGTCGCCGAATCGTAGCGTTGCCCCGGGAAGCGCATGTCGAACACGAACGTGGTGCCGTCGCCGTCCGGGTCCTGATTCGGCGGAGTGTTACCGAAGGCTTCGCCCTTCAGATCCCACTTCCAGATCGCGACGTCGCGGACCGGATCGATCACTGCGCGCGGGGTACCCAGGTGGTCCGATTGCACGTAACGCAGGCTGTTCTTGGCCAGTACGCCCACCGGCAGGTCGTCCAGCCAGATCGCCTGCTGTAGCGGCGCGCCGTTGATGTCGTAGTCGCCCAGCCAGTGGCCGCTCTCGTCGTACAGCGTGTAGGTATTGGTCTTGCTAACCCGCCGCACCTGTTCGCCGCGGCCGTTGTAGCCGTACTTCATCACGACCGCGCCGGCGCGCTTGGCCTGGCTCATCCGGCCCGTTGCGTCGTAGGCGAACTCTTGCGCGGTGCCGCCAATGGAGAGGGTGTTGCCGATCGCGTCGTAGGTGCGGGCGGTGCCGGCCACGGCGCTCAGCCGATGGCTGGTGGTCGGATAGGTGTAGCTCTGCGTGGTGGTGTTGACCTTGGCGCTGAGCCGGTTGCCGGTGGCGTCGTAGCTGTAGCCGTCGATCACCGCGCCCGTCGGGCCGTCCTTGAAGGCGGTCAATCGGCCCAGCGCGTCGTAGTCCAGGCTGACCACCGGGGCGGTGTTGCCGGCGGCGGTCAAGGCGCTGAGGTTACCCGCGGGGTCGAAAGCGAAGCCGCTGCTCAGGCCGTCGCTGCGCGTGTCGCTGACTGCCAGCGGGCGGTAGTCTTGATCCAACACGCGCTGCATCGGGCGGCCGTTGCCGTAGGACCAACTGGCCAGCGGGCCGAACGGAGAATAGGTGGCGTTGCCAAGCAGCACATGCCGAGTCCCGCCGGCCGGGGTCACACCGACCTCCGTAGTCTGGCCCTGGGCGTTGCGCACGTAGTCCACCGCTGCGCCGTCAGGATAGGTCAGCCGGCTCAGCTGGCCGGCCTTGGTGTAGGCGTAGCGCAACACGAACACCTTGCCGTTGGTGGTCTGCACCTTGCGCACCAAGTCGCCGAAGCGGTCGTAGCAGTAGTCGGTGGTGCCGCTGGCGTCCTGCATGCGGGCCAGGCGACCGGTGGCATAGGTCTCACCGCTGGCGCAGACGGTCTGGCTGATGTCGTAGGAGTAGGTGACGTTGAGGCCGCTGGTCGGATAGGCGACCTTGGTCAGCCGGTTCAGCGCGTCATAGCTGTAGGTCGTCTTGATGTTGCGCGCATCGATCTGTGTGGCGCGGTTGCCGGCGCTGTCGTAGGTGTATGTGGTGACGCCGGTATCCGGGCTGGTGAATTTGGTCAGGTCGCCCAGGCCGTTGTAGGCATAGGTAGTGTCCAGCCCCTTGGGGTCGGTGACCTTGGTCAGGTTGTCAAGCGCGTCGTAGCCGAACTTGGTCTCGGCCGCGATGCCGCCCACGTCCTGCAGCGTGCGCGCCAGCCGGTTGAGCGGATCGTAGTCGTTCTGGGTAACGTGGCCGAGTGCGTCGGTCACCGTCTTGGTGTTGCCGTTGGCGTCGTAGCCGAAGTCGGTCGGGTCACCGCTGGCGGTGGCCTGCGTGGCCAACTGGCCGAGCTGGTTGTAGACCCGCGACAGCGTGCGCTTGAGCGTGCCCGCTGCGTCCTTGGTGTCTTCCTTGACCCGGTTGCCGGCGTTGTCCAACGTGTAGTGCAAGGTGTTTCCAGCGTTGTCAGCGATATCGGTCAGGCGGTGCGCCGTGTCGTAGGTGAAGGTGGTGAACGCGCCGTCCGGCTGCGTCACCTGCTTGACCAAGCCGGTCGGCCAGTAATCGATAAGGGTGATGCGGTCGTCGCTCTCGCTGGTGTCGTCGGCACCGCGGACCTTGCTGGCGGTGAGCCAGCCGCGTGGATGATAGGTGTAGTCGGTGATGAGGCCGTTGGCGTCCTTCGCCGACAGCACGCGGCCGGCTCCGTCGTAGGCCAGGTACTCAGTCACCTGGCCCAAGGCGCTGGTGACTTTCCAGAGGTCGCCCTTGCGGTGCGGGCAGGCGGTCGGCGTTGTCGCACAGGTCGCTTCGTCGGATTGATAATAGGTGAAAGACACCAGATCTGCCACATCACTACGTGCGCCATCAATGGACGTTACCAAACCCAAAAGAGGACAACGACCGGCATTGATGTCTACTTGCTCGCAATAGCTCATTACCATTGCTCGCGCGACTCCAGTAATGGGATCGGAAAATTCCTTACCCATAATTTGTGATCGCTCATTATAAGTCCAAGAGGTTCTTTTTAACGCGCCAGAGTCAGAGCCAATCTCTTCAACCAAAGGAAGACCTGATTCACTATCCCGTGAATAGGAAACTGTGCGGCGAGCGACACCATCCGCAGCGATACCTTCCCGTATAAAAATCAAACCACCCCGATCGTCATAATCATAATCGTCAACCACACCATTCTCGTCCATCACCCTATCAATAAAACCATTTGCATCATAACTGAAATTCCGATCCTGAGATGGACACCCATTGCAATACCTGTTTACCGCGGCAACTTTCTCAACCCCGTTAACCAAAGTAATTGCCTTGCGCTCTATTAGACCTGAAGGCAGAGTTACTTCCAGAGACGTTTGCGACGCATAAGCAACTTGAAATTTTTCGACATCACCCGCATGAACTGTGGATATTGCCTTGGCATTTTGATCATATGAATAAGTCGCAAACCGCTGACCAGCTTCATCTATAATCCCAGTCAGCGCCCAAGGGAACCCGCCCCCCGCAGTATATTGCGACTCGCCATAGACATAGCCTCGAGTCCCACCTGCACGAGATGCGCTCGAAAGCAAACCATACCCGGTGTAGCTATAGCTAACCAAACCCCCTGATGAATCCTCAACAGAAACAAGCTTATTTGAGGTGTCATAGCCAAAACTTAAGAACCTCCCAGTAGGCATGATCACTCGTACCAACTGACGACTCCTTACACCTTCAGCCTCAGAATTACTAAGGTATTCCAGCTTAAAATTTTCGCCCGTTATTTTAGTTATTTCCCTCAATCGCCCCAATTGATCATACCTTTCAACATCCCTGTTACTCAAGGAAGTGTATATCCAACCCGCATCAGCGCCCGACGAATCCTGCACGCTTTCAAGTGTAGCAGTTACGCCAACACCAGCGGACCAACCAGCACCTGAGGAATTAAACCTCTCAAAACCGCCAGCAGGTCTGTAAACCTTCACGGAATAGATACCATCAGCCTGAATTAATTCAATTCGGCGAGAATATGTGTGCGTCCAGTGCCCGCCGAATTCACTTAGAGCGGACGTATTTACGCCACTATTATAATAGCGAGAGAACTCAGGGACTCCACCCCCGCCACCCCAATCCTGTTCAACCTGATATTTATTTCCTGTGGCGACATTTATCGGATTACCGCATGACGCCTCCGGAGTATGGCAACTAGGCGGCCCCTGATTTTTACCAACTTCATATTCAATCATCGGAAAATAATAATAAACCAGGAAATAACAGCCACTTGGATTCGTCCAGCGCACACAATATGATCCATAATCAGCGCCTTTTTCATACTCCGCAATATATGGACCCTGCGCAGGTTGCCTTTGTTGGTAATAATCGAGCGCGGCATTAGCTATTGCCAACGCCATCCCCTGAGTACAATTTTTCCTGTATGGATAGGCGCTACAGGGATTTTCAGGCATGGGAGGAAATACGCGCTGCCTATAGAATGCAACCCAATAACAACCTGAAGGATTCGTCCAACGAACACAATAATTGCCATACTCATCCCCAGGAACTGCCGGGACGTCTACCAGATAGGCTCCAATAGAAGGAGGATAATTATTAGGATTCTGATAAAATTCAAGCGCACTTTGCGCGTCAGCTAGAGCTTGTGCCTTCGTACAATTGGCAGACCGACTACCACACGGATTGTCCGGCGCAGCCAATACAGAAATCGGGGCCGCCACTAAAAACATAACCAGCAACCCAATAAGGGCCTTAACCAAAAATGACAGTCGACGTTTACGCGCACTAAAGACGAAGTCAACCAGAAATTCCATCCCATCCTCCCTGATGAAGCTCAATCAAATAAATAATTAGTTGAATAAACAATCGAAAATTTAAATTGGTTACGCTAAAATGAATTTAACCTCAACCAACAGCCGAAAACCGCTCCCCAATCATCCCTTCGATCGCCTCCATATCCGGCAGCAGCGCGCTCTGCTCGCCCAGCAGCACGCGCATATGCACGCCAGCAGGCAGGGTTTCCTCGGAAGCATCGGCAAGCAAACCGTCGCGCGGGACCGAGATCAGTTGCGGGAAGGATTGGGTCAGTAGCGCGAAGTACGGCAGGTCGGGATTGCCGCCCAGCGCCTTCAGCACCACGATCTTGTTGTTGGAGGCGACGGTCTCGCTCCCCAGGCCGGTCAGGCGGGCGAAGGAGAACAGCGGCACTTTCCAGCCGTACCAGGCGATCTGGCCGAGCAGCCAGTGCGGGGCGTCGGGCAGCGGTTCGACCGGGATGCGCGACATCACTTCGGCGACGGTGGCGTTGGGCAGCAGGACGCGCTCGCTGCCGGCCTGGATCAGGACACCGCGGATTTCGTCGTTGCTGGCGTAGCTGCTGCTCATGGGTTACGTCGTCCTGGAACCGGGAAAAACGCGCGGGCGGCGGCTCAGCCGCCCCATCGCGCGGACAGGGCTTGCGCCAGCTGCACGGGGTCGCCGCCGGGATGGCCGCGGCCGGTCAGTTGCGCGCCGGCGGCCGGGTCGTAGCAGCCGTCGCCGGTCTGGCCGGCGACCCAGGCGCCTTGCGCGGCCAGGGCCAGCACGTCGTCGACCTGGTGCGGGTCGCTGCCGCTGAGCAGCAGCACGGCGCTGTGCGCGGCCGGCAAGCCGCCGACCACCGAGGCGCCGGCGTCCTGGGCGACGAAGCGCAGGCCAGGGCCTTCGCCGCTGCGCACGCCGACGTCGTCGGGCAGGATGTAGACGTTGCCGGCGGCGACCGGCGCGCCGGCTTCGGCCAGCAGTACCGGCAGCGCGGACACGCGCGCGATCTGCTTGACCAGATTGCCGTAGCGGCCGCCGTCCAGGCGCAGTTGCACCAGCAGCGGCTGCGGGAAGTCCGACGGCAATGCGGCGAGCAGACGGCGGATGGCATCGGGGCCGCCGATGCCGGCCATCACCAGCACCGCGCCCTGCGCGATGGCCACTGCCGTGGAGGCGGCAGCGGCGGGATCGGTGGCGGCGTCCGCCTCCGAATCCAGCGCGACCAGCGACAGGCCTTCGGTGGAAATCTGCATCTGGCTCAGCGGCGCGCGCGCCTGCACGACCAGCGGTGCGTCGTCGTCCACCAGCGACCAGGCGCTGGCCGGCAACGGCGGCGGCGTGCTGACAGGCGCGGCGGCGGCTACGGCAACCGCGCTCTCCGGCTCTGGCGTCGTGACGGGCGCGGCCGCGTCGCCGGCGGCGATCTGATCGCGCGAGAACTGCAGGTCCTCGAATCCGGGCGCGGCATCGGCGGGCGGTTGCCAAGTGTAGAAGCTGTCGCCGGGTACGGTGGTGGCGAAGCTGGCCGCCTCCTCGACGTGGAAGCCGATCGGCGCGCCTTCGTGCAATTGCGCCGGCGTGGCCGGCAGGCCGGGTTCGGGCTGCAGGCCGGTGTCGTTCTCGCGTCCCGGCGGCAGCACGTCCTGGTGGCCTTGCAGCTTGGCCGCCAGGTGCCGCGCCCAGCGCTGCGCTTCCCAGCCTTCGCGGCGCGCGGCCAGTTCGGCCTCGTCGAAGATCACGGTGAGGCCGGGCAGGTCCAGTGCCGCGTCGAGCCGTTCCAGCGCGTCCTCGATCGCCGGTTCCAGCGCGATCAGCACGGCGCTGGGCGCGGCATCGGCCAGGGTCTGCGCGTCGATCGCGCCCGGGTCGTCCTCGAGCACGATCGCCGCGCCGACCTGGTGCAGCGCCTCGCGCAGGCGCTCGCGCGCCTGGCCGGGGCGCGCCAGCAGCGCGACCGGGGTGCCGTTGCCTTCGCCGTCATTCGCGAACACGGGCAATCCCCAGCAGGTCGTACACGTTGCGCATCAGATCCAACTCTTGGTAAGGCTTGCCGAGATAGCGCTGCACGCCGATCTCGAAGGCGCGCTGGCGGTGCTTGTCGCCGCTGCGCGAGGTGATCATCACGATCGGCACCGCTTTGTAGCGGGGGTCGGCGCGCATCGCGGTCGCCAGTTCGTAGCCATCCATGCGCGGCATCTCGATATCCAGCAGCATCAGGTCGGGAACGCGCTCTTCGAGGCGCTCCAGCGCCTCGATGCCGTCGCGCGCGGCGATCACGTCGAAGTTGTGGCGTTCCAGCACGCGGCCGGTGACCTTGCGCATGGTCAGCGAGTCGTCGACCACCATCACCAGCGGCACGCGCCGCTGTTCGGTCGGTGCCGCTTCCACCACCGGCCTTGCCGGCTGCGCCAAGTAGCGGCGCACCAGCGGGGCGACGTCCAGGATCACTACCACGCGGCCATCGCCGGTGATGGTGGCGCCGTAGATGCCGGGCACCGAGGCGATCTGCAAGCCGACCGGCTTGACCACGATTTCGCGGTTGCCGAGCACCTGGTCGATCGCCACCGCCGCGCGCAGGTCGCCGGCGCGTACCAGCAGCAGCGGCACCTGCACCTGGCCTTCAGCGCGTGCCGGGGCCTGGCCGACCAGCGAGCCGAGGTCGTGCAGCGCGAATTCCTCGCCGCTGTAGTGGTAGCCGCCGTCGGCCGCCTCGAAACGCTCGCGGCTGATGCGGCCGATGCCGCTGACCGAGGCCACCGGCACGGCGAAGGTGGTCTCGCCGATCTGCACGAACACCGCCTGGGTGACCGCCAGCGTCTGCGGCAGGCGCAGGGTGAAGGTGACGCCCTGGCCCCACACCGAGTGGATGTCCACCGAGCCGCCGAGCTGGCGCACTTCGTTGCGCACCACGTCCATGCCCACGCCGCGGCCGGCCAGCTGGCTGACCTGGTCGTAGGTGCTGAAGCCGGGGGCGAAGATCAGCGAATCCAGTTCTTCCTCGGACAGCGCGGCGCCGATCGCGATCAGCCCGCGCTGTTCGGCGCGGTGGCGGATCGCGTCGCGGTTGAGGCCGGCGCCGTCGTCGGCCACTTCCAGCACGATTTCCGAACCTTCGCGGCGCAGGCGGATGGCGATGCTGCCCTCCTCCGGCTTGCCGGCGGCGCGGCGTTGCTCCGGCGTTTCCAGGCCGTGCGCGACCGAGTTGCGCAGCATGTGCTCCAGCGGCGCGATCATGCGGTCGAGCACGTTGCGGTCGAGTTCGCCGTGGGTGCCTTCCAGGGTCAGGTGCACCTGCTTGCCGGTCTCGCTGGCGGCCTGGCGCACCACGCGGCGCAGCCGCGGCACCAGTCCATCGAACGGCACCATGCGCGCGCGCATCAGCCCGTCCTGCAGTTCCGAGCTGACCCGCGACTGCTGTTGCAGCAGGCCGTCGTACTGCCGCGCCAGGTCGTCGAGCACGCCTTGCAGGCCGCCCAGGTCGGCCGCCGATTCGTTCAGCGCGCGGCTGAGCTGTTGCAGCGTGGAGAAGCGGTCCAGTTCCAGCGGATCGAAGCTCTGTTCGGTCTGGTCCTGCTCGCGCTGGTAGCGGGCGACGATCTGCGCTTCGGTTTCCAGGTCGAGGCGGCGCAGCTGGTCGCGCAGACGCGCGTTGGTGCGGTCCAGTTCGGACATCGCGCCACGGAACGCGCCGAGCTGCTGTTCCAGCCGCGAGCGGTAGATCGCCACTTCGCCGGCGTGGTTGACCAGGCGATCGAGCAGGTCGGCGCGCACGCGCACCTGTTCCTGCATCGGCCGCGCGATCATCGACTCCTCGTCGAGCGTGCCGTCCACCGGCAGCGGTGCCGACAACGGCGCCGGCTCCGGTGCGGGCACCGATTCCGGATCGACCGCGGCCTGGATCATCGCCGCGACGTCGGCATCGTCGGCGTGGACGTCGACGCCGGCATCGGCCGGCACGCTGCGGCCGTGGGTGCGCGCGTCGAAACGGCCGATCAGGTCGATCGGCATCGCCACCGCGCGGTGGTTGCCGGTGAGGGTGAGCAACTGGTGCAGGCGGTCGAAGCCGCGCTCGAGCAGTTGCACGTCGCTGCGATCGAGTTCGGTGCGGTTGGCCGCCACCGCCTCCAGCAGCGATTCGATGCCGTGGCCGAGGTCGCCGATCGGGTTGACCCCGGCCATGCGCGCGCCGCCCTTCAGCGTGTGCAGGTCGCGCTGCAGGCCGGCGAGCGCGTCGCGGTCCTGCGGCGCCGCGCGCAGTTCGGCGATCAGGCGATCGCAATGGTCGAGCAGGTCCTTGCCTTCCTCGACGAAGATATCGACGAGTTCGCGATCCAGGTCGGCGAAGTCCAGCGGCCCCATGTCGACGGCGGCCAGGTCGGCCGGCGCGGCGTCGTGGTGGGCGGCTTCGGCGAACGATGCTGCGTCGGCTGCGTCGGCGGGCGCGTGGTGTTCGTCGCTGGTTGCGGCGTCGGCATGGACGGCGGTGTCTGCAAGTGCAAGTTCGCGATCGGCGTCCGTCGGGTGTTCGATGGCTTCCGGCGCTTCTGCGTCTGCAGGCTCGACGTCCGTCGGATGCTCGGCGTCGGACAGGTCGGTCGGCTGCGTCTGGTCGATGTGCGCGTCATCGGCATACGACGGTGCGTCGAGGCCGGCATCGCCTTCGTGCACGGCATCGTGCGTTGCCGCGTCGTGTGTGTCGGTGGGATGCGTCGCTTCGGCATCGGCCGTTGCGACAAGCGCGGTGTCGGCGGCGTCGGGCACGGCAGGCGTGGCGTCGTCTGCATGCGGCGCCAGCACGTGGTCGCCCGCGTCGGTCGCAGCGGCGTCGGCCGGATGCTTCTGGATATTGGTTTGTGCGGCGTCGCTACCGACATCGCCGGCTGCGGCGTCCAGCTGCGATTCGGCTGCAGCGTCCGCGCCGTCCTGCCCGTGCGACGCAGCGTCGGCATCCGAGGCCTGCACGTGATCGCCCGCATCGGCCGGATGCGCATCGGCGTCGGCCTGCGCGGCGTGGCGATCGGTCTCGTCGGCAGCGCCGTCCGACAGCGATCCGGCTGCAGCCTCCAGGTCGCTCTCGGCATGCGCCGCGGCATCGGCATCAGCATGCGCCGCAGCGTCGTCGGCCGCCGGCAGTTCGGCATCGTCGTTCGCCGAGGCGGGTTCGGTGCCGTGCCAATGCGTGGACGGCTGCGCGGACTCGGCGCTGAACGCATAGCCCTGCGGATCGCGTTCCTGGTCGTGCTCGTGCTCGGCACGTGCGTCCTGGTCCTGATCCTGGTCGTGCGTGTCCTGGTCCGATTCGCCCGGGCGCTCGCCATGAAGCGATGCGTCATGCACCGTGGTGTCGTCGGCGGTCGCGTCCTGCTCCTGCGGTTCGATCGCGCCTTCCGGCGGCGGCAGCTCGCTATCCGCCGGCACGCGCTCGTCGGCCAGCGGCGCGTCGACGGTCAATTCGTCGAGCTTTCCGTCCTGGGCCAGCAGCGCTTGTTCGTCGGCGTCGATCGCGGTAGGCGCGCTGCCGCTGTCGGCCGGCGGCTCGGAGATCGCGCTCGATTCCCCCGCGTCGCCATCGGCCGGCGCAACGTCAGCGACGGTGGCGTCGTCTCGCTCGCCGAACGAGGCATTGGCGTCGTCCGAAACAGGCCTCGCCGAGGCAAGGTCTTCGGCAGAGGCGTCGCTCGGCGCGGGCACGTCGGTATCGTCGGACGCCGGCTGCCATGCCAGTGGCGCATCGGCCTGCGCCGCGGATGCATCGGCGTCGGCGTCAGCGACAGGCGCACGCTCCGCGTCCGTGCCAGCCGCATCGAGGTGCCTGGCGTCGCCCAGGTAGGCCGACAGGTCGTCGGCGGCGGTGAGTTCCACCGCCTGCAGCAAGGTCGGGTCCAGCGCCGCGTCGGCGTGCGCCGGTGCCGCGTCTTCGTCGTCCTCGTCGTGCGCGGCTGCGGGCCACTGCGCTTCAGGCAACGTGGCGACCAGCGCCTGCAGGCGCTGCGCCAGTTCGGTGAACGGCGGAATCACCGGCGACGGCGCCTGCAGTTCCTCGATGGTGCCGGCGATCGCGTGCGCGGCATCGTCGAGCGCGCGGACGCCGTCGGCGCTGGGCAGCATGTCGGCGGCCAGCAGGCGCTTGACGTAGCTCTCCGCCGGGCCGGTGACTTCGGTGATCTCCGGCACGTCGGTCATCGCGAACGCGCCGCTCATCGTGTGCACTGCGCGCAGCAGCGCTTCGGTGGCCGGCTGCGGCGCATGCTGCAGCCAGTCGCGGACCGTCTCCAGGTGGGTGCCGACCTCGGCCTCGAGGATCTCGCGCAGCACGCTGTCCACCGAGGCGGGGGTGCCGGCGCGCGGCGCGGCGGCGGCCGGCGTCGGCGCAGCGGCGAAGTAGTAGGCGTCCTCGCCGGCGGCGATGCGCTCGGCGACCGCCTGTATCGCGTCCAGATCGGCATGGATGACGCCATGCCCACGCAGCGCGGCATTGAGTTGCGGCAAGACTTCGTAGGCCAGTTCGACCATCGTCACTACCGCCGGACTGGCCGCGCGGGTGCCGTCGAGCACGCGGTTGAGCATGCTCTCGATCTTCCAACTGAACTCGCCGAGCACGCGCGCGCCGACCAGGCGGCCACTGCCCTTCAGGGTGTGGAACACGCGGCGGATCGGGCGCAGGCTTTCCATGTGGCCGGGCGAGGCGCGCCATGCCGGCAGCAGGTTACCGAGGTTGACCAGTTCCTCGTCGAATTCCTCGAGGAACACTTCGCGGATGTCGGCATCGATCTCGCCGCCGTCGTCCACGAACCCGCCGTCGATGGTGGCGGGCGCAGCGGCCTGCACCGCGTCGGTGGCCGATTGCGGGGGTTCATCGGTAGCGGATGCGCCGGCGGCGCCGGCCGTGGTCGCTGCGCCGACGTCGAACTGCGCGGCGGCAGCGTCGAGCTCGGCGAGGAACGCCGCCGACGCGTCGTCCAGTTCGATCGGCTGGATGCTGGCCTTGTGCACGCCGGGCGCCGGTGCTTCCGGTTCCGGGGTCGGCTCCGGCCAGGCCAGGTCGACGAACGGGCTCGGTTCGGCGTCGGCCTGCTCCGCCTCGCCTGCGTATGGGTGCTGCGTTGTGTCGCTGGCGGCCTCGGCCTCGGCCTCGGTCGAGAACACGGTATCGCGCGCCGACAGGTCGATGGTGGGCGTGTCGTGTTCGGCAGCAGCGCTGTCGTCGTCGGCCAGGGTCGCCGGCGCGTCGCTCCAGGCGATGCTGTGGACGTCGTCGGATGCGGCCAGCGGTGCGTCAGCGAAGGCCGGCGCATCCTCCAGTTCGATCACCAGCACATCGTCGTCGGCGCTGCCGCTGAATGCAGGGGCGGGCGTGTCGACGATGACCAGGCTGGCGTCGTCGGCCGCGGGTTCGGATTCGGCGTACTCGGCGGCCACCGGGTCGAAGCCGTAGCCGGCCGGCGTCGTGGCGTCGGCCGCGGCGTCGTCATGCGCGGCGGGCTGGTCGGGCGATGCGTCCGCGATCTCCGGACGGAACGCATCGCCTTCCAACGCCAGCGTGTCGACGCTGATATGCAGCGGCGCGGAGGCCGCCGACCATTCGTCCTGCTCGGCGGCGACCGGATCGAAACTGGTCGACGCCGGCGCGACGATGGAACTGCCGTCGCTGTCCGCAGCGCTCACGTCCGCGTCGGACGGCATGCCTTCGTCGGCGACGCCGCCGATGGTCTCGGCGCCAGCGGCGTTCCCTGCGACATCGGCGGCTTCGTCCAAAGTCCACTGCGGCGCTTGCGGTACCTCGCCGGGCAGCGGCGGCGGCAAGCTCGCGGCAACCGGCGCGTCCGTGGCCGGCGCCAGATCCCAGGACGGCACCGGCGGCGGCGCGGACACCGCGCGCGGCGCTTCGGCAATGGCATCGGTCGATGCAAGGCCCAACTCGGGCATCGGCGCGAGCGCCGACGCATCGGCTGCGATCGGCACCACGCCCTGCGGCGTCGGCGCGTCGCTCGGCAGCGGCCAGTAGCGCAGCGTTTCCAGGCTGGTGCGGGTGATGTCGAGGATTTCCTCGCGGCCCGGGCGGCGCTCGCGCAGCGCTTCCAGGTAGTACTCCAGGCTGGCCATCGCATCGGCCAGCGTGTCGAGTTGGCGCCCGCTGGGCACGCGGCGCTTGCCGATCAGTTCGACGGCGACGTAGCGGCGCACGCCTTCCAGGTAGTCGGCCGGCTGCGGCAGTTCCAGCATGCGCAGCGCACCGGCGACCTCGCCGAGCAGGCGCGGCACGTCGCCCAGGCGCTCGTGTTCCCAGTTGGTCTCGATGAAGGCGACGAAATGCTCGCGCGCCGCAGCGAAATTGGCGATCGCTTCGTGCGCCAGCACCTCCACCGTGCGCCGCGCTTCGGCGGCGCTGGCATCGTCGTGGATGCCGGCGCTGGCGCCGAGATAGGCGACCTGGTCGTCGAGCGAGGCGTCCACGTACAGCAGCGCGCCGGCGATATCCAGCAACACGCCTTCGTCGGCCTCGCGCTCGCCTTCGACGATGCTGCGCAGCGAATCGCGCTGCTGCACCACCACGCCGCGGGCCACGCCCAGGCCCATCACCCCGAGGGTGTCGGCGACGTTGCCGAGTTCGTCCACCTGGGTCTGCAGCGCGGCGACGTCGCCGCCGGTGCGCAGGTGCAGGTCGAGCGCATCCTTGACCCGCAGCAGTTCTTCCTTGATCGCGGTGCCGACGGTGTCGAGCAGTTCGCGGTTGCGGCCGCTGAGGCTGCCGCGGGCGTGGTCCAGTTCGGCCTCGGTGACCGCGCTGGCGTCCGGCGACAGCGCGAACAGCGCGCCTTCGCTCAGGCCCGGCTCGCCGCGCGAGGCGCGGATCTCGTTGAGCAGCGGCAGCAGCACGATCGGGATGTCGCGATGGCCGTCCTGCAGGCGCTCCAGGTAATCGGGCAGCAGCACGGTGCCGCGCATCAGCGTCGCGCAGGCTTCGTCGCGATCGGGCACCTGGCCGTTCTGCACCGCGATGGCCAGCAGTTCCAGTTCCTCGGCGACCATCGCCGGCGCGTACAGCTCGACCATGCGCAAGGTGCCCTGCACCTGGTGCAGGTAGCCGGCGCAGAAGCGCATGCGGCTGGTGTCGGCCGGATCTTCGACGAAGTATTCGATCTCACCGCGTACCTGGCGCAGGGTCTCGTCCAGCTCCGGCTTGACCCAGCCCAGGGCGGCATGGCTCATCGCGTCGCGCAGCGCGCTCATCGCAGCGCCCCGGCGGACGGCCACGCGCCGCGCCGCGTCGGCGCGGCAGCGGAGTGCAGGGATTTTTCACGGTACGTCATGTGCGCTTCCTTCCACCCTGTTCCGATCCGCTCACGCTGGCAGCTTGAAGTCGGCGACCGAGCGCCGCAGGTCCGCTGCCAGTTCCGCCAGGCGCCCGATCGAGTCGGCGGTCTGGCCGGCGCCTTGCGAGGTCTGGCCGGTGATGCGACGGATCACGTCCATCGTCTGGGTGATGTCCGTCGCCGCCGCGGACTGCTGGTGCGCGGCGATGGAGATGTTCTTGATGAGGTTGTTCAAGGCGTTGGAGACGCGCTCGATCTCGGTCAGCGCGGTGCCGGCGTCCTCGGCCAGGCGCGCGCCGGACACCACTTCGGAGGTGGTCTGCTCCATCGAGCTGACCGCTTCGTTGGTATCGGCCTGAATCGTCTGCACCAGGCCTTCGATCCGGCGCGTGGCGCCGGAGGTGCGTTCGGCCAGGCGCTGCACTTCGTCGGCGACCAGCGCGAAACCGCGGCCGGCCTCGCCCGCCGAGGCGGCCTGCACCGCGGCGTTGAGCGCCAGGATGTTGGTCTGTTCGGAAATGTCGTTGATCAGTTCGACGATCGAGCCGATCTCCTGGGTCGATTCGCCCAGGCGCTTGATGCGCTTGGAGGTTTCCTGGATCTGGTCGCGGATCTGGTCCATGCCCTGGATGGTCTCGCGGACCACGCCGGCGCCCTCGGCGGCGATCACCACCGAGCGCTGCGCCACCTCGGCCGACTCGCTGGAGTTGCGCGAGACCTGTTCGATGCTGGCGGCAATTTCGTTGATGCGCTCGGACGCCGAACCGATCTGCTCGGCCTGGTGGCCGGCGGCCTCGGCCAACTGCAGCGCGGTGGCCTGGGTTTCCTCGGTGGAGATGGCGACCTTGGCCGAGGTGTCGTTGATGGTGGTGACCAGGTGACGCAGCTCGTCGACCGCGTAGTTGATCGCGTCGGCGATGGCACCGGTCATGTCCTCGGTGACCGAGGCCTTGACGGTCAGGTCGCCTTCGCCGAGCGAACTGATTTCGTCGAGCAGGCGCATGATCGCCTGCTGGTTGCGGCTGTTGAATTCGACCTGGGTCTGGTAGCGGATTTCCTGGTCGCGGGTGCGGCTGCGCACCGAAGTCCAGACGAAGCCGATGATCGACAGCAGCGCCAGCAGGCCGGACACCACGCCCAGCCAGAAATTCGGGAACAGGCGGGTGTCGCGCACCGAGCCGAACGCGGAGAACGCGTCGAACAGCTTCTTGCTGTCGTCGAGCATCTTGTCCGAGCCGGCGGTCAGCGCCGCGGCCGAGGACTGCGCGGCGAACAAACTGCGCGAGCTGGCCAGCAGCGCGTCCAGGTCCTTCTTCATTTCCGCCCACTGCGCCTGCGACTGCTCCAGCGCGCCCAGCGCGGCGGCGTTGCGCACCGGCGCGATGCCCAGTTCCTCGTTGCCGTTGCGCAGGCCTTCGAGCATCTGCCCGAACACCACCGAGTCGCGCGCCAGCGCGTCGCCAGCGCTGGCCGCGCCGCTGCCGCCCGCGCGCATCTCGGTGACGCGGCGGGCCATGGTGCCGGCCACCACCACCTGCTGCAGGGTGTTGTAGATCTGCGCGGCGGGGGCGCCGCCGACGGTCATCGCGCGCACCACTTCGTTGAGCTGCGCCTGCAGCTGCGGCACGCCGCCGACGAAGCGCTCGGCGTTGCCGGCCAGCGCCAGCACCGCCGGCTCGCTGTCCACCACCTGCTGCGCGTTCTTGCCCAGCGGGGTCCAGGTGCGGTTGAGCTCGGCCAGCGGGCCGGCGATGCCGGTCTCGTTGGCATAGCGCGCATTGAGTTCGGCGACCGTGCTCTCCACCCGCGCCTTGGTCTGCTTGAACTGCTTATAGGTGGCGGCGTTGCCGGACACCGCGTCGCGGCCCTGGTTGGCCAGCTGCTGCGACAGCACCTGCAGGTCGGCCGCGCCGGTGCTGGCGCCGGCCAGGCGATTGCCCTGCCAGGTGGCCACGCCGGTGTTGGCGCCGAACACGATCAGCGACAGTGCCAGCAGGCCCAGCCAGAAACTCGTCCCCATGCTGCCAAGCTTGTTGGCCTTGGGGGCGTCCGCTGCAGTACTCATGATTCGACCTCGATCTTCGATGCGAAGGCAGGCCGCGCGCTCAGGCGGCGGCTTGACGGAATTCGGGTGTACGCGACAGCAGCGACAGCGAGAACACGCCCCAGTCGTTGCTGTCGCCGCGGAACGCGCGGTCGACGAAGTGCGCGTAGCGGCCGTGGGCCAGCTCGCCGGGTTCCACCGCCTGCGACTCGGCGAAGCTGCGCTGGCCGAACAGTTCGTCGATGGTCAGCGCCACGTCGCCGCCACTCTGGCGCATGATCAGCACGCGCTGGCCTTCCAGCAGCGAGGTGCGCTGGCCTTCCATGAACTGCTTCAAATCGACCACCGGGAACAGGTTGCCGCGCAGGTTGCCCACGCCCAGCAGCCACGGCTGCGCGCCCGGCACCGGGGTGATCGGCGGCATGCGCACGATTTCCACCACCTCGCGGAAATCGGACACCAGATGGCGGTTGCCGACGCGGAAGCCGACCCCGCGCCAGATGTTCTCGTCGAACTCGCGCTCGGGCATCTGCACCGCGTGCGCCAGGCTGCGCCGCTCGTAGGCCTCGAGGATGTCGAAGGGCGAACGCACGTCAGCCGACCAATTGGTTGATGCGGGCGATCAGGTCGTCTTCGCGCGGCGGCTTGACGATGTAGTCGGTGGCGCCCTGGCGCATGCCCCAGACCTTGTCGGTCTCCATGCTCTTGGTGCTGATGATCAGCACCGGGATGTGCCGGGTGGCCTCGTCGCGCGACAGCGCGCGGGTGGCCTGGAAGCCGCTCATCCCCGGCAGCACCACGTCCATCAGCACCAGGCTGGGCGCCTGCTCGCGGACGATCTTCAGCCCGTCCTCGGCGTTGTCGGTGGCGAGCACCTCGTGCCCGGCCTTTTCCAGCCATTGCGTAAACACCGCCCGGTCGGTCGGTGAGTCCTCGATCAACAAGATTCGAGCCATGGTGCCTTTCCCCCTGGTCAGGCGTTGACGTACGTACGGATCGCGCCCAGCAGTTCTTCGCGTGTGAAGGGTTTGGTGAGGTACTGCTCGGAGCCGACGATGCGCCCGCGCGCCTTGTCGAACAGGCCGTCCTTGGAGGACAGCATGATCACCGGCGTCGCCTTGAACAGCTGGTTGCCCTTGATCAGCGCGCAGGTCTGATAGCCGTCCAGCCGCGGCATCATGATGTCCACGAAGATGATCTGCGGCTGCTGATCGGCGATCTTGGCCAAGGCCTCGAACCCGTCGGTGGCGGTGACCACCTCGCACCCCTCGCGCTTCAACAGCGTTTCGGCGGTACGGCGGATCGTCTTCGAGTCATCGATCACCATGACTCTCAGTCCTGCGAGTTCCCCACCCGCAGTCGTGTTTTCACTCATTCACTTGCCCCCCAGGCGCGCGACGCTTCATCGGATCCGACGTCGCTGCGAAACGACATGTATCCCAAGACCCGCTCAGACTGTCAAGGCCGTCGCCACGGCGCTGCGTTGGACCACTTTCCGGAGCCAACTATGTCACAGTTTGGCTGCCGCCGCAGGGTGCCGCGCGGCCCGGCGGCGGTGACCTTGCGCGCGCCCGGCGCCGACCCGCTACCATCCTCCGCTCAGTCCCCCAGGTGCCGCCATGTCGTTCGATGTCATCGTGGTGATGGATCCCATCGCCAGCATCAAGATTGCCAAAGACACTACCTTCGCGATGTTGCTGGAAGCGCAGCGCCGCGGCCACCGGCTGCACTACGTGCGCCCCGGCGGGCTGTCGCTGCGCGAGGGCCGCGCGCTGGCGCAGGCCGCGCCGCTGCAGGTGCGCGACGACAAGGCCGGCTGGTTCGAGCTGGGTGCGTTCGCCGAGCTGGCGTTCGGCACCGGCCAGGTGGTGCTGATGCGCAAGGACCCGCCGTTCGACTCGGAATTCCTGTACGACACCCATGTGCTGAGCGTGGCCCAGCGCGCCGGCGCCCAGGTCATCAACGACCCGCAGGGCCTGCGCGACTTCAACGAGAAGCTGGCCGCGCTGCTGTTCCCGCAGTGCTGCCCGCCGACCCTGGTCAGCCGCGACGCGGCGGCGCTGAAGGCGTTCGTGCTCGAGCACGGCCAGGCGGTGCTGAAGCCGCTGGACGGCATGGGCGGGCGTTCGATCTTCCGCAGCGGCACCGGCGACCCCAATCTCAACGTGATCCTGGAGACGCTGACCGACGGCGGCCGCAAGCTGGCCCTGGCGCAGCGCTTCATCCCCGACATCAGCGCCGGCGACAAGCGCATCCTGCTGGTCGACGGCGTACCGGTGGACTACTGCCTGGCGCGGATCCCGCAGGGCGACGAGTTCCGCGGCAACCTGGCCGCCGGCGGCCGCGGCGAAGGTCGCCCGCTGAGCGAGCGCGACCGCTGGATCGCCGGCCAGGTCGGCCCGGAGATGCAGCGGCGTGGCATGCGCTTCGTCGGCCTTGACGTGATCGGCGACTACCTGACCGAGGTCAACGTCACCAGCCCCACCTGCGTCCGTGAACTGGACGCGCAGTACGGGCTGAACATCGCCGGGCTGCTGTTCGACGCGATCGAGGCCTACCCGGCGCGATGAGCGCGGCCGCCGCGACGCCCGCGCCGCGCATCGGCGAGCGCGAACGGCTCAGCGCCACGCTGGTGCTGTCGTTGATCGTGCACGGCCTGCTGATCCTGGGGGTCGGCTTCGCGATCGACGACGACGCGCCGCTGGTACCGACCCTGGACGTGATCTTCAGCCAGACCAGCACCCCGCTGACGCCCAAGCAGGCCGACTTCCTGGCCCAGGCCAACCAGCAGGGCGGCGGCGACCACGACACCCCCCAACGCCCGCGCGACAGCCAGCCCGGGGTGGTGCCGCAGCAGCACGACGGCCTGGCGCCGCAGGCGCTGCGCGCGCAGACCGCGGCGGCGGCGCCGGAGCCGACCCCGCGCGTAGTCAGCAGCGCGCGCGGCGAACAGCCGCTGCCGGCGCCGCAGACCCAGCCGCGCACCGACGCCCCGACCCAGCCGGTGGACGCGCAACGCGAGCAGCGCGACGCGGAGATGGCGCGCCTGGCCGCCGAGGTGCACCTGCGCTCGGAGCAGTACGCCAAGCGCCCGAACCGCAAGTTCGTGTCCGCCAGCACCCGCGAATACGCCTACGCCAACTACCTGCGCGCCTGGGTCGACCGTGCCGAGCGGGTCGGCAACCTCAACTACCCCGACGAGGCGCGCCGTCAGCGGCTGGGCGGCCAGGTGGTGATCAGCGTCGGGGTCCGTCGCGACGGCAGCATCGAGAGCAGCCGCGTGCTGCGCTCCAGCGGCGTGCCGATGCTCGATGCCGCGGCGCTGCGGGTGGTGCAGCTGGCGCAACCGTTCCCGCCGCTGCCGCACACCGAAGACAACATCGACATCCTGCAGGTGACCCGCACCTGGGTGTTCCTGCCCGGCGGCACACTGCGCGACGATCGTTGAGCGGCGCGCTTCGCATCGGACGCGCACGCGCCGAGACTGCGACAAGCCCCTCTCCCACCGGGAGAGGGGTTGGGGTGAGGGTCCGGCCGCCACGGACCGCCTGGCGGCACCGAACATTTCCAGGCTTCGCCCGTACCCTCATCCGCCCCTTCGGGGCACCTTCTCCCGACGGGAGAAGGAACAGATCGAGCCCCTCTCCCGCCAGGAGAGGGGTTGGGGTGAGGGTACGTCGGCACCGATCGCCTGACGCAACCGAACTTCCCAGCCTTCCCCCGTACCCTCATCCGCCCCTTCGGGGCACCTTCTCCCGACGGGAGAAGGACAAGTCGAGCCCCTCTCCCACCGGGAGAGGGGTTGGGGTGAGGGTACGTCGGCACCGATCACCTGATGCAACCGAACTTCCAAGGCTTCGCCCATACCCTCATCCGCCCCTTCGGGGCACCTTCTCCCGCAGGGAGAAGGGACAGATCGAGCCCCTCTCCCGCTGGGAGAGGGGTTGGGGTGAGGGTACGTCGGCACCGACAGCCTGGCGTCGCCAAACTCCCCAGGCTTCGCCCGTACCCTCATCCGCCCCTGCGGGGCACCTTCTCCCGCAGGGAGAAGGGAGACGCAGGGCGCGCCGTGTGTCGGCAGGCGCCGCAGCAACCGCAGAGATAACGATTGGTGCCGCCGACATAACCACGCGGCATTTCTGAATAGGCGTCGCATTAAGGTTAATGGTGGCGGGGAACGTTACCGCGTACACCGCATCACCAAGGATGAGTGGATCGGAAGCCGGCGTGGTGCGTCCCCGCCCCCACCACCCGAGCCGCCTCCTCCATGAAAAAGCATTCCCTTCTTCGCAGGCCCGCCCTGCTCGCGCTGGCGCTGGGCGCCGCCCTCGCTGCGCCGCCCGCCCTGGCCCAGTCCACCACCGGCGCCGTCGCCGGTCAGGCGCCGGCCAACGCGCAACGCGTGCAGGTGCGCAGCGACAGCGGCCTCAGCCGCGAAGTCGCGGTCGATGCGCGCGGCCGCTACAGCATCGGCCAGTTGCCGCTGGGCACCTACACCATCGTCGCCAAGGGCGCCGACGACGCCGTGCTCGGCAGCCGCGAGGGCGTGGGCCTGACCGTCGGCGCGGTCACCGACGTCTCCTTCGCCGCGGTCACCAGCCTGACCGGGGTCAACGTCAGCGCCGACCGCGCCGCCGCGGCGATCGACGTCAGCAGCGTCGACTCGCGCACCGTGATCGACGCCGAACAGCTGCAGCGGCTGCCGCTGGGGCGCTCGGCCGAGGCGATCGCGCAGCTGGCGCCCGGCGTGTCCGGCAACAGCGGCAGCGGCACCTACATCGGCCCGACCGGCGCGCAGCTGCTCAGCTTCGGCGGCTCGTCGGCCGCCGAGAACGCCTATTACATCAACGGCTTCAACACCACCGACCCGCTACGCGGACTGGGCGGGCTGACCCTGCCCTACGGCAGCATCGACCAGTTGGAGGTCTACACCGGCGGCTACAGCGCCAAGTACGGCCGCTCCGATGGCGGCGTGATCAACGCGGTCGGCAAGCGCGGCAGCAACGAATGGCATTTCGGCGGCCAGGCGACCTGGGAACCCGACGGCCTGCGCACTTCGCAGAAGGACGTCTACGCGCCCGGCGACGGCACCCTGTACCGGCCGGACAGCAAGAGCAGCGCCACGCTCAGCACGCAGAGCGTGTACGCGGGCGGCCCGTTGCTCCAGGACAAGCTGTTCTTCTTCGGTTCCTACGAACTGCAGCGGCAGGACGGAGACAGGTTCTACGGTTCCCGGGAGAACAACACCGGCTACTACGACTACGACTACCGGCGGCCGAGCTGGTACGCCAAGCTCGACTGGAACATCAGCGACAACCAGTTGCTGGAGATCACCGGCGCCTCCAGCCGCTACATCACCCGCGGCAGCTACTACGACTACAGCGGCTACGACATCGGCGCGCGCCGCGGCAGCGCCGACACCACCAAGACCGGCGGCGACCTGTGGACCGCCAAGTACACCGGCTACCTCACCGACCGCCTGACCTTCAGCGCCCAGTACGGCAAGCAGCGCACCGACGACTACGTCGGCAACCCCAACTACAGCGGCGCGCTGACCTACGTCGACGACGCCGCGTTCCAGAACCCGGCCTACACCGGCGGCACCCCGATCACCAACGCACAGACCACCGCGCTGCTGGTCGATCCGGACCGCGGCAACCGCACCGACAACCTGCGCCTGGACCTGAACTACGTCATCGGCGAACACAGCATCACCATCGGCATCGACAACCAGAACGCGCGCGCGCTCAACCGCGGCTCGGTGGCCTCGGCCGATGGCTACCAGTGGATCTACGGCCAGTCCAATCCGAACGTACCGATCAACACCGGCCTCGGCGTGCCGGCCACCGGCGGCTACGCCAACGGCGAAGACGGCTACTACGTGCGCAGGTACGTCTACAGCGCGCTGGCCTCGGTCCGCGCGGCGCAGCGCGCGCAATACATCGAGGACAACTGGCAGGTGAGCGAGCGCTTCCTGCTCAGCCTCGGCCTGCGCCTGGACCAGTTCACCAACTACAACCGCGACGGCGACGCCTACATCAAGCAGACCAGCGGGCAGTGGGCGCCGCGCCTGGGCTTCAGCTGGGACGTCGACGGCGACGCGCGCTTCAAGGTGTACGGCAACGCCGGCCGCTATTACCTGGCGCTGCCGCTCAACCCGGCGTTCAATGCCGCCGGCGCGACGCTGGCGACCTCGACCTACTACACCTACGGCGGCATCGACGGCAACGGCTATCCGACCGACCTGACCCAGATCTCCGACGCGGTGTCCTCCAACAACAACTACGGCATCCTGCCCGATCCGAAGACCGTGGCCACGCAGGGCATCAAGCCCTCGTTCCAGGACGAGTTCATCCTAGGCTTCACCAAGGCCTGGGGCGATAGCTGGGTGTACGGCGCCAAGGCCACCTACCGCGTGCTGCGCAGCGGCGTGGACGACTACTGCGACAGCGACACCGTGTTCGCCGCCGCGGCGGCGCAAGGGCATGCGGTGACCCTGGCCAGCAACCCGGTCAGCTGCTGGCTGATCAATCCGGGCAAGTCCAACACCTTCACCCTGGTCGACACCTCGGGCAACTACGTCAGCGTGCCGCTGAGCAATGCCGAACTCGGCTTTCCCAAGTTCAAGCGCAACTACTACGGGCTCAACCTGTCGCTGGAGCACCCGTTCGACCAGCGCTGGTACGGCCGCGTCGACTACACCTGGTCGCGCAGCTACGGCACCACCGAGGGCCAGCTGCTGTCGGGCATCGGCCAGACCGCCGTCTCCACCACCCAGGCCTGGGACTACGCGCAGCTGATGGAACACACCAACGGCCCGCAGAGCAACGACCACACCCACCAGTTCAAGTTCTACGGCTATTACCAGTTCACGCCCGAATGGCTGGTGTCGGCCAACCTCAAACTGATGTCCGGCACGCCGTTCAGTGCGCTCGGCTCGTACGGCGCCGACCAGAGCGATCCGTCCGGCTACGGCATCGCCTACCACTACTACCAGGGCGAAGCGGCCCCTCCGGGCAGCCAGGGCCGCCTGCCGTGGCTGAAGCAGCTCGATCTAGGCGTGTCGTGGCGGCCGGCGTACGCGGATCACAAGCTGGCCTTCAACCTGGACGTGTTCAACGCCTTCAACGGCCAGGCCACGCTGTGGAAGTACCCGTATTCGGAAACGGACCCGGGCAACAGCGATCCCGTGTACGGCGCGGCGTTGCTGCGCCAGGCACCGCGCTCGATGCGGTTGAGCGTCAGCTACGACTACTGACCGCGCTGGCGGTGTGCGGGAGGGCCGGCCAGGGACGGCCGGCCTTCCCTGCCCGCTGCTATTCCGCTGCGCTGGCCTGGTGCAGGCGATCGGCCAGCGCGACGATCTCCGCCGCATCCTGCACGCGCGCGCGCCAGGCGGCGGGGATGCCGTCGATGCCGTAGAACGCGCCGGCAAGCTGGCCGCAGATCGCCGCGGTGGTATCGGCGTCGTCGCCGAGATTGGCTGCACGCAAGACCGCATCGGCGAAACTGTCGGTCGTCGCGAAACACCACAGCGCCGCCGACAGGGCGTCGACCACATAGCCGGTGCCGCGGATGTGCGCCGCCGGCACCGTAGCGTGGTCGCGCACCGCCAGTGCGCGCAGCGCCGGCGTCTCCAACGCCACATCCTGCGCGTGCAGCACCTGCGTCCGATTGCCGCCAACAAGCGCGGTGCGCAACTGCAAGGCAAACAGCCGGCAGGCATCCAGCGCCTCGGCGGCGGCATGCGTGGTGCGCGAACTGTCCGCCGCGCGTTCGGCCAGCACTTCGGGGCGATGCGCGTAGTACATCGCCACCGGCGCCAGCCGCATCAGCGAGCCGTTGCCGGCCGAGCGCGGATCGTCGCTGCCGCTAAAGGCCCCTTCCCCTTCCAGGTAGCGCTCCAGCGCCTGGCGCACGGTGTTGCCGATGTCGAAGCAGGCGCCGGTGCTGCTGAGGTAGCCATGGCGGTACCAGTTGCAATAGCGGTTCATCTGGTCCGCGGCATCGAAGCCTTCGCGGTACAGCAGGCTGTGCGCCAGGCACAGCGCCATCGAGGTGTCGTCGGTCCACTGCCCCGGCTGCAGATCGAACGGACCGCCGCCGATCATGTCGTCGATCGGCACAAAGCTGCCCGGCGCCTTGAATTCCAGCGTGGTCCCCAGCGCATCGCCCACGGCCAGGCCCAGCAGGCAGCCGCGGAAACGCGCGCGCTCGTCTTCGGCCGTGGTCATCGCGCGGCGCGCTGCGCCTGCTGCTCGGCCAGGGTCAGCGCGACGTTGTCGCGCAGGTAGGCCGGTTCGGCGCGTTCCGGGGCGATCGCTTCGCTGCGCGCATAGGCGGCCAGCGCCAGGGTCAGCACGTCGGCGGCATGCGGCAGCGCCTGCGCATCGACGCTGCGCAACTGCGCGCCCAGGCGCCGCTGCAACGTGCCGTCGATCGCCGCCAGCCCGGTGCCGACGCCGTGCCAGTGCGCGTCTGCATCGGGCAGCACGAACGCGTCCGGCACCAGCACCTGCTCCGGCGTCAGCGCGTGCAGGCCGTCGGCGTCGCGCACGAAGGTCGCCGCGTAGATTTCGCCCATGCGCGCATCGATCGCGGCCAGCACGTGCGGTGCGTCGGCCGGCGCGCGCAAGGCCAGCGCGTGCAGGGTGGACACCGGCAGCACCGGCAGGTCCAGCGCCAGCGCGATGCCCTGCGCCAGCGCGATCGCCAGGCGCACGCCGGTGAACGCGCCGGGGCCGCGGCCGAAGGCGATCGCATCGAGTTGGCTGCGGGCGATGCCGGCCTCGGCCAGCAACTGCTCGGCCCACGGCAGCGCCAGCTCGGCATGCCGGCGCGGCGCGAGTTCGAAACGCTCCAGGACCTTGCCATCGACATGCACGGCGACGGAGAGGGCTTCTGTGGCGGTTTCGAAGGCGAGGATGTTCATTGGGGGCCGGGACTGGGGACTCGGGACTGGGGACCCGGAAAGGCGGAAAGCCTAGCATCCATCGCCTCATCGGCACCTGGACGAGCGCACATCCGGAGGCTCCCAGACCGAAGGCCGTGGCGGCGAGCGAACATCAGCGCGCCTCCGCTTCTTCGAGTCCCGAGTCCCCGGTCCCGAGTCCCGACGCTTCGAGTCCCGAGTCCCCAGTCCCGAGTCCCGAGGCAAAAAACGCCCGCACCTCCTCCACATCGCGGGTCCGCGCGAACGGCGGCAGCGACTCCAGGAAGGTACGGCCGTAGGACTTGGACAGCAGCCGCGGGTCGCACAGCACCAGCACGCCGCGGTCGGTCTCGCTGCGGATCAGCCGGCCCACGCCCTGCTTCAGCGCGATCACCGCCTGCGGCAGCTGTTCGTCGCGGAACGGGTTGCCGCCGTCGCGGCGGATCGCGTCCAGCCGCGCTTCGAACACCGGATCGTCCGGGGCGGCGAACGGCAGCTTGTCGATCACCACCACGCTCAGCGCGTCGCCGACCACGTCCACGCCTTCGCGGAAGCTGGCCGAGCCGAGCAGCACGCCGTTGCCGGACTCGCGGAAGCGTTGCAGCAAGGTCGCGCGCGGCGCCTCGCCCTGCACGAACAGCGGCCACGGCACGTCGCGCAGCGCCTCGGCGGCCTCGCGCAGCGCGCGGTGCGAGGCGAAGAGCAGGAAGGCACGGCCCTGCGAAGCCTGCAACACCGGATGCAGCGCGGCGATCAGCGCGGTGCCGAAGCCGCGCGCGTTCGGGTCCGGCAGCGCCGGCAGGTAGCACAGCGCCTGCCGCGCCCAGTCGAACGGACTGGGCTGCAGCAAGGTCATCGGATCGCTCAGCCCCAGGCGCGTGGCGATGTGCTCGAAATCGCCCTTCACCGCCAGTGTCGCCGAGGTGAACACCCAGGCCGCGTGCGATTTCTCGCGATGCATGCGCAGCGGGCCGGACACGTCCAGCGGCGTGCGCTGGCAGCGGAAGCCGCGCGCGCTCAGTTCGTACCACAGCACGTCGTTGGACGGCGGCGCCGGCTCGGCCTCGAAATCCGGGATCGGCGCATCGTCGCCGAGCCAGTGGCCCAGCCGCGCGCGCATCTCCTGCGCGCGCGCGGCGCAGGCGTCGAAGCCGGGCGAGGCCTCGCGCAGCACCGCCAGGCTCTCCTGCAGCCGCGCCAGTTCCGCCAGCAGCGCGTCGAAGCCGTCGCGCACCTGCGGCTTGGCCAGCAAGCGCCATTGCGTGCCGCGGGTGGGCAGCCCTTCCATCGCGGCGCGCAGTTCGCGCAAGGCCTGTTCCAGCGCCTGCACCGGCGCCTGCAGGCTGGCCAGCGCGCCGGCGACGTGGCGGCTCTCGGCCAGGCAGTCGCGCGCCAGTTCCTGCAGCGGGCGCATGCCGAAGCTCTCGCCGAAGAAGTTCGCCGCCAGTTCCGGCAGCTGGTGCGCCTCGTCGATGACGAAGGCCTGCGCGCCGGGCAGGATCTCGCCGAAGCCCTCCTGCTTCAGCGCCAGGTCGGCCAGCAGCAGATGGTGGTTGACCACCACCACGTCGGCGGCCTGCGCGCGCTGCCGCGCCTGCACCACGAAGCACTCGCTCCAGAACGGGCATTCGGTGCCGAGGCAGTTGTCCATCGTCGAGGTGACCATCGGCAGCAACGGCGAATCGTCGGGCAGCGCCTCCAGTTCGGCGATGTCGCCGAAACGGGTGCGCCCGCCCCAGGCGACGATGCGCTGGAACTGCGCGATCTGCTCGCGCGCGGTGAAGCGCGGCTCGCCCTTGGCCTGCTCCAGCCGGTACTTGCACAGATAGTTGGCGCGGCCCTTCAGCAGCGCGCTGTTGAGGCCCACACCCAGCGCCGCGCGCACCCGCGGCAGGTCGCGGTGGTAGAGCTGGTCCTGCAGCGCGCGGGTGCCGGTGGAGACGATGGTCTTCAATCCCGACAGCAGCGCCGGCACCAGGTAGGCATAGGTCTTGCCGGTGCCGGTCCCGGCCTCGGCCAGCAACACGTCGCGCTGCTCGAACGCCTCGGCGATGGCCGCGGTCAAGCGCAACTGCGCCGCGCGCGGCACGAACGCATCGAGCTGGCGGGCAAGCGCACCGCCTTCGCTGAGCGCTTCGGTGCTGGCGTGGCTGAGGGACATTGGGGGGCGGGATTGGGGATTCGGGATTGGGGATTCGCAAAAGCGGCGCGTCGGTTCGCTAACTACGCGTGCGCGCCGAAGATGGAGGGCACCACAGCGATACGGATCATCCGCAACAACTGGTCAGCCGCGGCTTTTACCGAATCCCCAATCCCGAATCCCAAATCCCGGCTCTGGATCAATACCGCTTCACCCCCGCCACCGTGCAACGTTCGATCTGCGCATGCGCGGACGCCGCGTTCTCCTTCTGCCCGCGGGCCAGGCGCGATTGCTCGATCGTGGCCCAGTGCCGGCGGCACAGCGGGCCGGTCTGCGAGCCCAGGTCGATGGCGCGCTTGGCGAAGGCCTCGGCCTGTGCGTCGTCCTTCAGCAGCAAGGCCAGTTCGGCGCGGTCCTGCAGCAGCGCCGGGTCTTCCGGCACCAGTTGCAGGGCCTGGTCCAGTGCCGCCGCGGCGCCGGCCAGGTCGCCGGCCGCGCGTTTGCGCTTGGCGCCGTCGCGCAGGTCCTCGACCTGCGGATCGCGCAGCGGCTGCACGCTCAGTTCGGTGTCGTCGACGCCGCCGCTGGCTTCGATCGCGGCGACGCGCTGTGCCGGCGTGGTGGTGTCCACCGGCGGCGGTGGCGGCGGTGGCGGCGCGCTGACGCAGGAGGCCAGCAGCAGGCTGAGGGCGGCGATGGCGGGGGCGTATCGGGTCATGGCAGGCATCCGTGGATCATTGCGCTGGCGGTGTGGACGCCGCGTCGGCGGGCGGCGTTTCCTTCTTCTTGTCCAGGCCGAACCAGCTGCGCCAGCCGCCGCCCTGGCCCTGGCCCTGGCTCTCGCCGTCGGCCGGTTGCCCCTCCTCGGGCAGCGCCTGCGGCGGCGCGCATGGCGCGTACGCCGGGGCGAAGCCGACCACGAACGGGAACTGGCGCGCGCCGGGGCAACCGGGGTCGGTGCTGTTGCTGCCGGCCGGGTCCATCCACTGCCAGTCGATGCCCTTGCCCTGCACCTTCAGCGGCGAGCTCGGCAGCCGCGCGAAGATGCCCGACCACACCCGCATCGCGCCGGTGGCGCCGTACAGGCCGGTCTGCTTGTTCTGGTCATTGCCGATCCAGATCACCGCCAGGTGATCGCCGGTGTAGCCGGCGTACCAGCTGTCCACCCCATCGTTGCTGGTGCCGGTCTTGCCGGCCGGGGACAGCTTGCCCAGGCCGTCGCCGAGCAGCTGCCGCGCAGTGCCGTTGCTGACCACCTGCTGCAGCGCCAGCCCGACCAGGTTGGCGGCGACCGAATCGCCTTCCTGCGCCGGCGCCGGCGCCTTGTCGTAACGCTTGAGCAGCTTGCCCTGCGGATCGAGCACACCGCGCACCGCGTGCAGCGGCTGGATCTCGCCGCCGGAAGCGAGGAACTGGTACAGCTGGGTCATCGCGTACGGGCTCTGGTCGGTCGCGCCCAGGATCAGCGAGGGATTGACCTCGGCCTCGAGCCCGGCCAGCACCTTGACCAGCTGCGCCACCCGCTCCGGCCCGACCTGCATGCCGATCCGCACCGTGGCCTGGTTGTACGAATGCGCCAGCGCATCGACCAGGCGCACCGTGCCGTGGCTGCGGTTGTCCGAATTGCCCGGGGTCCAGCGCTTGCCGCGGCTGAGCTGCACCGTCACCGGCGAATCGTCGACCCAACTGGCCAGCGAATAGCGGTCCGGCTGCGCCAGCGCCAGCAGGTACACGAACGGCTTGAGCAGCGAGCCGACCTGGCGCTGCGCTTCGATCGCGCGGTTGAAGCCGGGCTGCGACACGTCGCGGCTGCCGACCACCGCCAGCACGTCGCCGTTGTGGGTATCGGTCAGCACCAGGCCGGCCTGCAGCGGCGGCCGCTTCTTGTTGCTCTCCAGCGATTTGAGGGTGCGGGTCACCGCGCCTTCGGCATAGGCCTGCGCCGACGGCGACATGCCGGTCAGCACGCTCAGCCCGGCGCCCTGCAGCGCGCTTTCCGGGTAGTCGCGCGCCAGCTGGCGGCGCACCAGGTCCACGTACGCCGGGAAGCGGTTGGCCGCGACCAGCCCCGGATTGGCCGGCACGCCCAGCGGCGCGGCCAGCGCCTGGCGGTAGGTGGGCTCGTCGATCAGTTCGCTCTGGCGCAGCTTGCCGAGCACGAAATTGCGCCGGTCCAGCGCGCGCTCGGGATAGCGGCGCGGATCGTAGTAGGACGGTCCCTTGACCAGGCCGATCAGCAGCGCCACCTGTTCCGGCGGCAGCGCGTCCAGCTCGCGCCCGAACCAGAATTCCGCGCCCGAGGCCACGCCGTGGATCGCCTGGCTGCCGCGCTGGCCCAGGTACACCTGGTTCAGATAGGCCTCCAGGATGGTGCGCTTGTCGTAGCGCGCCTCCATGATCAGCGCGTACAGGATCTCGTTGAACTTGCGGGTGAGCGTCTGCTCCTTGCCGATGCCGAGCAGGCCGCTGCGCGCCAGCTGCTGGGTCAGGGTGCTGGCGCCCTGCCGGCTCTTGCCGCCGGAGCGCACCATCACCCATGCCGCGCGCACCATGCCGCTGAGGTCGATGCCGTGGTGGTAGTTGAAGTCGCGGTCTTCCACCGCCTGCAATCCGGTGACCAGCAGCTCGGGCACTTCGTCCACCCGCACCAGCCGCCGCTCTTCCTGCTTCTGCCCGTACAACGTGGCGATGCGCGCCGGATCCAGCCGTGCGGCGGTCAGCGACTTGCGCGTCTGCGCATCGCGCAGCGCCGCCACGCGGCCGCCGGACAGGCTCACTTCCACCCGCTTGGGCGCGACCCGGCCGTCCACGTCGACGTAGCCGCGGCTGGCGATGACGAAGCGGTTGCCGTCCTGCTGGTAGCTGCCGGGGCGCTGCGCGCCGGCGTCCTCGCGGTAGCTGGCCGCGTCCAGTTCGGTCTTCAGCGTCTGCGCGTCCATCGCCGTGTCCGGCGCCAGCGCCAGCGGCCGTGCGTAGACCCGGGTCGGAATCTGCCAGCGCAGTTCGCCGAAGCGCTGCGTCACCTGCTTGTTCAGATAGACCGTGTACGGGATCAGGAAGCCCAGGCCCAGCGCGGCCGCGGCCAGCCCCCAGGTGAGCAGGCGCCGGCGCCAGGGCGAGGCGCCGCTGTCGAGATCGTCGGTGTCCTGATCGTCGGTGTCGTTGTCGTCGTAGCGTCGTGGCACGGGGATGCGAGAATGTAAATTCCGGCGAGTCTAGCGCAGGCCAGCAGGCAGCGCGGCGCGGGTCCCCTTTTGTTTAAGCTGGAGTTGCAACGGATGTCGATGTCCTGGGCGAACCTGCGCTACGCCCTGAACCGCCTGACCGGCCTGCTCCGGCGCGGCCTGGCCAGCCTGCGCACGCGCGGCTGGCGCAGCACCTGGCAGCGCCTGCGTGTGCATGCGCAGCCGTTGCCGCCGCCGCGGCGCGCGCTGTTCGCGGTCGCGCCGCGGCCGTTCGCGCCATTCGCGGTGCCGGCCAGCGACGCGCCGCTGGCGAGCATCGTGATCCCGGTCTACAACCACATCGCGCACACCCTGGCCTGCCTGCGCGCGCTGGCCGCGCACCCGCCGGCGGCGGCCTGCGAGATCCTGGTGATCGACGACGGCAGCAGCGACGAGACCGTGCAGTGGCTACCGCAGATCCAGGGCCTGCACTACCACGTGCGCAGCCAGAACGGCGGCTTCATCGCCACCTGCAACGACGGCGCGGCGCGCGCGCGCGGCAAGTACCTGGTGTTCCTCAACAACGACACGGTGCCGCAGCCGGGCTGGCTGGACGCCCTGCTGGACACCTTCGCGCAGGTGCCGCAGGCCGGCCTGGTCACCGCGCAACTGCTGTACCCGGACGGGCGCCTGCAGGAAGCCGGCGGCGTGGTCTTCGCCGACGGCAGCGCCTGGAGCTACGGCCGCTTCGAATCGCCGGACGACCCGCGCTACGCCTACCTGCGCGACATCGACTACGGCGCCGGCGCGGCGCTGGCGATCGAACGCGCACGCTTCCTGGCGCTGGGCGGCTTCGACACGCGCTACATGCCGGCCTACTACGAAGACACCGACCTCGCCTTCGCCGTGCGCGACGCTGGACTGCGCACCCTGCTGCAGCCGGCGAGCCAGGTGGTGCACGACGAAGGCACCAGCAACGGCACCGATACCGGCAGCGGGATCAAGGCCTACCAGGTGCGCAACCGCGGCGTGTTCGCCGACAAATGGGCCGGCGTGCTGGCGCAGCAGCCGGCGCCGGGTACCACGCCGACACCGGCGCTGTTGCACCGGCACCAGCGCCAGGTACTGATCATCGACGAGGCGCTGCCGCAACCGGACCGCGACTCGGCCTCGCTGCGCCAGCTCAACCTGATCCGTCTGCTGCTGCAGGAAGGCGCGCACGTGGTGCTGGTGCCCAGCGGCCGCGAATACGCCAGCCGCCACAGCGAGGCGCTGCAGCGGCTCGGCGTGGAGGTGTGGTACGCGCCGTACCTGAAGAGCCTGAGCGGATTCCTGCAGGAGCATGGCGCGCGCTTCCACGCCGTGCTGCTGGTGCGTCATCACGTCGCCCACGCCTGCCTGCCGCTGCTGCGCCGCTTCGCGCCGCAGGCGCGGCGGCTGTTCGACACCGTCGACCTGCACTACCTGCGCGAGCGCCGCGGCGCCGAGCTGGCCGGCGACGCGCGCCTGCTGCGCGAGGCCGAACGCACCCGCGCGCGCGAACTGGAGGTGATGGCCCAGGTCGATGTCACCGTGCTGGTCAGCGAGGTCGAACGCGCGCAGTTGCAGCGCGAAGCGCCGCAGGTGCGCACCGCGCTGATCTCCAACCTGCACGAGGTCGCCGGACCGGGCCTGCCGTGGGCGCAGCGCCGCGACCTGGTGTTCGTCGGCGGCTTCCGCCATGCGCCCAACGTCGACGCGATGCGCTGGTTCCTGCAGGAGGTGTTTCCGCCGCTGCGCGCGCTGCTGCCGGAACTGCGCTTCCACTGCATCGGCGCCGACATGCCCGAGGACATCCGCCGCCTCGGCGCGGCCACGCCCGGGGTGGAGCTGCTCGGCCACGTACCGGACATCGTCCCGTACATGGACGACATCCGCATCGCGGTGGCGCCGCTGCGCTTCGGCGCCGGGGTCAAGGGCAAGGTCAACCTGAGCATGGCCCACGGCCAGCCGGTGGTGGCCACCCCGTGCGCGGTGGAAGGCATGCACCTGCGCCACGGCGAAGACGTGCTGATCGCCGAAACCGCACCGCAGTTCGTCGCCGCGCTGGCGCAGTTGTACACCGACGAGGCGCTGTGGAACACGCTGGCGGGCAATGGCCTGCGCAACATCGCCACCCACTTCTCGCTGGATGCCGCACGCGCCACGGTGCGACAGGTGTTTCTCGACTAGGGCTTTGTGGAGTTGGCGGCCGCTGCCGGCAGCGCAGATGCAGCGGCTCGGAGCGGCCCGAATGACCGATCGCCGCCCAGCCGTATCGCGTCGGGGCTGAAGCCCCTCCCACAGTGCACTCGACAAGCTCGCCGCAAGTCCCCTGTAGGAGCGGCTTCAGCCGCGATGAGCGAAGCCGAAAACTACCAAGGCCTCGCCTACTGTCAGGGCTAAGCCCTTTTACAGTGCACCCGGCAAGCTCGCCGCAAGCCCGTGCAGGAGCGGCTTCAGCCGCGACGAACGAAGCCGGAAACTACGACAGCTGCGACCACTGCCGGGGCTGAGCTCTTCCTACAGTGCACCCAGCACGCTGGCCGCGAGCCTCTTGTGGGAGCGACTTCAGTCGCGACGAGCGAAGTTCGGAACTGCCACGGCGTCGGCCACTGCCCTGACTTGAGCCCCCCCTACAGTGCACCCAGCACGCTGGCCGCGAGCCTCTTGTGGGAGCGACTTCAGTCGCGACGAGCGAAGTTCGGAACTGCCACGGCGTCGGCCACT